>MGYS01000086.1 GCA_001802565.1 Gammaproteobacteria bacterium RIFCSPLOWO2_02_FULL_57_10 | reverse complement strand
TGCGACTGGTGGATCTCAACGAGTACAAGCGTCGGCAGAGCCCGGTTGGTGTTCGCTTGACGCAACGCGGCTTCGGGCGGGACCGGCGGTATCCGATTACATCCGCCTGGGAGCTTGGTGAATAGAGCGCAACACTTTCTCAGCCAGACTCTCCATCTCAACTCATTACCATCGTTCAGGAAAGGCAGGTAACCAGTGAAACAGCACATCGTCGATACACTCAATGACTCTCGGGACTTCCTGCAGCGCTTCATGAGCGACACACGCAATGTGGACGCCATTGCCGCCGGTGCCCGGGTGATGATCGATGCCCTGCGAGCGGGCAAGACCATCTACAGTTGCGGCAACGGTGGCTCCATGAGCGACGCCATGCATTTCGCGGAAGAACTCACTGGGCGCTATCGCCAGAACCGAATGGGTTTGTCAGCGTCGGCCATCAGTGATCCCGGGCATATCAGCTGTGTCGCCAATGACTTTGGTTACGAATATATATTCTCCCGCTATCTGGAGGCACGCGGGCGTGAAGGGGACTGCGTATTGGCAATCAGCACCAGTGGCAGTAGCCGCAATGTGATCAAGGCGGCAGAATTCGCGCGGGCAAATGGGATGCATGTGATCAGTCTGACGGGGCAGGGGGGATCTGCCCTGGGGACACTGGCCACTGTCGACATCAGCGCAGGCAAGAGCGCGTTTGCCGATCGTATCCAGGAAGTTCACATCAAGATCATTCACATCCTGATCGAGCTTATCGAAAGAGAGTTCTGTCCCGAGAACTACTGATTCCCGGGATATCCTCAGCCGAAAATACCGAAGGTGAGAATGCTCAACAGGGAGCGCTGTTGCGTTGGCGCATCGTCCATTACCGGATTCTCCGGACTGAAGGGGCGGGTTGTGGGAGCCAATGGAGTGTTGTCCACGTTGTCTCCCAGCAGGCCGAACGACACGGTGTAGAGCAGGGACGGATTGGTCACGTCCGTACGGACGATGAAGTTACCATTCGGATCCAGCGCCGGATGATCAGGGAAATTGGTTCGAAGCAGTGCGAGTGAGGTTGCCGCCAGATCGTCCAGCCCCATGCGCAGATACGATTCGACCATGATGGCTACACCATCCGCGACCAGCGGACTCCCCTGGAAATTTTCCACAACGTAACGGCCGCGATTAAGCGCAGCCATGTAGGCGCGTCGCTCCAGATAATAATTTGCGACATGGACCTCGTAGGCCGCCAGTGTGTTGCGCAGGAAGATCATTCTCGCCCTGGCATCCGCAGCGTATTCGCTGTCAGGGTAGAGTGCCAGCAAGAGGGAAAATTCTGCAAAGGAGTCGCGGGCACGGCCCGGATCGCGCTTGGAAGGGTCGGTAGGCAGGAAGCGGCTCATGAAGCCGGAGTCTTCCGCAAATGAGGCCATGCCCTTCATGTAATACGCATAGTCGATATTGGGATTGTCCGGGTGCAGGCGGATGAAACGGTCTGCTGCGGTTCGCGCAGCTTCCAGATCCAGGTTGCTGAAGTATGCATATATCAACTCCAACTGACCCTGAGCTGCATAGCGACCAAATGGGAAACGGGACTCCAGAGCTTGATAGGTATTGATCGCCGCGCGGTAGTTACGGGAGTTGAGTTGGCGCTGAGCGGTCACATAGAACTGCTCCTCGGTGCTCAAACCCTCGAACTCATCGCGTTCCTCACTATCGAAGATCGAGCAGGACACAAACGCCAGACACAGCGTCATCAGGATCAGGATTCTCACGCGACCACAACCTCCGGTACCCTGACTCACCCTCGTGGGGAGCAGGAAAATAATGAATTCACTGGTCGATTAACGGGTATAATGCCGCCCGCAAAACCAGGCCAGACGCGCTTTCTCCGCTGTCTGAGCAATGACGTATTTAACCACAGCAATCCGGTCAAACCCAAGTTATGCTGTATTCTTTCTCTATTTCACGATCAGGCAACGATGAGTACGAAGATTTCAATGCAGGCAGAAGTGCCGGAGTCTCTTTCCGGTAATCGCTTGGACCAGGTGGCAGCCGGATTGTTTCCGGATTATTCGCGCGGGCGACTCCAGACCTGGATCAAGGAAGGCAGTCTGCTGGTCAATGGCAAGGTGCTGCGCTCCAAGGACAAGATCTGGGCGGGCGATGCGTTGACCCTGGAAACGGAATTGGCGGTAGAGGATGCCTGGGCGCCGGAGCCCTCGGTGCTCGATATCGTGTACGAGGATGACGATGTACTGGTACTCAACAAGCCGGTGAATACCGTGGTGCATCCGGCTGCGGGCAACCGCACGGGCACCTTGCTCAACGGGCTGTTGCATCACTGCCCGCAACTCAGCGAGATTCCGCGTGCCGGCATCGTGCACCGTCTGGACAAGGACACGTCCGGATTGATGATGGTCGCCAAGAACCTGCCCGCTCACAAGATACTCGTGAAACAGCTGCAGCGCCGCGATGTGGAGCGGGAATACGAAGCAATCGTCATCGGGGTAATGACAGCAGGCGGGACCGTCGATCTGCCCTTGGGCCGGCATCCAGTGCATCGGCAGAAGAGGGCAGTACTCGAAAACGGTAAAGAGGCAGTCACACATTTCCGTGTGATTGAGCGTTTCCGGGCGCATACCCACATTGTGGTCAAGCTGGAGACCGGTCGTACGCATCAGATTCGCGTGCATATGAGCCATATTCGCTTCCCTCTCGTCGGTGATCCGCTTTACGGCGGCAGGTTACAGATCCCAAAGGGCAGCAGTGGTGAATTGACAAGGCAGTTGCAGCAATTCCGCCGGCAGGCACTTCACGCGCGTCGGTTGGGTTTTGTTCATCCTCGCACCGGAGAAATGTGCAGTTGGGAATCGGATCTGCCCGAAGATATGCTGGTTCTTATAGCCGCGCTCAAGGACGATGTGTGATTGCTTCCGGGGCAAGGTGCAGAGGGTAGCAAAGTGGCATTCCAACCTGATTCAGCAGCAAACCCCACGCTCGTCTTCCCTGATTGGCCCGCGCCGCCTGGTGTGATCGCCTTGGTCAGCACCCGTATCGGTGGCGTCAGCAAGCCACCATTCGATTCCTTCAATCTGGCCTTGCACGTCAATGATGACCCTTCCGATGTGCTTGCCAATCGGGCTCTCCTGCAGGAGTTTCTCGAGCCTGGCCTGCACTTGCAGTGGCTGCAACAGGTCCACGGGACGCAAGTCATAGGCGCGACTGCCGACGGTTTGACGAAAACCGGTGATGCTGTCTTCATCGATCAACCCGGCCTCGCAGGTGTGGTCATGACAGCCGACTGTCTGCCGGTGTTTTTTGTGGCACGTGATGGTCATAGTGCAGCTGTTGCCCATGCTGGCTGGCGCGGCCTCCTCGATGGTGTGCTCGAGCGGACGCTGGAGACATTCACTGTCGCTCCGTCAGAGGTCCTGTGCTGGATGGGACCCGCTATCGGCCCATGTCATTTTGAGGTTGGTGCGGAGGTGCTTGATGCATTTCTGGCTGCGAGCCATGACGATGACCAGCGCCGCGAGATTCGCGAATCGGCGTTCAAGGCGGCATCGTCACCGGGCAAGTACCATGCTGATCTGTACAGTCTGGCCAGGCTCAGACTTCAGCGACATGGTGTTACAGACATTCACGGCGGTGGCCTGTGTACCTTCTGTGATGCAGATCGATTCTATTCCTACCGTCGTGACCGCGACACCGGGCGGATGGCCAGCGTCATAGGAATCAAGCGGTTCTCCTGATCCAGATCAAGGCTTTTCCTTCCTCTTGCTTGAATTTCACTTCCCAGCCCGCATTTAGTGCCATAGTTCGACTACCAATTCTTTCGAGGTACGTACATGCGCATGGATCAAATGACCAGCAAGTTGCAGGCAGCTCTGGCCGATGCTCAGTCGCTTGCAGTGGGACACGACAACAATTTCATCGAGCCCGTGCATCTTGTGGCGGCCTTGCTGGATCAGAAGGGTGGCTCGGTGCGCCCCCTGCTTTCACAGACAGGTTTCAATATTGCCGACCTGAGATCGCGGTTGCAGCAACTGATCGACAAACTGCCCAAGGTGGAAGGCAATGCCGGAGACGTGGCGCTTTCCAACGAGCTTGGTCGTCTGATGAACCAGGCCGACAAGCTGGCGCAGAAGAATGGCGACAAGTTCGTTTCCAGTGAGGCGATCATCCTCGTGGCAATGGCCGACAAGGGCGAACTTGGCAGGCTGCTCAATTCCTATGGTGTCAACGAGAAGGCATTGGAAAACGCGATCGCCAACCTGCGTGGTGGCGACAAGGTCAGCGATGCCGGAGCGGAAGATTCCTGGCAGGCACTCTCACGTTTTTGCGTCGATCTGACCGAACGGGCTGCGAACGGTGAACTGGATCCGGTGATAGGTCGCGACAGTGAAATTCGTCGCACGATTCAGGTGCTGCAGCGTCGCACCAAGAATAATCCTGTCCTCATTGGCGAACCAGGTGTCGGCAAGACAGCGATTCTGGAAGGCCTGGCTCAACGCATCGTCAATGGTGAGGTGCCAGAGGGGCTGAAGGACAAGAAAATTCTCTCGCTCGACATGGGCTCACTGATTGCTGGAGCCAAGTATCGCGGCGAATTCGAGGAGCGCCTCAAGGGGGTGCTCAACGAACTGTCCAAGCAGGAGGGGTCAGTTATCCTCTTTATCGATGAGCTGCACACCATGGTGGGAGCTGGCAAGGCGGAAGGCTCCATGGATGCTGGCAACATGCTCAAACCAGCGCTGGCGCGAGGAGAATTGCACTGTGTCGGCGCTACGACATTGGATGAATATCGGAAGTACATCGAGAAGGATGCAGCTCTGGAGCGACGCTTCCAGAAAGTGTTGGTGGACGAACCGAGCGAGGAAGATACGATTGCAATTCTGCGTGGCCTGAAAGAGCGTTACGAAGTGCATCATGGTGTGCAGATTGCAGATGCGGCGATCATCGCGGCCGCACGGCTTTCGCAGCGTTACATTCCTGATCGTCAGCTTCCCGACAAGGCGATCGACCTGATCGACGAAGCCGCGAGTCTCATTCGCATGGAGATCGACTCCAAACCGGAAGAGATGGATCGTCTTGAACGCCGACTCATTCAATTGAAGATCGAGCGGGAGGCGTTGAAGAAGGAGGAGGACGAAGCCTCGCGCAAACGCAAGGAGAAGCTTGCTGATGAAATCAAAAAACTGGAGCTGGAGTTCTCCGATCTTGAGGAAATCTGGAAGGCCGAGAAGGCTTCGGTGCAGGGTGCTCAATCAATCAAGAGCAATCTGGAAAAAGCTCGCAACGAACTGGAAGTAGCGCGTCGTGCGGGCGACCTGGCACGCATGTCGGAACTGCAGTACGGCATCATTCCGAATCTCGAAAAGACTCTCGACATGTCTGCACAGGCCGAGATGATGGACATGCGCCTGCTGCGCAATCGGGTGACGGAAGAAGAAATCGCGGAGGTCGTATCGCGGTGGACTGGCATACCAGTTTCCAAGATGCTCCAGGGTGACAAGCAGAAACTGTTAGCGATGGAAGATGCGCTGCACAAGCGCGTGATTGGTCAGCATGAGGCGGTATCTGCAGTAGCCAATGCGGTGCGGCGTTCCCGCTCTGGTCTGTCAGATCCGAATCGTCCCAATGGCTCTTTCCTCTTCCTTGGACCAACCGGGGTGGGCAAGACTGAGTTGTGCAAGGCACTGGCAGAATTTCTCTTTGACACCGAAGATGCCATGGTGCGCATCGACATGTCGGAATTCATGGAACAACACTCTGTCGCTCGCTTGATCGGTGCACCGCCAGGCTATGTCGGCTACGAAGAGGGCGGATATCTGACCGAGGCGGTGCGTCGTCGACCCTATTCCGTGCTGTTGCTGGACGAAGTCGAAAAGGCGCATCCCGATGTCTTCAACATCCTGCTGCAAGTCATGGATGATGGCCGTCTGACTGATGGGCATGGCCGCACCGTGGATTTTCGCAACACTGTCATTGTGATGACCTCGAATCTTGGCTCTGACCGTATTCAGGAGATGATGAGTGAGGGAGTGCCTGATGAGCGGACATACGAACGTGTGAAGACCGAAGTCTTGTCAGTGGTGGTGAGGCACTTCTCGCCTGAGTTCGTGAACAGGATTGATGAGACCGTGGTGTTCCATCCTCTGCTGAAGTCGCAGATTCGTGGCATAGCGGACATCCAGATCGGGTTGTTGAACAAGCGCCTGCAGGATAATGATCTGCGCCTGGAAGTCAGCGATGCAGTGCTTGAGAGGATAGCTGATCTGGGCTATGACCCTGTCTATGGAGCCCGACCTTTGAAGAGAGCGATTCAGAATCGCATCGAGAACGCGCTGGCCCAGCAGGTCATCAAGGGAGACTATGAACCTGGCGACTGTATCTTCATCGACGTGGAGGGTGATCAGTTCAGCTTCAGCAAGAAGTAGGCGTCAGTTGCATGCATGATCGGTCTGCAAGCCACGTCAGAACCATCTAAACGCTTGACTTTGGGCGAATTGGTGGGAAAATTGGCAGCGTTTTTGGTTTGCAGACTGATCAGATCATCCCCTCACCCGATCTGACTCAGTGGATGTCCGGCAAAAAAATACCGGACACCATGACTTTCTTAGGTGTCAAACAACGTCCACCTGAGGCTCCGACACGTTACCGCGTAGAGAGCCGACAAGAGTCAGCCAGGGGTTTGTCCGAGTCTTTTTGCAACTCTCGTCCCCGCTGACATCTCCTTGAATCTTTTATCAGTCAGAATGTATATCGTCGCATTTGGCAGGCGACCCCGTTGCTATTTCACACGTATCGGTGGGGATTGAAGTACATGACAGCACAGAGGTCTATGAAAGTGGAACAATTATCCGGCGGTGAAATGCTCATCCGGGCATTGCACGACGAAGGCGTTGAAATGATCTACGGCTACCCCGGTGGTGCCGTGTTGCACATCTATGATGCAATTTTCAACCAGGACAAGGTGGAGCATATTCTCGTACGCCACGAGCAGGCCGCTACTCATGCAGCGGATGGTTATGCACGTGCTACCGGCAAGCCTGGAGTGGTATTGGTGACATCAGGCCCCGGCGCGACCAATGCCGTCACAGGGATCGCGACAGCATTCATGGACTCCATTCCCATGATTGTCATTTCCGGGCAGGTTGACAGCTCACTGATAGGTTCCGATGGCTTTCAGGAAACTGACATGGTCGGGATTTCCCGACCGATCGTGAAGCACAGCTTCATGGTGCAGAATCCCGAAGACATCCCAATGGTGGTCAAGAAGGCATTCCATATCGCCACGACTGGTCGTCCCGGCCCGGTTGTCATTGATATTCCCAAGGATGTCACCGATCCGAACAAGAAATTCAAGTATCACTATCCGGAGTCGGTCAAGCTGCGTTCCTATTCTGTTCCTGGCAAGGGACACACCGGCCAGATCAAGAAGGCAGTGGAAATACTGCTGGCAGCGAAGCGCCCGGTGATCTACACGGGCGGCGGTGTTGTCCAGGGCAATGGCAGCGAGTTGCTGAGAGAGCTGGCGCGCAAGCTGGATTTCCCGGTGACCAATACATTGATGGGTCTGGGGGCGTATCCCGCAACCGATCGGCAGTTCCTCGGCATGCTGGGGATGCATGGTACATATGAGGCCAATATGGCGATGCACTTCAGTGATGTCGTGCTCGGTATTGGTGTGCGCTTTGATGACCGTGTGACCAATGCGGTCTCAAAGTTCTGCCCGGGTGCAAAGATTCTGCATGTCGATATCGATCCTGCGTCGATTTCCAAGACCGTCCCTGCAGACGTTCCTATCGTCGGCTCGGTGACTTGTGTTCTTGAAGAGATGCTGGAGTTGATCAAGCTGTCCGAAACCCGTGTCGACAAGAAGTCGATTGATCTGTGGTGGAGTCAGATCGATGGGTGGCGTGAGAAGGACTCTCTGAAAGTGACACCCGCAGATAACGACATCATCAAGCCACAACAGGTGATTCAGAGTTTGTATGAGATCACGAAAGGTGAAGCATATGTTTCGTCTGACGTGGGTCAGCACCAGATGTTTGCTGCACAGTACTACAAGTTCGATGAGCCGCGCCGCTGGATCAATTCTGGCGGTCTGGGCACGATGGGCTTCGGTTTTCCCGCAGCCATGGGTGTACAACTGGCGTTTCCGGATGCGGTCTCGGTGTGCGTGACTGGTGAGGGCAGTTTTCAGATGAATCTGCAGGAGCTGGCGACGTGTCTCCAGTATCAGTTGCCGATCAAGATCGTTTGCCTCAACAATCAGGCGCTGGGCATGGTCAAGCAGTGGCAGGACATGCAGTACGGTGGACGCTATTCCCATAGCACCTATGCGGAGTCTTTGCCTGATTTCGTGAAATTGGCGGAGGCCTATGGCCACGTCGGTATTCGCATCGAAAAGTTGTCGGAGCTGAACAGCAAGTTGGCTGAAGCATTCGCGCTGAAGGACAGGCTCGTATTCATCGACGTCATGGTTGATCCGATGGAGCACGTTTACCCTATGGCCATCAAAGGCGGAGCGATGAAGGACATGTATCTGAGCAAGACGGAGAGGACCTGACATGAGGCATATTATTTCCATTCTGCTGGAGAATGAACCCGGCGCCTTGTCACGTGTTGTTGGTCTCTTTTCCCAGCGTAATTACAACATTGAATCGCTGACCGTGGCGCCAACAGAGGATCGCACTCTCTCGCGTCTCACGATCACCACGGTTGGTGATGATCGCAAGATCGAACAGATTACCAAACACCTCAACAAATTGATTGATGTGGTGAAGTTGGTGGATCTGACCGAAGGAGCGCACATCGAGCGTGAGCTGATGTTGATCAAGGTGAAGGCGACTGGTGCCCAGCGTGATGAAGTGAAGCGCACTGCGGATATTTTCCGAGGGCAGATCGTGGATGTGACGAACACAATCTACAGTATTCAGCTCGTGGGAACATCCGAGAAACTGGATGGCTTTCTGGCGGCAATAAGCGGTACTACCGTGCTCGAAGTGGCCAGAACAGGCGTGTCAGGAATATCCAGAGGCGAGAAGGTCTTGAGTGTCTGATATTCACATTCTGGTGTCTCAATAAAAAAGGGCCTCACGGCCCTTTTTTATTGCTGTTGAAAGCGTCTTGGAAAAATCAGACGATTTTCTTCATTGCTGTCATGTAGGAGCGCAGCTTCTTGCCGACCACTTCGATCGGGTGGTTGCGGATGCTTTGGTTCACTGCGATGAGCTCTGCATTATCGACACTGTTGTCCTTCAGGTTCAAACCCTTTCCGATAACATCGACATCGATCTTTGCCATGAAGTCCTTCAGGAGAGGAACACAGGCGTGTGAAAACAGGTAGCAGCCGTATTCGGCAGTATCGGAAATCACCTTGTTCATCTCGTACAGTTTCTTCCGGCCAATCAGGTTGGCGATCAGAGGAGTTTCATGCAGGGATTCGTAGTAAGCGGACTCTTCAATGATGCCGCTGTCTGTCATTGTCTCGAAAGCCAGCTCAACACCTGCCTTCAGCATGGCGGCGATAAGAATGCCATTGTCATAGTATTCCTGTTCGCTGATATGCATGGAGCCGGCAGTGGACTTTTCGAAAGCTGTCTCTGCAGTGGCGGCACGCCAGCCAAGCAGTTTGCGGTCGTCATCTGCCCAATCCTCCATCATGCCCTTGGAGAACGCACCAGTGATAATGTCATCCATATGCTTCTGGAAAAGCGGTGCCATGATCTCCTTGAGCTCGGCTGCCAGAGAGTTGGCAACGATCTTTGCCGGGTTGGACAGGCGATCCATCATGTTGGTGATGCCGCCGTGCTTCAATCCCTCGGACACGACTTCCCAGCCGTGCTGCATCAGTTTGGATGCATAAGCGGGATCGATACCTTTCTCTACCATCTTGTTGTAGCAGAGAATGGTGCCAGTTTGCAGCATGCCACACAGTATGGTCTGCTCGCCCATCAGATCGGATTTCACTTCCGCAATGAAGGATGATTCCAGCACACCGGCGCGATGACCGCCGGTAGCTGCCGCATAGGCTTTTGCGATTTGCAGGCCATCGCCGTTGGGGTTGTTCTCGGCGTGAACCGCGATCAATGTCGGCACGCCGAAACCACGCTTGTACTCTTCGCGCACTTCGGTGCCTGGGCACTTCGGGGCCACCATGACGACCGTCAGGTCGGGGCGAATCTGCATACCTTCTTCCACGATATTGAAGCCGTGAGAATAGGCGAGACATGCACCCTTCTTCATCAGTGGCATGATGTCCTTGATGACAGGCGTATGCTGCTTGTCAGGAGTCAGGTTCAGCACCAGGTCTGCAGTCGGGATCAATTGCTCATAAGTACCGACATTGAAGCCGTTCTCGGTGGCGTTCTTCCAGGACTGTCGTTTCTCCGCGATGGCAGCGGCTCGCAGGGTATAGGAAATATCCAGACCACTGTCGCGCATGTTCAAACCCTGGTTCAAACCCTGGGCACCGCAACCAACGATAACGATTTTCTTGCCAAGCAGATAGTTCACACCATCCGCGAACTCGCTCTTGTCCATGAATCGGCATTTGCCGAGCTGTTGCAGTTGCAGCCGCAGGGGCAGTGTATTGAAGTAGTTCATCGTGGTTCTCCCGTACTGGATTTGGATAGTGTGTTTCTGGATGCGCCTGAGTGTCGCTGTAGAGTTCTGTTGACGCCCTGAGAAAAAGTCAGGAGCGCATCATAGGGGATCTCTTTGATTGCGTAAAATGATATATATGCAATATTATATTCTCAAAATTGCAATATTAAGGTCGGCACACTCATTGTGCTGCCAATAAGGCAGGAAAAGAATATGGAAATCAAAGAACTGCAGTTGTACCTGCATCTTTGCAAAACCCTGCACTTCGGCAAAACCAGTCGTGAATTTCATCTCAGTCCATCGACTTTGACCCGGATCGTACAAAAACTGGAGCATGAAGTGGCGGAAACGTTGTTCGAGCGGGATAATCGAACAGTCCTGTTGACGGTTGCAGGCCACAGATTTCGTGAATATGCGACCGACACCGTTGACCGGTGGTTTGCTCTCAGGCGTGAACTTCAGCAGCAGTCGGACCTGCTGGCAGGCAGGCTTAGCATATTTTGTTCGGTGACAGCCAGTTACAGTTTTCTGCACGAACTACTGGATCAGTTCAGGGTTAAATATCCAGATGTGGAGATTCAACTGCATACCGGCGACACTGCCCTGACCATTCAGCGTATTCTGGATGAAGATGAAGACGTAGGGATTGCCGCGCGTCCCGATAGACTGCCTGACAAGCTGCACTTTCGTGTGATTCGGCAGTCACCACTGGTTTTCATCGCGCCGCTTGTGTCGTGCCCTCTGCGTGAACTTCTGAAATCGAATGGTGGCAGCCTTCAGTGGGACCGTATTCCTCTTATCCTGTCCGAATCGGGACTTGCAAGGACTAGAGTGAATCAGTGGTTGAGAGCCCGTGAGATCCGGCCGAACATCTATGCCCAGGTTAGTGGCAATGAGGCGATTGTCAGTATGGTCAGCCTGGGCTTCGGGGTGGGTGTGGTGCCACAACTTGTGGTTGAGAACAGTCCCATGAGAGGGAAAATCGAAATTCTGCGTGTAGAACCCGAGCTTGAGCCGTTCTCGATTGGACTATGTACGCTCAAAAGAAAGTTGAACAATCCACTGATCAAGGCATTCTGGGATCTGTCGCAGGAGCACATCGCAGCGGGCTCGTTGGATCATCAATCCCAATCGAATTCAGGACGTGTATAATCTTCGTGCTGAATGGACGATCTGCTCGCAACTTTCTGGACACATTTGCTTCACCCGGGGAAACATCGGTTTTATGGATACTGACAACGATAAAGATCAGAGCGAAGAAGACAGTCTTTTTCCAATTGATGAGCATGAGGAGGTTGTTTCAGAAGGCGGTAAAAAGATCCGCCGCAGAGGTATTTATCTGCTACCAAACCTATTAACACTAGGTGCTCTGTTTGCTGGCTTCTATGCGATTATTGCGGGCATGGGGGGGAACTTCAATGAAGCCGGGTGGGCAATTCTGATTGCAGCAGTCCTTGACGGTCTTGATGGGAGGGTGGCAAGACTCACTAATACCCAGAGTGCGTTTGGCGCGCAGTTCGACAGCCTTTCCGATATGGTTTCCTTTGGTGTTGCGCCTGCGTTGATAGTGTTCAGTTGGGCGCTGTCCTCTCTTGGGGAGGCGGGTTGGGCAGCAAGTTTCATCTATATTTCGTGCGCAGCTCTGCGCCTTGCGCGTTTCAATGTGCAACTGGGTACTGTGGATAAGCGTTTCTTTGTTGGATTGCAGAGTCCGGTGGCTGCTGGGCTTGTGACCTTTGCGGTGTGGGTAGGCTACAGGTATAACGTTCAGATTACGCCCTTGATCGCTTTTAGTACTGCTGTGCTGACAGCTTTCACGGGCATTTTGATGATTTCCAACTTCCGTTATTTCAGTTTCAAGGAAATACACTTCAAAGGTACAGTCCCCTATGTTGTATTTTTGATGGCAGTAGTTCTGTTGGTGGTTATTGCGCAAAACCCGCATGAAGTGCTGTTTAGCATGTGTGTGGTTTATGCTGCTTCGGGTCCGGCGATCTGGCTGTATCGTATGCCGCTTTCCAGAGTGCACAAATCCGGCGATAAATCTCGCACGTAAAGACAGTAGTGGAAGTTCTGATTGTTGGTGGTTGTAACAATCGACCAGAAAACTCTGTCTGGTTGGTATGAGCTGAAGCTTGAGGGGAGGGTAATGTCCCCTCGAATTTGCATTAGAGCAAACAAACTCGCAGGTACTGAACAAGGTAATCGCCATGTTGATTAAATCCGCACAAGATATTCCGTCTTCTGAAATTACTCCGGAAAGTGTTTACCATGAGCGTCGGCGTTTCATGACAGGAGCCTTGGGCGTTGCCGCTGGAGCGTTGGCGTCCGCAGTAGCTCCGGGCAGAGCAGACGCAGCCGCAGGTGATGGATTGCGCGCGCGGGCGCCTGCAGGAATGGAGCGCTCTGCCCCAGCCGCCTGGTGGGAAGGTAAATTTGAGTCAATCAAACCCGTGGAGGTTGGTGGCAGCTTTTATACAGATGAACCTCTTACTCCTTACAGAGATGTCATTTCGTACAACAACTTTTATGAGTTCGGTACTGAAAAGGGTGATCCGGTGGCAAACTCCGGTGCTTTCAAGGCGGATCCCTGGTCTGTTGCCATCGAGGGAGAAGTCGACAAGCCCGGCGTCTACACGTTGGAAGACATTTTAAAACCCCACACTCTTGAGGAGCGTATCTATCGACTGCGCTGTGTCGAACGCTGGTCGATGGTGATTCCATGGATTGGCTTCCCGCTTGCTGACTTGATAAAGCGCTTTCAGCCTACGTCAAAAGCCAAGTATGTTGAATTCCTGACACTGTTGGACCCGGAGAGTATGCCTGGGCAAAGGTCGAGATTTACTACTATCAGCTGGCCATATAGAGAAGGCTTGAGGATGGATGAAGCGATGCATCCTTTGACATTGCTTGCAGTGGGAGTGTATGGCGATTATATGCCTCCGCAAAATGGTGCGCCAATACGGCTGATTGTCCCTTGGAAGTACGGGTTCAAGAGCATCAAGTCGATCGTCAAGATCCGATTTACAGAGACCGAACCCGCAACGAGCTGGAATATGCTTGCGGCAAATGAGTACGGGTTCTATGCCAATGTGAATCCGGAGGTGCACCACCCGCGTTGGCGTCAAGACATGGAGACAAGACTACCCCAGACGTTGTTCAGTAATTCGCGGATCCCAACATTACCGTTCAATGGTTATGGGGATCAGGTGGCTGGGCTTTATAGTGGTATGGATCTGTCCAGATACTATTGATGCGGGCGTCGATGGGCGGGCAAAGGCTGTTCACTGTCATCAATTGGTTAGTCCACTTGGTCAGTCTTCTACCCTTTGCAAGCTTGTTGAGTGCCGCTTTACGAAACACGCTTGGTCCTGATCCTGCTGATACACTGGCTATTGAGACGGGATTGTGGACTTTGCGATTCTTGCTCCTCTCGCTTGCAATCTCACCTCTTAGAGATATTACAGGCTGGGCAAAGCTGACTCCCTATAGACGAACTTTTGGTTTGTATGGGCTGTTTTACGCCTGTATCCATTTCCTTACTTATATTGCCTTTCTTCTCCAATTTCGCTGGACGGAGATTTCTGGCGACATTCTTGAAAGGCCTTATATCACTGTCGGCTTTATCGCGTATCTGATCCTTGTTGTCCTGGGTGGCACTTCGACCAAGGCGATGATGCGCAGACTTGGAAGAAGATGGAAGCAACTGCATAAATTGGTCTACGCAGCCAACATTCTCGCTTTGATTCATCTGATATGGATTTTACGAACAGATCTTACAGACGCTGTAATTTATGGTAGTATTCTCCTCCCGCTTTTGGTGTACCGCATATATAGACATTTTGCGGGCAAAAAATCTAAAGCGGGGCCGTTGTCAATGCGTTGATGCGGCTTGTTCTTCGGAGTTTTACTGCCAGATTCTGTTTTTGAAATTTTTCTGACAAATTACTTGCAAGGCTAAAATTAGGCCCTATAATGCGCCGCTCCTGACCACGAAGGTTAAGGAAAAAGTTCTTTAAAAAGTTGAGATTAAGTAATAGAGGTGGGTGCTTGCCGGGGTAGTTTTGC
>MGYS01000085.1:34812-35404 GCA_001802565.1 Gammaproteobacteria bacterium RIFCSPLOWO2_02_FULL_57_10 | reverse complement strand
TCCTGCGCCACGCCGCCGATACGGAACCAGCCCGGATGCATGCGTGCGCCGCAGATGGATTCGATGATGTTGAAGACGCGCTCGCGGTCCACGAACATGTAGAACACCGGCGACAGTTGCCCCACGTCCTGGGCGAACGTGCCATAGAACAGCAGATGGCTGGCGATACGGAACATCTCGCACAGCATCACGCGGATCACCTTCACGCGCTCGGGTACCACGATGCCCGCCATCTTCTCCACCGCCATCACGTAAGGCAGATTGTTCATCACGCCGCCGAGATAATCGATGCGGTCGGTGTAGGGAATGTAGGTGTGCCAGGACTGGCGCTCACCCATCTTCTCCGCGCCGCGATGGTGATAACCAATGTCGGGCACGGCATCGACGAGAATCTCGCCGTCGAGCTGCAGGGCAATACGAAAGACACCGTGCACGCTTGGGTGGTTGGGGCCGAGGTTGAGGAACATGAACTCGGAGTTCTTCGACTCGCGTGTCATGCCCCACTCTTCCGGATTGAAGCGCAGCGCCTCCTGTTCGACGACCTGACGTTCCGCAGAGAGCGAGAATGGCTCCATCTCCGTAGCACGGGCAG
>MGYS01000085.1:32665-34753 GCA_001802565.1 Gammaproteobacteria bacterium RIFCSPLOWO2_02_FULL_57_10 | reverse complement strand
GATGACCGCTGAAGACGACTCCGAACATGTCCCAGCATTCGCGCTCGTACCAGTTCGCGTTGGGCCATAGATCGGTAATGGTGGGAATGACGAGATCGGCGGCAGAGAGAGCGACCTTTATGCGGATGTCGCAGTTGTGACTGAAGGACATCAGATGATAGGTGACGGTGAAATCGCTGGCTGGCTGACCCTGACGATTGACCCGCACACGCTCATCAATGGCGGTGATGTCGAAGAGCATCTGGAAACGCATCGACGCACTGCTGCGCAGATAGTGCAGCACACTCTTGAAGCCGTCGCGCTGCAGCCACAGCACAGGAATGCTGTCGCAGTAGCACTGCACGGCAACAATCTCTTCCTCGAAGCGCAGGCACAGCTCATCGACCAGCGTGGCCGTGACGGTGTCTTCGAGTAATGTGGTATCGGTGACTTCCATAACTCTTCTTGTTGTTATTGATCAATCCACTGCCTGTGGGAGCGAGCCTTGCTCGCGATTTTCACTATCCGCTGCTGAAACTGCATCGCGAGCACGGCTCGCTCCCACAGAATTACAACTCATCAGGACTGCGCAGTTCTGTCGCGGCAATCCTGTCTGCTCGGCGCAGCTCTCTCTGCACCGGGTCAGGTTCCTTTCTATAAACTTTCTGGTCGTTGATCACCCAGCTGAGCGGGCGTTGCTCACGTCCAATCGACTCCTGCAGCAGGATCAAGCCCTGCAGCAACGCTTCCGGACGTGGCGGACAACCGGAGACATACACATCCACTGGCAGGAACTTGTCCACACCCTGCACCACCGAGTAAATGTCATACATGCCCCCCGAATTCGCGCACGACCCCATGGAGATCACCCAGCGCGGCTCCAGCAGTTGCTCGTAAAGCAACTCCACCACCGGCGCCATCTTGCGGAAGACGGTCCCGGCGATGACGATCAGATCAGCCTGGCGTGGCGTGCCGCGAATCACTTCAGAACCGAAACGTGCCAGGTCATGCCTGCTGGTGAATGCGGTAGCCATCTCTACATAGCAGCAGGACAATCCGAAGTTGAAGGGCCAGAGCGAGTTCTTTCTCCCCCACGACACCATGTCTTCGAGGCGTCCCATCATCACGTTGCGGCGAATGTACTCATCGAAGGAGCTGGTACCACGTCCAGGTGATGCCGCCTCGTCTACCCTCTCCAGTTGCCAGCTCATGGGCGCTCTCCAGTGACGGCACTCTGTTTAACGAGAGTGTCGGGTGACGGAATGTTGGTGACACCGCCGGTGCCGCGCACCGCACGCAGTTGTCGGCGCTGCGTCTGGGTACGCCAGTCGAGCGCACCGATGCGCCACAGGTACACGAGGGCAGCAGTCAGAATCGTGATGAATACAGAAATTTCGATGAATCCGGCCCAGCCGTTCTCGCGCACGGCCACGGCCCAGGCGAAGAGGAAGACGACTTCCAGATCGAAGATGATGAAGAGGATGGCGGTGATGTAGAAATGCACCGAGATGCGGAAATGCGCGCTACCGACAGAGACGATACCGGATTCATAGGGGTAGTTCTTTGCGGGTCGGGATTTTCGTTGACCCAAAAACCACGAGATGCCCAGCATCGTGATGACGACGAGCATGACAAGGCCGAAATAAATCATGAATGGACGCAACGCGTCCAGTAGCTGGTTTGCGCTATCCAATCCCGATATCCTTCCGGGTGTGCTGGACAGGCTGTCTTCGACTTCAGTAAATGAACAGCGTTACACGAAGGCAAGCCATTCTAATACAAGTGTAATTCTCTACTACGCACCTACTGCAGAATTGTTTCAACACCCCATATTTTACAGTTGAGAAATTAGTTTCAGAAACTACACCATGATACGCGCCATGTGAGGATTGCTCGCACGGTGCAAGAAAAAGTACTGACTACTCAAACCAATGGCATTCGACTGCAGAAAATTAGAACAGAGGGGATAAAAGTTGCCAGATCGCGCACTTTCGTAAAGCAGACCACGGCTCATTCATTCTTGTTCTTATTAAGACAGACTGCCGGTCCAGAGAGTGTCTTGAATCTACACGCATCATAATTTGAGGGCAAGCCCTTTTTCTGTGGGAG
>MGYS01000085.1:17929-32658 GCA_001802565.1 Gammaproteobacteria bacterium RIFCSPLOWO2_02_FULL_57_10 | reverse complement strand
GATTGAGTCTGTCTCGTCATTCAATCGCGGGCAGGGCCCGCTCCCACACATACAGCAGATACAAACAGCCTCAGCGCAAAGCGCCGTCGTGCTGTACTTTCCAGTTCTCGTAGTACTCCAGGCTCACCATTTCGTTGAGATCCTTGTACTCCTCTGCCCTCTGCTGCAGGTTGGCACGCATGACATCGCCCACCGAAAGGATGCCGACATATTCGCCGTCCTCCTCGATCAGCAGATGGCGGATGCGCCGCCCCAGGAATTTGTCATAGAGTTGGAACGCCTGATCATTCACGTTGGCGGAGATCAGGGTTTTCGTCATGGTATGCCCGATGAGTTCGGTCTTTGGATTGAACCCCTCGTCGATTACTCGGTACATCAGATCGCGCTCTGTCCAGATGCCAACGATGCGGCCTTCGTCAACAACCACAATGGACCCTACGCGATTCTGGGTCATGATCTTCACAGCCTGGTAGACGGTCGCTTCTGAACTGATCGTCACCATGTGACCGCCTTTTTCCTTCAATATATCTCTGGCAGTTCTTTTCATTTTTTTATACTCCATGCGCTGTTCAACTGCAGCGCTTGAAAAACAAGGTACGCTTCTTGACTTTGGGTGGCAACCCCCGTGGGAACGAGCCCTGCTCGCGATAGCCGCACTATGGTGAGACCCTGAATCGCGAGCAGGGCTCGCTCCCACAGGTATACTGTCTTATGACACCACATCACGGGAGATAATTCGCATGAACGCCACCGAAATTCTGCGGCAACTGGAGCCGCTTGGATCGGCCGGTTACCGGAGAATCCTTGCCAATCACGGTATTCCAGAACCCATGTATGGCGTGAAGATTGGAGATGTGAAACCGCTGCTGAAGAAATGGAAGATCAGGAAGGACTATCAGCTCGCCCTCGACCTTTACAACAATCCGGTCTATGACGGACGTTACCTGGCGGGTCTCATTGCTGACGAAGAACGCATGACGGCAGAGGATCTGCGCCATTGGGCCAACACCGCCAACTGCGGTTCCCTGAGTCAGTGCACGGTGGCCTGGGTGGCCGCCGAAAGCCCGCACGGCATGATGCTCGCCCGGGAGTGGATTGAGTCGGATCGCGAAAGTGTCGCTTCGTCAGGCTGGTCCACCTGGAGCGGGCTGGCGGCACTCAAGCCGGACGCCGACCTCGACATTGCAGAGTTGCGCTCCCTGTTGCTGCGCGTTCAGAAGCAGATTCACACCGCCCCCAACGACGTGCGTTACTGCATGAACAATTTCGTCATCTGCGTGGGTTGCTACGTGCCGGAGCTGACCGGGCTGGCCCGCGAAATCGGCAGCACTATCGGCACAGTGACCGTGGACATGGGCGACACCGCGTGCAAGGTGCCCTATGCCCCCGACTATATCGCCAAGGTGGAAGCACGCGGCACCATCGGCAAGAAGCGCAAGACGGTGCGGTGCTGAGCTGTCGCGCACGCTGCAATTGATCCCCTGTGGGAGCGGGCCCTGCCCGCGATTGATTTGCTATGCGGGGCCAAGTCAATCGCGGGCAGGGCCCGCTCCCACAGGGGGAAAGGAAATGCGCTGATTGATGCACGCCGGAGCCTCGCCTTCTGTGTGACTCACGAAGATGATGTGTGTCGCGGTCGTCGCCGCGATACGGTCCACCGCGCCGAGAATCAGCGCACGGTGATAATCGTCGAGGCCGACGCAGGGCTCGTCCAGAATCAGGATGGTTGGATGCTTGACCATGGCGCGGGCAAGCAACACCAGGCGCTGCTCGCCGAACGACAACTCGTGATAGTAGTGGCCCGCCAGTGCTTCGATGCCGAGCGTGCGCAGCCAGTCTCTTGCCGCATTGTGTTCGCTGGCACCGCTGTCGTCGTAGAGCCCCACCGACGCGAAGAAACCCGACACCACCACGTCCAGCACCTTCCAGCCCTTCACATACTTGTTGTGCAATTCATTGGAGACCGTGCCGAAGCGCGCCTTCACATCCCACACGGTTTCGCCGCTGCCGCGCCGCCGACCGAAGAGCCACACCTCCTGACCATAGGCCTTGTGATTCTCGCCGTTGATGAGACTGAGCAGAGTGGACTTGCCACTGCCGTTCGGCCCCTCGATCAGTGTGTGCCGCCCGGGTCTCATCGCCCAGGAAAAATTCTTCAGCACCACGTTGCCGTTGTACCCGGCCTCCACATTGTGCAACTCCACGAGCGGCACCGCGGGGTCAAGTGCTGGCAGTGTATGGCCGGAGGCAGGCACAGGCAGAGTCTGCGGTACTCGTGCGCGTCGCTGTGCAATGCGCTGCCATGCCTCGCCCAGCTGAACTTGATGCAAGGTGCCCTGCTCCACCACCAGCAGATTTTCCATCAGCGCCATGTGAGTCATCCCCGGCAGGATGTCGCGCTCGCGGCGACAGAGCAGCAGCGTCGCCGTCTCTGGTGTCATCCACTCGGCAAGCACCGCTGTGATTCTTCTCTGCGAGTCACGATCCACACTCTCCAGCGGATCATCCAGTAGCAACAGTCGTGGACGGCGGAACAGCGCGCGGGCGATCAACGCCTTGCGCACCTGTCCGGAAGAAAGGTAGCGGATGCCCCGCATTTGCAACGCACGCAGGTCGAGCGCATCAAGCAACGCTTCGTAGCGATCGTCAGGGGTGAGCGGACCGAGAATGAGGGAGGATACTGTCGTGCCCTGATCGAGCGCGGAGTCACTGTACTCACTGATGTCGTGACGGTTATCCAGCGCCCATAGCTTCTGCTGTTCCTCGAAGGACACCACCAGCACATCATGCTCGACAGAAAAATCGGCAGCGAACTGCACATGATCGCGCCCTGTGAAAAGATCACCGCACAGCAGTTGTGCCAGCAGGGATTTTCCCGAGCCATTGCCGCCAAAGACACACCAGTGCTGCCCAGTAGCAATGGCGAAGTCATCGACGCGCAGCACCCGACGATTGCCGACACGACAAACAGCATTCTGAATGTGGAACAGTGGTTGCGTCATGGCATCAGGGACGATTGCCGAGCGCGCGCTGCATGACCTCAAACTGCATGGTCATCATATGGCCGACGGAGCGACGCCAGTACTCGGAATTATGACGACCACGGCTCTGCATGAAATCGAAAGGCACATCATTCATCAGCAGCAGGCCCATGAATTCCCGCGCCACCGTGACAAGGCCGTCGTCCGTTCCGGAGTCGATGTAAATGTGGGGCAGCTGGCTCTTCGGCACGTTGAAGAGAATCTGGAACGGATCGTAGGCTTGTGCCTGCTCCAGCGTGACGAAGTCCACGCCGGTCGGTGTGCGCTCATCCTGCCGACTGAAACCGGGAATGTTGATGATGGAGGAAATGACCGCATCGGCGCGATCCACTTCCGCCTGCTGCTCCGGCGTGCGCACAGTCGGCATCACCACAAGACCTTCCTCGATGGCAGCACTGCGCTCGCGTGCATAGCCCAATGCTCCGCTGGTGCTGCCAAGGGAAATGAACATCTCCGGATGCCGCAGCCCGAGAGAGAACGCCGCAAAGCCACCCATCGACAGCCCCGCGATCGCCCGCCCTTCACGGCGCGCCTCGGTGCGGAAGTTGTCATCCACATGAGCGATGACATCCTGGATGAGATGATCCTCCCAGTTGTCTTTCTTTCCCTCACTGCTCTGGGCGTAGTTGACGAACCAGGTGTTGCCGCCATCGGGCATCACCAGAATCAGATCCTGCAGATTACGCGCGTAGAACGCAGCGCCGAGGTTGCGGCCCCACACCGTGTAATTCTGCATGTAGCCGTGCAACAGATAGAGCACCGGGTAGCGCTCATCACCTTCCTCGTAACCGGGCGGCAGCACGATGTCGTACTTCATCGTGCGCTCCACGGCGGGGCTGAAGAACTCGATGGTCTCCAGGCCTTCGGGCAGTGATGGGGGGATGGGGGCGCCGGGTTGGGCCAGAGCGTGAGCGGCAAGCAGAGGGGTGAGCAGCAGGGGAAGCAGGGGAAGCAGTTTCATTGTCTTATAGCCTTGAGTCTATCGCGGGCAAGGCCCGCTCCCACAAGGGGGTTCAATTGAGCAGGGATTGATACACCAGTGCCTTGAATTTTCCGGACAGGCTGTAGGCACCAGAGGGCGCAATCTGCAGCATGAGGATCGCCACGGTGTCTGTCTCCGGGTCTGCCCACGAGAACGTGCCAAGAGACCCATTCCAGCCGAACTCGCCGTTGTTGACACCGAACTCGCTCTTCGCCTCGTCAATCACCACGGTAAAACCATAACCCCAACCCCGGTCCAGCATGGGGCTCTGTGGCGACAATCCGATGGGCAGCAGCGCTTCGGGGATGTGATTCTTCGTCATCTCGGCGATCAAGGGAGCGGACAATACACGTTCACCGTCCAGCGTGCCACCGTCGAGAAACGTCTGCAGGAAGCGCAGATAATCCGGCACCGTGCTGACCATGCCCGCCGAACCTTCGAGCAGAGGCGGGTTCGTGGTGATCGGCACATCCATGTCCGGCACCTGGGTCAGGGCACCTTCATCTCTCGGCACCTGATAGATGCGAGCCAATCTGTCCACCTTGTCAGCCGGAACGTGAAATGCCGTGTCCGGCATGCGCAGCGGGCCCAGCACGTGCTCATCCAGATAGGCATCGAACTTCTGCCCTGTCACGACTTCGATCACGCGGCCCAGCACGGAGGCGGACTCGCTGTAGATCCACTGCGCGCCCGGGTCACCCATCAACGGCACGTCGGCGATCTTCTCCACCAGCACATCCAGCGGTTCGGAGCGAGAGCGCACCTGTCGGCTCATGTACAGTTCGCGATCACGATGGCTCAACCCGCCAATGTTGAGCAGCAGATCCTCGATGGTGGGTTCGCGGGACGGAGCGCGCGTGGGACTGTTGTCCGGGTCCTGCGGATTGACGAAGACCTGCATGTCAGCAAAGCTGGGAATGTACTTCGACACCGGATCATCGAGGCCGATACGCCCGGCTTCCACCAGCTGCATCACCGCGAGGGAGGTGATCGGTTTGGTCATCGAGCGGATCTGGAAGATGGAGTCGTCGCGCATTGCGCTGCCCGCCTCGATGTCCTGCCAGCCCATGCTCTCCAGATAGACGATCTTGCCATGTCTGGCCACTCCGGCGACCAGGCCAGCGACACGCCCGTCATCCACATGCTGACGCAGCATCGTGTCGAGCAGGCGCAGGCGAGCGGAGGACACTCCGACGGATTCGGGTTCAGCGGGAACCAGAGTAGTGGGCTGGGCGATGCTGGCTGCGAACGGCGCCGAAGTCATCAGCAATATGGCGGTAAGGCGTTGGATTCGCAGCATGGTGGTTTCCTTCTTGTTGTCAAACTGTCTTGTGGGAGCGGGCAGGCCCGCTCCCACAGGAGTGTATTGTGAGCAATAGTGTTCGCGGCGCGACCAATATGCAAGTCCGCAGGACAACCACTCGTCATCCGACAGGCGGCGCCATACGCCCCACAAAGAGCCTTGATAAAGCGGCCGGACAGGTTCAGGATAGGCGCCGCCATCTCCGCTCACCCGCGCTCAATGCGCGACACGAAGATGACAGAAAGGCTGACCAGTTTCCCGTACCCATTGCAAACCAATGCCCGGACTGGCAAAGCTCCAACCCACCCAGAGGAGGTGTTTGCATGAAGCACACATTCAAGAACGTTTTCGCAAAGAAGCTCACCGCAGGTCTCGCAATTTCCATGGCACTGGCAGCGTCCGCACAGGCAGCCGAATACGTCAGATACGAACAGAACGGCGCCATTTCCTGGGGCGAGCTGATGGGCACGACCATCCATCAGCTGACTGACGCTCCGTACCTCGGTGGCACTCACACCGGCCAGACCGTCGAGCAAGACGCCGTGACACTGAAGGCGCCGGTTGATCCCGAGCTGGTCGTCATGACAGCGCTGAACTTCCGCAGCCACATCACCGGCGAGCCCGCAGAATACCCAGGCCTGTTCATCGTGCCAGCGAGCTCCATCATCGGACCGGAAGAAGCGATCGTCATCCCGACTGAAACCACCAATTTCCATTACGAAGCGGAAGCAATTGTGGTAATCGGCAAGCGTGCCGACAACGTCTCCATCGAGGATGCCCCTGACTACATCTTCGGTGTGACCGCCGGCAACGACGGCAGCGCCCGCGACTGGCAGGGTGCTGATCTGCAGTGGACTCGTGCCAAGGGCAGCAAGACCTTCAACACCGTGGGCCCGAAACTGGTGACTGGCATCGACCCCAACAACATCCAGATCGAAGGCCGTCTGAACGGCGAAGTGCGTCAGGGCGAGAACACCTCCGACATGCTGTACAACTTCGACTACATGGTGAGCTACATCTCTCGTTACTTCACCCTGGAGCCGGGCGACATCGTCTGGTCCGGCACGATGGGCACTACCCGTCCGATGGTGCCAGGTGATGTGTATGAAGTGGAAGTGGAAGGCGTAGGTATCCTGCGCAACCCAGCCGTACAGGGCAAGTAAGCGCGAACCCTGTGGGAGCGAGCCCTGCTCGCGATGATTCCGTGTGACATCAATCGCGAGCAAGGCTCGCTCCCACACACACAAAAAAGGGAAGCGGCCTCCAGGCCCCTTCCCTTTTCTTTGTTGAACAATCCTGTTCCCCCCACTTCTCCAGCAATCTGTGTGACAGGTCGCCTGCAAGGCAGGCTCCTGCAACGTGGCCTTACTGCGCGCTGCTCACCAGCACGCTCTGGTCCACATATTTCCAATAGACCTGACCGAAGAACATTTCATCCCAGCTCTGCTGACCCCAGGGCACCACGCGTGCCGGATCTGGGTTCGCCTTGTTCTGCGTGGAGTTGTCGAAAGCGGCAGTCACCACGATCTTCGTTCCCGCGGGCACAAACTTCGGCTCAGCCAACTGGTAGTCCAACTGCCAGTTGTAGTTGTAGTTGGCGATGTTGATCAGCTGCTCCACAGAACCATCCGGGTAGTGCGCCGCAAAGCGCATGTTCTTGCCACGGAAGTGCATGTGGGGGATGAAACTCAGCAGATGCGCGTCGCCATTGATGGTAATGCTCTGTGACTGCTCGAAGTTCGGATCATAGGCCGGAATGTCGGTCCAGGTGTCCGGGAATATGCAGGCACACTCGCCTGATCTGCGCTCCTCGGGAACCTGATCATCCGGATAGAACCAGATGCCGATCTCGCTGGCGTCAGTGGTCGCCTTGCCAGTCGTGGTGTAGTGCAGTTGCAGCCCCAGCATGGAGCCTGCCTGCAACAGACCACCGGTGTTCGGCTTCTCGAGGTGTGGCTCGGCACCCGGAATGTAAGGAGTGATGAACGCAGAGTTCGGATCGCTCTCCAGGAACGCGGCCGCAGTCGGTCTCGCACCGGGTGGAATGACGGCATTCAGCGTGTGGTGCAGGACGGTACGGTCACCCGCGATGTACTGGCTCGCGCGTACCCAGCGGTCGCGGTCCAGGCCTTCGAACGGGACCATCACGGTTCTGTAATCGAGCACGCCAGTCGCAGGAATCTCCTGTGGCGGGACCTTCACGATCAGATCCGGCTCACCGTAGGCCCACTTGGACTCCGGCCATGTCAGCGCAGCGAGCGGGTCGCTCTCGCCATCCTTCACGGAACCGGCTTCGATCCAGCTTATCAGGGTCTTCTGCTCTTCCGCAGAGAGCACATAGTCGTTCGTGAAGCTGCCCACGTGCGGGTCGATCTGACCGGGCGGCATGCGCTTGGTCATCAACACTTCACGAATCATGGGCGACCAGCCCTGCACCATGGCATGGCTGTCCATCGCGAAGGGAGCAATACCGCCATCGCGGTGGCAGCTTGCGCAGTTCTCGGCCAGGATCGGGGCCACGTCGGCGACATAGGAAATGGAGCTGTCCATCTGATAGCTGACATCGGCGCCAGACATGGCGACGACGGGGGTGCTCACCGGAGTGCCCGCAGTCACTTCATTCAATGCGGTTTCCAGCGAGGCCACCGGTCCGCGGTAGATCACCTCGAAGCTGCGGGGGTCAAACAGGAATGCTTCGCCGCTCTTGTCGATACCCATGGCCTTGGAGACCACCTGTGCGTCATCAATCAGCACCGGCACCGATACGCCCAGATCCGTCGCGGCCTGCTTCACGGAGGCACGCGCCTCGCCCAGCGGGTTGATCATCATGAACTCGATGCCCTGAGCATCGAAGCGGGACTGCAGCGCGGCATAGGAGGCAACGGCGGCTTCGGTCTGCTCACTGCCATTGACTTGCACCAGGAAGGCGATCGCCTTGTGGTCGTCATACCAGCTCATGTGGCGGAAGAAACCATCCTGATCCAGCAGTGCGAAGTCGCCGACGCGCTCGGCGGCCCGCAGTGAACCAGCGGAAACGGAGCAGATCAGCGCAGCCAGACCGGCCTTGACCATGAACTGCCCTCGGCCTTGCAACAAAGTAAACATAAACCCTCCAGAGGATCGCAACGATTGTTTCGGGTAACAAACAAGACGGTAACTGCCCACGGCGAAAAACCTGAATTCGTTCAGGAGCAGATTAGTGGGCGATGCTAACACCGGCCAAAGTGATGTCAAACGAATAACCTTCCCGCTTTCCGGCTATCCATAACCACATTGTCAAATGCAGGAATCAGCAAGAAAAAGTCGGGTTCATGAACATTCGAGCAAGATCAGGGGGTGGAGGATGCGGTGGAGAGTTCGGGTCAGTATCGGGGCGAAATCATCAGGGCAGCAGCATGGCGAGGGCATGGCGCAGGTTCTTGCGAAACTCCTCCTCACTGAAGAATTCACAGAGAAACCCCTGCAGCAGGTGGTAATAGAGTCCGAAGATACTCGCCACTGCGGTACCCACATACAGATCGGATGGGAGCTTGCCGACCTCGATGGCGCGCAGCACGAGTTGGGTCAGCTTGGCGTAGGTGTGATTGATGATGGTGTCCACGTCGTGACGCCGCTGGGGTGAGACCGGGAAGGACAGCTCCTTGAGCACCGTTCTCGCAAGCACCGAATCTTCCTTGTGATACTCGATGTGCCCGTCGAAGAAGGCCATGACCTGATCGATGAAGGGGAGCTCTTCCGGAATGCTGTCGAAGGCGTTCTCGATCATCTGCAGGAGGTTCTCGCGGAACACGAGCACCAGCAGATCCTCCTTGCTCTTGGCATACAGATAGAGAGTGCCGAGGCCCACGTCTGCAGCCTCGGCGATGTCCTGAATGGTGGTGTCGGAGAAGCCCTTCCTGATGAACAACTGCCGGGCAGCGTGAGTGATGCTCTGCAGCCTCAGCTGCTTCTTGCGCTCACGCAGACCTGGCTGCCGAACTTCGTGTGTCGTTGTCTCCGACCCCACTGCTCACGCCCCCATGTAGAAGACGTTGAGCTTGTTGCCGTCGAGGTCGCGGAAGTAACCGGCATAGTAAGTCTCGCTGCGTGGACCGGCGGGCCCTTCGCAGGTGGCGCCCAGCTCGATCGCCTTCTTGTAGACGCGATCGACCGTCGCCTTGCTGTCTGCCGCAATGGCGACCATCGTGCCATTGCCGCCAGTGGCTGGCTGCCCATTGAATGGCTTGATGATGCAGACGCTGGCACCTTCGGGTGAATTGCCCCAGGCGATGAAGGTATCCCCTTCCATGGTCCTGACCGCTTTCAGTTCAGCAAGCAACGCGTCATAGAATGCTGCCGCGCGATTGAAATCATTGGTGCCCAACGTCACATAGCCAATCATGATGAAACTCCAGAGTGAAGCCGGGCCGTCCATTCCCATGAATTCCCGGCAGGTGAAAAGTGCGCCAACTCTATCACATGTGCCACAATGCACCAGATACCGCAGTTCAGGCAGAGCCAGGATACCCACATGATCGACACCAGTAGTTCCCCTTCATCAGAGCAAACATCAGAGCAGACACAGGAGCGCATCGGCAATGGCGCCGACTTCGTGGATGGCGTCATCGCGGACAAGCAGTACCCGGTCACCCTCTTTTCGCTCAGCTGGTGTTCCTTCTGTCGAGCCGCCAAGCAATTGCTGACGCAGTTGGAAATCCCCTTCCGGGTTTTTGAACTGGACCAGGGGGACTTTCTGGAACCGCAAAGACAGAGAGAAGTGCGGTCGCGCCTGCAGGTTCTGACCCGCAGCGGCACCCTGCCCCAGCTCTTCATCGGCGGCGACTCAGTGGGTGGCTACACCGATAGTCAGGCTGCCGCGCGCGACGGCAGACTGACGGCACTGCTGGAGAAACATCACATCACCACGGGCAAGCCCTGAGAAACCCACGACGAGGAATTCACAACCAGGAATTCACAAAGAGGAACGCACGATGGACATCCTGATTCGCTACCTGCATCTGTTCGGCGTTGTCGTGCTGTTCGGCGCGCTCGTCATCGAGAATATGGCAATCGCCCGGGAGATTTCCCGCGAGGATGTTCGTAACCTGGCCAAGGTCGATGCTCTTTACGGGGCGGCTGCCGGTGTCGTGCTGGTCTGCGGCCTGGCGCTGCTGCTGGCAGGTGCCAAACCGACCGAGTTCTTCACGGCCAACCCTGTCTTCCACATCAAGATGACACTCTTTGTCCTGGTGGGGTTGCTGTCCATCTACCCGACAGTGTTCTTCGTGCGCAATCGCAAGACAGAGGCCGAACGTCTTGCGGTGCCCGTGGCTGTGATCCGCCTGGTGCGCCTGGAACTGGTGCTGCTGGTCTTCATCCCCGTGCTGGCCTTCCTGATGGCGCGGGGCATAGGTCTGTAAGGAACAGGTCTGTAAAGAACAGGCCTCTAAATAACCGGCCTGTAAACGTCAGGCCAGTATCTTCTGAAACCACGCGGAAACGTCACGGATCTCCTCCAGACACACCGAATGCTCCATACGATAGCTGCGGTATTGTGTCGGATGACCCATTGCCTGCAGCGCCGCATCGGCACGTTTACCCAGAATCTCGCTGACTACCGGGTCATGAGTCCCGTGACAGATCAGCACGGGCAGACCCGCATTCGCGGCATCCGGCGTGATGGAGTCTGCAGTCGGGAAATAGCTCGACAGTGACAGCGCTCCGCCCAGCGGTCGGCTACACGTCAGTGCTGCGTGCAGGATCACCGCCCCGCCCTGGGAAAAGCCGGCCAGAATGATGCGACGGCTGTCGACGCCCCGCTCCACTTCCCGCTCGATGAGCGCATGGACTGCCGCTGCGGAACGAGCCAGTTGCACCTCGTCCACGCGCCGCTGCACATCCATCTCCAGAATGTCGTACCACGCAGGCATCACGTAACCATTGTTGATGGTGACCGGGATGGATGGGGCGTGGGGAAACACGAAACGTACCGCGAGACTCGACGGCAACCGCAGCTCCGGCACGATACCGGCAAAGTCATTGCCGTCGGCGCCAAGGCCATGGAGCCAGATGATGGAGGCTGTGGGCGTGCAGCCAGAGGGGTTGGAAGCAGAGGGAGAGAGCAGTTCGATCGCGGGCAGGTAAGTCATGCGGGTATTCCGGCAGTTTATTTGGGCCGGAATGCTACCACCTGTGGCCAGAGACGTGAAACCGCCACGACCAGCGACACAAGCTTCAAAGGACCGACGCGGATGGCCATCACTGCCGCAGCCACTCCTGCGGTCTTGACTACCAGCGGCGACCAGCGCGCGAAATACACCTGTCGGCCTTCATATGAGCGACGCAACAGCACGGTCTGATGCACCAACCTGGCATCCAGTTCGCGTACCTTTTCACTCAGCTGAGCGTGTCCCACTTCGCAGGCCCTCCGTAAATTCCTGCACGTGACGTCGTGTCACAGGCAGGCTCAGGTTTCGACGATGTTCGATACTGATTCTGTACATCACAAATGCGGCCAACAGTTGTTGCAGGAGAAACATCAGAATGGCCACACCTACCGCCAACTGTGGCATCTGGAAGTACAGCGCAGTCACTTGATGGCCCACCCATGCCAACAGCACGGTAAGACCAATCCAGGCGAGCAGCACCACCGGCAGCATCAGGACCAGAATAATGAAAAGGCGCCTGGCACTGCTGAGAGCCAGACGCACTTCTGCGTGAAACAACTGCACGGCAGTGACGCCCACCACGGAGACCTGGCGGGCATAATCGAGCCAAGCGCTCAATTCATCGTGCCGCCCGGCACCAGCTTCCTGCGGTGCGGGGGAAGGGTCCGGCAGCTCGCTCACTTGCGCAGAATCTGCGCGAAGATCAGACCGGCCAGAAACGCGATGCCCAGCGTCTCCAGCGGTTTGGCATGCACATACTCGCTCGCCTGTTCGCCGAGCACCTTGGCCTTCTCCTTGCCCTTGTCGATCTGATCGACTGCCTCGTGCTTCAGATCCAATCCAGCCGCTTCCGCTGCCTTGCGAAAGTGATCCTTTGCCTCCAGCAACTTGTCCAGCGCAGCCATCACAGCCTCGCGGCTGGCCTCAAGTTCAGCAGAACGATCCGGTTCTTCCTTCTTTGCAGTCGCCATCTTCGTTTCTCCCATTGTGAGTCAGGCTTTGACGCCTGTCAGAATTCCAGTGTGATCCCTGCAATCGAGGATATCAATCTGCGGAACGAAAAACACTCAGCAGTTGGGATCTCGCGCACCCACAGCATCCCTGACGTCTTCGCACGCATCGTCAATCGCATCCGCTACATCGTCGGCAGCTTCATCGATATCGCGACCCATTTGTTCAGCCGGTCCTTCATTGCATGCTGTCAAACCCATCAGGCTTACCAGGAACAACATCGTGATAGTTCTCATATGGTTCTCTCCACTCTTTGCTATTGGTGATTAAACAGTTTGCAGAAAATCATGCTTGATCTGCTGCACTCAATTGACACTCGATTCAAAGCAAGCGCTGTGCCAGAAGCATTTTTTATAACAATTACAGTATGTTGAATTTTTGCATCGTAGAGGACTGAGCGAAAAGTGTCGGTGTGGCAGGACACATATCGCAACATATTCGTAGGCCGGTGATTTGCGGGAATTTAACTGTTGGGGTGACCAGACATTGAGCGTCTGTGCTCTGTTGCAAGAACGGCGGGCCGACCGATTTGAAGTCAGTCGCCCCGCCGCAGACCCCTGCTCCTGTGGAGCGGGAACCGTCAGTGCACGAGAGCTCACGCGTTATTGAGCATCTCTTCCATCACCTGCACTATCTGCTGATACTCGGTAGAACCTACCGCACTCTGATCGTCCTCCTCGAAGTCGATGTCGGGCAGCACCTTCTTCACATCAGCCTTGCTGATCACACCATCCTGGTTGCCATCGACAAGTCCGAGTGCCGGCAGTGCGGCATTGGCTTCCGAAGTACTGAGAATACCGTCGGAATTGGCATCCGCATCCTGGAATTCCGGCGCAGTGGATTCCTGCGCCAGTGCGAAACCGGACACGATCAGAAACAATGCTGAACCTGCGAGTGTTGATTTTTTCATCGTAGTACTCCTTTCCATTCCCGTGTATTGATTGGTTTTGGTGTTGCACACTCAGGATATTGCAACGCACGTGCCAAACACTGAAAAGTATTTAAAAACAACAATTTAAATAGATTCATGGTGGCCCCGCCAGACGTGAAAATGTCGGGCAGAAAGGGCACAGTTCCGTGCGATTTTGTAACTCCTTGATTTCGGGGAAGTTGAGTGTCGGTTGTGCGGGACAAGGAATTTTCTCTCACTACAGCGTCGGTGGTTTGCCTCTGATGGCTCTGGCCAGCATCGCAATGATGAAGAGCACCAGGAACACGAAGAAAAGAATTTCCGCAATGCCTGCTGCAGCGCCTGCGATTCCGGAGAAGCCGAAGAATGCCGCAATGATTGCGATGATGAAGAAAGTAAGAGCCCAACTAAGCATGATGTGTCCTCCAGTGATGCTTGCACGATCCTGATAAAAAAAGACCCCTGGGCTGGGGTCTAAACGCTTGGGGAAACGTCGAGCGATTTGCGGGTTTGGTGACTTGCGGGTTTGCGGTCTTGCGGGTTTACGGTCCTACGGGTTTACAGCAGTACGGTGGAATTGAAGTCTGGTGATCCAGGAGCCGGGGCCGGTGTCGCGACGGTACGGAAGCGACCACCGGCGGTGGAGTCCCCGGCGATTCTGTACTTGAGCTGATCAATCATCGGTGCGGTGCATCCGGCGGCTGTTGCGTCCGCCGCGCTTCTTCAGCTCGATGTTGCGCAGTGACTGCAAAAGAAAGCCGTTGATGCGACGACTCAGCACGAGGCCCTCGGGCTCTGCGGTTTGCAGTGGCAGGCGCGGCAAACTGTCAGTCAGTTCAACACCTGTCACGAATGCAGATACAGCTGGATTTGGTCGGTGGGCTATTGTCATTGTTCTCTCCTTTGCCTGGTTCTCAGGACTGGTTCTGGTTATTGGCTTTCAGGGCCAATCGTCATGCGTCTTGAGGACGCTGTGACAGGAGTAGAGCAATGGTTGTGCCAGAATCTATTATTTCTTCTATATCAATAAGTTACACGAAAACCGCGCAGATCTTGCTACATGAAACTGTCTGGCAATACAGACACTTCCACAGGCAATTTTGTAACTCATTGATTTTAAAGGAGGGAGGTGTTGGGCTTTGACGACAGGGGCGGGGCAAGGGGCGTTGGCTGGCCCCGACGCTATTCCGCCACCTTGCGAAACTGTGCGGGGTCCAGACCATGACGCTTGAGGAGGTTGTAGAACTCGCTGCGGTTGCGCTCCGACAGCCTGGCGGCCAGCGCGATATTGCCCTCTGTCATGTTCAACAGGCGCAGCAGATAGTCGTGTTCGAAC
>MGYS01000085.1:8007-17916 GCA_001802565.1 Gammaproteobacteria bacterium RIFCSPLOWO2_02_FULL_57_10 | reverse complement strand
AGAACCACGCACTGCTCCACGATATTGAGCAGCTGTCGAACATTCCCCGGCCACGGAGCACCGACCAGCAGCTCCATCGCCTCAGGAGAGAAGCGCAGTGATCCCTTGCCATGACGTGCCGACAGCATCTGGCAGAAATGGTTGGCGAGCAGCGAGATGTCTTCGCGCCGCTCTGCCAGCGGTGGCAACTCCAGCGTGATGACGTTGAGACGATAGAACAGGTCTTCCCGGAACGTGCCTTGTGCCACTTTTTCCGCGAGATCATGGTGGGTTGCCGCGATGATGCGCACATCCACGGCAATGGTCTCGGTCGAGCCAACAGGACGCACCTCATGCTGCTCCAGCACCCGCAGCAGTTTGGCCTGAGCGGCAATCGGCATGTCGCCGATCTCGTCGAGAAACACGGTGCCACGATTGGCTGCCTGAAACAGGCCGGTATGAGACTTGTGCGCACCGGTAAAGGAACCGGCGACGTGGCCGAACAATTCGGACTCCAGCAGCGCTTCGGGCATCGCCGCGCAGTTGAGTGCCATGAAGGGTTTGTCTTTTCGTGCACTGGCCTTGTGAATCGCCCCGGCGAGCAGCTCCTTGCCCGTCCCGGTCTGGCTCTGGATGAGCACGCTGACATCCGTCACCGCCGCTGCGCGGGTCTGCTGCAGCAGATTCTCCATGACATGACTGCAGCTGATGATCTCGGAGCGCCACTCCTGATCCGTCGCGTCGCCCTCTGCCTGCTCCATCTCGCCGCTCTGCAGCAGGGCCTTCTCGACATGAGCGAGAAGTGTCTGCGCATCGAAGGGTTTCACGAGATAGCTGAACACGCCCTTCTGCGTGGCAGCGACCGCTTCGGGAATCGTGCCGTGTGCTGTCAGCATGATCACGGGCAGACGCAGATTGCGCTGCTGAATCAGCTCGAACAACTGCATGCCATCCATGCCGGGCATGCGCAGATCGGTGACCACGACGTGAGGCCTGAACACCGAGAGGCGTGTCAGCGCGGTTTGTGCGCTGTTCACTGCATTGACATCGAAACCATTGGCCTTGAGACGCACACTGATCAGATGCAATAGATCCGCATCATCATCGACCAGAAGAATTCTGCGCTTGTTCGTCATGAGTTGTTTCTCTTTCCTGCTATAGCGAATTACTGCGCGCGAATGTCACGGACACCGTCGCGTACCTGCTCGCGACGATCCAGCTGCTGCTCGATCGATGTAAGCGCCTCAATCTGCTTGCGCAACTCCGTGCGCTCGCGCTCCAGCGCCTGGATTCGGCTGTCCACCGTTTGCGATTGCAGGCGCAGCTCCAGAATCTGACGCCACAATCCGGCGAAGGCCTGATAGTCACTCTGCACCGGACTGGATGCCGCTCGCTCCTCAAAGGTCTGCAGCAGATCGAGAGCGCGCTGGTCCTGCTGCGGATCTGTGGTCACCGCACTGACCAGCACGGCTAATTGCACAAGAGACTCTTCTGCGCCGGCAATATTGATACTTGCCTCCAGCCGTTCCAGCTCCTGAAGAACCTCATCCGGCTGCGCGAGAATTGCCCAGCTGTAGTAGTCCACCGCGTCATACCGTTGTGGCTGCACGCTACCCAGTTGCTGCAGCGGATTCGTTGTACAACCTGCGAGGGTCACAAGACCAACCACCCGCAGCCAAAACATGACTTTGTTCACATAAATTTCCTTTTTCAATTTGTTCCCTGGCCTTGTCCGTCATCAGTCAATTTGCGCGGCAGCGGCAATGTGACACGAAAGCAGGCCCCCATGTTCACCTCGCACAGTTCGATGCTTCCCCCACCCGCAAGAACGTATTCACGTGCGATGGCCAGCCCCAGCCCGGTGCCGTTGAAAGCCCGGCGCGGCTGCACCGACCCTTGATAGAAGGCGCCGAAGATCTTCGCCCACTCTTCTCGAGGGACACCAGGCCCCTGGTCAACGATCTCGAAAACCGCCGCGTCATCATGCGCGAAGAGTCTCAGCGTTATGACACCGTCTTCCGGCGAGAATTTCAGTGCGTTGGTAAAGAGATTGTCGACAATCACTCGCAGACGCTCCGAATCGGCCAGCACCACCAGTTTTTCCAACTCGCGCCTGATCTGATTGCGACCTGAAGTGATGGCCAGCTGATGGGCCTCCACGACACGTTCGACGATCTGGTCGAAGCGCACGGGCTCCGGCATGGCATTGAGCACTTCGAAGTTCTGCGAGTTGTGGCGCAGCAGATCCTCGATCAACCCCTGCAGACGCTGGCAGTTGCTGACAATGATGCGACTGATCTCGCGCTGCTCCTGATTCAGAGGACCGACCACTCCTTCATGAAGCAGCGCGGCACCTTCCTGCATGGAGGCCAGAGGAGTTTTCAATTCGTGCGAGACGTGGCGAAGGAATGACGCGCGCTGCTGCTCCAGCTCGCCGAGCCGACTGCGCAACCAGTCCAGACGCAGACCCAGGGACTGCAGGTCCTGCGGACCACTGATCTGGATGGCATTGTCATAAGCGCCGCTCCCCAGCCGATTGATGGCACTGTCGATCTGTTGCAGTGGTCGCGTGATCAGCACGATGAACATCACTGCCAACCCGGAGGCGGCGCCAATGAACAACAGCGCCTGCAGGGTCAGTGCCTGTTTGGTACTCTCACTGCGCTCGCGCAGTTGGTTCTGCTGTTCGGCAATCCACAGCTCTATCGTGTCGGAGATTTCATAGGCCATGCGTGACAGCCGGGCATATTCGGCCTCCACCGCCGCACCGTCCGGAGCTCCGGTCAGTTGCTCGAACGCAACGCTCTCGGCATCCAGTATTGCCTGCGGAATCTGCGCTTCGGCGCCGCCCACGTTGAGAGAGCTCAACTGCGCAGCGGCCGCTTGAAACTCCAGACGACGATTGGCATACACCTGCTGCAGGCTGTCGTCACCCAGCACGATGTACTGCAAGGCGTTGCGCTCCATCGCCAGTGTCTGCTCAATCAACTGGCGACTGGCACTCATCGCGGTAGCCGCGGCGGCAACGGTGACCTGGCTCTGATCGCTCAGCCGATCCAGCTGACGGGCAGTGACGAGCAATGCTGCGATCAGCAGCGCAGCCACCGCCACGAAGCCGATGATCGTCAATTGTCGGATCGAGCGCGCTCTGAACAGCACCATTCTCTCCTCCTGATGCTTTATGTTCGGTCCAAAGAGGCATAATCTTCCTCTTGCCGGTGATCTGGTTGGCCCGGCATCCTAACACTCCCGAGCCCGGAAGCCATGCTAAAAATAACACCGCGCCGCCCCGCTTCGCTCCTCCATTCATGCAGATTTTTCACCCGCTGCCTGCCGCTGTTTCTGGCCGCACTGTTGTCTGTCGGCAGTGGCCCCCTGCACGCTCTGGACAAGGAAGCTCTGGAAGCTGCCTTGCGCGGTCAAGGGCGTGATGTGGCCGATCGCATTCGTGACCCGGCCCGCAAACCGGTGGAAGTGCTCGACTTTCTCGGCCTGGAAGCAGGCATGACAGTACTCGACCTCTATGCCGCAGGAGGCTACTTCACCTGGATACTCTCCAAGGCCGTCGGGCCTGACGGCATTGTCTATGCGCAGAACACACCGCGCGGCCTGAGCTTCGGAGAAGACCGCAGCGAGATGACCCAGGGTGAAGCCCTGGCGCTGAAGATCGAGGCGGGCAACCTGACCAATGTCGTACGCGTTGACCGTCCCATGGCCGACCTGGGGCTGGCGGCAGCCTCTGCGGACTTCGTGCTGATCTCCCAGATTCTTCACGACTATCACAACGGCAATCCCGAACGGGCACTGCGCATGCTGCGTCAGGTATACGAGCTGCTCAAGCCTGGCGGCATCGTCGGCATCATCGACCATGTGGGGATGCCGGGTCTGGACAACCGACGCAATCACCGCATGCTCAAGGAGGACGCGATCCGCGTGAGCGAGGAAGCCGGGTTCATCGTCGAGGCAGAGAGCGATCTGCTTGCCAACCCGAATGACAACTACCGACGCTCAATCTTTGATCCGATGCTCAACCGCAGCTCCGACCAGTTCGTGTTGCGGCTGCGCAAACCTGTACCCGATTGACAGAGCCGGACACTGTGGGAGCGAGCCCTGCTCGCGATTGACCTGGCACTGACTCAATCGCGAGCAGGGCTCGCTCCCACAAGGTTTTGCGGTTTGGTTGCACCCCCTGAAGCTTGTTTGCTACCGTAGGCCCCTCGGTTAACCTCGGGCTCAGACCTGGAGAACAATAATGAAAAACCGACCTACCGCTACAGCACTATCCATCGCCGTTCTCGGCATGACTTCCCTCTGCCTGTCCGGCGCGGCATTCGCTCAGCAAGGTGACTACGTCGCCCCGCGCGCATCCGATGGCAACCCCGACCTCCAAGGCATGTGGACCAACAACACCATCACCGGCCTGGAGAGACCCGCGCGCTTCGCAGACAAGGCCGTGCTCACGGTAGAAGAGAAAGACGCCTGGGAACGAGAGATCGCGGAATTCAACGCCGCGCAGGATCAGCCCAGCGACCCCGACCGCGCGCCTCCCACCAAGGAGCAGATCGATCTCGCGGACAGCTACAACAACTTCTGGTTCGATGACGGCACCACCGTCGCCGTTTACGATGGCGAATACCGAACCTCGCTGGTCGTCGACCCGCCTGACGGACGCATTCCAGCACTCACAGCCGCCGCACAGGCACGACTCGCTGCCGCCGCTGAACAGCGCCAACTGGCACCTTTTGACGGTCCCGAGTCGCGCTCACTCGCAGAACGCTGCCTGCTCTCCTTCGGCTCCAGCTCCGGCCCCCCCATGCTGCCGATTCTCTACAACAATCACTACCAGATCGTGCAGGCGCCCGGCTACGTGATGATTCTGGTGGAGATGGTGCACGATGCGCGTATCATCCGCATCGACGACGACCCCCTGCCCGCTGCCATGCAGCCGTGGATGGGTGATTCGATCGGACGCTGGGAAGGCGAGACGCTGATTGTGGAAACCAACAACTTCAATCCGCAGCAGAGTTACCGTGGTTCAGCCGAGAATTTCCGTATCACCGAATATTTCACCCGTGTCGGTCCCGACACGATCAACTACAGCTTTACCGTGAACGACCCGGACACATTCACCGCTCCATGGACTGCCGAGATACCGATGACCAGAACGGATGACAAGATGTTCGAATACGCCTGTCACGAAGGCAACTACGCACTGCCGGGAATTCTGGCAGGCGCGCGGGTCGAAGAGCGGGATGCAACAGAGGCCACTCAGTAACATGGAAGACGTGATAGAAATGCTGCGGGAACGCAACGAACCCGTTCCCGTACCACTGGAATTGCCCGATGAGGATCTGCTGGTCGAGATCGAGGAGGAACTCCTCATCGCCCTGCCCGACGACCTGCGCTACTTCCTGATGACCGTCAGCGATGTCGTCTGCGGTCGCCTCGAACCCGTCACCGTCACCGATCCCAACTCCCACACCTACCTTCCCGAAGTCGCTGCCGTGGCCTGGAGCCTCGGCATGCCCCGCCGCTACCTGCCCATCTGCGAGAGCGACGGCGCCTACTACTGCATCAGCCAGGACGGCACAGTGCTTCTATGGAACGAGCGCATGAGCGACGAGAGCTGGGACAATATCTGGCAATGGGTTCGGGAGGTTTGGTTGGCGGATTAGGCACTGTCATTCCCCCCGCGCAGCCGACTAGAATCGATAATTCAACCCAAGATTGACGGTACGCCCCAGCCCCATGGTGTTATAGCCCGCATAGGTGAACGCCTGAGCGCGAGCAGGAAAATAGTCTTCATTAAGCAGGTTCTCAACTCCCAACGATGCCTGCCAGTTCCCGGCCTGCCAACCGGCGCTCATATTCAGAATCTGATAGGATTCAACCGGTCCTTCGGCGCCGCTGTAACGTCCGTTGACTGCGTCAAACCTGTCCCTGTCCATCACCTGCAGATACTGCACACCTATGCGCCAACGCTCAGACACTTGCCAGTCAGCCCATGCGGTCAATTTGGGCGGAGCAATCTTCCGAGCATCAAGGTAGATATCGGTGCCTGGATCCTTGCCCTCCACATAGGTCCAGGTCAATCCCAGATCCACCGCCTCCGACGGTGCAAACCCGAGCGCCACCTCATATCCATGGATGTCCTGCGGTGCTCTTACCGGGGTGTAAAGACCGCTGCCTGGAGGATTTTCCACTGTTGCAGTACCCAGCTCGGACTCACTCTGATAAACGGCGACTTCATAGTTCCACCGACCCAACTGTCCACTGGCACCCACTTCGTAGTGGTCAATCAGTGACGCCTCAGTCTGCACCTGCGTCAGATTCGGTACAGATGCTGCTCGCAGCAACAATCCCAAGTCTGACACATCAAAACCCTGGGAATAACTGATAAAAGGACTGAATGCGGCATTGCCGTTATACCTGATGCCTGCATTCCACGTTGTGTCCGTGTACGACAAGGTGCCCCCTAGCACAGGATTACCGCCAACACAGGTACCGCGAGCATTGCACATACGCAATGTGACATAGTTCGGCACATCAATATCCACAGACTCGCGGCGAACGCCCCCTTTGAACACCCACTCACCGGCTACCCATTTGCCTTGTACATAGGCTGCGCGATTCTGCATGTCCATGTCCGGCACCCAGGAACGCCCATCGGCCAAGGGCTGCGACGTCACATCTTCCAGCAGATCCAATCCGTAGATAAAACTGGTATCCACGCCATTCCAGTCAAACGCAGACTCCAGATTCACTCGCATGCCCTGTTTATCAGAAACAATCACCGAGTTCCCGCCCTGAAAGCCCGCCGTTGGATCAGCAAAGGACGTGGAGTAGAAAAACACGTTGTTGATGTCCTGAGTGTAGGCATCAACTGTCAGACTGGTATTGCTCGTGAGCGTATCGTCACGATACTGCAACACGATATTGCTGTTATCGTCGACTCCCTGAGGCTCCCCGGGAATAACAGTGCCAGATGCCGCTTTTACAGCATAGGTCTTGGTGCCATCATTCACCGAACTGACAACATCCACCAGATCAGAGGACTGTTCAGAGTCATACCAGGTGTACATCAGGGAGACACGTCGATCGTCACCCAGAGCGTAAGCCACCTTGCCAAACAAATTTCTGGAACGTACGTCGGATAACCCATACAGCGACAGACCTATGATGTCGCCATCCGCGTCGCGCTGAACACCGTGCTCATCCAGTGTGGCATTGACCACATAACTCAATCGCTCCAGCGTACCATCGACAGTGCCACTGACCCGATGACCAATACTGTCATCAGACTTGATTGCAGAAAAACGCAGATTCTGTTGCAGTTCACCACGCAGGGCTTCTTCCCCTGCGTCCCGGGTGATGTAGTTGATGATGCCACCTGCGGCCCCGTTGCCATACACTGAGGTCGCTCCTTTGACTACCTCAACCCGCTGCAGCGCTGCTGCATCAATCGATCGTATATCCAGAGCGCCGTTTCGCAGCGGGGTTGACTGTGGCACACCATCAATCATCACCAGCGTTGTACGTCCGCGCAATGTCTGACCAAAATTGCTGCTGCTGTTCGTCGACGGCGCCATGCCGGGCACACGAAACGCCAGGATGTTCTGAAGTTCAGCGTTTATGCCCAGATCCTGACGAAGGGCGTCCAGATCCAATATGCTGACAGAAGCAGTTACCTCGTCCAGTCGCTCAGGAGTGCGACTGCCGGTCACAAGCATTTCTTCCAGCACTGGCGTCTGGGCCAACACAGTTCCGGTCAATGATGAAATGGCGCACGCCAGTGTGAGTTTTTTCATAAGTCAGCCTGCTTTCTAGAAGGTAATTGAGGGGTTCATAACGCCGGCTGATTGTACAAAGATCTTGCCTCTATTGCAATTCGTTCTCATTTGCATATGATATTGCCTGCTATTTACCCCATTCACACACCGGAATATCCATGAGATTGATTCGTCAATTGCACCTGTACACTGGCTTGACCCTGTCGCTGGTGCTGTTTCTGATTGCCCTGAGTGGCGCCGCGCTGCTCTACAAGCTTGAGTATTGGCAGTTGCAGTATCCCGCGCTGCGAGGTGTCGACGCCCTCCCGGGGTCAGATAATCAGGCGCAAGCCATCGCAGCTGCGAGTCGTCTGTTTGGCGATCGGCTGGAAAGCCTGAAGATGCCAGAACCTGGCGTATCGGCCTATCACGCCTATCTGGCTGATCATGGCGAAGCCTTGATGACCATTGACACGCACGCACTGATAGATGAATGGCAATTGCGCGACCGGCTGATGGGCGTGCTGTTTGATATTCACGTTCATCTGATGGCTGGTGAAACGGGTGAGTTGGTGGCGGGGGGCATTGGCCTTGTAGCAGCAGTCATGGCAATCACTGGTCTGGCACTATGGTGGCCGACACGGCGGGCCTTTCGCTGGCGCAGTCTTTGGCCAGGCGGCTGGCAACGCCGCCACCTGTTGGCCTGGCATCGGGATATGGGTATGGTCCTGAGCCCATTGTTGCTGGTGTTCTTGCTGACCGGCAGCGGCATGGTGTTTTATGCGCAGGTACAATCACTACTGAATGGACTGTTCGGCGATCCGGTCCCAACGGTGGCTCCGGCTTCAGCAGCGAAACCGGTCGTGAACCCGGAAACCTCATCGCAACAGCCATTACCGTCAGCACGCACATTGGCTGCAGTCAACGCTGTGTTTCCCGATGCACGCCTGATGTTTTATTACACCGATGCGCTGGCGCAGGGCTACCATCGTTTTCGTTTGCGCCGCGCGTGTGAGCTGCACCCCAACGGACTGACGTTCATCTACACCAATGCCGTCAGTGGTGACATTGCTCATACGAGCGACGCCTGTGCCATGCCCCCGGGTGAACGATTGACTCGCATGATTTATCCACTTCATGCCGGCAAAGCGGGTACCGAAACCTGGCGATTTCTGGGTCTGATCACAGCTCTGGTACTCGTCGGTCTTTCTCTCTCAGGCGTTGCGACCTATATTCAGCGCATCAGGAACGCGAATCCTCGATCCCGTGCAAGCCATACATCTCTCTGACCACTATTGCTATCGGAGATTTATTCCCATCCTCTTTCGGGACAAGAGAGGGGTGGGACATGGAACAACGGCCCTCCTCCATCCTGCTCAATACAAATTCTCACGGCAACTCATCATTGTCTGGTTCGATCTGCGCGCCCTTCTGACCGCGCCGGGTCACACTCAACCAGTCCAGTGAAATTCCGGAGATGGAACTGAAGCGCGAGACTCTGTAGATAACCTGCAGAAACTTCGGTCGCTTGCGCACTCTCGGTTCCACTGCGCGAGGGATGAACCACCTGGCCACTGCGAGGCGCAACACACAGCTTGAGATGAACACGAGATAGAGTGGGCTGCGCATGATGTCCATGAAAGGGACCACGTCGACGATAAAGGGAGCAGCCGATGCGATCAAACCACCGATGATCGCTCCGCAGAAAACTGAACTGGCGCTCAACGCCGACTGCATGGCGGCGTACACGGCGAAGTCACTCTTGTGGGGGCGGATGTCATAGAGATAGTTGGCGGTGCTCAGACTGAATCCGCTCCACAGGAAACCGGACGCCATCTGCACGAACAACAGGTAATAGAAATCCGGAGAGATCATCCACAGTATCGGCAACAGCGGAATCAGTACACTCGAGAGCAGCATGACAATGCGATTGCCGAAGCGATCACTGAACTTTCCCCAGAAAGTGAGTGTGAGGAACTGCGTGAGAATCGACGCAATCGCATTCAGACTGTACTCAAGATAAGTGAACTGCAGATCGCGCAACATGTACACCGCGAAGAACGGCGCGGAGATCGCCACCACGCCCTGCATACCCGCGACAAAGAAACTGTAGTCACGAAATGTCTTGTCCTTCAGTGACTCACGCAGCTGCTGCATGCTC
>MGYS01000085.1:0-7961 GCA_001802565.1 Gammaproteobacteria bacterium RIFCSPLOWO2_02_FULL_57_10 | reverse complement strand
CCACACGGCACCGATCTGCTCACTGAGACTGAGCAGCGCACCACCGCTGACGAAGATACCCAACGAGGCCATCATGGTCAGTCGCGTACGCGATGCGAAGAACACTCCACGCCTTCGCTGCGGCACGATACTGCCCATCCAGGCGCGCCATTGTGGCTGAATGAAGTTCATGCACGAGAAATAGAACACCGCGAGCGTGATCAGCCAGGCAACGGAATTTTCACTGCGGCTCAGTGCGAGAATGGATAACAGCAGGACAACCGTCGCCTGAATGCCTGCGGTCACCACCACGAGAGGTTTGCGGGGCAGGTAATTGCCAAGCCATGCCGAGAGCAATTGGAACAGCGCGCCGAAGAGCTGCGGGATGGCTGTCAGCCACCCCATCTGCACTGCTGTGGCGTTCAGATAGATGGCAAATGCATTGAAGAAGTTGTCCCCGGTCGCCGTCATGGTGGCCGATGCCACCGCCTCCTGCTGCGAGCGACGCAGTGTCGGCCGCAACCATAGGGTGCGGTTGCGAGCAACGCTTGCTACTGGCAGATCGGGAGATTCTTCCATGCGGGAACAACATCAAATCGAGAATTTGACTGCAGGATCATCGAAATCGAAGCTCCTTGCAAGTGACCAGAGGCATGACTATATTTTGTCAGGTCGGTTCCCGTTAATTGTGCTCAACCTGGGAGAAGTGAATGCCGGACCAGATCTTTGTCACCTGTCCACACTGTCACCGCAAGAATCGCATGCCCATCGCCCTGCTGACCGCCGATGGGAAATGCGGCGCCTGCAAGGAAGCCCTGTTCATCGGCAAGCCTGTGGATCTGTCACAGAGCACGTTCGAACAACACATGGGGGGCGATCTGCCCTTGGTCATCGACTTCTGGGCACCCTGGTGCGGCCCCTGTCGCGACTTCTCGCCTGTGTTTGAAGCAGCCGCCGCCACACTGGAACCCAAGGTGAGACTGGCGAAGGTCGATACGGAAGCGGAGCAGGCACTGGCGCAGCGCTTCAGTATTCGCAGCATCCCGACCCTGATGATGTTCCGCAAGGGCAAGGAAGTGGGCCGCGTTTCGGGTGCCCTCCCCCCCGCACAGCTAAGCCGCTGGATCAGCCAGCATCTTTGAACAACCGGCAGCTTTGAAGCAAAGAGAGAAACGATGCACTGGCTCTACGAAATCCCCCTCTGGCAACTCTGCCTCGTTGTGGTCATGCCCGGCATTTTCGTGAGCCTGGGCGGGCTCTATTGCGTGCGCCGCTTTGGCTGGATGCTCGATCCGCAGGACAATGGCACCGCAGGTTTCGCTCACGCCTTCATCGGTGTCCTATACGCCGTGGCCCTCGGCCTCATGGTAGTGGGAGTTCAGGGTGGTTATTCGGATCTGGAGAAGGTCGTCATGGCAGAGGCGAATCTCACAGGAGATCTCTACACCGACGTCGAGGGTCTCGCAGAGCCGATCAGTACGGAACTGCAGGACCTGATACTCCGCTACACCAATCTGGTGATTGACCAGGAATGGCCGATAGTGGCAGCCGGAGGATTCAGTGACGAGGAGACCTGGGGCGTGATAGATGAGGTGGCGCGGCGCATCATCACCTATCAACCCACTTCAGATGTCGAGCTGGTCGTCTTTGCAGAGGTGCTGGATGGGGTGAATCAGCTGCTCGACCAACGCCGCGAAAGATTGCACCTCGGCACCAGTGGCGTAGGACTCGTGACATGGGCAGTGGTGCTGACCGGCGCCATGATCACGATCGGCGTGGCACTCTTCTACAACACCGTCAGTGCTCGTGCTCATTACTGGCTGGTCGGGATGATGGCGGCCATGTATGGCCTGATGATCTTCCTGATTGTGGCAATGGATCACCCTCTTTGGGGCGACTTCAGTGTGCAACCCGATACCTTTGTAGAGGTGCGGGACAACATCAAGCGGTGGGAGGCGGAGAGGTAACCCTGCGGCATGGCTCTGCCTCAACTGGCCGCGATTACCACACAGTTGCGCCCGACTGCCTTGCCTTCATAGAGAGCCTTGTCGGCGGCACGCATGGCAGTGAGCAGAGTATCGTGCTCTGGATCCACCCTGGTGACCGCAAAGGTGGCAGTAACGCCGATGGCGACATCACCGATCTGCAAATGCTCCACCGCCAGGCCATGGCGCAACCGCTCGATGAGTAGTCTGGCTGAATCGATTTCGGAGTCAGGCAACAGCAAGACAAATTCTTCACCGCCAATGCGCCCGACGACATCGGTCTTGCGCAGGCTGTCGACAAACAACTTGGCCGCATGCTGCAACACCCTGTCACCGGCTTCGTGCCCGTGCTGGTCATTCACGCGCTTGAAATAATCCAGATCGATCAGACACAGACAGAGTTGGGATTTCTTGCGTGCGGCGCGGCGCAGTTCGTGGTCGAACAGGGATTCAAAGTGACGCCGGTTATACAGCCCCGTCAATGGGTCCGTGATCGCCTGCTGCTTCAATTCCTTTTCCAGTAACTTGCGCTGCTCGATCTCGGCATTCAGACGGCGATTGATGATCTCGGTCTCCCGCAGCAGTGCAAACTGTCTGCGCTGGGTCAGGTGCTGGCGGCGCGCAGCGAGATAGCCGAGGGCGCAGGAGCTGCTCAGGAACGCCAGCAGGTACATGTAGGTAACTTTCGCGGCATCGAGCAAATACGCACAATACAGGGTGCCGATCGAGGCAAAGAGCGCTACCACTGTAGCTGGCACGACCCGGTTGGGAATGACGACGAACACAGCGATCAGCATCAGCAGGGAAATGACAATCGTGTAGATGATGGTGCCCGGGTGACTGAAATAGAGCAGGAAGAAGGAGAGGAATCCGACCATCTCCAGCGCGGTGACGGCAAAGCCGGAAGTGGCGAGCTGGGGGTTCTTGCGCGAGCGGTATATCAGGGCAATCAAGCCTGCAATCAGCAGCACCCGGAAGGCAATGACAAAGAATTCGGAGCTGATGAAACCCAAGAGGCTGAAGTCGAGTGCGCTCAGGAGAATCAGCAGGGCAATCCACGCCCAAAGCGCGAGACGCAGGTCGTGGGCTGCGGACTCTGCCGCATGCTGCCGGAAATCTCCCTCCAGCTCAGCATCCACAAACTCGCCACGCCACTGCGATAAACCAAACTTCTCATCCGTCGAAGCCATATTCCCCCGGTACATCTGCGTGACCTGGTGGTGATTGCGGTCAAGGCCCGCTCCCACACAACGCCCTTGCAAGGGCATTGTGTGGGACCTTGCGCCTTTCTTCAGCAACTTGCTGTGTCAGTTATAACAGTTTTGGTTGACTGTGCACCAACAGATTCGTGGGAGAATTTGCATCAACGTTTTTCCAGCACTCGCACATGGTGACTGAATATCTCGTCCCATGTGGTAATGCCGACTTTTACCTCGGCCTCAGGATCAACGTTGTGGGGGTTGGCGGGGGAGTTGTCGAACACGGTTGTGGACACGAGACGTGATCCGGCGGGCAGCGCCAGACGCTCGGTCAGACGATAGTTCATCTGCCAGTTGAAATTGTAGTTGCCCACGTTCAGCAGAACCTGCTCGCGGCCATCCGGGAAAAGTGCGGAAATGGTCATGCTCTTGCCGCGTGTGTGCGTCTGTGGCGCGAAGCTCTCGATGTAGACATCGTGTTCGAAGGCTGGCGTCTGCGCAGTCTCCACATGGTTGTCCACGCCGGCGGCAATCGTGAAGTCTTCGTTCAATGTGATGACGTTGCGGATTGCATATTCGGGCGCCGTGTCGCGGAAGTAGAGACCAATGCGGGTTCGGTCCACGGTCTCCCGTCCAGAGCTGACATATCGCAACTTCAGGGACAGATCACGATCGGCCTGCAACAGAAAACCGGCATCTTCCGCAAACACTTCCTCTGTCCTGCCCGGCACATAGAGACTGATGAACTCGGCATTGTCGGCGTCGACCTGCGCCGCGAGATCGGCCGCCGGAACCGTTGGGTCGAGGGCATGCACGAGCAGGCTGTGCAGAACGGTCCGGTCGCCCACGTTATAGGCTACTGCGCTGATCCACTTGTCTTCGTTCAGATCGAGAGCCACGCGCTTGATCTTGAAGTCGACGATACCGGTCGCAGGAATGGCTTCCTCGGGAACCTCCACGATCAGATCGGGCTCGCCCAGCTTCCAGGCCGGATCAACAGGCTCCAGCTCGGTCAGCGGATCTGCATCGCCTTCGCGGCGGGCACCGCCGTCGATCCAGTGCACCAGTGTCGTCAGCTCCTCGTCGCTGATGTCGTGGATGTCATCCCACTCGCCGATCTGCGTATCGATCTGTCCCGGCGGCATGCGGCGCGTGATCAATACCTCACGCACCATCGGACTCCAGCCCTGCATCATGCGGTGACTGACCATGGCCCAGGGCGCCAGCCCGTCCTCAATATGACACGTGGTGCAGCGACGACGCAGGATGGGGACAACTTCGTCCTGATAGGAAATCTGCCGATCGCCGAAGCGCTCCTTGTACTCGTACTTGATTGGCGTACCGGCGACGGCTGGCACTGCGGGAGCCTCGTCATCCACATCGGCAAGAACCGCCTTCAAGGCACTCTCCAGGTAGGGGATCGGCATGGCGGGATCTGCGTCGGGCACGGCGATGCGGCTGTCGAGCGGCCCACGATAGAGAATACGATGGGAATCGGGATCGAGGATGAAAGACTCTGCCGTCGTCACCACAGCGAGCGTGCGCGCAACAACCTGGGCGCTGTCCAGAAGAACCGGGATATCGACGTTCTGTGCCAGAACGCTGTCGCGTGTATCCTGCTGATTGGCATCAAGCAGGAAGAAGACAACACTCTCGTCGCGATAACGTTCACGCAAGTCCTGCAGCAATGGCAACGCCTCGGCAGATGCCTTGTCGTTGCTGTCGTACACGAACAGCACGACTGCTTCGGACTCGTTATAGCGACTGATCTGGTGAAAGACGCCATGTTGATCGTACAAGGCAAAATCCGAGCCGCGTTGTGCCAACGCAGCGGCCGATACCGCGATGCTCAACACCACCAGAACAGCCGTCATGAAAGACTTGAGGCACTTACTACTGATCATCACGAGAACTGTCACTCCATTCGTGTCCCGGTCAATGCCGACCGTGCAGATTGGCGGCATTTAAGCACACGGAAACAGGTCTCGCTTCCTCGAAACGGATAAAACACTGACGAATTCTGAAAGCCGCTTTCGGATTGCTTGAAAGTGCGGTGCGAGAATTCATCAGACGATGAAATTCACCAATTTGCCCTGCACAAAGATCACTTTCTTGATCGCAAGACCTTCCAGCTTGTCTGCGACACCCGGCGCGTTGCGTGCGATCTCTTCGATCTCTGCCTGCGCCTGGGTGCGTTCCACCTGCAGTTCTGCGCGACGCTTGCCGTTGATGTGCACAGTCATTGTCACCTCATCGGACTGCAGCCAGGCCGGGTCGAAGGCAGGCCATGGCTGGTAGGCCAGTGACTCGTCATGGCCGAGGCGCTGCCACAACTCTTCCGCCATGTGCGGTGCGAACGGTGAGAGCACCAGCACGAATTTCTCCGCAATGACCTTCGGCAGTCTGTCCTGCTTCTTCGCGAGATTGACGAACTCCATCATCTTGGCAATCGATGTATTGAAGCGCAGGTTCTCGATGTCACTCGTCACCTTCTGCACCGTGATGTTGATCTCGCGGCGCAGTTCATCAGTCGCAGCGGACTCCGGCTCATCGCTGATGATGGACGCGAGTGCACCGGTATCGGAGTCAATCAGCAGAGACCAGGCACGGTCGAGGAAACCGTAGACGCCCTTCACGCCATTGGTCTGCCAGGGCTTCACGGCTTCCAGCGGGCCCATGAACATTTCGTAGAGGCGCAGCGAATCAGCACCATACTCAGCCACTACATCGTCAGGGTTGACCACGTTCAGGCGTGACTTGGACATCTTCTCTTCGCGTGCGGAGAGCAGCGTATCAGTGCCCTTGGCGAACGGCTTGCCGTCGCGGTACTCGACATCATTCGGCGCATAGAAGCGACCATTCTCGTCGCGGTGACTGATGCCCAGGATCATGCCCTGATTGAACAGCTTCTTGAATGGCTCGCGGGTGTGTACCAGACCGCAGTCGAACAGCACCTTGTGCCAGAAGCGCGAATACAGCAGGTGCAGCACCGCATGCTCGACGCCGCCGACATAGAGATCCACCGGACCCCAGTACTGCTCGGCCGCCGGATCGAAGGGCAGCTTGTCGTTGGTCGGGTCCATGTAACGCAGGTAGTACCAGCAGGAACCGGCCCACTGCGGCATGGTGTTGGTCTCGCGCAGCAACTGCTCGCCGTCGAGCTCGACCTTCATCCACTCCTCGGCGCGCGCCAAAGGGGGCTGGCCATCGGCGGTGGGTTTGTATTCATCCAGTTCTGGCAACGTGATCGGCAGATCCCTGGCTGGCACGGCGCTGATTTCACCCGTGCGCGGATTGTGCAGAATCGGGAACGGTTCGCCCCAGTAGCGCTGGCGAGAGAACAGCCAGTCGCGCAGCTTGTAGGTGGTTTCGCCCTGACCGACACCCTTCTCTTCCAGCCAGGCGATCATCTTCACCTTGGCATCAGTGGTGTGCAGTCCATTCAGGAAGCCGGAGTTCACGGCAATGCCTTCCTCGGCATGCGCTGCCACAGACAGATCGCCGCCCTGCACCACCTCGATGATGGGCAGACCGAAGGCCTTGGCAAATTCGTAGTCGCGCTCGTCGTGACCGGGGACGGCCATGATCGCACCCGAGCCGTAGTCGGCCTTCACATAGTCCGCGATCCACACCGGCACGGGCTGGCCGCTGACCGGATTGATGGCATAGGCGCCCGTGAAGACACCAGTCTTTTCCTTGGCGGCCGATGTCTCTCGATCGAGATCACTGACGTTCTTGACGCGCTCGATGTAGCCATTGACGGCGGCAGCCTGCGCGGGCGTAGTGATGCGGGCCACGAGCGGATGCTCCGGCGCCAACACGCAGAACGTGGCCCCGAACAATGTGTCGGGGCGCGTCGTGAAGACCTCGAAGGAACCATCTGTGCCCTGCAGCGTGAACGTGACTCGGGCACCGACAGACTTGCCAATCCACTGCCGCTGCATCTCGATGATGCCTGCAGGCCAGTCCAGCTCGTCGAGGTCGCTCAACAGGCGCTCGGCATAGGCGGTGATCTTCAGCATCCATTGCCGCATCATGCGGCGCTCGACGGGATCACCGGTCTCTACGTAACGACCATCCTGTACTTCTTCGTTGGCCAGCACCGTGCCCTGGGCCGGGCACCAGTTCACCGGCACCTCGGCCAGATAGGCCAGGTCCTGCTCGTACAGTTTCAGGAATATCCACTGCGTCCATCGGTAGTAATCCACCTTGCTGGTGTCGATCTCACGCTGCCAGTCGTAGGACAGGCCAAGACGCTTTATCTGACCCCGGAAGTTCGTGATGTTTTCCTGCGTGATGATCGCCGGGTGGCGCCCTTCGCGGATTGCCGCCCGCTCGGCAGGCAGGCCGAAGGCATCCCAACCCATCGGATGCAGCACGTTGAAACCATTCATGCGCTTGTAGCGGGCGATGATATCGGTTGCGGTATAACCCTCGGGATGCCCCACATGCAGGCCGGAACCTGACGGATAAGGAAACATGTCCAGCACGTAGTACTTGGGCTTGCTGAAATCCGCGTTGGAGACGCTGAAGGTCTGATTGGCATCCCAGTACTCTTGCCACTTGGGTTCGATTGCCGAAGGGGTATATCTCGTAGTCATGCTGCTGCCGTATTTCCGCGCCGTGAATGATTGAATAATCTGCTGAAAAATTTGATAAAAATCGGGTAGCGAGAATAAACCACCTACCCGTTTATTACAATTTCGAGCTGCTACCGCTGCATGACCAGATTTAGTTGATCAACCCTTTGACTTCAAGTCGCGAAGGCATAGAATGGCGGCAAGTGTTGGTCCATTTG
>MGYS01000084.1 GCA_001802565.1 Gammaproteobacteria bacterium RIFCSPLOWO2_02_FULL_57_10 | reverse complement strand
TGCCGGGATCTGCAAGTCCACTCTGCGGGGCGGCAGAGCGGTAATCGACGTGCGGGCCGAACTCGTTGGCACCATGTGTGACAGCTGGCGCGGTGCCGAAATTGCTGCCGAATCCCGCGGGAGAAAGCATCCGATGGTTGCTGTGATCTGTGGAAACCTGATCTGTGGGAGCTTGCCCTGCAAGCGATGCCCCCGTGTGTGCACTGTGATCTGTGGGAGCCTGCCCTGCAGGCGACGGCGCAGCATGATCGCTGTGATCTATCTCAGGTGTGGCCGCAGCTCCATGACTGCTGTGGTCCACTTCAGGCGTTGGCACAACGCCATGACTGCTGTGATCTGTGGGAGCCTGCTCAGCAGGCGATTGCTCCACATGAGTACTGTGATCCATCCCCGCCATCGCCATGCCCATCTCGGCATGACCAAGCACCGGCGCCGGGTCCATGTCCGGCACTGCTGCGCGCAGTGTCACGTCCGGAGTCAGTGTGCCACGTGCATAGCCACTGCGATCGTTGCTCTGAGCGAAAATCGTGTAGGCACGATCACCCTCGGGCTCCACGATCACATCGTAGGTCTCCGCCACCGCGATGCGAAATTCATCGACCTCCACCGGCTGTATGTTTTGTCCATCGGCGGCCACGACTGTCATCTTCAATCCGGGAATGCGCAAGTCGAAGATACTCATCGCTGCGGCATTGATGAAGCGCAGCCGCACCTTCTCGCCAGGCCGGAATTCGCCGAGCCAACCTTCATCCGGTGTGACACCGTTCATCAGATACGTGTACGTGTAACCGGTGACATCGGCGATGTCCGTGTTGCTCATGCGCATCTGATTCCACATGGCACGGTCACTCGTGGTTGCAGCAACCCCGTTGTCCTGAACGTCTCGCCACAGATCACCCAGCGTGCGTTCGCGGCGATTGTAGTAGTGGCTCATTTTCTTGAGTTTGGCGTAGACATTCGCTGGTTTCTCGTCACTCCAATCCGAGAGCAGAACCACCAGGTCGCGATCAAAGGCAATCGGGTCCGGCTCCTTCGGATCGATGACGATGGCGCCGATCAACCCGGTCTGCTCCTGAAATGCCGAGTGGCTGTGGTACCAATAGGTGCCACTTTGCACCAGATCGAATGTGTACTCGAAGGTCTCTCCCGGTTTGATGCCGTCGAAGCTGATGCCGGGTACGCCGTCCATATGCCAGGGCAGAATCAGTCCATGCCAGTGAATGGAGCTGTCCACGTCCAGTGTGTTGGTCACCCTCAGTGTGACCCGCTCACCCTCCCGCCAGCGCAGGATTGGTGCAGGAAGGCTCCCGTTCACCGTCGTCGCGAGGCGTTCGCGTCCGGTGAAATTTACCCTTTGGTGACCAATGTTGAGATTGAAGGTCTGACCTGTGAGTGTTTCGGGACCGGTTCTGGCTGCCGCCGTGCTGGCAAGCAACTGATTGGCAAATGGTGTGGCACCCAATGCCAGCAGAGATGAGGCGCCGAGCACGAAGCGGCGTCGTGCCTGTCCTTTTGCGGGAAGGGTGCCGCATATCATTGGTTCTTTGGCTGCCATGAAATTGGGCAGTTTGTTCATGTCTGTCTCCACGGCTGCCGCATCATGCGCGGCAGAACTGCAGTCGATAAAGTGTGCCCCGGAAATTCCGGGCGTGACTGTGCCGTGTCAGAGAAGAATGGGTGGACGATAGAGCGAGTAGGCGAGGCGGGCGGGGGATTGGTCTGTATCGGATACCAGAGCATCATTACGACTGTGCAAGGTGGCATGAAGCACATTTTCGTCGAGCGAGGACATCGAACAGTTGCCGGACGTGCAGTGACTCATGGCATCGCAGCAATCATGCAGAGCGGTATTCGCAACATCTCCCTGTGGGAGCGAGCCCTGCTCGCGATCGCTCTCGGATGCTGCATCGATCGCTGACAAGCTCGCACCTGCATGAGCTGAGTGATCCATTCCGTGCATGTGGTGCTGATGCCCGGACGCCGACACTTCCTCCAATACCTCGTCTCCCTGCGACAGCAGGTGGCAGGGCACGGCAACGGATGCCACGGCCTGGCCGATGTACATCAGCAGCATGAGACCCAGAATCCAGGGTTGTCGGGTGAAAAGGCGCATGGGCGGTCTGCAGTATTGGTGATTGGCAGGATTCGACGATAGCCCGGTGACCAAGTGTCAGTCAACCGTGGAGCCGTGTTTCCGCGCTGTGATTGATGGAAATTTTCACGAGCGAGCGGGTGTTTGGTGCCCCGGGCAGGCTGTGAATTACTAATATAACAATTTGATTTGTATTGATTAGATTCAATTCAATCTTTCTGTGTACCCCAAAATGTACCCCCAAAGTGTTCCAGTTGCTTGGTTCAAAGACGGTGGCTGTGAATTTTTGGGGCTATTTCTCTGTGCCTGCAAAGTATTCAGGAGATACGTCTCCGATTGACAAATAGTCTTCTATCTTGCGGTCAGCGCCACGACCAGTCGATTGAGGCTCTACAATTCTCACCGCTACACAAAGATTTCTGACAATCGCCCACTCCAGTTCGGTTGGAGTACGGCAGTGGTGCACCACCTTTTGACATTGAGAGCAATAACGTTGCGACTCAATCGCTGTTGTCTCAAGAGCGTCCCAAGTCTTGGGGCATTTGAATCGAAACTCGCAATTGCGGATCTCATCACTCATAGTCGAAGCCCTCGCTGCCCAGGAGTCCACCTCGCCAGGTTAATTTGTGCCACACCCAGCCCAAGTCCACGCACCCATTTTGCACACGTGTCCAGAGTACTCCAAGTTTTGATGCTCCCAGCTGTCGTAGTGGCGGTGACCGTGTTGGTCGGCGTGTCGGCCTCCACATGAAAGATGCAGCCTTCGGCGATGATCCGCACCTTGCGCACTGCACCTGCCTCGATCAATGCCCTTAGTGTTTTCTCATTCATCGCCAGCCTCGTCAAATAATGCTTGCTGCTCCGGGATGGAGATACCAGTGGCTTCGCAGTGTTTGCGGATCAATACCTCGATCAGGTTGGCTATGGAGCGATGATCTCGCTGGGCTGCGATGCGAGCGGCTTCCTTGATGCGGGGATCAATTCGAAGGTTTAGAGTTGCTGTTTTGGATACGGTCATGGTGCGTCTGCCAAGGCGAGGAGAAGTGTTGGCATTGTAACGCAGATGTGGTCAATGGGAATGCTGTTTCGTACTTCGATTACTCTAGTGACCCTTACCATAACCTTAGCATTCTATGACTTGGGTTCTTGTTAAGAATTGCCCAGTATCGACATTTCTTCAATCTGGACCATTTCTCAACCTATTAACGAGGCTCTCCGATTTGGATTTCTTCGGGCGCGTGGGTGGGCGCAGGCTAAAGTCACCTAGATCCTTTCAGGCTAAGAGGTGCGGTTTGCACTTTGTCAAACCTTGCCGTTACCTTGCCGTTCCATGACTTGGGTTTTTCCAGATCTATTTTCCAGTGTGTGGCGCAATGAATTGATGGTTCGCCAGAGTTCGTCCAACTTTCGCTCGAAGTCGTTATCTCTTGCTTGCTGAAGGCGCAATTCTTTGCTGATCCTTGGTTTAGTCTGGTTGTCTTCAGTCTTGAGGTAATCTTGGGGTTGTAAGACTTGGGTTTTCCGGGGGCGCCCGCCCTTCCTACCATTGATCCGAGATTGTTGTTTCCCCTCGTCGGTCACCGGGCCTGTCGACATTCCTCCGTGGAATTTGCATCGCCAGTTGCGGTAGAGCGCCTTTTGGCGGCAGGGCTCGCCGTTCTTCTTGATCGCATCGCAGTATTCGGGAATATCAGTGTTCATGCGCGATTTTGCCTCACCTGTGCGTTATGCAATCAATGGGGTAGCAGGCGTGAATTGATCTATGCATTTACATCGCTTTTGGCCTTCAGTCTGCTGAAGGAGTAGTCGTTGGTGGTTGGGGCTTTTTTGCCTTTGCTTCTAGTTTTCGCGAGATAGCTCAAGTGCATGAATGCTTCCTCGAATGTGTGCCGAACCCCGCGAGTCACCATATGGGGGGCACAGAAGCTGGGTCTGGGGTAATTTCGCATCTCCAGAATTTCTGTCACCAGTGCTTGAACACCTCCAAGACGCCAGATCGAATTACCATCCACGAACAGCGCAGCGTGGTAGTGCTGCAACTGACTTGCGCCAGTCTCTCTTACCCAGCCACCTGCAATGCGCACCAGCTTGTACTTGGTCTTCAGTCTGCGCTTGATAACTTTCATCAGTTTCGACATGCCAGTGTTCAAATGTTCAAAGTCATGCGTGTGTACAACGAACTGAGCCACATAAACTCGACTGTGATGAGACAGCATGGCCGTGAGGTTGCGCTCAATCGCTTCGAGTATTTCGATGTAGCATCCTTGCCCCTTCGAAGCATTCGTATTGATTGGGTACTCGCAGCCGTTGATGGTGATCGTGTTACACATGGTGATGGACTTCATGTTGGCGAGACGAGATCAAGGCATCCATGCCAGGGATCAGGTTACTCAGGAGATAGATAATATTAAAAACCGCCTTCACAGCGAGCTGATGAAAACTCCGAGAGGCAGTGCTGGCCTGCGTTGCATGAGATCTGCAAAATCGAAAAGAGGGGGACAATTTCGGAAGTCCAGTGCGTGCAGATTGAGCGTTCACAGTTTGCGCTCCTGGCGAAGTCCATCTTCAGCATTTGGGATAAGATCGAATTCATCTAATTCCGACAATTCCAGCGCGACTGACGCCGGTTTGGCATGTGAGATAGGCCGAGGTCGAACGTTGAAAAGCGCGCAGGAATTTGAGGTGCATGCCGCAACCTGCTGGCGCCATGTGCCATTACCGGGCCTGGGGTCGTAAATGCACTCTTTGCACTTGTGGTTGATGGCGCGTCGAAGGCTCTTGGGAACAGGGGAGGCAATCATCGCTTTCCCCCTTGCCTTGCTGGCTGCCGACTCGATGCGATCTGGTCTTCGATCCAGGTTTCGAGTTCGGCCTCGACCCAGCCGACAGCGCGGCCACCGAGGACGATAGGGGAGGGAAATTTACCTTCGGACACTCGCAAATAGATCGTGCTGCGGGAGAGTCCAGTGCGGGCTTTTACATCGGGAAGTCTAAGGATCGTGCTAGCCATGTTTGCGCCTCCTGGGGCGGTGTTAAACATGGCGTTGATCTTGAAGACTTAGACGGCTCTTACGAATATGTGTTGCTGGGCAGTGGCTAGCCTGTAAAAGGCAGCAGCTAAATCTTGCATTCGGGCGGAGGTGTATTTCTCAGTGCTTTGCGAGCCGACGAAAATGACATATTCAAAGATGCACATTCCTGTTCCGCACAGATATCTCTGGACGTGTATTTGCCCGTAGACCATATCTGGCGAATTCGTTCGCGCTTTTCTCGGCTGCCTCCGACTTTCCCGTGGCGGGAGTTCGCGGCACCTACTGCGCGTTTTCGTCTATCCAGGGCGATACCTAGTTCGTTACCGAGTTTAAGCGCTCCTAGAAGCTTTTCAGGAATTGTATCGCCGAGTTCCTCCATGTTAATTTTTAGCTGTGAATAATTTGCTTGGATAAGAATCCTTATTTTATCAATTGCTGTCTCAAGCAAATTGTACATTTCCATCTGCAGCTCAAGCGCGGTGTCGACGAGTGATTCCGACGCCATGGCATTAGCGGCCTCTTCAATTAGGTCTTCGTAGCTCGGTTTTCGGAGCTCAATTTCCTCACAGATCCTTCGTTGTTCAGCTTCGAAATTAAAATTCTCAAGTTCCGCTGAGAGCTCATTTACTCGTCTCATGCCTTGCAGCAGTGATTCTGGAAGTTCATTTAGGTCCATTGGCAGGCACCTTTGTGTCAGTTATTGAATTGCGAATGAATTTGCCTTCGTGCGTGCGGACTCCCAAAGAACAATAGTTTGATCCGAAGTGTAAGTGAGCCTCCATTGGATTCTATTGGATTTTCCTGTACATTCCCAAAGCATTGTAATATCGAGAAAGGTTTCTTATCTTTCTGATAATTAATGGGTTTCACATGGCTGAGGGCTTGACACGATGCTGGGACTGCTTCTTAGGGAGGAATTTAGAGGCAAACGCCTCAAAGGCACGGCCATTGAGCTCTCGAACGACACGAACACCGGCGCGACCCAAATCGCTGCGAAGGAGTTCCTGGAGATCACGTATCCCACGCATGACCTGCTAAAGGGGATCGAGGCCGTCGGCCCGGACCAAGGGCGGCCAGTGGTAGTAATTGGTGATCGTGGTCTTGGTAAATCTCACTTGATGGCCGCGCTGTACCACGCAGTGAACGATGCCACCTCCACAGGTGCATGGCTGAACTCCTGGGCGACAACGCTCGGTGATCCGCAGATCGGCAAGATTACTTTGCGCCGTGAAATGCTTGTGATCGGCGAGAGTCTACATCGCCAGCGCTACAAATTCCTTTGGGACCTGCTGTTTGAGCGCCATCCACATGGCAACTACATAAAAGGTAAATGGGAAGGCATGGGGGCGGCCAAGACAGACATCCCATCCGACAAGCTGATCCTGGAGCTGTTGCAGCACACACCGACCATGCTGCTGCTAGACGAATTTCAGACCTGGTACGACGGCCTGACCAATACTAAGCAGTACCCCTGGAAGAATTGGGCGTTCAACTTTATCCAGATTCTCTCGGAGATTGCTAAAGAGCGACCTGATCTGCTGGTGCTTGTGATATCCGTGCGCAACGGTGGCAGCGATGCCTATCAGCAGGTGCATCGTGTCAATCCGGTTGCTATCGATTTCAAGGCAGGTGGAAACGCCGAGCGCATACAGCAAGATCGCCGACGCATGCTTTTGCACCGTCTGTTCGACAACCGTCTTCAGATTGCTGCTGCCAGTATCGGGACCATGGTCTCGAATCACGTTTCGGAGTATTTCCGATTGCTGGATGTGCCGTCATCCGAGCAAGAGCGTAAACGTCAGGAATTCACCGAATCCTGGCCCTACGCGCCGCATTTGCTGCGTCTTCTGGAAGAGCAGGTGCTGGTCGCCACCGATGCGCAGGAAACGCGGGATATGATTCGCATCCTGGCAAGCCTGTTCAAGAGTCGTGGTGAGGTTGTGCCGGTCCTCACAGCCGCAGATTTTCGCATTGATGACGAGGCGTCGGGCATTGGCGCGCTGCTGGATTCCGTGTCCAATGCTCATCATCGTACGCTGCGAGAGAAGGCCCAGCAGAACATAATCTCGGTTACCGAAGCGGTACCCAATCACGCCAGCCTGTCGCCGCATCTGCAGGAAATCGTGGGCGCGTTGTGGTTGCGCTCGATCGCGGTCGGCAATCTTGCCGGCGCCGAGCCCGCTACCCTGCAGGCCGACATCACGCGCGACAAACCCGTCGATGACAACGCCTTTCAGGTGGAGCTGGCGACCATTGTCGAGAATAGCTTCAATATCCACCAGGATGGTCCGCGTCTGGTCTTCCGCGAAGAAGAGAACCCGCAGGCCAAGCTGATGGCTTATGCGCGTAACGACAAGCTGTTCTCCGATGGTTCCGACCTGGCGCATTTGGCGAAGGAGATCCGCTACGTCATCGGCGGCACCGAGGAGGTGGCGAAGACCTTCCGTGTAATCGCGCTGTCGAAATCCTGGCTGACCGCCCCGTGGACGGCGCTTGATGAGTCCGAGCAGCCTGAGCGCTGGGATGATCGTCTGCCGATCCTGGTGTTGCCTGAAGAGCCGGACAATCTCGACCAGCGCCTTGGCCGCTGGATCAAGGATCATCTGCAGAAGCGCCGCAATACGGTCCGCTTCCTGCTGCCGCGCTCCGGGTCGTCGAATGCCTTCCAGGATCGTGATCTGCTGGTGTTGGCTCGTGCCGAAATGAAGGCGCAGGAATGGAGCGGCCAGAGTCCCGAGTACAAGAAGCTTCACACCAAGTACCAAGGTGAGCTGCGCGACATCCTGAAGAAGCGCTTCGATCGCTTCGCCGTAGTGCATCGCTGGAATTTCGCCGACCCGGCGCAGAGCAAGTTCAGCGTCGAGAGCTTGAAGAAGCAAGGCGCACAGATTCCCGAGGGCATTGAAGAAGCGCTAATCAACGATCTTTTCGTGCCCGAAGATTTTGAAGCCCTCGTACTCGAAACTGCAGCCGATAATTCGGCGGTCGGCAAGCTGCTGCGCGAGCTGCAGGAGCCTCGCCCTGCTGGCCTGGACTGTATCCCATGGCTTGGCGAGACTACGATGAAGGAGCGCATTCTCCGTCTCTGTGCGCGGGGCAAGATCGCCATTAATCTACGTGGACTCGAGTACCTGCAAGCGCAGCCGGGTGAAGACGAGGACACGGCGTGGAAGCGTTTGCGGCCCAAGCTCTCCTACACCGGTCGGCAGCTCGACGAGGTGTTTCTGATGGTGCCCTCCGCTGTGCCGACCACTGGCGGCAGCACACCTCTTGTTCCGCAGCCCCCGATTGGCACTGGTGGCCTGTTCGGTGGCGGAGCAGCGCCGACGTTGCCGGTCGTGAATGAGCCCAAGGCAGGCGGGCAACCCACGCCTGTTCCCGGCGGTGGCGGAATCTTCGGTGGTGGTGCAACCGGTGGCGGCAAGCCTCGCATTGCACTGAACAATGCGCCGACCTCGCCCTTGAACCTCATCGGCAAGCTCGAAGTCTGGGGCATTGGCCCCGCAACGCCTGTCGCGGACGTCTCGATCAAGGTGTCGGCCGCCACCGGCGCCCAGCTCAAGGAACTGCTCAAGAAGCTGCCCGACGGTATGACCTTTGAGCTCAGCCTTGAAAAGGAAGACAACTGATGGCACTGGACGCCGAGGTATTGCACAACCTGACCAAGGGCTCAGCCGCCGATGCTTGGCGAGTCATCATCGACAAGGCCGTCGAGATTGCGTCCAAGCCACTCGCTGCGGGGAACGCACCCAGCGAGGTAACCAAGCGCGACCGCGAGATCGGCGCACTGGATCACTTTCTGTCTTCCAGCGGCTGGGATTTGTGGCAGGCGTTCGGCCAGCCGGAGATCAGCGGCGTTGAACGCACATCAGATCGCCTTGCGCGCTGGTGGACCGAGCCCTACAGCGCCAAGGCTGTGCTGATCCTCGACGGTCTCAGCCTGCGGGAACTGCCGTGGCTGATCCAAGGCGCCAAGGAGCGTGGTTTCACGCTGCACGAGGTCACGGCCAACGCGTCCGAACTGCCCGGTGAAACCAACGAGTTCGCCCGGGCGCTGGGCTTTAGCAGCCGCAGTCAGTTGCAGAACAACGGAGGTGGTCTTGCCCACCGGCTACAACCGGCGCAGACCGAGTGTGTCGACATGCCGTGGAAGGACTGCGAGGGGCTGATCAATGGTGCGCCGGGCGCCAAGAACTGGGTGTTTTGGCACCACTGGCCCGATAGCAAACTGCATGATGGATCGGGCGCCGGCCAAGGCCTCGACACGCTGACCCGAGACGTCGCCGATCAACTTGGCACTGACGATTTCTGGGCCTTCGTCGAGCGCATGTCCACCGGCCGTCGGCTGGTCATCACCTCGGACCATGGCTACGCCGCCACCGGCTACTTCCCGGATGCGGATGGCGAAGTAGGCCAGTTCCTAAAGAAGACCTTCTCCAGCGGACGCAGCGCCGCAGGAGCCGGCGACACAGGGCCGTTTGTGCCGCCCGTGGCGCTTCAGATCAACAGCCCACATGGCGCTCACCTACTGGCCCTTGGTCGGTGGAAATGGAAGAGCCAGGGCGGCTACCCGACACTGACCCACGGCGGACTCTCACTGCTCGAGGTGCTTTCGCCCTTCGTCGAACTCACGAAATAAGGATCGCCCGGTATGGCAACAAGAAAAGAACTGCTCGCACAAGAAGTTGCTAAAGCCGTAGGCGCCGGCAAGACGGTCGCAATGGAAACCGTCGACTTCAACGACCCGAATCGCCCCAAGACTTGCCTAGAGGTGGACTTCCCGATCCTGCCGGTCAATCAGGTGGCGATCATCGAAGGCAACGCGGGCAAGCCGATCTATCAGATGTCGAAGTGGTGGGCACGCCGTCGCTCCAGCGTGTTCCGCTCGATGTTGATCGCAGCGGCCACCAAAGCGCCCGAGGACAAATCACATGCCGCCAAGCTGGTGTGGGACAACTACTACGCCAACCACCAGAAGAGAGGCGCGTTCAAGCATTTGAAGGTGGCCGACATCTTCATGGGCGGTGGCACCACGCTGGTGGAAGGCTCACGTCTCGGAATGCAGATGGTCGGCAACGACCTCAACCCGGTCGCATGGTTTGTGGTCAAGCAGGAGCTGGCCAATGTCGATCTGGAGGAGGTGAAGCGCCTGCTCGCCGACATCGAGACCGAGGTCAAGCCGCAGATCATGCCGTACTACTACTGCGACGGCCCGCATGGCGAAAAAGGCAAATGGACGCACGTGCTGAGCAAGCGCCTGATGCCTGCAGACTTCGACCCTCTGTCGCTTACTCCGGAGCAACGCCGCGAGTACAAATATGAGGGCCCTGAGATTATCTACGCATTTTGGGCAAAACACGGCCCATGCCAAGTGACGGGCTGCGGCCATCGGACGCCGATCATGAACAGCCCAGTGATTGCGTTGAAGTCCCTCAGCGTGAAGCATTGGGAACACACTTGTGGAAAGTGCGGCGGAGAATTCCACGTCGAGGAAGATGCAGCACGGATGGCACCTGACGTGCCGCTGTACGTTTCTCCATCGGAACATCCGTACTCAGTACTTGACCGAAAGAGAGGCGTCGTGTGCCCCCACTGTGGCTACACTGCCATGATCAACCTCGGCAAGGGTAAGAACAAGAAGGTCGAACTTAACCTTCTCATGCATCCGCAGTGGCTCGCAGGAAGCACAAAGCTGGACACGAATGCGCAGCCATATGGTGGCTCCGCTCAGGACGATGCCGAATCGACTACCCGCTGGAACCAGGAGCGCGCCTCCAAGGTTCGATTACTAGAGGTCCGTGGCGAACTTCCTACCGAAGTGACTTGCCCGGAAACCAAGCTTACTTTTAGATCGCACGGCGGAACCGTGCCGAAGGCGGCGAACTTTGCCTGCGCTTCATGCGGCACGGTCCAACCAATAGTAAAGGCGATTGAAGCAACAAAAAAAACTGCTCAGGCCAGCGTTTACGCCGTTCAAGGGTACTCGCCAAGTCTCGCGACCACCAGCAATCCCTACAACGGACGATTCTTCTTACCTGTCACGGACAGCAGCGCACTAAATGCGGCAGAGGCCGAATGGGAAAGACGGAAGGACGCAGACCTCGCGGACTACTGGCCCAGGAGCGACATACCTTTTGGCCACATGACGCATCAGCGGCAACCGCTTCCGCAGCACGGATACCTCAAGTGGTCTGAGATGTTCAATGCACGCCAGATGCTCGTGCATTCACAGTTGTTAAAGGCAATCAGCACCGTTGGCACATATGACTGGGCCACGAGAGAGTACGTTCTCGGCGCATTTCAGAATCACCTTCGGAACCAGAACATGTTTTCGTTCTGGCACATCAAGTTGGACAAGCTCGCCCCCGCGCTGTCAAACAACAACTTCCACCCTAAGAGCAATGTCGTTGAGGTCGGCGTATTTCCCCCGATGGGTTATGGCCCGTGGGCGTCGACAGTCGAGGTACTGCGTAAGGGTGGCGAGTGGAGTGTAGACCCTTGGGAAGCTGTAAGCGCTGAAAGTCTCAAGAGGATCAACCCTGGTCTTGGCAGCCAGATTGCGGGCAAAAGCGAGAAGGTAAGAACCGGCGACCCCGTAATTGGCGCTCAGGTTCTCTGTGCATCGTCAACGGACCTTGACAGGCTTGCAGATGCAAGCGTTGATCTGGTGATTACCGATCCTCCTTTCGGTGACTTGCTTCATTACTCTGAACTTGCCGATTTCTTCTATGTTTGGATACGCCTTGCGCTGAAGTCGAAGTATCCAGAGCACTTCTCCGCCGAGTACACACCCAAGTCGCTTGAGGCTGTCGCCAATAAGGCACGCGAACCTGAAGATCCCGATGGGTTTTACCAACGGCTACTGACCCAATGTTGGCGCGAGGCACATCGTGTCCTGAAACCCAGCGGCATCCTGGCCTTCACCTTCCACCACAGCGAGGACGAGCCTTGGGTAGCGGTGCTGGAATCGCTGTTCGACGCCGGGTACTACCTCGAAGCGACCTATCCAATTCGCTCTGACGAAACCAAGGGCGAAGGCGAGTTCGGCTCCAAGACCATCGAGTACGACATCATCCACGTCTGCCGCAAGCGCACCGAAGAGCCCAAGCCAGTTAGTTGGGGCCGGATGCGCCGTGAAGTCATGGCCGATGTGCGGCAACTGCAGGCAATGCTGGAGAACCACGCCAAGGAAGGGCTGCCTGCGGCGGACATCCAGGTGATCCGGCGGGGCAAGGCACTGGAGTATTTCTCGCGTCACTACGGCAAGGTCTACGTGGACGAGGGACGCGCAATATCCGTCAAGGATGCGCTGGTGGGCATCAACCAGTTGATCGACGAGGACGCCGACAAAGGCAAGGAAGTGCCTCCAGTGAATGCCGAGCCTATGTCGCGGCAGTTCCTGCGCACCTTTGACAGCAAGACGGAAATCGCCCGCGACCAGCTGCAGAAATTTCTTCGAGGATCTATCACTACGCCTGATGATTTCGTGCAGCGCAGTTGGTGTTCAGAAAAGAACAAGATATTCACGCTCGTCGATCCGCTCGACTTTGCTCGTGACTGGCAGGGCAAGCACAAGCGCAAGCTCACCTCCGATCTCGACCAGGCGCTGGTGTTGATTGGTGCCTGCTTCGACGGCAGCGGCATCAACGCGGCGGACACTCTGAAGAACGACAACTTCAAGCCGCACGCGGCCCTGAGGGCGCTGTTGGAATGGCTGGGCAGGCGCGGCGCGACGCAGCAGACGCGTAATGCGGCTTCCCGTGCGCTTTCCATCTACAACAACTGGGCCGCCTCGCATCAGCAGCAGGTGCAGCAGATGGCATTGTTCTTCGACGAGGCGTAGCCATGAAGATTCTGCAGGGAGATGTCTGGAAGCGTCGTGGGGTGAGCCTGCTTTGGGGTGGTGAGAGCCTGTCGGCGCTGGCGCAACCACAGCAAGTGGTCTCGATTCGCGAGTTTTTCGCGATGGTCGGTCAATGGCCCGACGATCTGCCCTGCAACGACGGTAATACGCTGGTGGTGGCGGGGCTGGAGGGCTGCGTCGACCTGATGGACCCGATCGAGGGCGAGGCGTGGATGAAGTCCGACCTGCTGCCGGCGGTGCTCGCCTTCCAGGACGAGTACAGCCTGGAGGCCGCCCTGGTGTTCTGGCTGCCCACCGGCAAGAACCGGGTGAAGATGAACCGCGCCACCGAAGCCTATTCGTGGGTGTGCTCGGCCCCGCACAGCAATCAGCACCTCGACCTTGGGCGCATTCTGTGGGCGGGCGCTGAGGCCGACGTCGGACGCATCATCGACCCCGATTGCACCAACAGCGACCCGGACGGCCCGGGGTGGATCGGCCTGCACCACCCGAGGCTGTCCTGATGGTGGATGACGAAGTTTTCTCCCCCGGCGAGCGGATCACCCATCACGAGTACGGCCAGGGAGTTGTTCTCGACGCGGCGCGCGACGGCTATCTGCGTGCATTCTTCGGCGTTGGCGAGCGCCGTGTGCCTGTCGGTTCGATCCGCCGTGAGCTGTCGCGCACGGAGCGCATCCTGCGTGCGGTAGACGGTGGTACGGATCGGGCGCGCAAAGCGTGGCTGTCGTATGAGGCCCATGCGCTGCCGGTGATGGAGAGCGCATCAGCGCTGACCTCCGCCAAGATCGACCTGCTTCCGCATCAGGTGGTGCTGACGCACCGCATAGCCACCGCGTCGCCACGGCGCTACCTGATCGCCGACGAGGTCGGGCTGGGCAAGACCATCGAAACCGCGCTCATCCTGCGGGAGTTGGCCAGCCGTGGCGAACTCAAGCGTGCGCTGATGGTGGTACCGGCCGGCCTCGTGAACAACTGGCATCGCGAGCTCAACGAGGTGTTCAACCTCGACTTCGAGGTGTTCGGCTCCGAGGGAGACATCACCGACCGCAAGACCAATGCCTTTGCCAAGCACGACCGGCTGATTGCCAGCATCGACACGCTGAAGCGCCCGGCGCGTATCAAGCGTCTGCTGGATGCACCGCGGTGGGACCTGGTGGTGTTCGACGAGGCTCATCACCTGACCGCCTACCGTACCGGCGGCAAGGTCAGGAAGACTGAGAACTACAAGCTGGCCGAGGCGCTGAAGGACCATTCGCGCGACCTGCTGCTGCTATCGGCCACGCCCCATCAGGGTAACCACTTCCAGTTCTGGATGCTGGCGCAGCTGCTGAATCCGACGCTGTTTGGCAGCCCGGAAGAGATGTTGGAGCACCGACATAGGCTCAACACGGTGATGTACCGGCGCACCAAGGCGGATGCTTGCCAGCCGGATGGATCGCCGCTGTTTGCGCGCCGCTGGGTGCATACCGAATCCTTCCTCATGAACGAGGAGGAGCGCCGGTTTTACGAGAAGCTGCGCGAGTACCTGGAAGATGGCTTCAATCTGGCACGTCGCCAGGGGGGCAAAGGTCAGGCGCTTGGCTTCCTGATGGCGATCTTCCAGAAGATCGCGGCCTCAAGCTTTGCCGCTGTACGGCGCACCCTCAAGCGCCGTCTGCTGATGCTGACGCTGCACGAGGCATTCCTGCGGGACAAAGACCTCGACATCGAGGGCCGAGAACGCCTTATGGAGGAGGCTCGCGAACTGATACACGAGGAGTTCGGTGTGGCGCGCGACAGCATCGGTCGCAGCGAAGTGGATCGTGTGCTCGCCGATCTCAAGTACCGGCTCGTTAAAAAGCTGGATGAGGAAGCGCTGGAGCTGGCCTCTGACCCGTACGGTAGCGAATACGGGACCGCCCACGCTGAAGAAGCCGCATCGGCTGTCGTGGAACTGCACCTGCCTGAAGAACGGCTGCGTATCGGCGATCTGCTCAAGGTCTTCCCGCGGCAGCGTG
>MGYS01000083.1:4407-19395 GCA_001802565.1 Gammaproteobacteria bacterium RIFCSPLOWO2_02_FULL_57_10 | reverse complement strand
CGGATGGTCACCAGATTGCCTATCTGTCTTTCGAGACGGATTTGCCGCGCATCTATATTCAGGAAATTGCCACGGGTGAGCGTCGTCAGATCACCAACTTCCCTGGCATCAACAGTTCACCCGTGTGGTCTCCGGATGGCACCAAGCTGGCCATGGTGTTGTCGAAGGACGGCAGCCCTGACGTCTACGTCATGGATTTGATGACCAGTCAGCTGACCAGGCTGACAGATCATCCGCGTGCAGAAACAGAACCGAGCTGGGCTGCAGACAGCCGATCGGTAGTCTTTACGTCAGATCGAACCGGGCAACCACAGATTTATCAGGTGCCCATTACCGGCGGCTTCCCCGAGAGGCTGACCTTCGACTGCTTTTATTGTTCCAAAGGCCGCTTCCTGCCAGATGGCAAGAACCTGGTCCATGTCAGACGTGACACCCGTGAAGATAACAGCTACAGCATAGCGATCTTCAATATCGAGACTCAGCGGGTCATCACACTTACTGACACATCACTCGACGAATCTCCCAGCGTGGCACCAAACGGAAGCATGATCATGTTCGCGACAACTGTTAATGGGAGGGGCATCCTGGATGCCGTTTCCATTGACGGTAGAGTGAAGTTCCGTTTACCATCCGCGCAGGGCGATGTCCGGGAACCTTCATGGTCTCCGTTCTTAAATTGAAGATTGTTCATACAAACGTTTGATCGCATCAGCCTATTGGAGGACTTACAGAGTGGGTACGCACAGCATGAAATTTTTCAAGACAACAATCCTTGCCTTGTCGATTATGGGTCTAGTGGCCTGTAGTTCAACTGGCGACGAAGATATGACTACTACTCCGACTGCGGACACTGGAGCGGCCGATACGGCAGCAGCAGCAAGAGCAGCCGAAGAAGCGCGTCTGGCTCGTGAGCGTGAAGCTCAAGCGCGCATGGAAGCAGCAGCACTGGCAACTACAGTGTTCTACTTCGACTTCGACGTGTCAGAGTTCCTGGCATCAGATCGCGACGTGCTGGCCATTCACGGCCGTAACCTTGCAGCAAACTCTGGAACCAGAGTGCGCCTGGAAGGTCACGCTGATGAGCGTGGCACACGCGAGTACAACCTGGCACTTGGCGAGCGTCGTGCAAACAGCATTCGTGACTACCTGGTAGTCAATGGTGCTTCTTTGTCACAGATCGAGACAGTGAGCTACGGTGAAGAGCGTCCGGCCGCACAAGGCCAGTCTGAAGCTTCTTACCGTCAGAACCGTCGCGTCGAGATCATCAAGTAATTCCGAAAGGCAGATCTAACGTAATGAAACACACTCTCGCAGCATTGGTTATTGCAGTGCCGGCCCTTGCGCTCAGTACTTCGGTAATGAGTGCTGCGGGAGTTGTTGAAGCTCAGCCATTTCCTTCTGGTCAAACCTCCACGGGGCAACCAGGCGCTGCTTCATCGAATGATGCGCTTGTCATGCTTCTGGATCAGTTTCGGGAGATGCGCTCTGAATTGGAAACCCTGCGCGGCCTCGTCGAGGAGCAAGGGTACGAATTGAGAAATCTCCAGCGTGAGTCGCTGGATCGTTACACCGACCTGGATTCACGGCTCAGTGCCATGTCTCAGGCAACACCGGGCGGAGCAGGCGTGCCCGCATCGGTTCAGTCCCCAACTCCATCGGCAGCGGTGTCAACACCTGTCCAGCAACCTCCTGCAACTGCCGTTGGTGTGGTGACCCCAACCCAGCCTCCAGTAAACGCCAATGCAGTGCCGAGCAACCCGAGCACCGCTGTCGTCAATAATGTCAGTACGCCGTCTGCCGCATTGCAGCCGACTGTCCTGACTGAGCAGCAGCAGTATCAGGTGGCATTGGACTCACTGCTTCAGGATGAAGAGTATCAGCGCTCCGTCACGGAGTTCGATCAGTATCTCACTCTCTATCCAACAGGCCGGTTTGTGACGAACGCCTATTACTGGAAAGGTCAGGCCTACCTGAACCTCGCAATGCTCAATGAGGCGCGGGAAGCGTTCGAAACGATCGTCACGCAGTATCCCGACGGTCGCAAGGTGGACGATGCCATGTACTCCCTGGGCACGGTTTACGACAAGCTTGGCAATGTCGAGAGATCACAACAGCTCCTGCGCCAGGTGCAGTCCCGGTTCCCCAATACTTCCGCAGCCAATCTGGCCGATATCTACCTGCGATCAATGAACTGATTGCTGGTATCCTCGTTGCCGGTGCGACCTCTGCTGCGGGTACTCTCCAATCCTGCATTGAACCCGTCTGGCAATAGACTGGAATCCCGATTTTCATGAACAACTCTCAAACATTGCGAATCAACGAGATATTCTTTTCTCTGCAGGGAGAGACCAGAACTGTTGGCATTCCAACTGTCTTTGTACGTTTGACCGGATGCCCGTTACGATGTCAGTACTGCGATACGGCGTACGCATTTCACAAGGGTGAGATCCAATCCCTGGAACTGATTCTTGAACGTGTCGCGGCGTATGGCGCACGTTATGTCACTGTCACTGGCGGAGAGCCACTTGCTCAGCAGGAATGCATTCCGTTGCTTGAGATGTTATGCGACAAGGGTTACGAGGTGTCACTCGAAACCAGTGGTGCCATGTCTATTCTTGATGTTGATGCAAGAGTCGTGACAGTGCTCGATTTGAAGACACCTGGCTCTCTTGAGTGTGACAGGAATTTCGAGTCCAATATCCCGCTGCTCAAACCTCAGGATCAGGTCAAGTTCGTCATCTGTGATCGTCGGGATTATGAATGGGCGAAAGCGAAATGCGACCAATATGATTTGCGCAGCATAGTGGATGAAGTACTTTTTTCTCCCAGTTTTGGTCAGCTCGAATACAAGGAGCTGGCAGAATGGATCCTCGCAGACAAGTTGCAGGTGCGTATGCAGTTGCAGTTGCACAAACTGATCTGGGGCGACAAGCCAGGACACTAATCGGTTACCTTGAAATGACAGAAATGCCCACTGTTTCCGCCAAAAAAAATGCAGTTGTACTTGTGTCTGGCGGGCTTGATTCAACGACCTGCCTGGCGATTGCAAGAGCGCAAGGTTATGCGATTTATGCCTTGAGCTTTGATTACGGCCAGCGTTCCGTGAGCGAGTTGCAGGCCGCGCGATTGATTGCCGAGAAGATGAATGTCGTACAGCATCTCGTGATCCCTCTTGGGATTGGTGCTCTCGGAGGATCTGCACTGACTGACAGCAGCATGGCTGTGCCAACCGAAGAGAGTCATGGAATTCCTGTCACCTATGTGCCTGCGAGAAACACCGTGTTTCTCTCGTACGCACTGGCTCTCGCTGAAGTCATCGAAGCAAGTGCGATCTTCATTGGAGTCAATGCGCGAGACTATTCCGGTTATCCTGATTGCAGACCGGAATTCATAGACGCTTTTGAAAAGATGGCCAATCTGGCAACGCGTGCGGCGTTGGAGGGAGCGCCTGTCAAGATCGAAACACCATTGATCATGATGACGAAGGCAGAAATCATCAAACTTGGCAGTAGCCTCGGGGTGGATTATTCCATCACGGTGTCGTGTTATCAGGCCGATGCACAGGGCAGAGCATGTGGACGTTGTGACAGTTGCCGCTTTCGCAGGAAAGGCTTTCAGGAGTCTGGAGTACAAGACTCGACTCGTTATGCTTGAGCAGGCTTTTTTTCAGATGTTCCCCAGATAAAGTACTTGTCTTTTTTTTATATGATAGTACTATGTCGCCCTTCTTTGCATGGGTCGTTAGCTCAGTCGGTAGAGCAGTTGGCTTTTAACCAATTGGTCGTGCGTTCAAGTCGCACACGACCCACCATTTTCCTCTCGTAGTTCATCTTGTGTTGCTTATCCAGCGTTGTATCCTTCAGTCATGACGGAAACCATCGATTCGACAACAAGGCTCGCGGCAGATACCGCTCTGGTCAGACAGCATCTGACCACTGTTTCTCTGCCCAAAACGCTTTCTCCTGCTGACACCGCAGATCTCAAGACTCGCATCAAGCTCTTGCTCAAGGAGCGGGACGCCGTGCTCGTTGCCCATTACTACACCGATGCCTTGTTGCAGGAACTCGCCGAAGAGAGTGGAGGCATGGTTTCCGACTCTCTCGAAATGGCCAGGTTCGGGCGCGATGCCAGGGAGTCCACCCTGGTAGTGGCCGGTGTCAGGTTCATGGGAGAGACCGCCTGCATTCTCAGCCCCGACAAGACCGTTCTGATGCCTACCGTAGAGGCCACCTGCTCACTCGATATCGCCTGTCCAGTCGATACCTTCGGCGCATTCTGCGATGCCCATCCCGACCACACCGTCGTGGTTTATGCCAATACGTCGGCAGCAGTGAAAGCGCGCGCGGATTGGGTGGTCACATCCAGTATCGCTGTGGACGTTGTCGAGCATCTGAGTGCGCAGGGCAAGAAAATCATCTGGGCGCCGGACAAGCATCTGGGGAGTTACATACAGAAGCGCACCGGGGCCGACATGCTGCTTTGGGATGGGGCCTGCATTGTCCATGAAGAGTTCAAGGCCAAGGGGCTGTTGAGTATGCGCGCCCTGCATCCGGAGGCCATTGTGCTGGCTCACCCGGAATCCCCGGAGGCCGTTCTCGCGATAGCGGATGTGATTGGCTCGACCACTCAGATCATCAATGCGGCCGTAAACAGCAAAGAGACCACCTTCATCGTCGCCACTGACAAGGGCATCTTCTACAAGCTGCAACAATTGGCGCCGGACAAGACGTTCCTGGTCGCGCCAACCGCTGGCGATGACGCGACCTGTCGCAGTTGTGCGCACTGCCCCTGGATGGCCATGAACTCGCTGGACAGACTCTATCAGTCGCTCCTGCACGGCACGAATCGGGTGACAGTTGATCGCGATCTGGCCGAAAAGGCGATGATCCCTCTGCAGAGGATGCTGGATTTCTCCAACAGGAATAAGCTTAAAGTGACCGGTAAGGCCTGAGTTGGATCGCGGTACGTGCTGTCAGAAGGATCGGTTGGCGCGCTCCATTTCCTCCACATCCTGAGAACGTTGACGCAGCCTTGCAAGCAGGGGACCGTTGTTCTGCTTGGCAGACTCGATGCGCAGCGCATAGGACAACTGCTCCGATGCACTTCTGAAATCTCCCACCAGAACGAAATACTCTGCCCGTGCCTGATGCACCTTGCTGACGTCGCCAACAAGGCCCTGAGTCTCTGCCAGAACGTACCACAGGTCATGATCTTCCGGACGCAACACCGTGTGCCGTTCGAGGACTCGCGCCGCCTCCGCGTGTTCCCGTCCTGCAATCAGAGCGTCTGCGTACGCCATCGTCAGCGGGTGGTTATCCGGATTGATCGTCAGGTGTCTGCGCAGGTACTCCTGGGCCATGCCTGCCTCGTTGCCCCGGGTGTGGATTTCACCCTTGGTCACCACGTAGGCAATACGATTCGGTTCCTTTGCCAGCAGTGTGTCGAGATATTCGTGTGCCTTGCCGAAGTCCTGGTTCTTCATGTGCGCCAGCGCCAGTCCGTAACTGGCAGCCTGTCTGCCCACATCGTCAGTGGCGGTTTCGAGCGCGGTCTGAAACTGGGTAATCGATGTTTGCGCGTTGGGTTCGTAATGGATCTGCACGCGCGCGCGCATCAGCTGATATTCGAGGCTCGAGTTCTGTGGGCGTGCCGGGTAGCGGCTGGCGCGACCACGGGTGTCAGCGACTCGGGACTCCGTCACCGGATGTGACAGCAGAAACTCTGGCGGGCGTGTGCCAAAACGGTTCAAGCCCATGAGGCGTTCGAACATCGCCGGCATTTCGTGGGGATCATAGCCCGCATCGTACAGCGTGCGGATGCCGAGGCGATCGGCCTCTGCCTCGTTGTTGCGGGAGAAGCGCAGCTGGTTTTCGATGGAGCGGCCCTGGGCAGCCATGATGGCGGCCTGACCTTGATCGGCACTTGAGGTACCCATGATGACGATGCTGGCCAGCAGGGTAGCGAGTTCGGGTATGCGGCGCCGTTGCGCATCCTCGACACTGCGGGCGAAGTGACGCTGGCTGACATGGGCAAGCTCATGGGCCATGACCGATGCAAATTCGCCTTCGGTGTGTGCGTTCAGGAAGAGGCCGCCATTGACGCCGATGATGCCGCCCGGGGCAGCGAATGCATTCAGTTCAGGGCTGTCAATGATGATGAAGGCGAGGCGGTAGTCTTCAAGCTCGCTGTGAAGTGCCAGGTTATGCGTCATATTGACGAGGTAGTCGTTCAGCAGAGGGTCCTGAATGGTCTGACTGCTGCGGCGCACCGAGCGCAGGAACTCGCGACCCAGCTCGTACTCGTCGTCAAGTGAAATGAGACCTGAAATCCTGTCGCCGAGGGTGGGTAGCTGAACCTGCGCGACTGCACCTCCACAGAGGAGGGCTGTGGTCACAATACAGGCCAGACGGCTGAAATGATGCATAGATTTCCGTGCTCAAGCGAGGCTGATTCGTTCGCTCAACTGTAACCCTAAGACCGGCGTTACCACAAATAATTCCTCGAGAAAGTCCGTGTTCGAGCCAACTCTGCCTAGGCATTGCTGCGCAATGCTTGTTAAAATGCCGCCATGGAAATTGACGTCGATCTTGAACTTGATGCAAGCGGGCTGATGTGTCCGCTGCCTTTGCTCAAAGCGAAGCTGGCGTTGAATTCACTTCAGCCGCAGCAGGTCTTGAAGGTCATCGCTACCGATCCCGGATCAGAGCGGGATTTCCACGTGTTTGTGCAGCAGAGTCGGCACAACATCCTGGCTTTCAGCAAGGAAGATGCCGTCTACAGTTACTGGATCAGAAAAGGCTGACAACACTTCATGCGTAAGCTCTTGCGGAGCTTCTTCGATCGGTATTTTCACGACGAAGAAGCGATCATATTCGTCATCCTTCTCGGTGCTGCCCTCCTGGTTCTGGTGACCATGGGCTCGATCATTGCGCCGTTGCTGGCGGCCATCGTGACAGCCTACCTGTTGCAGGGTTGGGTCAACTCCCTGCTGCGTTACAACGTTCCCTATGTTCTCGCGGTGAGTCTGGTCTATCTGCTTTTCTTCAGTGCTTTCATGGCTGTTCTGTTGCTGCTCCTGCCGCAGGCATGGAATCAGTTCGGGCGGTTGATCAATGAGTTGCCGCGACTTATCAGTGAAGGGCAGGAGCTGTTGTTGCACTTGCCCGACAGCTACCCCAGCCTGATCTCAGAGCAGCAGGTGCAGGACATCATCAGCACTCTGCGGGGTGATCTCGCTTTGCTTGGGCAGGTGGTTGTCTCCTATTCGATCGCCAGCATTCCGCGCATATTCGATTGGGTGATCTTCCTCGTGCTGGTGCCCGTGCTGGTCTTCTTCATGATGAAAGACAAGGTGTTGCTGATGCATTGGGTCGGCAATCTGCTGCCGCACAATCGACCACTGATGCTGCAAGTGTGGCAGGAAATGGATATGCAGCTTGCTAACTACATCCGCGGCAAGGTGCTGGAAATCGTCGTCGTCGGTGTCGTCAGCTATATCGCCTTCTTCATTCTGGGGATGAACTACGCGTTGCTGTTGTCCGTGCTGGTGGGATTGTCGGTCATTGTGCCTTTCATTGGTGTCGCCGTTGTGGCCATTCCGGTAGCACTGGTGGCCTATGTACAGTGGGGAATCGGCAGCGAGTTCTACACCGTAATGATCGCTTACAGCGTTATCCAGCTTCTCGATGCCAATGTACTGGTGCCGGTCATCTTCTCGGAGACTGTCAATCTGCACCCGGTGGCCATCATCAGCGCGGTCCTTGTCTTCGGTGGAGTCTGGGGACTGGCCGGGGTGTTCTTCGCGATTCCCCTGGCGACGCTGATCAAGGCCATCATCAATGCCTGGCCCGACACGACTCGCAAGCCGCATCCGCCGGATCATCTGCGGAAATGACCCTGTGGGAGCGGGCCCTGCCCGCGATAGGGCAAACACCAGTTCATCGCTTGCAAGGCAAGCTCCCACAGAGGTTTTTGTGGTACCAGAGGCTGATGTGGTAAAGTCGCGCGCAGCTTTTCCAAACGGATTTTCCAGGAACAGAATAGAGGTTTTGCAATGATTGAAGGCAGTATTGTTGCCATAGTCACGCCGATGCATCCCGACGGCGAAATTGACTACCCGGCCTTCGACAGGCTGATCGAATGGCATATCGCCAATGGCACTGATGCTGTCGTTGTGGTCGGCACGACAGGGGAGTCACCCACGCTGTCCGAAGAGGAGCACTGCGCCCTGATTCGTCACTGTGTGGAGAAGGTTGCAGGCCGCATTCCAGTGATTGCAGGAACAGGCTCCAACTCCACGAGAGAGGCTATCTTCTTCACGCGTGCCGCACTGAAGTACGGCGCAGATGCGTGTCTGCTCGTTGCTCCGTATTACAACAAACCCAGCCAGGAGGGGTTGTTCCAGCACTTCAAAATGATTGCAGAACAGGTTGATATTCCTCAGATTCTTTATAATGTTCCGTCGCGTACCGGATGCGATCTGCAACCGGAAACCGTGTCGCGCCTGGCAGACCTCAAGAACATCATCGGCATCAAGGAAGCCAGCGGTGATCTCGACCGCTGCCAGGAGCTTCTGGATACCTGCGCAGACCGTATTGCCATTTACAGCGGTGATGATGCCACTGCACTGGAGCTGATGCTGGCCGGTGGCAAGGGCAATATTTCTGTCACTGCCAATCTGGTGCCAGCACAAATGCACGAGATGTGTCGGCTTGCCCTGCAGGGCGATGCGGTAGGCGCGGCGGCAATCAATGCGCCTCTGGCAGCGCTGCACGACAAGTTGTTCGTCGAGGGCAATCCGGTTCCCGTGAAATGGGCAATGGCTCAGCTCGGATTGATCGATTCGGGGCTGCGGTTGCCACTGGTGGAACTGAATCCCGCGTTCAGAGTCCCACTAGGTGAGGCGATGCGCGCTGCGGGACTGAATATCAAATAGCTCTGGCAAGTAGAGACCGATAGCAGGTTCGTTCACCTTTCTGCCAATACTGGCCATCTACACTGGAGTGTCCAGGTGTGAGAGACAAGATGCAGTTAACAAGATTGTTTTTTCTCGGCTCGATGGTTCTTGCGGGCCTCCCAGGCTGTTCTTACCTGATGGGTGATGATGGCCCGTTCCGTGATCGGCAGGGAGACTATCTGGTTTCTCCGACCATCGCTCCGATGACAATTCCTCCCGAGCTCGACAGCTTCACGCTCGATGAGTTGTATGTGGTTCCTCCGCCCCTGCCCGAAGACAGGCCGGTATTCGTGCGGGCTCCGGCTCCCAGGCCGCTTGATACCAATATTCGTGAAGGCGTGGTCGTGCAACGTTTCGGTGATCGCCGCTGGATCGTGATTGGCGCTGAACCGGCTCAGGTCTGGCCGCGTCTGCGTGACTACTGGTCGACCGCGCAGATACCCGTTGCGTCGGAAGACCCTGTTCAGTTGATCATGGAAACAGTCTGGGTGGGCGAAGAGGGCAGCCGCAACAAGTATCAGGTCAGGATCGAGCCGGGTCTGCATGCGGGGAACTCGGAAGTCTACGTTCTGCAGGTAGGGGAATCCTACGTTGCTGACCCCTCCGCGCCGGTGAACTGGCCAGCCAACTCTGCGAATCTGGAGCTTGAACACGCGATGCTGGACGAAGTATCTGTCTATCTGGCCGATCGTACTGACTTGTATCGCGCGTCTTCCGTGTCGCTTCTGGCCGGCAGTCTCGAGGCCGAGAGCAAGGCCAGCATTGTGCGCACGGGCGATGGCGAAACTCTGCAGTTGCGTATCGACTTCGACCGCGCCTGGTCCCAGGTAGGACAGGCATTGAACAACGCCGAGATTGAAGTCGCATCCAGCGATAGGGATGAGGCTTATTACGCGGTGCTGTTCACTGGGGTGGAGGAAGAGGATGACGACAGTCCCGGTTTCTTCCGAGGCCTGTTCACGTCTGAGGATGAGTCAGGAGAGACGCCCGCATTCACTGTGCGACTGGTGACCGAGGAAGGCCATATCAGCGTGATTGCCGAGCAGACCGAAGGCAGTGCCGACTCCGCCGAATTGCGCGATCAATTGATTCGCGTACTCCACACTAACCTGATCTGACGATCCCTGTTCCGGGCGGGGTCCGACAACCATGGAAATGACGCCAGTGCTCGTTGCCCTCGCCACACTGGCAGTCATCCTCGCCGCGTTCTGCATTCTGCTTTATGTGCGCAGACCTCCTGATCACTCCGGCACGATCGCTGTACTCGAAGAGCGTCTGCAAGCCCGCCAGATGGAAATCGACAATCAGAGTCAGCGCCTCAAGGTACTGCAGGAAGAAGCCGCCGCACTGAGCGAGTCCAGCACGCGCTACCGTGAGCAGATCACGCAACTGCAAACCACACTTGACCAGGAGCGCAGGCTGACTGCCGAGAAGCTCACACTGCTCAATGATTCCCGCGAACAGATGACGCTGCAGTTCAAGGCCATCGCCAACGAAATTCTCGAAGACAAGAGTCAGAAATTCACCGCGAGCAATCGCGACAACATCAATGAGATTCTCAAGCCACTGAACGAGAAGATTCAGCATTTCGAGAAGAAAGTGGAGGAGACCTACGACCGCGAATCGAAGGAGCGTTTCTCTCTCGCACGGGAAATTCGCAGTCTGCAGGAGCTCAACGTTCGTATCAGCGAAGATGCCATCAATCTGACGAATGCGTTGAAAGGTGAAAGCAAGACACAAGGCACCTGGGGTGAAGTGATCCTCGAATCGATCCTGGAGAAATCGGGACTGGTGAAGGGGCGAGAGTACGAAACCCAGCTCAGCCTGAAGGCAGAAGATGGCTCCCGCTCACAACCGGACGTCGTCGTTCACATGCCGGAGAACAAGCACATCATCATCGATGCCAAGGTGTCTCTCAAGGCGTACGAAGCGTACTGTTCAGAGGATGATGCCGAGCGCAGAAGCGAATTGCTGCGCCAGCATGTGCAGTCTGTCCGTGCTCATGTGAAATCGCTGAGCAGCAAGGAATATCAGAATCTGATGGAACTGAATTCATTGGATTTCGTGCTTCTCTTCATGCCGGTGGAAGCCGCGTTCTCGGTTGCGGTGCAGGAGGATGGGGCGCTGTTCACGGCGGCGTTCGAGAAGAACATCATTCTCGTCGGGCCGTCGACGCTGCTGGCAACTCTGCGCACGATCCAGAATATCTGGCGTTATGAGCATCAGAGTCAGAATGCGATCGAGATTGCCAATTCCGCTGGTGCGCTCTACGACAAGTTCGTTGCCTTTGTGCTCGACCTGGAAGAGATCGGCAATCGTATCGAGGCAACGCAGAAGAGTTTCGACAAGGCCCACAACAAGCTCATCTCCGGCAAAGGCAATCTGGTGACGCGTATCGAGAAGCTCAAGCTCCTTGGCGCGAGAGCCAGCAAGAAGCATGCAGAGAAAGTGCTGGCGCGTGCCGATTTGGATGAGGTGGAGCAACTGGAAGACCTGGATGGGCGCGAGCAGGACGATCGCGAGCAGGGCTCGCTCCCACAGGGGGGGCATCAGTCTGAATCATGATGAGTGCCGTTCTGGATTTCCTTCCCTGTGCCACCCCTGATGCCTGGCTTGACGAGGCTCTGCGACAGCAGAGCGTGTTGTTGATCGATCATGCGAATTGCGAAAAGAAGGCGGCAGCGACCGCGATGAATCTGCTGTATCGCTACTCGGGACACATGCAGCTGCTGCAGAAGATGGCGCAACTGGCGCGCGAGGAGTTGTTGCATTTCGAGCAGGTCGTGGATCTTCTTGAGCAGCGCCAGATCGATTATGTCCACGTCAGCGCCTCGCGTTATGCGGGTGGATTACGCGAGCACATTCGCAAGGAAAGGCAGTTGGCGTTGACGGATACGTTGATCGTTGGCGCATTTGTCGAGGCGCGCTCCTGCGAACGCTTCGCCAGAATCGCGCCACTGCTGGACGATCAACTCGCACGGTTCTATCGCGGTCTTCTGAAATCGGAAGCACGCCACTTCGAGGACTACCTGGCACTTGCGCGACTGTATTCCGAGGAAGACATCACGCCGCATATCGAACGTTTTCGCACGATCGAGGAACGACTCATCACATCACCGGATCCGGAATTCCGTTTTCACAGCGGCGTACCGATCTAGCGTGTCAGCCTCTGCATGCCTCTGGTCTGCGCAGATTATTCCCCAGTCGCTCGCTCAGGTCGTCCAGTTGGCGACAGGGAATAGCGTTGTTGCCGATCAGCACTGCAGACGTCAGCGTCGGCATCGACAACAGTGGTGCAATGTCGGTGACGCGATTATTGGTGATGGTCAGTGAGCTCAGGCGGTCAAGCGCCTCCAGTGGTGCGAGACTGGTGATGACGTTGTTGCTGAGGTCCAGAAATTGCAGACTGCTGAGCGCACCGATACCCTCGATTTCTTCGATCTCCCATCCCGGACAGGACAGTACGGTCAGCGCTTCGACAGAGCCGCCGCCCTGCAACGCGAAATTCACACAGCCCTGCAGCCCGGGATCGGAGAAGCGATAACCGGCTGAATTCGGACGAGGATCGTAGACGGTCTGCTCGTTGATGCTGACAGCAAAGCGCTGAGAGCAACCCGCGAGCGACAGAATCGCGAGAATGCTCAGAACTTTTCGGGTATTCGTCACGGGACAGCTTCCTTTGCCAGGGTTTTGAAAGGCAAGCATACCCGAGCTTTCCCGGCACATATAGTGCTCTAACTCACTGTCCAGAAAAGTAATCCTTTGTATGTTGCAGAGGTTCCCGGGTGGAAATTCGGACGCAGTACGGGTAGTATTTGTTGCCCGATGTGGGTCATGTCCACCCTGCCTGCATATCGAAGCCGATAAATACGACCAACTTGAACATTAAACCCCAATCAGCACCGAACCCACTTAAGGACGTCATTATGAAATTTTCCCGATTACCGAGTCTGCGCATCGCTGTGCTGGCTGCGACATTGTCCGCTACAGGAGCGCAGGCTGCCGAGAATGCAGTAGATCTGACGACTGAAGCCAATCAGATCAGCTACAGCATCGGCGTCAATATCGGCCAGAATCTTGCCGGCCAGGGTTTGATGGATTCGATCGATCTGGAAGTGTTCTTTGCAGGTATCCGTGACGTGGTGTCCGGCGAGCCGCAACTGTCACAGGAACAGATGATGGCCGCACTGCAGACATTCCAGCAGCAGCTCATGGATCAGCAGAACGCCGCGATGGAAGAAGCCAGAGCAGCAAGTGAAGCCTTCCTGGCTGCCAATGCGCAGGAAGATGGCGTTGTCACGACTGCGTCCGGCCTGCAGTATCTGGTGCTGGAGTCAGGCGCTGCCGGTGGCACGTCACCCACGCTGCAGGACTCTGTTCTGGCGCATTACCACGGCACATTCATCGACGGCAGCGTGTTTGACAGCTCCGTGGACAGAGGTGAGCCTGCCCAGTTCGGTGTCAGTCAGGTGATTGCAGGCTGGACTGAAGCGCTGCAGCTCATGAAAGCAGGGGACAAATGGCGCCTCTTCATTCCTTCTGATCTGGCTTACGGCGATCAGGGTTCAGGCCCGATTGGTCCGCACTCGGCGCTGATATTCGATGTTGAATTGCTGGAAGTGAATCCACAGTAATTCACCGCTTCGATCGAGGTTTGGGAGAGAAGGGCGACGATGGCGCAGTTATTCGGAGATGCCGTGGTGGAGAAAGACAGCTTCAACGCAGGTCTGCTGGAATTCATCGCCGGTTCTCCTACGCCTTTTCACGCAGTGCAGCGCATGGCGGCAATTCTTGCCGCCAATGGCTTTACCGCACTGGAGGAGGGAGAGGCCTGGGAGTTGCGCCGCGGTGGTCGCTATTATGTGACTCGCAACAGCTCTTCGATCATCGCCTTCAATCTGCCCGATTCCACTGTTGATGTGATTGCCCGGGGTGTGCGACTTGCCGGTGCCCACACCGACAGTCCCTGTCTGCGCATCAAGCCACAACCTGACATGCGCAAGAACAACTATGTGCAACTCGGCGTCGAAGTCTACGGCGGGGCACTGCTGAATCCCTGGTTCGATCGCGATCTCTCCATTGCAGGCCGTGTTGATTACATCGATGACCAGCGGTCACTCGGCTCTTGCCTGATAGATATCGGCAAGGCGGTGGCTGTCATTCCCAGCCTTGCCATTCATCTCGATCGTGAGGCGAATCAGAGCAAATCCGTCAATGCACAGAAAGAGTTGCCCCCGCTGCTGTCAATCTCAGGTGTGCGAGATGGCGCCTTCGATGATTTCCTGTTGAGCTGGATACGTGAGCACGCTGGGGTAACCAACGCCGCACGCGTGTTGAGCCACGAGCTCAGTCTCTATGACACGCAGGCGCCCGCACTGATCGGATTGCATGACGAGTTCATTTCCTCCGCTCGCCTCGATAACCTTCTGAGTTGTTATCTGTCCCTGCAGGCATTGCTGGCGGGCGACGACACATCATTCAACATGGTGGTGTGTTCCGATCACGAAGAGGTCGGCAGCAGTTCGGCTTCGGGTGCGCAGGGGCCGTTCCTGCGCTCGGTTCTGGAACGCATCGTCGGTTGTGTATCGACACGCGTGGAGAAAAGAGCTGAAGATTTCGAGCGGCTGATTCGCAGTGCAACACTGGTGTCCATCGACAATGCTCATGGTGTCCATCCGAACTACATGGAAAAACACGACAGCAATCATGGCCCGATCCTCAATCAGGGGCCGGTCGTGAAGATCAATGCCAATCAGCGTTACGCCAGTAACAGCACTTCGGTGGCTCGTTTCAAGGCGTTGTGCGCGAAGGTCGAGGTTCCCGTACAGGCATTCGTCGTGCGCAGCGATATGGCCTGTGGCAGTACCATCGGGCCCATCACTGCAGCTGGGATCGGTATCGAGACAGTCGATGTCGGTGTCCCTACCTTCGCCATGCACTCGATTCGTGAGCTCGCGGGCAGCGATGACGCACACAGCCTCTATCGCGTCATGACGGCGTTCTTCAGCGCCGAGTAGGTTGCTTCCTCAGAT
>MGYS01000083.1:0-4356 GCA_001802565.1 Gammaproteobacteria bacterium RIFCSPLOWO2_02_FULL_57_10 | reverse complement strand
ATGAAATACCGGCGCAGTGGGTGGATGCTTTCTGTCGCGGTGACCAAGGCTGTCGTATTGCGCGCGCATGAGCGAAAAATCCGGTACCGGTCCAGCGATCGGCATGCGATCACCTGTCCCCGCTCGAACTGACACCCGCCCGCCGGTCACTTCGCTCTGCTGAATGGTGCCGGACGGAAAATGCCCGCTGATGCCTGAGACGTTGTCACGGTGTTCCTTCTCCGAAAGTGCCAGGTCGCTGACATCCTTCGAATAACTCGCACCGGCGCTGTGCAGTGAGTCGTGAGATGGACTCAGGTAGCTCAACCCGCACACCACGCAACCCAGTGCTCGACTGGTGGTGGACTCGCGTACATAGCTGACCTGTCCGCGCAGGGGCACGAGCGGCAGTTCTGCAGTTTGACTGAATCTGCGCGCGGCGAAACTGTTGGCGATGATCAGCGTATCGGCACTCGCGAGAGATTGGTGTGTGCTTGAGAGAGCCGACCAGCGTCCCTCCTTGTAGTCCAGACTCTGCACTTCTGCAGCGGGAACGAAGCGGATGCGTGGGTGAGCCAGGTACGCGCGACACAGATTGCCCGGATTCAACCAGCCGCCCAGCGGCAGAAAATTTCCGCCGCCATCGATGTCGATACCGCTGATGGCGGATGCTTCCGCTTGATTGACCTTGCGCACCACCGCGGGTGAGTAGAGGTCCACGCGGACTTCAGCGCAGCGCTCCATACGCGAGCGAAACGCCGTGTCCAGATTCAGCACGCCGCATGGATGCCACTGAATGTCCGGATGTTTGCGCTGCATCTGCGTGAAGTGCCGCGCGGAATAAAGAAACGCCTGCAGGTTGAATTGCCAGCCCGCATTCACCGCGTTGTTGAGTCGACACTGCAACACCGCCTGACGATTGCCGGAGGCGCCGGAAGCGCAGTCGTCGCTCTGCTCCAGAACCGTGACGTGGTAGCCCCGCTGCGCCAAGGCAAAGGCCGTGCTGCAGCCCGCGAGCCCGCCACCGATGACAACCGCATCGCGATTGTGCGAGCGATACTCCGGCAGTCGCAGCCATGCATGCTTCTGTTGCAAATGATCTGTGCCGGCATCGCCGGAGAATGAGCCATGCAGCATCTCGCGCTTCTGACCGAAGCCCGGCTGTTTGCTGACAGTGAAGCCACAAGCCTGCAACGTTCTGACAACGTGTCCCGCAACGCTGTAAGTGCTGAGCGTGGTGCCGGGCCGACTCAGCGATGCCAGCACCTGCATGAGCTCAATGCTCCACATGTCAGGGTTGACGCGCGGTGCGAAGCCGTCCAGAAACCAGGCATCCACCTTGACGTTCTCACGCACAGGCTGTGCGGCCAGCAGTTCAGCAGCATCGCCATAGTAGAGGTCGAGAGTGATCTCGCTGGGAGTGATCTCGCTGGGAGTGATCTCGCTGGGAGTGATCTCGCTGGGAGTGCCCTCACTGAGAGTGTCCTGACTTGCCAGATGCAGACGGTGATAGCCGGGGGAATGGTCGGGATAGGCATCGATCAGGCTGATGCTGTAATTCTGCAGTTCCGGCCAGCTGCTCAGCGCCTGGCGCAGCGCGCTGATCTGCATGGGGTACTTCTCGCACGCAATGTAGTGCAGGCGCAGCCTTGAGGGGGCCATCTGCTGCCAGGCACGCCAGCAGCACAGAAAATTCAGCCCCGTCCCGAAACCAAGCTCCGCCACCGTGAAGGTGTGCGGAATGTCTGACTGTCGTTCAGCGCTCTGCTGCGATAGCGCTGCGTCGAGGGTCTGCCAGCGTGAGGTCAGCGCATTGGCGGCGATGAAGACGTGTTCGGTCTCTTCCAGGCCTCCCTGTCTGGAAAAATAGATGTCGTCGAAGCGGTTGGAGTATGGGGCACCATTCTCCTGCCACTGGATTTCGGCGTTCTCGATGATCTGATCGGGGTTCTTTTGCATCGGCGGAGTTTAGCAGATGGAGTGGCCGGACTGGCGATCGTGACGGATGGTATCTGAAACGGAATAGGGTAAAATGCCCGTCTTTTCCGCCATTGATTGACCAACGACAACAGAATCGAGAGACGCATGATCGAAACCAACCCAACCCAGCTCAGGATCAAGGACTTTCACGCCCGTACGGATATCCTCAGGGGGTATCTTTGACTACGATGAAAAGAAGGATCGGCTGAAGGAAGTCGAACTGGAGCTTGGCGAGTCCAATGTCTGGGACAAACCGGAATACGCCCAGGCGCTTGGCAAGGAGCGCTCCGAGTTGGAGATGGTAGTCAAGACCATCGACAACATGGAGAGCGGTCTAGCCGACTGTCGGGAACTCCTGCAATTGGCCGAAGACGAGAATGACGAAGAGCTGTTCAACGAAGTGAACAGCGAACTGGACAAACTCGGCACGCAGTTGGAGGCGCTGGAATTCCGCCGCATGTTCTCCGGCAAGATGGACGCCAACAGCGCGTTCGTCGACATTCAGGCGGGCTCCGGTGGCACCGAGGCGCAGGACTGGGCCGAGATGCTGCTGCGCATGTATCTGCGCTGGGGCGAGTCCAAGGGCTTCACTGTGGAAGTGGTGGAAGTCTCCGCAGGCGAAGTGGCCGGTATCAAGAGCGCGACCATCTACGTCAGCGGTGAATACGCTTTCGGCTGGCTGCGCACGGAAACGGGTGTACATCGTCTCGTGAGAAAATCGCCGTTCGATTCCGGCAATCGCCGTCACACGTCTTTCTCCTCCGTGTTCGTGTCTCCTGAAGTGGATGACGACATCGAGATCGAACTGAACATGTCGGACGTGCGCGTGGACACCTATCGTGCCAGCGGCGCAGGCGGTCAGCACATCAACAAGACCGACTCGGCGATTCGTTTGACCCATGAACCGACCGGCATCGTGGTGCAGTGTCAGAATCAGCGCTCGCAGCACAAGAACAAGGATCAGGCGATCAAACAGCTGAAGGCGAAACTCTACGAGATGGAAGAGTTGAAACGTCGACAGGCCGCACAGGAAATTGAGGAGGAAAAGGCTGATATCGGCTGGGGCAGTCAGATTCGCTCCTACGTACTCGATCAGTCGCGCATCAAGGATCTGCGCACAGGAGTCGAAGTCAGCAGCACCGGCGCCGTCCTCGATGGCGACCTGGACAAATTCATTGAAGCAAGTTTGAAAATGGGGCTATGAATCCAGTGACCAATCAGAACACTGACGCACAGAGCGCAGATGCACAAAACACAAGTGAAGAGCATCACGATGAGAACAAGCTGATTGCTCAGCGCCGTGAAAAGCTCAATGCCATTCGCGCGCGCCGCAATGCGTTTCCGAATGACTTCCGTCGCACCAATTATGCGAAGGATTTGATCGACGCGTACGACGACAAGGACAAGGAGACTCTTGAGAACCTCAACCCGCAGGTGAAGGTGGCAGGACGCATCATTCGCATGCGCGGCCCATTCCTCGTGATTCAGGACGTGTCCGAGCAGATTCAGTTGTACTTCAATCCGAAGGAGCTGTCCGAGGAACTGACTGCCGAGATCAAGGGCCTCGACCTCGGTGACATCGTTGGCGTCGAAGGCAAGGTATTCAAGACTGGCAAAGGCGAGCTGACCGTATGGATATCCTCACTGCGTCTGCTGACCAAGGCACTGCGTCCGCTGCCGGACAAGTATCGTGGTCTTGCCGACACGGAAGTGCGCTATCGTCAGCGTTACATCGACCTGATCGCGAATCAGAGTTCACGTGACACCTTCGTCACGCGCTCGAAGATAATCAGCAGTCTGCGCCAGTTCTTCGAAGGCCACGGCTTCATGGAAGTGGAGACGCCGATGATGCAGGTGATTCCTGGTGGCGCGTCAGCCAAACCCTTCATCACGCATCACAACGCGCTCGACCAGCAGATGTATCTGCGTATCGCGCCGGAGTTGTATCTGAAGCGTCTGGTGGTCGGTGGTTTCGAGCGTGTCTTCGAGATCAATCGCAATTTCCGCAACGAGGGGCTGTCGACGCGTCACAACCCCGAATTCACGATGATCGAGTTCTATCAGGCTTATGCCGATTATCACGATCTGATGGATTTGACCGAATCGCTGTTCCGCACGATCGCGCAGGACGTGCTGGGTACCACGCAGATCACCTATCAGGGATTGCCGCTGGATTTCGCCGCGCCATTCGCAAGGCTCAGCGTGCGCAACTCCATCATCCAGTTCTGCGAAGGCGTGACGATGGATGATTTCCGTGATCGTGAATCGTGTGCGGCACTCGCGAAGAAGATGGGGGTGCACATCGAGAAGAGCTGGGGTGCTGGCAGAGTCGCGATGGCGATCTTTGACGAGAAAGTGGAACACATGCTGCTGCAGACCACCTTCATCACCGAGTAT
>MGYS01000082.1:35283-40122 GCA_001802565.1 Gammaproteobacteria bacterium RIFCSPLOWO2_02_FULL_57_10 | reverse complement strand
TCGCGTGCTCTGGCGAGGTGGTTCGCCACTGCTGCAAAGAACTCCTCCGTGTAGGGAATGTCGCCAAAGATCAACTCCGGCGGATGACAGGGCTGCTGGAGCGCGTAGACCTCAGCGAGATTTTCGAGAGTCAGAACCTGCGCGTTGTGCAGTCCGGCAAGCGCGCCCTTCGCATAGGCGGTGAATTCACGATACAGCGTCCAGGCCCTGTTTTGTGAACTCGTCTGTTGTGAATAGCAACCAGGCCAGGGACAGGGCACGAAGTACAGACGACTGCCAGCACAGTCCCGGGCGTAAGTGGCCAGTGCCGCGGCAAGCTCTGCCAATTGTTCGGTGCCACCTGACACCATCACCTGCCCATCCGCATCGGTGACGGGGCGCCACAACACGACATGCTGCCGGTTCCTCATACGCCTGAGCCGGGAACCGGGATTGATCAGCTCCTGCACGCTCTGGTCGTAGGGCAACAGCGTCACGGCGCCGGAATTGCCGCTGATGTATTCGTGGTACTGCAACAGACCGACGAGACTGTCCGCGGTGAAATTGGCCGACAACGACCAGCCTGTCGCCGCTCCGTGAGTCAGTTCGTCGAATGGTTGCTGAGCATGCAGGAGTACGGCGAGCAGCGTGCACAGCTCAGTGCCCATTTTCTTGAGACCATTGCTCAGATACAGGCTGCCATCGGCAACAAATCGGAAGCTGAGATCGTTTGTCAGTGGCGCGACGATCAGACCGAACTCGAAGTGCATCGGATCGAATATTTCCTGGGGCTGCCATTGCCAGCGCTCCGCAGCAGCGTCGTTTGCAGGATAGTTTTCAAACACGAGCGCGTGAGTGACGAGGCCCGCCCGCGCTGGCGTCAGTGTCTGTATTTCCGCCAGCGTCAGATGGCCGAAGCTCATGCTGTCGGCAAATTGCCGTGCCGTCGCACGCACCAGTTCGGCGAACGATGCCGCCACTCCGGCCTGAATCCGCACGGGCAGCGTGTTGATCAACATGCCAGCGATGTTCTCGATACCCGCGATGTCGCTGTCCCGCCCTGACACCGTCGCGCCGAACACCAGATCATCGCTGCCAGTGAGGCGGCCGAGATAGACGCCCCACAGCGCCTGCACAACCGCGTTGACGGTGAGACCGTGCTGCTCGCACCAGCGCAGCAGCTTCTCATGCAGTGCAGCTCCGATACGGGTTTCGACGAACAGCGGCTCTGGCTCAGTGACAGGAACTCGTGGCAGATGCGTGAGCACATCGCTGCGACTCTGATAGTCCCCAAGCAGGCGATGCCAGTAGTCGCGTGCATGCCCGACATCCTGCCGAGCGAGCCATTCGAACCAGGAACGCATGCCGCGTGCTGCACTTCTGTCGCCCACTCTGGCTTCACCGAAGTAAAGAGCTTCGAGTCGTTGCAGCAGCAACGCGCTGGTCCAGCCATCAAGTGCCATATGATGAAAGTTGATGATGAGCTCGAAGCATGCGTCATCGATCTGTACCAGTGTGAGACTGAACAGCGGATCGTGCAGCAGATCACTCTGCCTGCCCCGCAGTGTCAGGCGCAAACGGGCCAGTTCATCCTCATACTGCACTCCCCATGCTCTGGCATCCACGTACTGATAGTTCCCGGAGCGTTCCCGAAAGACGATCTGCAGGAGCTCGCCGCGTGACGTCTGTGCAAACCCGGTTCGCAGCGCCTGGGTTTCACTGACCAGCGCCCGCACTGCCGCCGCGAACTGCTGTTCATCCAGTGACTGTTGCAGACGCAGCGCCACCTGATCCTGATAGGCGCTTGGATGTGTCGTGCAATGCAGCCACATGCCGGCCTGCATGCCGGTGAGTGGCAATATTTCCTCGACTCCACCACCAGGCAAGTGCAACGCTGCCAGTGTAGCGTCGAGATCGGCGAGAGAAGAGAAAGGCACGAGACTGTCGGAAAGTGACAGCAGGGATTCGTCAGAGTTCCTGTTGACCGCCATCTCGCTCAGGCATTTCGCCAGAACGCCGAGCTCTGCCAACCATGCATCGGCGAGCGATCCGAGACTCGTTTCCTGGCGGGGGTTTTGCCCTCGCAGTATCAGCTCGAACTGTCCCCCGGTGACGCGCCCCAGCACATCGAGCTTGAAGGGCTCGGTGATTGATTCACCATGATCGGCGCCGGCGTGCTCGTTCGTCGTACACAGCCACCCATGCTGATCATCCACACTTTCGCCCAGATAGTTGAAGCTGAGAGACGGTCTCAGCGTCAACGTCTTCCGCACTTCCTCTCCCCCGTAGTAACGCAGGGGCAAATAGGTGAAGCCCTTGGCTGGCAGCCGTCGGACGCTGTCCTTCACCTCGCGATACAGATCCAACTGCCGCGCGCTGCCGCCATCGAACACGAAGGGATAGAGCGAGGTGAACCAGCCCAGCGTCGAGCTGCAATCGCCGAGGCCGTCGAATTGTTCGCGGCCGTGACCTTCGAGTGAAAGGACGCATTCAGTCAGATTCAGCGTGTGCTGCCACGCCCGGATGAACGCCGCCAGCAACACCTCCTGGGGCGTCATGCGCAACAGCGCGGCACCAATTTGCAACAACGATTGCGTCTCGTCTCGTGACAGCTTCTGCACCACCGAGCCACGAGCTACATTCGCGTCAATAAACAGATCCTGCTGTTGATCCAGGGTCCGTTGGCCGCGTGCGACCACGTCCTGCCAGTAACCGAGATCGCAGTCCATTGCACCACGTTCTACCGCCAATTTAAGTTGTGCGGCCCAGTTGATGAAACCGAGTGCTTCCGGGACCGGCTTTTGTACAACTGCGCTCGTGTCACCACGCTGAAGCGCCACATGCCCCTGATAGAAACGTTCAAGATTCTCGGCAAACAGGCGCCCGGATACTTCGTCGGCAGCCGTGTGGTGAACCACGATTGCGACATGGTTTGCTTCGGCCTCAACAGCGACGCCCACGGCAAGCAGCACACCGCCCTGCAGATCGATGGCCTGCTGTAGTTCCTGCCACAACTGCTGGCGCGATTGTCCTGCCGCCATTTCGCGCAGCACATACTGGCCTTTTTCAGCGAAGCTCTGCTGCTGTGCTTCTGGGTTCAGCGTGAGGCGCAGAGCCGGATGCAATTCGAGCAGATCGTCGAGCGCGGCGCGCAGTGCTCTCATGTCGACTGGCTCAGCCACCGTGAATACGCTCGACAGATTGAAGTGATCGGCTGGTGCTCCGCACTGATCCAGCCACCACATCTGAGTCGGACTCAGCGGCCCGGAGCGCAGCGCTGCCTCACTGGCGGCACACAGTACGACCTTCGCGGTTGCTGCAAGACCAGCGAGCGTCTCCGACGCAAAAATATCCTTCAGCGAAAAGTGATAACCATCAGTCCTGGCAAGGGACACCAGTTGAATGGCGCGAATGGAGTCGCCACCGAGCGAAAAGAAATTGGCGTCGCGGTCGATGGTCAGCGCGGCATTACCAGTCAAGCCGAGCACGCTGGCATACAGACGCGCGAGATCCTGCTCGGTCTGGCTGTTCAGCCGAGCAGGCAGTGGTCCGGTCGGCGCACTTTCCAGGTCCGTGTCTTCCGGCAGCGGCAGCGCACTGGCATTCACCTTGCCGCTGGCGTTCAACGGCAGACGCTCCACGCAGACGATTTTTGCAGGCAGCATGTAATTCGGCACACTTGCCTTCAAGGCATCCCGCACCTCAGCGACGGAGATATGCATTCCTGCAGGCACGACAAGCCACGCCACCAGTTCACTGCTGCCCGCCGCGCCGCGTGCCTGGACGAACGCATCAGAGACATCGGGCAACGTACGCAGGTGATACTCGACCTCACCGAGCTCGACACGGAAACCGCGAATCTTTACCTGTCTGTCGTTGCGGCCGAGAAACACCAGTTGGCGTTGCTGATTCCATTTCGCGAGGTCACCTGTGCGATACAGCCTGCCCTCACCTGCCGGTAGAAAAGGGTCAGGTAGAAACACGGCGGGCTGGCCGCTGCGACCTTCATCGTTCTGGTCGATATAGCCAAGCGCGATGCCGTCGCCCCCGCACCAGATTTCGCCTGGCACACCGACCGGAACCGGTCGCATGTTCTGATCGAGCAGATAGATGCGGCTGTTGGCAATCGGCCTGCCGATCGGCACTGTGGAAAGCGCCAGGTCATCCATGCTGATCCGATGCCATGTGGAGAAGGTCGTATTTTCTGTTGGACCATAGACGTGCAGCAATTTCATATCCGGCTGCGTGTGCAGCAGCTTCCGGACATGTTCCACGGAAATCTTTTCACCACCCGTCAGCACCGTCTGCAATCGACCAAACGCCGCCGCGCTGTTGTCGACGAGCTGGTTGAAAAGTCCCGTGGTGAGGAATGCGGTGTCGACCTGATAGTGCTCGACCAGCGCACCGAACTCATGCACTTCGAGCAACGTCGTCCCCGCAGGAATACAGACACAACCACCGTTGAGCAGTGGTCCCCAGATTTCAAACGTGGCGGCATCGAAGGCCAGCGATCCTGTCAGCAGCACACGCTCGTTCTGTTGTACCTGATGATAATCGGTGTTGCACACCAGCCTCAGCACGGAACGCTGTTCTATCAGCGTGCCCTTCGGCTTGCCGGTGGAGCCAGAGGTGAACATCAGGTAGGCAGGCACGATTTCTGTCGGGGCCTGCCCTTCGCCACGAATCTCTGGAACCGGCAACTTGTTGTGAAAGTCCTGCATGACCGCAGCGATCAGCGCATCTGTGTCGATCACTGCCGCATCCAGATGCTGCAGTTCTGCGATGCGATCCGCTTCTGCAAACAGCATTCTCACCTCGCCAGTGGCGAGTACCTGGTCAACCCGGTCCAGCGGCGTATTG
>MGYS01000082.1:25459-35265 GCA_001802565.1 Gammaproteobacteria bacterium RIFCSPLOWO2_02_FULL_57_10 | reverse complement strand
CGATCAATGCACGCTCATCCTTGTCGAGCATCAACGCAACGCGGCAGGCAGACAGGTACGCAGAATGTTGCATCAGCCTGTCGGCCACGCGATCGGACACCTCATCCAGAACGCGATAGCTCAGTTGCACATCGCCCGCATGCACCGCGATCGCATCGGGGCAACGCTGTGCTGTTCTGCGGAATTCAGCAACCAGAGTGGCCTGCCTTGGATACGGGCGAGCAGTGGCGTTCACCTCTTCAAGCAGCAGACGCTGCTCTTCCTCGTTCTGCAGTGCAAACTTGCCGAGCGCACGCGCGGGCTGCCGCGGCACTTCGAGAGACAACAAACGCCACGCCTCGCACAAACGTCGAGCGGTCGCTTCAAGCAACACGCCGCTAGCATATTCCAGGTCCAGACGCAGGCTGCCGTCACTGTCCTTCTCGAAGTGAAAGGTCAGATCCACCTTGCTGAAGGCCTGTGGAATTCGCAGCGAGCGGCCGGCACTGGTGCCTCCCAAGCCGTCGCTGAAGGCCAGAGTCTGATCGTCGGCGGAAGTGAGCCCGAGCATCGCGTCGTAAAGGGGAGATCGACTCGGATCCTTGGTAAAACCCAGTTCGGTCACCAATTCATCAAACGCGAGACCCTGATGCTGGAAGCCTTCAAGCACGCGGCGACGCACTTGCAGCAACAGTTCGGGAAAGGATTGCTGGCGATCGACGCTCTGACGCAGTGCAATGGTGTTGACGAAGGGGCCTACGACGTTGTCGAACTGCGCGCCTGGTCTGCCTGCGACCGGCGTCCCCAGCGTCACCTCACCCACGTTGGCGAAACGCGCGAGCAACAGTTGCACGAGCGCCACGAGTCCCATGTACAGGGTGGCATTGTGTGCATGACAAAGCGCTTCGAATGCGGCGGTATCAGCTGCTGCCAATACCTGCGTGACGGAACCGCCTCGAAAATCCTTGAGCACGGGTCTGGGAAGATCCAGCAGGGCATCCAGCGTTTCCGGTGGATCCGCGAAGATGTCTCTCCAGTACGCCCTGGCCTTGCGGGTGTCAGCACTGGTTTCGTATGCGACGTAATCGCGGTACTGCAACGCAACCGAACCTGTGTTGGTTGCAGGCTCGAGATCCGCAGGAAGCACGGCGTCCTCATAAAAGCGCGCCAGCTCATGGATCATGCGGGTGATCGACAGGCCATCACACACGCTGTGATGAATGACGACGACAAGCCCACATTGTCCGTCTGGCGTCGCGCAGTAAATCACTCTGAGCAACCAGTCCTGTTGCAGATCGAAAGGCCTGGCGGCCTCTGTACTGGCCAGTTGCAGCAACTGCTCTTCCGTGTCCTGCTCTGACATCAGTGTGTGCTGCTGCATGACCCACTGCGCGGCGTCACGGGGAATCTGGAACAGCGCATTGCCTTCCTGCATGAAAATCGAACGGAGTACTTCGTGGCGAGTCAGCAGCTTGCGCCACGCGTGCTGGAGTCGCTCGGGGTCCAGTGTCTTGTCGAAGCAGAATGCCGACGCAATGTTGTAGGCGGCACTGGCTTCATTACCCAGTTGCGAGAGCATCCACAGGCGACGCTGTGCCAGACTAAGCGGATAGCGAGACGCGGCAAATGTGTCACTCTTGCGGTTCTGACCTTGCTTCTGCCCCTGTTGACCCGACTGTTCACGCAGCCGGGAAATCTGTTGCAACAACGCCGCGCGCTGTTCAGGCGACAGATTTTCCAGACGCGTTCGCAGGGCCGCTTTGCTGTCCATGCTCAGGTGCCCTGCTGCTTGTCCGCAACATCGGCAAGCAACGCTGCGAGCGTATCGAGGTCCACGTCGTCCAGCAGCGCATCGAGGTCGTCACTCGACGCTGACGCTGCTGTACTGGTTTGGCATAGCGCAGCTTGCTGACGTGGTGTGGGAAACTCGAAGACATCGGCCACGCCGATACTGAATCCGCAACGCGTCTGCAGCACATCGACCAGTGTCAGCGCCTTGAGGCTGTGGCCACCCACATCGAAGAAATTGGTCAACGGGCCGATCTGTTCGCGCTCCAGCACCTGCTGCCACGCATTGATGATCATTGCCTCGATGTCGGTTGGCACTGCCGCCTCCGGTGCGGCAACAACACTGAACGGATCTGGCAGCGCGGCACGATCGATCTTGCCATTGGCAGTCATCGGCAATGCATCGAGCCAGATCGTGTAGGAGGGAATCATGTAATCCGGCAGCCGGGTTGACAGCCATGGTCGCCACTGCGCAGGAGCAGCGGTAGCATCGCCGACCAGATAGACGACAAGCTCGGTGCCATGTGTATTCTCTATCGGGACTACCAGGGCCTCGCTGACGCTCTGATGCACCTCATGGCAACGCGCAATCTCCTCGCACTCGACACGGAAGCCGCGCACTTGCACCTGATGGTCGTTGCGCCCCAGATAGACCAGGCCGAGCTCTGGACTGATACAGCCAACATCGCCGGACCAGTAGCAATGCTCAAGCCCTGCACTGTCCAGTGCCGCGAACTTGCGCGCCGTGAGTTCCGGACGGTTCAGGTAACCCGCGCCAACACCGCTGCCGCTGACGACAATCTCACCCGCGATGCCCGGTGGCTGCAGGTTGCCGAAGCGGTCGACGATCCACACGCCAGTCTCCGGCAGAGGTCTGCCGACCAGATTGAGGTGTGCATCCCGCATGATGTCTGCCTCGCTGATCTCCCGATAGGTCACATGCACCGTGGTCTCAGTGATGCCGTACATATTCACCAGCTTTACACAACTGGTCGGGAATGCCGCGACCCATGGCGCCAGTCGGTTGCAGGCGAGGGAATCGCCGCCGAACACGATCAGTCGCAGTGCTGCGAGGTCCGCAGAAGGCTTTTTCAATGCCGCCTTTGTGAACTGATAGAACGCTGCCGGTGTCTGGTTCAGTACCGTGACCTTGTGCTGCGCCACCAGATTGACGAAGGCCTCGACATTGCGCACATCGGGGGCAGCGGGAATCACCAGCGTGCCGCCGTTCAGCAGCGCGCCGTAGATCTCCCACACGGAAAAATCGAAGCAGAACGAATGGGCCACAATCCAGACATCGTCATGATCGAAATCGAAATCGAAGTCGGCGTTGCGCAACAGGCGCACAACGTTGCGATGGGAGATCTCACAGCCCTTGGGTTGACCTGTCGACCCGGAGGTGTAGATCACGTAGGCTGCCGCGTCCTGTGTAATGGAGGGCAGCGCTACTGATTCCGGGGCGGTGAGTGCAAGGCTGTCGATATCGACGCATTGTGCACTGAATCCGAGACTCGGCATGTCCGTGCTGGTCAATACCAGTGCCGCCGCACTGTCCTCCACGATGAAGCGCAAACGCTCCTCGGGATAGATGGGGTCCAGCGGAACGTAGCTGCCACCTGCTGCCAGCACGGCCAGCATGCCGACAATCATGTCGCGATTACGCGGCAGCCACAGTGCCACACGCTGACCCGGTGCGAAGGATTCGCAGCCAAGCAAACCGGCAGCCACTGTCTGTACGCAGGCGTGCAGGTCAGCGTGACTGATGCTGCCGGACTCATCGCGCAAGGCGATTCTGTCACCATGTCGACTGACAGCTTCCTCATACAGGTCAAACAGCGTGAGATCCTGCGGATAATCCGCTTGTCGGCGGTTCCACTCTTCGAAGAGCCAGGTGCTTTCCTTTGTGGTCAACAGATTCAGCGTCGCCAGTGCCTGCTCGGGATTGTCTGTCAATGATTGCGCCACGTGTACGAAATGTTCGGCCAGATGCTCGATCTGCCGGGCAGGATAGACCGAGGCATCAAACAGGAAGGAAGCTTCGAGGCCCTCTCCTGTAGGCACGAGCACAAGATTCAATGGCAGATCGGTGCGTTCGAATGCCCGTATGTCGGAGATGCTGATGACTGACTCATCGTCCGATGCATTCGTGGCGCCGCGCAAGGCGGCATCCATCGGATAATTTTCCAGCACTACCAGATGATCGAACAGCGGTTCGCGCGAACGCAGGTCCGGTGCTACCGCCTGGATTTCGGCCAGACTCAGATATTCATGAGGGCGACTCGCGTTGGCCTGCTGTTGAATCAAGGTCAGTGCGTCGTTCGCGTTGATCTCCGCATCCAGTTGAAAGCGCACTGGCACCGTGTTGATGAACAATCCGACGGCGCGATCAATGCCTACGATCTCCGGCGGCCTGCCGGACACGACAGTGCCATAGACCACATCAGCCTTGTTAGTGAAACGCGCCAGCAACACACCCCAGGCGAGCCTGATGACACTGCTGAGAGTGGCATTGCGCGATGCTCCCAGGGCCTGCATGCTCGCAGTCAACGTGGCTGGCAACTGCACAATGTGACGCTGCAGCTGATAGCCGACCTCTTCACATTCTCCATCCTGGTGCGGCCAGGACAGCAGTCGGCTCGGCTGTTCAACACCCGCAAGCAGTGTCGACCAGTAAGCAGTGCCACTGCTTCTGTCCCTGCTGGCGAGCCAGCGGAAATATTCCCGATTGAACAGGTCTAGCTGCGGATCTGCGACGATGATGTCAGTCGCCGCAGCAGCATTCTCTGCATAGCATGCCAGTAACCGATCGAACAGGATGCCGATGCACCAGCCGTCCATGATCAGATGATGATGCGTCCAGAGCACATGCACGCTGCCTCTGCCACTAGCGGAACCTGACTTGTCTTTGCGTTGTGGCTTCTGCAACGTGAAGAGTTGCACCCGCATCAACGGCGCCTGAGCAATGTTGAACTGGGTTGTCTGATCCTTTGCGCGCGCTGCATCAATCACGCGTTGTTGTTCTGGCGACGATAGTTCGCTCAAATCATGCAGCACGACAGGCAGCTTGACTGCGTGCGGAATCAGTTGTGCCGAGCGGCCATTGCCGCCGACGAGGAAAGCTGCACGCAACAGCGGAAATTCTCCGAGCAGTGCCTGAAATGCCGTGGCAAGTCTGTCGGCCTCGACGCCATGCAGCGTGAAATCCACCTGCTCGAGATAGGCCAGATCATCCGGTTTGCTGCGAGCATGGAAGATCAATCCTCTCTGCATCGCCGTGAGAGGCACAATGTTGGCTACGTCAGTGCGTTTGAGGCCGTTGGCGTCGAGCAGGCTAATGTACTCGTCGAGGAGCCAGTTGTCTTCGACAAGATCGATCGGTGCAGGAGGCACCGGAGTCGTCAGACTGCGACACGCGACAGCGAGATCGATTGCCTGCTGCCGGAATGTCTGCAGAATGCCGTCGAGTGTGTTCCGCTCCACACGCATGGCGTCCGCAGACACGGATACATGCAGGCCCGCGTCGTCTGCAAAACAGACAAACTCCAGTGCTGACAGCAGACCCAGTTCACCCATCCTGTCACCGGCCGGGTTGGTATCGAGAATCGCGAAATCGCCATCGGCACGCTGCTTGAAGCGTCCCAGATAATTGAATGTGAACTCCGGCGTGACGTTCGGAAGGTCAGTGTGTCTGGAGATGTACCGGAGCACACCGTAACCGACACCCTGTTCAGGCACCCGCTGCGTCCGCTCACGGACGTTCTCGACTCTTGCCGACCAATCAGCACCAGACGCGTCGATGCTCAACGGATACGCCGAGGTCATCCAACCCAGCGTGGTGGAAAAATCGGCGTCGGCGTACCGTTGCAACCGGCCATTCGATTCCATCAACACGGTGACCACATTCAAACGACAGACCCGCGCGACTGCCTCAACAAATGCGGCGAGCAAAAGATCACTGCCCCGGCTGCGGAAGTGTCCGTGACCTGTGGCCAGCAGCACTTCTGCGATATCAGCGTCGAGATCTGCGGCCAGATGCAGGCGTTCCTGCTGGTGCTGTTTCTGGTGCTGTTTCTGGTGCTGTTTCTGGTGTTGTTTCTGGAGTTGTCCGTGCGCTCCCTGTTGTTCACTCTCGTACGCGAAAGCAGTGGCTGAATTTGCCAGCATCGATTTCCAGAACGGTGCCTCCAAGAGAGCCTTTAGTCTGGCGTCCTCTCCATGCAGGACGCTCGCAAACTGCTGCATGGTGGCGCCTTCCGGCAATGCACGCAGTGCTGCGCCATGTTCAATGTCTTCCCAGAGCTGCGCCCACTGAATCTGCAGCAACTGCCATGACACCGCATCCACAACGAAATGATGCAGCACCACCAGCGCCTTCGATTCGTTTCCGTTTCGCACCAGCACGACGTTCAGCAGCGGCCCGTGTTGCAGGTCGATTCCGGCGCGCGCCGCAATGGCAACGTTGTCGAAGGCGAGTTCTGCCGAGGCCTCCGAACAATGTACCAGCGCATCGCTCGATACTGCGCGTCCCTGTGTACCGCTTCTCTCTGCCATCAGCGTGCAGGTTGACTGAAAGACCGCATGCTGGTTGACCCAGTGGCGACACAGTTTGTCGAGTTGCAAGAGTGTCATGCTGGCGGGCACACGCAACCATGCCGCCTGGGTAAAGGCGTTGGGATCACCTTTACAGGTCTCGAAGAACCACGCCTGCATCGGTGTGGGCAACGCAACGGCAGATTCCTGCAGCACCTGAACTGGCCTGCCACTCTTGCTCTCGATCCTGAGGGCAAGATCGGCAAGCACAGGGTTGCGAAACAATTCGTTCACATCCAGCAGATACCCTGCTTCATTCAGGCGCGAGGCCAGCACGATGGCTTGAATCGAATCACCACCGGCGTTGAAGTAGTGATCACCCGGTTTCAGGTCGGGGCGACCCAGGATTTCCCTGCAGTGTTTGAGCAGTAGCGCCAGGTTGCCGTTTATCGGCAGTGGTTCCGACATGTCGATAGTCATGTTGCTGACCACGTTGTCAGTCGATGGCAGCAGAGCGCGACGATTCAACTTGCCACTCGGCAGCATGGGCAGCTCGCTGACGGCGTGCAGGTCGGCAGGTACCATCCATGCTGGCAATACTGCCAACAGCGCATCGCGCCATCCAGCAGGCACAGCGTTGACCACTACCCAGCCGTGCAGGCTCGCACTCGTGCCCTTGTCGATGACATTGACTGCGACTTCCGGCAATCCGAGCTGGCTGCGCAGCGCGGCCTCGACATCCTCCAGTTCGATGCGATAGCCGTTGACCTTGACCTGACCATCATCACGTCCCTTGAACTCCAGCGCACCACTGTCCAGTACGCGTGCGATGTCTCCGGTGTCATAGCAGCGAATGTTGTCCAACGTGGGCAGGCAGCGGAACTTGCTTTGCGTAGTGGTTTCATCCCCTGCATAGCCCTTGGCCAGACCGACGCCGCTGACCCAGAGACGCCCCCACACGCCGGTCGGCGTCGGACGTTCCTGTTCATCGAGGATGTGCACTCTGGTATTGGGGACCGGCCAGCCGATCGTGACACGATCCTGACCAGGCTCCATGCGTCCTCCGCTCACGACGACACTGCATTCTGTCGGCCCGTACTCGTTCCATAGTTCGACGGTAGGGGCTTGAGCGAAATGTGCATTCATCAAGTCCAACGGCAACTTCTCTCCCGCCAGCGTGATGAAGCGCAGCGAAGCCATCGTCCGCCCGATGCGGTCGAGCAACACGCGATACAAGGTGGGAGTGAGCAACATCGCACTCACCCTGTGCTGCTCGATGGTGTCTCTGATCCGTTCGACGGAACGCTTGGAGGCAGTATCCAGCATCACCAGGCGACCGCCACTGAGCAGTGTGCTGAGGATGTCGATCAATGAGGCATCGAAGCCCGCGCTCGGCATCTGCAACGTGGTATCCGATCGAGCCAGACGATAGTCGCGAATCCGCCACGCCACCGAGTTGGCGATGCCGGCATGCAGTATCTCCACGCCCTTGGGAACGCCGGTGCTGCCGGACGTGAAAATCACATAAGCGACATCCTGTGGCTGTGGAGGCAGCAGCGCCTGATGTCGCGTTGTGGCGATAACACCAATTGCCGTCATCGCGATGCACTCCACTGCTTCTGCCTCGATCAGATCGGGCACGCAGGCATGTCCTGTCGCATGAAGCAGAAAGCGGGCGCCGCACTGTTGCAGAATCGAGCGCACGCGTGCGAGCGGCGTGTCAGGCGTCACCGGGACATAGACCGCCCCCATCGAGAACAGTGCGAGCATCGCGATCACAAGATCGATCGAAGAATCCAGACTGACGACGACCCTGTCGCCTGACCTGACCCCATACAGATTGAACAGCGTGAATGCGGTCTCCGTGACCTGTCTGTCCACCTCCGCATACGTCAACTGGCGATTGCCTTCGATCAACGCAATATCCTGCGGCCTCTGGGCCACCTGTCTGCTCCACTGATCGTAAACAGTCTCGGCCATTGTCGCATCGGCCAATCTCATCTTCGGGCCTGTCTTCGCTACAGTCTTCGTCGTTCTGACCGCAGTTCTGGCGCCATTCTGCAGTACCGCGACGCGAGCCTTCGCCTCCTGCCCAGCAAGATTGAATGCGGAATCAACCCAGTCGGCGACCGTACCAGTCTTGCCCGCCACCAGCGCTTCCAGCAGCGTGAGATATTCGCCGATGCGCCTGGTCATCGTGGCGTCACTGAACATGCTTTCCGCATACGCGCAGTTGATGAGAATACTGTTCTCCGCCTCGATCAGATCGAGGCTGATATCAAACATCCCGGCACCTTCGTACTGGGTCAGTGTCTCCCCTTCGAAGGTGCTGGTTCTGACGGTCCGTGAGCCTGCATTTTCGTATGAGAACATCACATCGAAGAGCGGGTTGCGATTGCTGCGATGACTGACGTTAAGCGCGGAGAGCAGCGTACTGAAGGGATAATCCGCGTGCTCCTGTACTTCGAAGAGTCTGTCCCGTGTCTGTTGCAGGAAGTCCGTGACGCTGACGTTTGGATCAACACTGGCAGGAAACGCCAGCGTATTGACGAACATGCCCACGGCATTGTCCGCCGCAGCATCGGGTCTGCCCGAGCCAGGAAGACCGACGACAAACTGTGGCTGACGTGCGTAACGCCAGATCCACGCCACGAATACTGCAAACAGGGCGCCGAAGGTCGAGACGCGTGCACTCGTGCAAAAGCGATGCAACGCGGCGGTGGTTGCAGTGTCCAGTTTCAACGCTATGCGCTTACCTGAGAAACTCGTGACCGCTGGTCTGCCAAAATCGGATGACAGATCAAAGGTATCCTGTGTCCCTGCATAGGGAGTGAGCGTTTCCAGCCAGTAACGCTCCGCTTCCTGCGCCTTGTCGCTGGCAAGATACTGCGCAACAGCATCCTGAACATGACGTGCCTGACTGCGCACGGGTTCCAGTCGTTGGCCGTCATACAGCGCCAGAATTTCCTGCAGCACGACATTCATCGAGAGTCCGTCGGCCACGATGTGGTGCACGTCCATCAGCAGCAGGTGTGTGCCATCCTGCTGCGTTGCCAGACCAACCCGCAGCAGCGGTGGCTCCAAGAGATTGAAGGGCTGGATGTAGGCATCCAGCAGTTCATCGACTGATCCGCCATCATTATTGGATTCGAGGCGATCAAGAAAGAAGCGCGGTTCCGCGACGATACGCTGGTAGAACTCGCCGTCGACAACAACGAAGGCCGTGCGCAGCGATTCGTGACGGATGATGACCTGATGAATGCAATCTTCCAGGCGTGCGGCATCTACCGTGCCGGTCAGACGCCAGGCGCCGGCAAGATGATAGGGCTTTTCGGCGCCTTCGCGCTGCGTGATCGCATAGAGCCTCTTCTGCACGGACGACATCGGCAGATACTGGCGACGCAGTTTCTCCGCACGAAACTCGAAGCCCCCTGCGCGCAATGACGCCACGGCATGGCCGATGGCCGCAAACAACTGATCAGCATCTTCCTGCGTGTGTTCGGTGGAGA
>MGYS01000082.1:22148-25440 GCA_001802565.1 Gammaproteobacteria bacterium RIFCSPLOWO2_02_FULL_57_10 | reverse complement strand
CTCGAACTTGAACTGGGTACCGAAGTACGTGAGGCGCAGGGGCACCGCATTGCGCTCGAACCAGACGTTCAGGCGATCGGCCAGTTGATGCATACGCATTCTGGTGGCGTGAAACAACTGCGGATTGTTTTCGATGTAATCCAGCACCGCGGACGCGGCGGCGAGAGCCACGGGATGTTTGTTATGAGTGCCACCGGTGGCTATCGAATCCGTGTACGGCGCGCTGTCGTCTCCGTAGTGCCATACGCCACCATCTATCCACTGCATCAACTCGCTTGTGCCAGCGATCACACTCAAGGGATAGCCACCACCGATGATCTTGCCATAGGTGGACAGATCGGCCTTCACGCCAAACCATTCCTGCATCCCGCCAGCAGCCTGACGAAAACCGTTCACCATCTCGTCGAAGATCAACGGGATACCCAGTTCCGTACACAAGGCGCGCAACTGGCGCAGGAAACGCTGGGGCTGCAATGCCGGATTGCGGCTCTGCACTGGCTCCACCAGCACTCCTGCGAGCTGATCGGCAAGCTCTCTGATGCGATCGAGGGACTCGGGCGCATCGTAGTCCAGCACGATCAGATCGTTGACGATGCCGGTGGGCAGCCCTGGCGACATCGGCACAGCACCGTTTTCGCCCTGCCCTGCCAGCACATCGCTGCAGATGCCGTGATACGCGCCAGCAAACATCACCACCTTGTCGCGCGCCCGGGCAGCCCGCACGAGACGCAGCGCGAGCATGACGGCATCCGAACCGGTGACGAAAAACGCGGCGCGCTGATGGCCCGTCAGCGCACAGATCCTGCGGGCAACATCGGGCGCGATGCGCGACTGCGGTCCCAGAGCCAGATTCCTGTCGAGCTGCGCACGCACAGCGTCATCGACGAAGCGCGGGGAGTGACCGAAATAATGCACGCCCATGCCCATGGCGATGTCCACGTACTCGTTGCCATCGACATCGATGAACCGCGAGCCCGACGCGGTTTCGCAGACCACTGGGAAGCGCAACTCCTTCAGGTCCTGCTTGAACTGCAGCGAATATTTCCAATCGGAAAGGAAAGCCTTGCCCTCCTCCGCCATCTGCTTGCTGCGCTGGCATCGCGCTGACAGACGCGTGGACAACTGTGCTATGAACTCGCGCTGCTGCTCGCTGAGCTCTTCCTTCTGAGTGACGATCCCGCTGAACTTCTTGCGTGTCTCGACAGCATCACTGTGATCTTGTGGTCGGTCCTGTTGGGAACTCTGTGGAGCCACCGGGCGCACAGGCGCAGATGAGCGTGTTGAGTCCTTCGTGTATTTGCCCGCTGCCACACCATCCAGATAGCGCCGCATCAATGCCATGTGGGCGGACATCACGGTGTTGATGTCAATCGCCGCACCGGAGGAAAGTGTGGCCTGTGGAACCGAGGGGACTACGGGTACGGAGCGTGCAACCTCTTCCATGACTGCGAAAGTGGCTGTGGTCGCCTGCTGCGCGGGACTGTCGTGTCGGAGTTGCGACGCTTCCTGCGGTTTGTCCTGAAGCGCGTCCTGAAGCGTGCCATTGACGGCAAGAAAATCGGCCAGCGCGCCAAGGTTCGACAGTTCGTCGTAGAAGCGCTTCATGGAAATATCAACGCGGTACTTGCTCTCAAGCACGCGACCGATGCGCACGAACATCAGCGAATCGAGCCCGAGATCCAGCAGGTCGGTGTCTCGACCCAGATCGCTGACGCTGACACCGCTGATCGATTCGATGATCGCCGCAACGGCGTCGAGAGTGGAGTGTGCATTCGACATGATGTGGGTTACCTGTTTCCTTCTGTCAGCGTCAGATACTGATCCACCAGCGCCATGTGTTCCAGCATGACACGATGGATATCCGTTTCAGCACTGAGCGAAGACGCTGTTGAAGGCACTGTTGATTTCACGACAGTCTGCATACCATTGCCTGCAGCAACGCTCTTGTCCGCAGAGGCATGCTGCCCCCGCTCTGCCGCCGCTGACCAGCAGCGTTGTCTGTCGAAGCGATAGGTGGGCAGACGCACCGGAGTCTGCGCCGCCGTAATACGATCGGGATTCAGACCCAGACAATACAGCTTGCCGAGTGATTCGAGCATGCGCGTCTGATCATCGGTGCCTCTGCGAAGGCTGGGTACCCACACGCCTTTGGAACCGGTCAGTTCCCGGATTTCCTGATAACAGAGGTCGAGACCCATCATCACCGGCTCCGGGCTGAGGTCGATGAAGGCGTCACATTTCCCTGCATGCAGAGTCTGCATGCCCTGCATGAACTGAACAGGCGCACGGGAATGCCGCAGCCAGTAATCGACTGTCGTGATTTCCGCACCCGCTACCGCGCCTGTGAGATTGGAGATGACAGGTATCTTCGGCGCTGAGAATCGCACTCGCTCCAGCACGCTGCGAAAATGTGGCAGCACCGCATCGACCAGTGGCGAATGGAAGGCTCTGTCAATCGGCACGCTCGTGGTGCGTCCACCATCCGCATCAATACGCAGCGCGATATCGGCGATGCTCTGCGTTGTGCCTGCCACCAGAATGATACCGGGACCGTTCACTGCCGCGACGCCAGCATCCGGGTAAGCAGCGCCGATGGCCTGCACCGCCGCTGCGTCGTGAAACGCCGTCAGCATCGCGCCCTGTGGCGTATGGGCATCCATCAGGCGCGCACGCTCGGCGATCAGCATCACGGCATCTTCCAGCGAGAACACTTCGGCGAGACACGCCGCTGTGTATTCGCCGAGACTGTGTCCGAGCAACACCTTCGGCTCCACACCCCAGGCCTGCCATTGTCGCGCAAGACCATATTGCACGCAGAATATCGCCAGTTGGGCCTGCAAGGTTTTACCCAGATAGCCCTCTACCCTGCTGCCTTCGAGCATCTTGCCGGTGGCCTGCTTTGGTGCCACATGCACCAGTTCACGCAAATCGCCGCCGCAATACTGGCTGGCGATGGCACTCGCGCGATCGAAAGCCTCTCTGAATACGGGTTCGGCCTGATACAGCGCCGCAGACATGCCGTTGTACTGGGCACCATGACCGCCGCAGACCATCGCCACCGACAGGCGACCGGAGCGGGATTGTGCCGTGCCGCTGGAGCAGCCCTTGGACTTGCCCGCTTCTGCAAAACGGCGCAGCTTGGTGATGGCATCATCACGATCGGCGGCAACCACCGCAAGACGATTGACCTGGCGCTTTCTGCGCGTTGCCCAGGTATGACAGATCTGCGCCAGCGTGACGTCCGGATTGCCTTCCATCCAGTCTGCCAACGCCACGGCCGTGCGCTGCAGTG
>MGYS01000082.1:21782-22127 GCA_001802565.1 Gammaproteobacteria bacterium RIFCSPLOWO2_02_FULL_57_10 | reverse complement strand
TGCAGTCGAGGGAGCCTCGGCGAGAATGACGTGGGCGTTGGTGCCCGAGAAACCGAAGCCGCTGAGCCCGGCAATGCGTCTGCGCGGTGATCTTGGCCAGGGCTTGCCCTGCGCGCATACCTCGATGGCTTCATTGGCCCAGTCGATGTCCGGATGGCCTTCGGAATAATTCAGGTGACGTGGCAGGTATTCGTGACGCAGCGCCAGGAGCAACTTGATGAAGCCGACGATGCCCGCAGAGGCTTCCATGTGCCCGAAATTGGTTTTGACGGAACCGACCAGCAGTGGCTGCGTGCGCGGCGTACGGCAATACACTTCCAGCAGTGCATTGAGCTCCGTGGGATC
>MGYS01000082.1:6648-21737 GCA_001802565.1 Gammaproteobacteria bacterium RIFCSPLOWO2_02_FULL_57_10 | reverse complement strand
CATCAGACTCGAACTGGCGCCGTCCTGACTGATCGATGAACCGAGAATCACGCCATCGATGCGGTCACCATCGCGCAGCGCGGCATCCAGGCGCTTGAGCACCACCATGCCACCGCCTTCAGCACGCACCACTCCGTGGGCATCCTTGTCGAATGTCTTGACGATGCCGTCCTCGCACAACATGCCAACCTTGTCGAAGTTGATGCTCATGCCCGGCGCCAGAATCAGGTTCGCGGCACCGACCAACGCGAGAGTCGACTCGCCCTGGCGCAGACTCTGACAGGCATTGTGCAGCGCGACGAGCGATGAGGAACAGGCGGTATCCACGACATAGGATGGCCCCTTGAAATCGAAGATATAGGAAATGCGTCCGGCCGCGGGACTGGTCGCACAACCCGTGCCGACATAGGGAGTAATCTCGCGCAGACTCTCCTCGGTCATGTGCTGCGCAGCGAAATCGAAACCACTCTGTCCGACGAACACGCCAGTCGCGGACCCCTTGAGCGCGTCCATATTCATGTTGGCGTCTTCCAGAGCCTCCCACGCCAGCTCCAGCAGCAGACGCTGCTGCGGATCCATGACGCTGGCTTCGACGGGCGAGATGCCGAACAGACGACAATCGAAATCCTCGACCCTGCCGAGGAAAGAACCGTAACGGCAGCGCATCTTGCCAGGCGCATCGGGGTCGGCGTCGTAATATTCATCCACTGGCCAGCGATAGGACGGCACTTCCGTAATGGTGCACCGGCCCTCTTTCAGAATGTTCCAGAATGCTTCCGGGTTGTCGCCGGAGCCAGGCGTGCGGCAGGCGAAGCCAATCACGGCGATCGGTGCGAGTCCGGGTTTCTCCTGTGGTTGCGCAGCCACAGCTCCACCCGCGCGCAGCGCCGCATTCTCCGCCTTCAAACGGCGGATTTCGGCCAGAGCCCTGGCGATGATGTCATCCGCGTCGTCAGTGTTGCCGGTCACAAGACTCTCCTGTCACAACGGGCTGGTTGATTCCGGGCCAGTCCATCGCGGGATCAAGGTTCAGTTGCATATAGTCAGGCAGCGCAGGAATCTTCGTCAGATCATTCACCAGCAAGTCACCCTCTTCCTTGAAACCGGCAAAGCGGTACGTGACGAACATCATGCGGTTGCGATCGGTCTCCCTGAACTGTGCCGCCAGTTTGATTTGTCGACTGCGACAGGTTGTGCGCAGGGCTGTCAGGATCACACCGCCAACGCCACGTGACATGACGCGGCACGACATCAGAAACAGATCAATACACCACTGGCCGGGTTGCTGCGAGATCAGCAGCAGGCCTATTGCGCCGTAGGAGCCATACTTGTCGTCGAGCTCGGCGACAATGACCTGATGGTGCTCCGATGCTATCAAGTCGCGCAACTGCTCGACCGAATACGTCACTCCTGTGGTGTTGAGTTGATTGGTGCGCACCGTCAATTCCTCGGCACGATACAGATCTTCTTCTCGCGCCGGTTTCAGTTTCAACTTCAGGTCAAGCGTGCGCAGAAACGCATCCTGCGGCCCCTTGAATTCTTCCTCAGCTCTGCTCCTCAGCGCTTCCTTCTGATACATGGCGCGGCGATTCTTCGAGTCTTCTGTCACATGCAACGGAATGAAGTCTTCGAGTTCAGGCAAACGTTCCAGACCCGCTTCGGTGAAAGTCCTGACCACCGGATGCACGGACAGCACCTCATCGCGCTCGAAGGCCTGATCATCGATGAAGGCGAAGGTATCGATGCCGATGTTCAACCGCTCGGCGATCGTGCCGACGGCCTGAGACTTCGCATTCCAACCGATCTGGGGATAGAGAAAATACTGATCAAGACCATGTGACGCCAGTGCGGCGAGTGCCGGTTCCGGCTCGTTCTTTGACGCTACCGACTGCAGAATGCCACGCTCGTCGAGCGCCCTGATGACATCAATGACGTGCGGCCGCAGCGGCGGCAACGTCGTGCTCTCCAGCAGCACGCCATCCCATATCGTGTTGTCGAGATCCCAGACCACGCATTTGATCCGGGTTTTGCTGATGCGATCGTTTACTGCCAGTGTGTTTGCTGCACCATCGTCCATGATTACTGTCCTGTCTGCAGACGCTTGCGCTTGAGCGCAGACTGGACGAATTCGCCCATGCCATTCTGCGCGATCATGATCTGCTGCATCTGATTGCTGCCTTCGATGATTTCCGTGATCTTCAGATCGCGATAGAAGCGTTCCACACGACTTTCAGCGGCACTGCAGCCCACCGCACCATGAACCTGTACGGCCAGGTTCGCCACCGTGACCGCATGAGTCGAGGCAAAATATTTCGCTGTGGCGGTTGCCATCGCGGCCAGTGGATCGCCCACGGTGCGACGTTCCGCAGCATGCAGACACAGACGTTCTGCGGCCTTGTAGGATGTGATCATGTCCGCGAGCATTTTCTGAATGAGTTGATGCTTCACCAACGCCTGACCGAACTGCTTCCGCTTCGTCGCATACGCCACCGAATCCGCCACACAGGCCTCCATCGCGCCGAGACAACCAAACGCAATCGCCAGTCTGCCCAGATCCAGCGCACCCGCCGCGACATAGGAAATCCCCGCGCCCTTGCGTCCTATCAGATTGGCAGCCGGTATCACACAATCCTGCATCTCGATCTCGCTGACCATTGCTGCCCGAAAGCCCAACAGACCGCGCATGGGTGTGACGCGCAAACCTTTGGTGTCGGTCGGCAGCAGGCAGGCGACCGCACTGCCATCTTCGAGTTTGCCGAACACCAGAAGCACATCGGCCCTGGCTGCATGGGAAATCCACTTCTTCCTGCCGCTCACGCGATAGCCTTCAGAGCAGGCAACCAGTGTTGTCTGAATGCCGGTCGCGTCACTGCCGAAGTCCGGCTCAGTGAGAGCAAAGGCGCCCATCTTGCTGCCGTCTGCCAGTGCTGGCAGCCACTCATCGCGTTGCTGCTGCGTGCCCGACAGCCGGATGGCTTCCATCACCATGCTGTGGACGGTCACGATGCTGAGCAGCGACATGCTGGCCTGGCCGAATTCGGCGCACAGCAGTCCGAAGGACACGGCGTCCCACCCCCTGCCACCATGCCCGGTGTCGATGAAGGTACCGAGCAACCCGGACCGGGCAAGTGTCATGGACACTTCTTCAGGCAGGCTCTCGGCCTGATCCCAGGCGGCGATATCTGCTGGCGCAAAGCTCGCCAGCAGCTGCGCTGCTTCCAGGCGATGCGCGATGTGTTCGGATTCAGTCATGTGCAGGAGCCGCCTTGTCGCGCATGAAGGCGTCGATTCTTGCGATGCTGCGGAAATTGTCCAGGTTCAGATCCTCGCTCTCGACACGGATGGACAGAGCCTTTTCCACGAACAGTACCAGTTGCATGGCCATCAATGAACTCACCAGTCCGAGTTCGAAAATGTCATCGTCGTCGGAGAAGTCCTCCTCACCAATGAAGTGCTCCAGAAAGCTGCGGATATCTTGTCTGTAGTCTACGCTTGAGTTTGAAATCGGATTTGCGTTGGTCACTGTATTCATACCTTGTTTTTGACTGCCTGATGCAAATTGGGGTACTTGAAGAATCCTTCTCCGGTCTTGCGGCCGTGCAGACCTGCGTCCACCATCCTGCGCAACAAAGGAGCAGGCCGAAACTTCGGATCGTTGTAACTTTCGTAGAGCACTTCAAGAGAGTACAGGATCGTGTCCAGCCCGATCAGGTCGGCAGTCTCCAATGGTCCCATCTTGTGCCCGAAGCATCCCTTGAAGATGCGATCGACGTCACGGGCCGATGACACCTGGTCCTGCACAACGAACACCGCCTCGTTCACCGTGAGCATCAGGATGCGGTTGGACACGAAGCCGGGCAGGTCGTTGACGACAATAGCCTCCTTGCCAAGCTGGGCGAGGAACTGCTTCGCCGTATCAATGGTGGCGTCGCTCGTGTGGTGAGCACGAATGACTTCGACCAGTGGCTTCATGGGCACGGGATTCATGAAATGCATGCCCACCACCCTGTCCGCACGCCGGGTCCAGCTTGCGACTCTGGTGATCGAGATCGCCGAAGTGTTCACCGCAAAGACACAGTCGCTTCTGCAGACGCTGTCCAGTTGCGGATACAGCTCCTGCTTGATTGCCACTTTCTCGCTGACATTTTCCACCAGAAAATCTGCTTGCGCGAGTCTGTCTATATCAGTAGTGAACTCGATGCGTTCGCATACTTCATCCGGAGACTCCCCCGCAGCTTTCTTTTCCAGCATCGCGGCAAAGCGGATGGCCTGGCGGATATCATTCTCTGCTGCCACGAGTATCTCGTCAGAGACATCGAGCAGCACGACACGCATGCCCTTCTGCGCTGCGGCCTGAGCGACTCCCCTTCCCATGACACCGGCGCCCACGACGCCCACTGTGTTGATCATGCTTACTCCTGAAGATCGATTTCGTTGGCAAGTTGTCTGAGCAGATCCGACCTGTCTGATTTCACGGATGCGCCTGGCGTCGCGCCTGCCCGTGATACCGGGTCCAACTGCGGGGTTGCGGAACCGTGAATCTTTTGTAACTGGAGCAGCAGCTCCCGCGCCATGACAACAATGTTAGGATAATCCAGAATCAGTGTGGATTTCAGCTTCAGGCCCAACGCGGACTCAAGTTTCTTGCGCAGTTCAAGTGCGGCAAGAGAATCGAGACCCATGTCGAGAAAGCCCGTGTCGATATCCAGATTGCCCCGGCTGCCAGGATTCGTCATTGCTGCGACGAGATCGGCCAGGTGACTCTGCAACAATTCATCGGCAACTTTTGCGTTCACGGCAAGCAATTGACTGGCGAGTGGCGGCAAAGCAGGTTGAGCACTGGCCACTTTCTCCGACTTCCCTGGCCATGCTTTCCCGGTGCGTGCGGTGACCGTATTTGCCTGGAAGGTGGCACGCATGGACGCCGGAAAAAATCCGGCGGCGCCGGGCAACGCGGCCAGCTTGTCGAGATCGGCAGTGAGTATCGCTATCTCGCTCGCCACCGGAGCGGCCAGATAACGACCAAGCAGGCTGAATCCGGTATCGGCATCCAGAAAACCATAACCGGTAGCGCCGATGCGTGCCAGGTGATTTTCGCTGAGCGTCGCAGTCATACCGGTCTGCTTCCAGGGCCCCCACGCAACACTGATTGTGTGACAGTCGGCACCTGAGTAGTGACTGGCCAGACTGTCAAGCGCCGCATTCGCCGCACAGTAGTTACTCTGCCCTGCTGCACCGAGCCAGGCAGCAATCGACGAATAATAGACAGTGTGTCTGGGTTGCAGCGCGGCGAAGGCATTGTGCAAATGCTCGGCAGCCACGGCTTTCGTCTGTGCCAGCAAGGTGAAGTCGTCATCCTGCAGCGAGCCGATGAGCCCGTCATGGCGCATGCCGGCCGCATGGACGAGGGTTTCCACAGGCGCCAGTTGTCCTGCTTTTGCCGCCAGCGCAACAACCTCTTCGTAACTGCTGACATCGCAATGATGAATCTCTGTACGCGCGCCGTTCTCACGCAGTGACGCGAGCACCGCCTCTGCATCCTTCGACGGAGCCGAGCGGCCGACCAGCAGGAAGTGACGGGCACCGCGCCTGAACATCCACTTCGCGGTCAGCAGACCAAGGCCACCAAGCCCTCCAGTGATGACCTGCAGTCTGTCGGGCGTGAAACTGATCTCGGCGGCACCGGGAGTCAACAGATCGGCGTTCAGCACCTGGACGCTGCCTGCCTTGATCCGCAGCCTCAGCCCCGAGGCATTTGTGACGGCCTCTGGCGTATTCTCTGTTTCGTGATCTGTGGCACCCAGCAATCCCAGCAGCGCCTGCATGCTGTCCTCTTGCTGATCCATCTCCACTACCCGAATATTCCAGTCCTGCAGTTCATGCGCCGCAGCGACAGCCTGAACCGCAAGCGCGGCACGATGCACGGCAACGAGGGGCTGTGCACCAGAGGGCTCCGTGAGTCCTGTCACCACGAGTACGCTGGTGAATGCAAGCGAGCCGGGCTCGAGCGAAGCCAGAAAACGGTTCAGCGCAATGCAGGACTCCACCCCAGTGGTGCCAGATGTCACGTCGTCGACATAGATGAGCGGCAACGGTAGTGTTCCGTCGCTGGCAGATGCAGCTACCGCATCAGTACCGTCCACCATCAATGGCTCCACTCCCACACGGCGCAATTGTGCAGCGAATCGCTTCACAGCGTCGGCCTGACCTGCCAGCCACACATTCCGCAGTCCTCCCGCAGGGGTGACCGTCGGCACGTTTTCCCAGTGACGGGAAAACAATCCTGGCCGCGAAGATGAATCTCTCGCAGCACTCACATTGCGGAATGAGCTCGCAGCGACCACACGAAACTCGATATGGCGACTTTCCAGCAACACCTGCCCGGTAGCGGAAAGCAGGCTGACCGTCGCAATGATCAAGGTCGAAGACTGTTGATGTATGAGCGCATGCGCCCATACCTGAGCAGGAAGACAATCCGTGTGGCAGACGAGTTCATCGATACGGGCCGGCACGATCGTCGCCAACGGCAGATCAGGCAAGGCCGCCAGCATGGTCTGCCAATGACAATCAATGAGACCTGCCGGAATCCCCTGGGCAATGCGCGCGGCGCTTGTCCTGGGCACATCGAGCCGGGCCAGCGCTTCGTTACGGCCGCGCTGAATGCTGTGGAAGCATAGGAAAGATTCGCCCAGTGCCACCTGCATGGCTGCCATGTGCGCTTCGACAAGCCCGGGGGCCAGCGACTCGTTGCAACGCTGGCGCAGCGCCTCCATGTCCACAGTCACATTGGCGCTCGCGACATCGGGCAGCAGATCTGCAGTCACATGGACTTTCACTGTCTCGTTGTCGATTGCATGACTCACGCCGGACAGACGCAGGCCGACCGGCTGACTGCTCAGTTCGATGCGGGTCACTGCGTCGCCAATGCCGTAGCGAATCTGCACTGTTCTCCGAGTGTCTTCGGGTGGGGCTTCACCAAGATGCATGGGAGCAATGAAGTTGACATCGCTCAATACGACGCGACGCTGTCCTGCAAAATCAGCAGCCGTATGCAGCAGTTGCGACACATACAGCGCCGCCGGGGGCACGATGGAGCCGAACACGCGATGTTGGGCGAGTACCGGCATCGCATCCACCGAGTAGTCGAGTACATAAAGTTGCTGGCCGAGCTGAGGCAGGACCAACGGAGGTGCCAGCAGCGGATCGACCGCGAGCGGGCCCGCCTGTCTCACATCCGGATCGATCCAGCAGCGCTGACGCTGCCACGGGTAGGCGGGAAGATGAGCGCGCTTGCCAGCGAACGCGGCAGAGCCGGACCAGTCGATCGCATGGCCAAGAGTGAACAGTGTGGCGAGTGCGTTGGCAAACACCCGCGCATCGCGCTGACCCTTGCGCAGAGAAGGAATCCAGTGCTGTGAGGATGTTCCGTGAGTCGGCATTGCATTGTGAATACTTCCGGCACCTTCCAGCGCGCGTCCCAGACCGCAGAGGATCGCGGCCGGTCCTATCTCGACGAAGCAATCACCGCCTTCTGTGATGGCCTGTCGCAGTCCCTGCATGAAAAGTACCGGCGCCCGAAGTTGCGCATTCCAGTATTCTGCCCCGAGTCCGTCGTGGTCGAGCGGAGCTGCATCCAGATTGCAGATGACAGGGATGAGTGTTTTTCTGAATTCGAGATTGGCAATCGCCTTCGCGAAGTCGTGCTGCACCTTCTCCATGTGTCGCGAATGAAACGCATGCGACACATTCAGTGGTGTCACGCGGATATCATGCTTCTGCAGGGTTGAACAAGCGCGTTCAACAGCATCCGTGGCGCCCGTGATCGTGGTATCGAAAGGCGAATTGCAGGCAGCAATCTCGCAATCCGTCCCTGCGTCATGCAGCAGTTTGCGTACTGTTTCGACATCGGCCTTCACCGATGCCATCGCACCATTTTCTGTCACTGCCTGCATCAGGCGACTGCGCGCTTCCACCAGCACTGCGGCATCTGCAAGACTCAGGCCCCCGGCGGCCCAGACACCAGCGACCTCACCAATGCTGTGTCCAACGATGCTGTCCGGGCGTATCCCGAGTTGCCGGTACAACTGCACAAGCGCCACCTGAATGCAGAACAGCGCCGGTTGGGTGTACTGGGTCTGACTCAGGAGCGCCTCTGCCGAGGGATCATCTGCGGCGGCGAGGATCAGATCGCGTATCGAGTGCTCACGAGACGCCGCGAACAGATTCGTGCAGGCATCCAGGGACTCGCGGAACACCGGATGATTGTCATACAGTTCCTTGCCCATGCCCGCGTACTGACTGCCCTGTCCGGTAAACATGAACACGATGCGGTGACCGGCAGCAGTGGACCCGGAGAGTGTCGGCGTATCTTCCGGAGTGGATAGCTGTGTCAGTAATTCGTGCCGGTCCTCAGCAACGAAGGCTCGTCGACAGGCCATGGCGAGTCGACCGCGTTGATGAGTGAATGCGATATCGGCAAGAGCCACATCGGGATGGCGCGCAACGAAATCCGCCAGGGCCCGGACCTTGTCGTTGAGCGCTGCCTCGTTGCCTGCCGACACTGGCAGCACGTATACATCACGCTCACGGCCAAGCGACGTGGTGCTCGGCGCCTCCTCCAGAATGACGTGCACATTGGTGCCACCGATGCCGAGAGAATTGACGCCCGCGCGACGCGGTGTTTCCCGTGCTTCCCACACACGCGTACGATTGCTGACATAGAACGGCGACTCTGCAAATCCGATGGCGGGGTTTGGCTCATTGAAGTGCAGTGTGGCGGGAAGAGTCTTGTGGTGCAGCGCCAGCACGGCTTTGATGAAACCGGCGATGCCTGAAGCGATGCCCATATGACCGATGTTGGTCTTGACCGAACCCAGCGCGCAGTACCCCTTGCGCCGAGTGTCATGGCGAAATGCCTTCGTGAGTGCCTGCACCTCGATTGGATCGCCGATCGGCGTACCGGTGCCATGACCCTCGACGAAGCCAATGCTGTCGGCATCGACCCCTGCGTTTTCGATGGCCTGCGAAATAGCCCGGTATTCGCCCAGCATACTCGGCGCAGTGAATCCCATCTTCTGGCCACCATCATTGACCACGGCACTGCCTTTGATGACAGCATAGATGGCATCGCCGTCCGCGAGGGCCTGTTCGAGTCTCTTCAACAACACCGCACCTGAACCACTGCCGAATATTGTGCCCTTCGCATCGCGGTCATAAGCGCGACAGTGTCCATCGGGGGAGTTGATCATGCCTTCTTCGTAATAATGACCGGCATGCTGTGGCAGCATAAGCGCACAGCCACCGGCAAGTGCCATGTCGCATTCACCAGCACGCAGTGCGCGGGCGGCTTCGTGCACTGCCACCAACGTACTGGAACAGGCAGTCTGAATTCCCATGCTGGGGCCAGTCAGATCCAGCTTGTAGGAGACTCGTGTCGGCAGATAATCCTTGTCGTTCGCCACCATCACGTTGAAGCCGGGCACGGAGTTGACGGTCAGCACGTTACCGCCGTTTTCTTCGACCCACGCGCTGTTCGCATAGACGTTGTTCTGCAGATACGTGTTGGTGGCCGCAGATGCGTAGACACCGACTTTTCCCAGCGCAGCCCCTGGCACATAACCGGCGTCTTCAAACGCCTCCCACGCCGTTTCCAGAAACACGCGCTGCTGGGGATCCAGCAATTCGGCTTCCCGCTGGGCATACTTCCAGAAATCGAGATCACAACCTTCGACATCATCCAGCACCGGAGCAACATTGACCTGCGCGGGATCATGGGCACGTTCGGGTGCCACACCAGCAGCAATCGCTTCCGCGGGTGTGAAGAACGTCAGCGTTTCCACGCCCTCCTCAAGCACACGCCAGAAGGCTTCCGGACCATGTGCTCCGGGGAAGCGACACGCGATACCGATGACCGCAATATCGCTTGAGCTGGCATTGCGGTCGCCGCTCCTGGCTGGCTGTGCAGAGCCGATCCTGTCGACTGCGGCAGTTCTGCCCGAGAAATGCATGGCCATGGAACGAATGGTAGGCGTGTCGAACAACTCCACCATTGACACGTCGCGTTCCAGCAGCAGTTCGAGTTCATGCTGGACCTGTATCGCCAGCAGTGATGATCCGCCAAGCTCGAAGAATGTCTCGTCCAGTCCCACAGTATCCAGTTTGAGCGCCCGTTTCCAGATCGCGGTGATGTTGAGCAGCAGCTCCCTGTACGATGCCGAATCGTCAGCATCTGCAGCATCGATACCGCGTGGCACTTCCCGGCCATTCACTACTGCCGACTGCCCGAACTCACCGCTCTCGAAACGCCGCTTCAGCAGACCACGCTTGATCTTGCCGATTTCGGTACGCGGAAACTCATCAGGCTGCAGCGCAACGAAAACCCTCGTTGATATCCCGGTCAGGCGCGCCACTTCAGATCGCAGGGCTTTTTCCAGGCCGTCCTTGTCGACGTCGCGCTCACCACCACTGGCCAGAGAATAGAAAATAACGAGGCTTTCAGTGTTTTCGTTGACGAAACAGACGCCCACCGCTGCCACGCAGTCACCCGCGACAGCGGGGAACTTGCCGACGATCGCTTCGAGCTCGTGGCAGTAATGATTGTTGCCATTGATGATCACCATGTCCTTTTCGCGTCCGGTCACATGAAGTTCACCGGCTTTGATGAAGGCAAGATCACCCGTCACCAGCCAACCGTCGATCAGCATGCTGGCATTCAGTTCTGCTTCCCCTTCATAACCGTTGAAGACCGAAGCGCCCTTCAGCAGCAGCCTGCCTTCCACGCCTTCATCAACCGTCATGCCCGCTTCATCGACAATCTTCATCGCTGCACCGGGAATCACCGGCCCGAGAGACACAAACAAATCTGTATCGGAGGTCTCCTGGAGTTTGAAACCGGTTGACCAGGTGATGCCGGAGCAGGTTTCCACCATGCCGAATGCCGGTCTGAGAGCGGTCTCTGGCAACCCGAACGGCTGCAGCAACGTCAGGAAACGGCGCGCCGTGGCACTGACAACTGCCTCACCGGCATTGACCATGAAACGCATGCAGGATAGATCCCAGCGACGGGACAACAGTTGCTCCTGACGATCCAGCAGCAGTGAGAACACAAAATTGGGCGCCCAGGTAATCGACGCGCGCCAGTGCTCGATGAGATCCAGCCAGCGGGTCGGCTCCTTCAGCACGTAATCGATCGGCACATGCACCTGCTTCGCACCCAGCGCCAGCGGCATCACGCCGAGGAACACCAGCGAACCTGCATGATCGAGAGACATCCAGTTGAGGGTGACGTCTGCGGCAGTGAAGCCATTCATTTGAATCGTCGCATCGGCCATGGCCAGCATGGCACCATGTGTCTGCACAACGCCTTTGGCAACCCCGGTGCTGCCCGAGGTCAGGAACATTGCAGCAGGATCGTTCGGCGCTGGCGAGTGGATGACAGGCGCAGTAGTGGCTGTGCGACACGCGGCGATGTCAAGGACGCTGGTGTCAATCAGGTCGGGGGTAGAGATATGCAAACTGCCTAGCAATGCTGCTATGGGCGAGGATAATTCGGGAGATGCGAGCACTGCACGGCAACGAAAGCGGACAACCGTGGAGACCAGCCGATCGGCCTGGCTATTGGGACGATCGTAGAAAGGCGCGGGGTTCAACGCAACGGGAACGACGCCCGCGAGAATGCAGCCCCAGAATCCCACCATGACATCGAGGGCATCAGCGAGTTGCAGCACCAGTCTGTCACCAGGACGCAATCCGGCGCTCTGCAATCCCGCGCACAGTTTTGCCGCGCTTTCATACAGTTCGGCGTAGGACAGCGTACTGACGTCACCACGTTTGTCGAGAGTCGTTATTCCTGCCTGCGACTCGCCACGGCGCGCCAGCAACAAGGCCACAAGCTGGTTTTCAGTAACGCTGAATCTGACGCGTTCACATCCCTGTATTTCACTGCCATTCTTCTGTGTCACGTACATTCACCAGGTGCTGAAGATTCACTGCATCGTGAACGCTTCGGTCTATTGTTCAATTACGCTGCCCGTGCCACCGGCAGCATCAGGCAACTGCAGACCTCCCTGAGTATCCAGAATCAAGGGTAAACCGTTCGCGCTGTTGCCGATCACCACGACCTTGCTGTTGGTGGATTTGGCCAGTTCAAGTGTGGCCTCGATGCCACGCCACTGCAGATAGCTCGAGGTGATCGCAGGGGCAACCGTTTCCTGGAAGTTGCGGATGCCTTCAGCCTCGATCTGCTTGCGTTCGCTTTCGAGCCGCTCCCGCTCTACTCTGAACTCGTATTGTGACACCAGCTCCGCTTCCGACAACTTTCTCTCGATGGCTTCCTTCAGGCTGACAGGAAGGCGGATGTTGGTCATCAACGTGTCCTGCAGGACTATCGTGACGTCAGCATCATCTGCTGACTCCCGGGACCCAAGATGATTCGGGAGCGAATCCGATGTCACTTCCAGATAGATTTCCTCCTGCACCGCATTTCTTGCGACTGTGTAGAGAGACTCCGCCGGATAGTTGGCGACAATCTCTCTGAGCACCGAACCAATCTCGGGAATCAGCATGCTGTTAAGGTAATCGCTGCCAACGGTCTGGTTCAGCTCGATGAGACTTTCCTGTTTCACTTTCCACCTGAAAGTCATGTCGATTTCGAAATGCAGTCCCTCCTGTGAAACGACCGAATAGGACTCCGTGTGAGTCATCAGGCGCAGATCGTACAGATAGAACTTGTCCCAGGGCCAGATCAACTCGATCCCTTCCTCTGCCAGATCACTGTGATAGCCGGTAATCCACGGCAACTGGATACTGTGCCACACCACGGCTTCATGTCCGGCCGGAACAACATGCACGATCCTGTCCCACAACACGATCAGCAGGAACAGCAGGATGAGTACGGTGAAAGTCACCCCGTACCGTAAGCGCATCAGCACCGCACGCAGATACTTTTTCATTGCTTGATGTCTCCCTCGTCGTGGCTTCCCGAAGCGAGTGTGATCCGTCCCTCTTCCACGTGATAGTGATGATCTGCACAATCGAAATAGCGATCATCATGTGTAACGACCACCAGCGTTTTTCCGGATGCCCGGAATTCCGGCAGCAGGGTTCGATAAAAAAACTTGCGCGTCTCCGGGTCCTGGTCTGCCGCCCACTCATCGAGAATGAGCACAGGTCGGTCTTCCGCCAGCGCCAGCGCCAGTGCCAGGCGCTTCTTCTGCCCGGTCGACAGGGCATTGGTGTCGTAGCCGGTGCTCAGATCGGCCGGAAACTTGTCCCGTACCTGCAACCTGGTCAGCCAGGCATCCAGTCTCGCCAGCCCCTCCGCTCCCAGCGTGTAGGGTTTGGCAAAGAGGTGAAAATCGGCGAAGACGCTCGCGAACAGATCGCGATAGTTCTGCATCGGGAAACGACTCACCGGCATGCCATCGACTCTGATGTCGCCGCTTTCACGCGGATAGAGCCCAGCCAGGATACGCAGAATCGTTGTCTTCCCAGAGCCGTTGCCCCCTGTGATGAATGTGATGGAACCCTGCCGGATCGAAAAATCGAGATCCTGAACGCTGAAAGCGGTTTCAGCATCCTTGGCCTGCGGCGATCGATGGCTGTACTTGACCTGTTCGAGCCGAATGAGCTTGAAGTCTGTCAGGGGCTTGGCGCTGTCGGCATCTTCAGCCTCCTCATTCCTGGCCAGACAGGCATCCACCTCCTCTTCGAATTTCAGGATACCCAGCACCGAGAAACGCGCCACATTGAACTGCTGGATGCTGCCGATCACGCCGCCAATCGGTCCGATCAGGAAGAGCACGGCCATGACGATGCGGGAAACTTCATCCTTCTCCATGGGATTGAGAATGGGCAGGATGAAGATCACGGCACCGGCCATCAGATAGGACGCTGTCGTACCCGATGCCAGCACTTCGGCGAACAGGGAAGCGCTGGCCGCGCGGTTCTCGTAAAGCTGTGACGAAGCCACCCTGGCGTCCTGGAGGAACTCCGTGCGTTTGCCGGTGTTGAGCCTGAGCTCCTTGGCCCCTCTGATTCCCGCTTCCATTGAACGATCCAGAGCCGCATTCGAAATGGCCGAATCCCTCATGGTGTCGCCAAGTCGCGCCGAGACGGACAGATATCCCAATACGGTGACAACTCCGACCACTCCGGTCAGCAGGGCAGCAAGGGGGGACAGGAATACCACATAGAAATACATGAAGATCAGCAGGCTGAGACACTCAACGCCTGCCGTGATGGTAATGATCGACTGGGAAAGCGGGCCGTAGTTCTTTATCAAGCCATCCGTTATCGCTTCCTCGGAAAAATCCTCGATGTTTCTCAGTGACAGCTTCGTGACCTTGGCGACTATCCGCTGCCGCCACTCATGCATCGCCGCCTCTATGGACTTGCTGGACTGTGCGATGAGAAAGCGTTGACAGAAACGATAGCAAACCAGCATCACAAGAAAGGCGACAGCGGCGAATACAGAATATTGCTCTTCGCCAACCAGCTTGGACTCCGCGTTGAGGAAGTACACAACCCCGGTGCCGAACGCTGCACTGAGTACCGCCACGCCGAGCAACCCTTTGACCGATGGGTTGTCCAGATTGGCCATGCTGAAAAGTCTCGACTTGAAGGGATTCTTCAGCCGGGTCTGGGGAAGCCTGGTGAGGGAGCGAAGGAGAGTATCACCGACCGATGATGGACCATCCTGATCTGCCGGACCTTGCTCCAGACTCATAATGTCACTCTAAGTTTTTTTGTGGAGTCATCACAGCAGAGTTCTTGCAGCGAAATAAACTCGGGGGGTTGTTGTTGTAATATTTCACAAACCGGTCAAGTGACACGTCATTGTGCAGGGCAATCGCTGCGGACCGAAGATCGAATTCAATGCAGAGCAATAAATTCAAGGGTTGCAACACGATTTGTCCAAGAATTGTACTGGCATGTTACCATCCAATGCAACCGCCCGAACAGCGCAGCAAACCCCTATCATGATAAGCCGGATCACCCCTCCACTGCAGATCGACAGCGACTGTCGTCAGGCAAGTTGTCACTTCGACAGGAGCCTTTTCCAGACGGAGACGCCGGACCGGTTGAACCTC
>MGYS01000082.1:0-6631 GCA_001802565.1 Gammaproteobacteria bacterium RIFCSPLOWO2_02_FULL_57_10 | reverse complement strand
CGAACACGAGCGCGGTAATCGGCATCGGCGCAAATCGCGAGCCACTGTGGCCACCCGGTGTCGTTGGTTCGATCACGCACACGCATGATTACGCCGCTGCTATAGTCGCACCGCGCAGCAAGGTACGTGCTCTCGGTCTGGATTCCGAGACGTGGATTGACCCGGGCAGTGTTGAACACGTCAGTGAGCTGATTCTGACGATCCGCGAGGAGTACACCGATCATCTGCACATGTTCGACTCCCCACTGCACTACTTGACGCTGGTGTTTTCCGCCAAGGAGAGCCTGTTCAAGTGTCTGTTCCCGCTTGTGAACAGATTCTTTGACTTCCACGCGGCAGTCATCACGCCCCTGTCTTCAGGGTCGACGGGAGATGGCGAGTTCCGTTTTGAGTTGCTGGAAGATCTGGACGGCGAATTTCGCACGGGTTATCGCGGCCACGGCCGTTATGCCATTCTTGCCACCCACGTGCACACGGCAGTCATATTGAAACCCCCAACGCAGGACAGTGACTGAGGTGCCTGGCACCCCCATTCTCCAGGGGAGGCAAATCCTGCCTCGCACCGATACAAATTTCGCTGCTATAATCGCGCCCGCTATCAAAATCGCCAGACAAGACACCATTCGCTCCGGTGGCACAGCTGGATAGCGCGGTCCCCTCCTAAGGGACAGGTCGCAGGTTCAAATCCTGCCCGGGGCACCAAATCACCTTCCAGCAACATCCGATATAGTCCAAAAACCCAACAAATTCATCACGTAACGCTTGATAGCACGTCCCGTGACGTCCTACCATGTACCCCTGAATCCGGACTATCCGGGGGTATGTTTCGGGGTATCTTGATACCCCCGAAAATTGATACCCCCAGCAGGGGTACTTATGTCGCTCTCCGTTCTGAAGATCAAAACAGCCAAACCCACCGAGAAAGATTTCAAGCTTGCCGACGAGAAGGGTCTCTACCTGCTGGTGAAAACTAACGGCAGCAAGTACTGGCGCCTGAAGTACCGCATCGAAGGGAAAGAGAAGCTGATGGCACTGGGCGTGTATCCTGAGGTGTCCCTCAGCAAGGCCCGGGAACGGCGAGACAGTGCCCGCGCTCTCGTGGCCGATGGCATCGACCCCATGGCCAACAAACGGGCCATCAAAGCCTCTGACCAGGCGGCGAGCACCAACAGCTTCGAGATCGTCGCCAATGAGTGGCTGAGCAAGCGCGGCAAGAAGTCCAAAGGCGGTGATGCCCGGCTGACGAATCTGTTGCAGAAGGATCTGCTGCCTTGGCTAGGCAAACGCCCGATCGACAAGATAACGCCCGTGGAGCTCCTGGAAGTTCTGCGCCGAGTTGAAGAGCGAGGCGCCATTGAGACAGCCCATCGCGCGAAGCAGTACGTCGGGCTCATCTTCCGCTACGCGGTGGCCACCGGGCGGGTGGAACGCGATATCTCCGCCGACCTGCGAGGCGCGCTCAAGACCACCTCCACAACGCACTTTGCGTCAATTACCGCCCCCAAGGAAGTCGGCAAGCTATTGGTGGCCATAGATCAATACGAAGGCACACCAGCCGTTCACGCGGCGCTGAAGCTCTCTCCCCTGCTCTTCTGCCGCCCGGGCGAGCTTCGCCACTTGGAATGGAGCGAGGTCAACTGGGAGGAGAGTTTCATCGAGATTCCCGCGCACAAGATGAAGATGAACCAGCCGCACATTATTCCCCTGTGCACCCAGGCCCTGCAGATTCTTAAAGCGTTGCAGCCGATTACCGCGCGCAGCACCTACGTATTCCCGAGCGCACGTGGCGCCAGCCGCCCTTTGAGCGAGAATGGCGTACGCACAGCGCTGCGCAATATGGGCTATACCAACGAACAAATGACCCCACACGGCTTTAGAGCATTGGCTAGAACGCTGCTGGATGAAGTGCTGGAGGTGCCAGTGGAGTGGATCGAGCAGCAGCTGGCGCATTCGGTGAAGGATGCCAATGGGCGCGCCTATAACCGCACCAAGCATTTGAAGCAGCGCAAGGAAATGATGCAGAGGTGGGGGGATTATCTGGACAAGCTCAAGGAAACTAATCGCTGAAAATTGCTTGCACGAATGGACTTATTTGATTTGTGGAAACCATACATTCAATTGAAGGGGTCAATTTATGCCTGTCATTCGAGTTACCTACGAACTTTACAGACGCCTTGAAGCGAAAGCGCAAGGCTTCGATACACCATCCAGCGTCATAGAACGATTACTTGATGCGTCAGAGGGGGACACGACACCGAGATCCTTCACGGAAACATCGACAGCTTCCAGACCGCTGTTGGAGTTCTATCCCGGCAAGCCCACCTTCAAAGCCCACCTTGTGAGCCAGAAGCCAGGCAAAGTGGTATTGCACTACGCCAATGGACGCGAGGAAGAGCGTACCTGGCATGCGCAGAGATTTACTGCGAGCTCCAACCTTAGAGGCAACATTTGGTCAGGATATTTGCGTGGGTGGCGAAAAGAACGGATTGTGAGGGCAGAGTTCAAGGTCTACGTGTAATGGAAGCTTTTGGGCATTCGTAGGGCGTTCACCGAACGCCTAGGATTACGCAGTTCCAAAATATCTAAAAAGTTCAAATGGTTGCGTTTGGCAATTGCTTGCCCGGCTCTTAGCGCCCAAAATTGAGGTGAGGTAGGCGCGGGATACCTCCAATACGTAGAACTATAGGGAAAATTTTCGCACTCGTAGCGCAGGCATAAGTAGTTTTACGGGCAGTAGGCTCGTTGTCATGTCAGTGCACAACTGCGAGAAAGCGAGGTGTCGGATGAAGCGAAAGACTTTCAATAAGATACTTACAAGAGTCATCATCACACTCATTCACATATTTATGATGTGATCGGGGAAGGCATCAGGCGTGAGAGTCTGATGCCACTCGAAGCCTGTAGTACGTCACGTTATCGTATAAATATCAAGTAGTTAGATAACTCATGGAGGCGCCTAAATGCCTCAATCAATGAATCAAAGTTCATCTCACAGAAAGCTAGCGAGAGTGAAAAGACCCGCTTTGAAGCCAAAATTTGGGTTTTCCACGGAAAAGCCATTGCAATTAAAGAAAGGTGAATAGTGGGCAACACCCTATCTGTTCTGCTGTTCTGTCGTCCCGTTGGTAAACTCGTAAACTAAGGTGTAAACTGTAAACCAAAATGACAACTAGCTGGCAAACAACAAATTGCCAGCTTGCGCGGGAGCAACAGTGTGAGCAAAAAGATGTCCAATGCCCCGGTTTACTATGCCTTGGCGCAAATAAAGTTTAATCACGTGGCCGCAATGGAGAAGTTTGTCCCAGATATCCAGGAGCAGCTTAGGAGGTTTGGCTTTACCCACTTTGATACTAAGAAAACTACTGTACTTGAGATTTCTGCAAGCCAAGACCAATTGACTGGCGAGCCCAAGCTAAACACTGTTAGAAACTGGGATTTCGCAAAGAAAGATAAAACTTCAGGTTATGTTCTTGGAGAGTCTTTTGTCTCATTTCACACCACCTTTTATGAAACTAGCACAGAGTTTTTTGAGAGCTTGATTCAGGGGCTTAGAGTGGTGCACGAAATAGTGAATTTGGACCATGTAAGTAGGCTTGGTATCCGTTACTTGGATGCAATTATCCCTGCTGAAGGTGAGACTGCAGAGAAATATTTAGCGAAAGGACTTCATGGCATTAATTTTTCAACACCACCTAAATATTTCATGAGTGAGTCTGTTTTTGAAACAACTTTAGATACAGATGAGGTTCTCGGGACTTTGATTTGCAGAACTCATCGAGTCAATGCTCCGCTTGGATATCCGCCAGACCTGAATCCCACGGAGCTAGTTAGAATGGACAGATTTATAGTTAATGAGCCAGTTCCTCACTCGATAGTAGATACAGATCATTATGTTGATGTCAGTATGGAAGTTAATTTTGATCTAGTTCGTAGAAAACTAACTTCATTGCATGCCGAACTTATTAGTGTGTTTGAGGCGACTACAACACCATACGCGAGATCTACCTGGAAGTAATTTAGGATACTAAATGAGTAGTTATAGTAATTATGGATTTTTTTACAAAGCTCCGAGGAAACTAATTGCTGTCGCTTCAGTAGGAGCAATTCTGTCTGGAACAGGCAGTGCATATGCATTGGACAATTTGAGCCAATGGGAAAGATCGATTAAGTCTAGAGTGCCATTCGAAGTTAATGCAGCGAGTGCTCGATCAACTCAGCAAGTGCGTGCTGATGCTAGAACTATCTCCGAACATGTGGAGAACATTAGAAACACTTTGAATCCAACTGTCGCGGATTTAGCTTTGGTATTTAATATTTCTAGGCAGGCCATTTATAAGTGGCTTTCAGGTGCAAGTAGTCCTGAAGATGATAAGGTTGGCTCAATAGTAAAGCTTAGCCAGATTGCTGATGCCTTTAGAAATGCTGGTATATCCAGAGCAGGGACAATGTTAAAGATGAAGGCGTTTGAAGGGAAATCTCTTCTAGACTTGTTGCGAGAAGATAGCGTAAAGAAAGAACATATTGACGCTTTGATTGCCGAAGCAAAGTCCATGGAGCTCTCCCTTGAAAAGTCAGGATTGGTAACTTCTAAATCTCGGCCCACAAATGAATGGCGCTCAGGCATCTCGATCCCAGGTTCTACTGAGCGATCATAACAGTGGCTAAAGAGATGTTTGGTACGGATTCCAGCTGGAGACAAGGATGTCTATTAGCAGAAAAGTCTGCTACTACTCTATTTCCCCATTCCGAAGAAAGTCAGAACGCACCAATGTTCGTAGTTGTGACACACGACTGCGATATTCTAAGCCCTAAAGAGAAGAAGATAGAATTTATCGCTTGCCAAGAAATATCTGTGTGTAGTCCGGAATTCGTCGGAGCCAAGAATCCTAGAAAGATACATTTAAAGTTTAGCAACAAAGAAGACCAAGAACTGTACTTAGAGCTCCAGCAGTGCAATAAGATTTCTGTTGATAAGGGTGACCTAGAAAGTGTCAGTGCAGACCTTAGTAATTTTTATTTAGCTGAAAATGAAAAAGATTTATTAAAACAATGGTTGGCTGCAAGATACGGCAGGCCGGCATTTCCGAATGCATTTGAAGCAAGACTTAGGAAAGATATAGGCAAGAGAAAGAAACTAGAAGATGAATTTAGGAAAAAAGTAGCCCCACATGCTAATGGTATCCTAGCAATTTTTTTTGATCTAAATGATAGTCGATACTCGGAGCTAGAAGATGGCGATCCGTACTTCCTTAAGATTATCTTTGCGTACGATGCGATGGAAGGAGGTCCAAGTGCTAGAAAGGCGGCTGAATCTGCCGCAATTGAAATTGAGGCCCTATTTGCCAGCGCGTTTGATGATACTGAGATAATTTTGGAATCTTGTCTAGCTGTAGCTGATACAGACATTAGTCTTGCAGCCCTAAGGCGAATATCACAGTGGCGTTTGGAGCATTTAAGTTACGAGGCTAAATCCTAATTAAAAGTGCAAGCACTTTATAGGCAGATCTCTTTGATGTCCGTCCACACGTACTCGCGCTGATAATCAGGAACGATGTAAAAGCATTCCTTGAAGGCTTGCTGGATACTGTACTGGTGGTTCTGAATACGGGCCATTCTACTCACCCCTCAATTTTTGTAATTTCCGTTTAATAGTTTTAAACATCCTGTGTAAAAATCTCAACATAACCAATCAATTCCGCCGAATAGCTGCCATCACCATTCGCTGCTCCCTTGTGCTTGAGTTCTCGCTGCAAGGTGGGCTCCACTGCGCGCGCAAAAAGTTCCAATCGCTCCTCCGGAGTGAATTTTGGTGCTTTAGTTTGGGCCTGGAGGTAGCGTTCGCACTGACGCTCGACCGCCGGGACACGTGAGCCATCCTGCTTCACGGCTATCGGCTGAACTACAATGCGACGCTCACCGTTGCCTGATGATGCCTCAACCATCCACAGCGACAGCAATACCGGCGTATCCATGTCTCCGGTAACAGCAATTCCGATCTCTTCCGGTGGCAGACTGCGCCAGCGACCAAGTTCTTCCTGTACCAAGGGGTGATCTAAACCCATCAGCTCCAGATCGTCGTGGCTGGTGGCGGCATCCCGGCTAAGGGTAAATCGCGCACGGCGCCCGCCATCGACGGTCACCAAGTCATAGGTTTCGTTGTCGATCTTGATCAGCTTCTGCTGTCGATCGGCCACCGCAGCGGCAAAGAAACGAACCAATCGGTCCAGACTCGACGACACGTCGGCGAAGGGTTTGTAGTCATCAAGACTGAAACCCTGAAGGTCCTGGAACAGGTCGAACACCACCTGTCGCGCCTCACGAGAATTCGAGAGTGCGGCCTCAAGTTCCACCTGCGTGCGCTTCAGCTCGGGGTCCGACAAAGCCTCCTGGTACAGGCGGTCGTAATTGAGCCGCTCCGATAGCTGGCCAAGAATTTGCGCACGCAAGTCCTCTGCGATGTTGCCTTGGTCGTCGACTTTACCGACCGTCCTGGCGATCTCGGTGAGCTTCTCATCGAGCAGCAGGAAGATGCGTCCCTCGATGGTGTCCGACAGCACCAGGTTGTAGACCTGTGCCGTATGGTTCTGCCCGTAACGGTGGATGCGTCCAATGCGCTGCTCCACGTCCATCG
>MGYS01000081.1 GCA_001802565.1 Gammaproteobacteria bacterium RIFCSPLOWO2_02_FULL_57_10 | reverse complement strand
TGTCACGTGCCCCACAATACCCGCGAGATCGATCGCCGCTTCGACGCCGGAGTTACCTCCACCGATCACCGCAACACGCTTGCCCTTGAACAGTGGTCCATCGCAGTGCGGGCAGTACGCAACACCGCGATTGCGATACTCCTTCTCTCCTGGCACATTCAGTTCGCGCCAGCGTGCCCCTGTGGCGACGATGACCGTCTTCGCCTTCAACGACGCACCGCTGTCGAAACGGATCTCGTGATAGCCACCGGGCTCGACTGCGGGCAACAGCGCCGAGGCGCGTTGCAGATTCATGATGTCCACATTGTAGTCGCGCACATTCTCTTCCAGTGCGCGCGCCAGTTTCGGTCCTTCGGTTTCCGCCATGGAGATCAGATTCTCGATGCCCATGGTGTCGAGCACCTGACCACCGAAACGTTCTGCAGCCACTCCCGTGCGGATGCCCTTGCGGGCGGCATAGATCGCTCCTGCTGCACCGGCTGGCCCGCCACCGACGACGAGCACATCGAAGGGCTCACGCTCGGAGATCTTCCTCGCGTCACGTTGTGCAGCACCGGTGTCGATCTTCGTAAGAATCTCTTCCACACCCATGCGGCCGGAAGCAAACGGTTCGCCATTCAGATAGACAGAGGGCACGGACATGATCTGACGCCTGTCCACTTCCTCCTGGAACAGCGCACCATCGATTGCCACATGACGAATGTTTGGGTTGAGCACCGCCAGCAGATTCAAGGCCTGCACAACGTCGGGACAATTCTGGCACGACAGCGAGTAGTAGGTCTCGAAATGGTACTCTCCCTCAAGCTCACTCACCTGCTCGATGACTTCGTCGCTGACACGCGGCGGATGTCCACCGACCTGAAGCAGCGCCAGCACCAATGACGTGAACTCGTGACCGAGGGGAATGCCTGCAAAGCACAGACTCGCACCACCCTGCGCACGCTTGAACGCGAATGATGGAACGCGTTCATCAATGCCGTCACTGCGCAGTGTGATCTTGTCCGTCACCTCAGCAATCTCGGAGAGCAATGACCACAGCTCCCGCGACTTCTCCCCATCATCGAGAGTCGCCACAATCTCGTAGGGCTGCGTGACTTTCTGCAGATAGGTCTGCAATTGGGACTTCATGGTAGTGTCCAGCATCTCTTTTTTCCTTCGCGTCACGGATAAATTGAATACATCTCAGATTGTGGGAGCGGGCCTGCCCGCGATTCTGTGTCACGATGAATTGCAACCCGGGCACGGAATCGCGAGCACAGCTCGCTCCCACAGGCAGTGGGTCGATCAGATCTTGCCTACCAGGTCGAGAGACGGCGCCAGTGTGGCCTCGCCTTCCTTCCATTTGGCCGGGCACACTTCACCCGGATGGGATGCCACGTACTGAGCAGCCTTCACCTTGCGCAGCAGCTCCTGTGCGTCGCGGCCGATGCCACCGGCCGTGATCTCGACGATCTGGATGCGACCTTCCGGGTCGATCACGAAGGTGCCGCGCTCAGCCAGGCCCTCGGACTCGATCATCACTCCGAAATTGCGGCTGATCACGCCGGTAGGGTCACCGACCATCGGGTACTGGATCTTGCGAATGGTGTCAGAGCTGTCGTGCCAGGCCTTGTGCGTGAAGTGGGTGTCAGTGGACACGCTGTAGATCTCCACGCCACGCTTGGTGAACTCCGCGTAGTTGTCGGCCAGATCGCCCAGCTCGGTGGGGCACACGAACGTGAAGTCAGCCGGGTAAAAGAACACCACCGACCACTTGCCACGCAGCGTGGCGTCGCTGATTTCGATGAACTTGCCATTGTGAAAGGCATTCGCCTTGAAGGGTTTGATTTCGGTGTTGATAAGGGACACTGCATTACTCCTGTCTTCAGTTAGCGGTTCCGAGACAACTATTGCCCGGCATGGTTAAGTCACAGAGGCATGATAGGCCCGTCATCAAAATAACAAAAATCAATTGTTTGACATATAACGATAAGTTTTTAGAATTGATAATCGCGCAGCAGGCAATGTTGCGCTTGTACATTTTTCAGGCCTATACTGACCAGGCTTCATGCTGACCAAGGGAGGAAGCAAGCAAGGGAACGTCATGTTTTCGATGCGTTATGTCGTAGATTGATCCAGTCAGATAACTACAAAAACGACGGGGGAATCAACATGCGTGGACGTTATCCAGGCAGACGCAAGACCATCACATCCGCAATAATTCTAGCCACCATTTCGGCGTCAGCCGCGGCTCAACAGGACACACCCGAAGTCGAAGAAGTGGTTGTCACCGGATCCTACATCCGTGGCACACCGCTCGATGCCCCGTCTCCCGTGCAGGTTGTTGATCGCAACAGCATCGAGGCACAGGGCGCCGCAGTCATCTGGGATGTCATCAAGAACCTGGAGGTAAACTCCGGCTCCATCACCAACCCCGGTTCCGGGGACAACACGCAAGTGGCCGGCAGCGCGAACGTCAACCTGCGTAACCTGGGCGAAAACTCGACACTGACCCTGGTCAACGGCAAGCGCCAGGTGTCTGCGGCGGCCACCACGCGCAGTGGTGGTGAGTTCGTGGACCTGAATGCGATTCCGCTGGTGATGACCGAGCGAGTCGAGATTCTGACGGACGGTGGCTCCGCCCTCTACGGCGCCGATGCCGTTGCCGGAGCAGTGAACGTCATCATGCGCACCGATTTCGAAGGACTCGAACTCTACGGCGATCTGCAGGGAATCGAGGCGGCTGGTGATCTCTTCGACAAGACCGCCAGTGTGATCTGGGGCTGGGCCAGCGACGATGGCGATACGCACTTCGTGCTCTCGGGTGAGCGCTTCGAACGCGATCCGGTTTCCGTCAAGTACGGCAACTATTTTGACGAGAACTCGGAGTTTCTCGGCACCGCCAGCAGCGCCGGCACGCTGATTTCCAGTCCATTCTTCGGTGGCACGGTGAACCCCGCCTTCGTGAATCAGACAGTGACGGCACAGAACGTTGCGGAGGGTGGCTCGAGCAGTCTGATTTATACAGATCCCGGTTGCTATACCGGTACGGCAGTGGATGGCACTCCGTTCCAGATCGGACGTTTGCGCGAAGAGCGTGGTGAGCGCTCCGGCACCTGCTACGAAGATAACGCCGAGTGGAACTACATCGCGCTGGACACCAAGCGCGACAGTTTCGCGGGCGCCTTCAATCACACCTTCGATAACGACGTGGAGTTCTACTCGTTCTTCCAGTTCTCGGATTCGACGACCATCCGCGCGGACGATGGCTACAACCAGTCACGCGGCCCGACCGTCTTTCTGGCCCAGCCTGGCGCGCACGTCGGCAGTCGGGGGCAGGTCTTGAATCTTGGTTACTATGCTCCGATGGCCGGTCTGGCACGTCCGACCTCCATTCCGAACGCTCCGGTGGCCCTGGCCAATGGCGGGCCGAACGTTGCCTACTACACCAACGTCAAGACCGGGGTTCCTCGCACGGGAGATGACAACAACGAGACCTGGACTCAGACCACGGGCGCACAGACAGGACTGCGCGGCGAGCTCGACATTGGGGATAACACCTATAATTTCGATATCAGCTATTCGTGGAGCGGGTCGAGCATGGAGCAGACCTACAAGACCTTCAACCGTCAGCGCTCGGAGATGGCGGCCAACGGTCTCGGCGGTCCCAACTGTACTCCGAATGGACGGCCAGACTTCAACTTCGGCTTTCAACCGGGCGCTGACGCGTGGGATACCTATTACTCAGGCCTGACCCAGACCTTCTTCCCCGGCTTTGTGTTCACTACACGGGAAAGCCTGTCTTACGCACTGACCAGCAACAACCAGGGTCAGGGCGGATGCATGTTCTATAACCCCTTCCTGTCGTCGCTGACCAATCCGGCAGTGGCCAACAGTCCGGAACTGATGGAGTGGATGAACGAGTTGATCAACGTCATCGACAAGCGCAACAAGCTTGGTGTGTTCGATGCGGTGATCTCCGGTGAACTCTTCGAGATGGGCGGAGGCATGGCGCAGTTTGCCGCGGGCGGGCAGTACCGCATGCAGAACAACCGCTCCCGCGCATCCGAGCTCAACCTGCCAGGCATCCCCAACGCCATCCTCAGCTACGACTCGGCCGGTCGGCCCAACGCCACACATTATGTCAGCAACAATTTCGACTGTTCGATGTGCGCGTTCAACTACGATCACGATCGCAATGTGAAGGCGGTGTTCGGTGAGTTGTCACTGCCTTTCTGGGAGAACGTCGAAACCCAGATTGCACTGCGCTATGAGGACTACGGTGGCAACATCGGCAGCGAAGTCTCGCCGAAGTTCGCGATCAGCTGGCGTCCCATCGAGGATCTGCTGTTGCGTGGCTCGTACTCGCAGTCGTTCCGTGCCCCCAATATCGCGATCATCTATGAAGGACTGGAGTCTTCCTCCGTGACCTTCCGTGATCCGATTTCCAACCAGCGCGTGCGAGCGGGACTGGTGCCACCCACCAACGAAAATGCAGAAGCCGAGCAAACCTACACACTCGGCGGACCTGCACCGGACGTCGGTAATGAGTACGCCGACACCTACAGCACAGGATTCATATGGACACCTGGCGGCGAGTTGGAGGGATTCAGTCTGCAGGCGGATGCCTGGCGTTTCGAGGTTGAAGATCGCGTGTTGCCGCAGCCGCCGATCTCGGCGCTGCAACCCGAGATCAATGCCTTTCTTGCCGCCTCGCAGAATCCTGCCAACTACGTGCTGAACACCACCATCTCCAGCTCTGCGGCACAACCGTACACGCCCTGTGATCCCTCCGCGCTGGAAGCGCAGTACGGGCGCGATTCCACGCAACGCCTGGACTGCGTGGTCGATCCGCGCACGTACATGGTGGATGGCATTCAACGTGCCGCCAACAGCAACACTGCCAACCTGATTACGCTGACACTTGGCGCCATCAACGCCGGGATAATCGAGGCAGACGGCATTGATCTGAAACTGGGCTATCGCTGGGAGAATGACTGGGGTCGTTTCAGCCTGACCTCCGACTATACCCATGTGCGTCAGTACAAGCTGGTAGATGTTCCCGGTCTGGAACTTGGCCTGAAGGACATTGGAATATTCGATGCAGCAGGGACGACAGGCGATGGCAATCTGGTGCGCTCATTGCCTGACAACAAAGGCAATATCACCTTCAACTGGATGCGTGACAGACATGGCGTGACGGTGACGAACCGCCATATCGGTTCGTACAAGGACCTTGATTACCAGACAACGTTCGAGAACGGCAATGATTTCGTGCGCTCGCTGGTGAGAAAGAAAATCGACAGCTATCAAACCTGGGACCTGCAGTATCGCTACACGCACGAATGGGCCAATGAGCAGTTCGGCACTACGAACTTCACTGTGGGCGTGCTCGATGTGTTCAACGAAGACCTTCCCTATCGTGAAAGCAGCGGCCTGAACTACGACGCGTCGGTATTTGACGGGCGTGGTCGGCGTATTTACGCAAGGGTGCTGATGCAACTCTGATAGCAAGTATTGAGGGCGATATCAGGTGCCATGTGCCTGTTATTCGCCCTCGATCCTTCCAGAATTATCTCCTTTCTTCCCCAGTTGGCGCCGCGTCTTATTCGAGTCAATTATGACAAGGATTCAGCGCGCTTATGCTCCCCAAAAGGGGGCAGCTGTCGCAAATAAAAGTGATTGCGTTCATTAATTTCTTCAACCTATACTTGCTCGCGATCCAAGCTGACCAGGCTATAACAAGAAAGGGATTTCCCGCTTTATTGACAGCGCAAGAAGCAGTCAAGAAAACAGTCCTATAACTATAAGAACACCGGGGGAATCAGTATGCGTGGACCTATTCCAGGCAAACGCAAGACCATTACATCCGCAATAATTCTCGCAACAATCTCACTCCAAGCAGTCGCTCAGGATGAACCGGAAGTGGAAGAGGTCATCGTGACCGGTTCCTACATCCGCGGTACACCTCTTGATGCCCCCTCTCCCGTAACGACCGTCGACAGGGCCTCAATCGAAGCCCAGGGCGCCGCCCAAATCTGGGATGTGATCAAGAATCTCGAGATCAACTCCGGCTCCTTTACCAACGAAGGCGCGGGCGAAGGCAGCGGTCTGTCCGGCACCGCCAACGTCAACCTGCGCAACCTCGGTGAAAACTCCACCCTGACGCTCGTCAATGGAAAGCGCCAGGTATCTGCTGCCACCACCACGCGCAGCGGTGGTGAGTTCGTCGATATCAATACCATTCCGATGGTGATGGTGGATCGCGTCGAGGTACTGACCGACGGCGGTTCTGCACTGTACGGTTCTGACGCGGTGGCCGGTGTGGTCAACGTGATCATGAGAACCCAATTTGAAGGCCTGGAGCTCTACGGCGACGTGCAGGCACTCGATACCGCACGCAGCCAGCAGGACAAGACCGGCAGTGCCATCTGGGGCTGGGCCAGTGACGACGGTGACACGCACTTTGTATTGTCGGCGGAGAAATTTCAGCGTGATCCTGTAAAGGTCGAGTACGGTCATTTCTATGACGAGAACGCCGAGTATACGGGCGTGGTTGGCGGCATCGCCGGCACCATCACGGCGACCATGGCGAATCCTGCCTTCGGTTCCCGCATCAATACTGCCTATATCAACAACGCACTGACGCAGCGCAATATTGCTGAGGGTGGCGCGACCACTCAGGTGCTGACAGACCCGCTTTGCTCCCAGCTCACAGGTGCGGATGGCCGACCCTTCTTCACCGGTACCCGCACGGAACAGCGCGGCGCAAACTCCGGCAACTGCCGTGAGTTCACGGAAGAATGGAGCTACATGACGGTTGGTACGGAGCGCGACAGTTTCGCTGGCGCGTTCAACCATACCTTCAGCGAGAAAGCTGAGTTCTACTCCTTCTTCCAATATTCGGATACGGCGATCGAACGCGCTGACTCTGGTGCCAACGGATCGCGCGGTCCTACGGTGTTCCTTGCAGCACCAGGCTCACACGCTGGCAATCCGGCTTACGGCGGTTATGCCATCGGTATGACGGCCGAGTTGGGCTACTACGCGGCCAAGGCCGGATTGACGCGTCCTACCAGCATTCCCAATGCACCGAATACACT
>MGYS01000080.1:34490-49364 GCA_001802565.1 Gammaproteobacteria bacterium RIFCSPLOWO2_02_FULL_57_10 | reverse complement strand
GACGGCAGTCGTCAGACTCCCGTAATGCTGCATCGCGCCATTCTCGGTTCTTTTGAGCGTTTCATTGGTGTCCTGATTGAGCATTATGCTGGCGCGCTGCCAGTCTGGCTGGCTCCTGAGCAGGTTGTGGTTCTGAATATCACAGACAAGCAGGCTGAATTCTGCCAGAAAGTGCAAAAATCCTTGGCAGACAAAGGCTTCCGAGTGTCGGCTGACTTGAGAAACGAGAAGATCGGCTTTAAAATCCGCGAGCACACGATTCAGAAGACGCCTTTCCTTCTGGTTGCTGGCGACAGAGAGGTGGAGACCGGCATGGTTTCCGTACGTACGAGAGCTGGGGAAGATCTGGGCAGCATGACGGTTGAGCAGTTTGCCAATCATCTTGCGTCCGAGGTTGCCCGATTCGGACGTACACAGAATTGACACTATTTATTATCAACTGAGTCCGGAGAGAATTAACTAGCGCCTATGAGGAGTAGTTCTAAGAAGCCCGTTATAAACGAGCATATAGATGCCAGCGAGGTTCGCCTGGTGTTGGCCAATGGAGATCAAGCCGGCATCGTGTCTATAGACGAAGCGAGAGCTGCCGCATCCGAGGCGAAACTGGATTTGGTGATGATTGCACCGGAGGCTGAGCCTCCCGTGTGCAAGATCATGGATTATGGTAAGCACATTTTCGATCTCAAGAAGCAGAAGGTTGCCAACAAGAAAAAGCAACATAAGCAGACAGTGAAAGAGATCAAGTTTAGACCAGGGACGGAGGAAGGGGATTATCAGGTAAAACTACGCAACCTGATACGTTTCCTTAACGATGGGGACAAGGCCAAGGTGTCATTGCGATTCCGCGGTCGTGAACTTGCCCATCAGCATCTTGGGCTGGAGCTGGTACAGCGGATCGGAAGAGATCTTGCTGAATACGGCACAGTGGAACAGGAACCCAAGATGGAAGGACGGCAGATCGTGATGGTCCTGTCGCCCACCAAAAAGAAGAAGCCATAGCGCAATCATCCATTGCTGTCTCTGGATCCTCGGCGGTAGAACCGGGATTCGTTTTTTCAGACAGATAGCAATGGATTTTTTGTACCTGTGGTTTCATAAACCAACCCTTAGCTGTCTCTCTGTTATCGGAATTCGAGGGACGACAAATGCGGAGTATGCAATGAGCAACAAGATCAAGACCCATCGCGGCGCAGCCAAACGGTTCAAACAAACCGCTGGCGGCTGGAAGCGCAAGAGCGCCAACAAGAGCCACATCCTCACCAAAATGACGACCAAGCGTAAGCGTCAGTTGAGAGGCACGTCACTGATTCAAGCCTGTGACAAGCCGCTTATCGACCGCATGCTTGGCAAGCGTTTCTAACAACCAATTTTGAGAGGAAAGGAAAATGGCCCGAGTTAAACGAGGCGTCACAGCGCGACGTCGTCACAAGAAAGTTCTGAAGCTTGCCAAAGGTTATTATGGTGCACGGAGTCGTGTATACCGTGTTGCCAAGCAGGCTGTCATCAAGGCTGGTCAATATGCGTATCGTGACCGTAAAGCCAAGAAGCGTATGTTCCGTGGTCTGTGGATTACGCGTATCAATGCTCAATCACGTGCCAATGGCATGACTTACAGCCAACTGATCGCCGGTTTGAAGCGGGCGAACATCCAGGTTGACCGTCGTGTAATGGCCGATCTGGCTGTACATGACAAGGCGGCATTTGCTGCACTCGTCAATCAGGCCAAAGCAAGTCTGGCAGCATAAGCCTTACCTTTCAGAACGATTGAGTAAATATCATGGTAGATACCGTTTCCCTGGTTGATGCGGCGCTGCGTGCTATTGCTGACTCTGGCGATGAAAGATCGCTGGAGCAGCTGCGCGTAGACTTTCTGGGTAAGAAAGGCAGCCTCACCGAGTTGCTCAAGGGATTGGGCAAACTGGCGCCTGAAGAGCGTCCGCAGGCCGGGGAGCGTATCAATATCGCCAAACGTCAGGTTCAAGATGCTCTTGAACTGCGCAAGAAAGATCTGGTGGAACAAGCCCTCAGTGCTCAGCTGAATGCGGAAGCAGTGGATGTCACTCTTCCCGGGCGTCGCCAGAGTGCCGGCGGTGTACATCCTGTCAGCAAAACCATCGAACGAATTCAAGGTATCTTCGAAACGGCGGGGTATACGGTCGCTGTTGGCCCCGAGATTGAGGATGACTACCACAATTTTGGTGCTCTGAATATTCCCGATCATCATCCCGCGCGCGCCATGCACGATACCTTCTACATCGATCCGGCAACTGTGTTGCGCACGCACACCTCTCCGGTTCAGGTGCGCGTGATGGAGCAGGGCAAGCCTCCATTTCGCATGATCTGTCCTGGAAGAGTGTATCGATGTGATTCCGACATTACGCACACGCCCATGTTTCATCAGGTTGAAGGCCTTCTCATCGACGAAGATGTCAGCTTTGCCGATCTGCGTGGTACCGTGGAGGAATTTCTGCAGGCTTTCTTCGAGAAGGACCTCGCAGTGCGTTTTCGTCCTTCCTATTTCCCGTTTACTGAGCCCTCGGCCGAGGTCGACATGGCGTGTGTCATGTGTGAGGGCAAGGGCTGTCGCATCTGCAGTCAAACTGGATGGCTTGAGGTTATGGGGTGTGGAATGGTACATCCCCGAGTGCTGGAGCTTTCCGGCATTGATTCGGAAAAGTACACCGGCTTCGCTTTCGGAATGGGCGTAGAGCGTCTTGCCATGCTGCGTTACGGCGTGAATGACCTCCGTCTTTTTTTCGAGAATGATCTGCGTTTTCTCAAGCAATTTAATTAGTAGTTCGACATGGCACTTTGCCAGTGTCGATTTCAGCATGGGCATTAGACAAACCTGCATTCAATACAGAGTATTCGAGCATGATTTTCAGCGAACAGTGGGTTCGTGAGTGGGTGAATTCACCCCTTACGACACAACAGTTGATCGATCAGTTGACAATGGCTGGTCTCGAAGTGGATGGTCAAGAGCCTGTAGCTGGTGCATTTTCCGGAGTTGTAGTCGCTGAAGTGATTGCTGTGCAGCCGCATCCGGATGCCGACAAGTTGCGCGTATGCCGGGTCAATGATGGCTCGCAGGTTCTGCAGGTGGTTTGTGGCGCGGCGAATGTTCGGCCAGGCCTGAAGGTGCCCTTCGCAAGAGTCGGTGCCCGAATACCGACTGCTGATGGCTCCGTTATCAATATTCGCCAGGCGAAGCTGCGAGGCGTTGAATCCAATGGCATGCTCTGCTCTGCTCAGGAGCTGGGAACAGCAGAGAGCTCGGATGGGTTGCTGGAGCTTCCCGAGGATGCTCCGGTTGGCATGGATGTTCGTGAGTATCTGCATCTCGATGATTGCAGTCTGGAACTTGATCTGACGCCTAATCGTGGGGATTGTCTGGGCATTATCGGTCTTGCCAGGGAAATTGGTGTGCTCAATGGCATTACGCCGGAAGCCCCCGAGATACCGAAGGTCGAGCCTGTCATCAGTGATACTTTCCCGGTGGCAATTCATGCGCCAGATCAATGCCCCCGCTATCTCGGGCGTGTAATCCGGGGCGTGAATCCTCAGTCATCAACACCCCTGTGGATGCAGGAGACCTTGCGACGTTGTGGTTTGCGCAGCATTGATCCGATTGTTGATGTGACCAACTACGTGCTGCTCGAACTGGGTCAGCCCATGCATGCCTTCGATCTGGCCCAACTTACGAATGGCATAACTGTGCGTTTGGCGGAAGAGTCTGAAAAACTGGTGTTGCTGGACGGCAAGGAAGTGCTTCTTGGCAAGGACGTCCTGGTGATCGCCGACGACAAGGGCCCTCTGGCGATGGCGGGGGTCATGGGGGGGCAGAATTCCGGAGTCAGTGCCAGTACGCGTGATGTGTTTCTTGAATGTGCCTACTTTTCCCCGCTGGCAATCGCGGGACGTGCGCGCCGCTACGGTCTGCACACAGATGCGTCTCACCGTTACGAGCGTGGCGTTGATCATCAGATCCAGCATCTTGCAATGGAGCGTGCAACAGCACTCCTGATCGAAATAGCAGGTGGACAGCCGGGCCCCATTACCGAGGCAATTGGCAATCTTCCTGAAGCCGTCGAGATAGCGCTGAGCCTGAACAAAGTCACCCGTATGCTGGGTGTCGCTATTCCCGACTCGCAGGTCCGGGATATCCTCGAGCGCCTTGGGATGTTGATACTGCAACAATCGACCGACGCGATTCAGGTGCGCGTCCCATCGTTCCGCTTTGATATCAGCATTGATGTGGACCTGATCGAGGAGCTCGCACGGGTTTACGGTTACAACAAGTTGCCAAAGACTCGGCCACTGACCCGCATGAGTCTGGGTACGCGAACCGAGAGCGCAACGGATACAGCCCGGTTCCGGGAAAGACTTGTCTCCCTCGGCTACCAGGAAGTGATCACGTACAGCTTTGTGGAGCCTGCACTGATGGCGCGGCTTGATGGCCTTCGCCAAGCCATTCCTTTGCAGAATCCGATCTCTGCGGACATGTCAGTGATGCGCACCAGTCTGTGGGCGGGCTTGTTGACGACGCTCAGATATAACGCCAATCGCCAGCAGGAGAGGGTGCGAATCTTCGAATGCGGGCAAGTATTTCTGGCTGGAGAGGGCAAGACCGAGCAACCTTCCAGAGTTGCCGGGCTGATCTATGGGGATGCCAATCCTGAGGCTTGGTCCCACTCGAAGAAACAGCTGGATTTCTTTGATATAAAAGGAGATATTGAATCACTTCTCGATATCTCCCGTAACCGTGACGCTTATCGATTCGTCCCCGGACAACATGCAGCACTGCACAGCGGGCAGCGCGCCGCTCTGGAGTTGAACGGGCGCAAGATAGGGGAACTTGGTGCGCTGGATCCGGCTCTGCAGCGCGAACTGGATATAAGCAACCGCGTCTATCTGTTTGAAATTGATCTCGAAAGTCTGCAATTGACGAAGGTGCCTAAAGTTCGGGAGTTATCGCGGTTCCCAGAGGTTAATCGCGATCTGGCGATCGTCCTGGACAAGACCGTTTCAGGTGGGGAAATCCTGCAATCTGTTCGGGAGTTTGCGGGGGAGTACTTGGTTGATCTTAGAATATTCGATGTATATCAAGGTGATGCGGTAGAAAAAAGCAAAAAAAGCATCGCTTTGGGCTTGACCTTGCAGCATCCTTCGCGCACTCTAAGCGACGACGACATAAATGGAATAATTAACAGTTGTGTCAAAGGTCTAGAGGCTAAATTTAATGCAAAGTTAAGGAATTAACTATGGCAGACGGGGCACTTACCAAGGCGGAGATGGCAGAGCGGTTATTTGAAGAGCTCGGCCTGAACAAGAGAGAAGCCAAGGAGCTGGTAGAGCAGTTCTTTGAGGAAGTACGGTTGTCGCTGGAGTCGAACGAGCAGGTCAAGATTTCCGGGTTTGGTAACTTTGATTTGCGTGACAAGAAACAAAGACCCGGTCGTAATCCCAAGACTGGCGAGGAAATACCCATCAAGGCACGTCGTGTAGTGACCTTCAGGCCCGGTCAAAAGCTGAAAGCAAGAGTGGAAAGCTATGCTGGAACCAAGCAATAACGACGAACTGCCACCGATACCTCCCAAGCGTTACTTCACTATTGGTGAAGTTGGTGAGCTGTGCACGGTAAAGCCTCATGTGTTGAGGTACTGGGAGCAGGAGTTCCCGCAATTGAAACCGGTCAAGCGCCGGGGTAATCGACGCTACTACCAGCGTCAGGACGTAATACTGATCAGACAAATCAAGTCTTTGCTCTACGATCAAGGTTTTACCATCGGTGGTGCGAGACAGCGCATGAGTGGTTCAGAGGAACCTCAAAAAGCAGGTATCGATAACAAGGTCTTCAAGGAGATGATCAAGGACCTCGAAGAAGTGATAGCACAATTGTGAAAATGCGGTAGAATTGCCGCCGCTTTGAAGCTTGGCCAGTAAGATGCAACTCCCTGAGTTAATGATGTCTTGGCGGGCAGAGAAACACCAATATCAAGATTGTCTTCCATACGATTCAGAAGACTTCCGCTGATATCAAGAAATTTCGGGGCATAGCGCAGCCTGGTAGCGCACCAGTCTGGGGGACTGGGGGTCGTAGGTTCAAATCCTGCTGTCCCGACCAAACAAAAAAGGGCATCCATATGGATGCCCTTTTTGCTTTCTGGGGAGATGCACATTCAGTGGCATTTCCGCAAACAAGAAGGGGCGCCACTGGCGCCCCTTCAATCACAAGGATCTTGTGTCGCTTACTGCCTTACGTAGCGCTTGATCCCGCCTACCGGACCAACTTCTGCCCCGTAGATAACGCCATTGCGATCGGCAACTACGCCTTCCGCTGTGCATGTGCCAGTGCAGTCCGGATTCGGATCCGGAATGAAGGCAGTGACTTCGCCGGTACGGGCGTTACCGATTCTGATGCCGCGCAGCCAGGCGCCATGTGCCGGGTTAACGGATCCGGACTCGGAATCCGCTGCATAGAGGATGTCGTTGTCATCAATGTAGAGACCGCTATTGCGGCTGAACTGATGCCAGCTGTCCAGCAGGGTACCTTCCTGATCGAAGATCTGGATGCGGTTGTTGCCACGGTCGGCTACAAACAGTCTGCCCTGGGAGTCCATTGCCAGTGAGTGTGGCTGGGAGAACTGGTCAGGACCTGAGCCAAGTGAACCCCACTCCTTCAGGAATTCTCCTTCGCTGTTGAACTTCAGGATGCGAGCAGTGGAGCCCTCTGCACCTGAGTGTCCTTCACCAATGAAGATGTCGCCGTTAGGTGCAACGTAGACGTCATTAGGCTGGAAGAGGTAGCCGGGGGCGCGTGCGCCGCCTGGTTCGCCAATTGCCATCAGCAGCTCGCCTTCAGGGCTGAACTTGAGAACCTGGTGTCCCTTCAGCTCTGCGGGGGCAGTGCCATCAGCGGCACGGTTATCGCGACCGTCGGTGACCCAGACGTTACCTTCGAAATCAACGTGGATACCGTGCGGCCACATCACCATGCCACGACCGAAACTGGTGACCATGTTGCCGTTTGCGTCGAATTTGAAGATGGAGTCGAGTTCGCCCTGAGCGCAGGGACCGACGTTACCGCCACATCGCTCACCTACCCAGATGCTGACGCCATCCGGATCGATGTCCACGGCGCTGGTTGAGCCCCATGATCTGCCTTCGGGCATCTTCGCCCAGCCTTCAATGGTCTGGTAAGGATTGGGCAGATCGTTGACCGGATCCATATCTGGCTGTGCAAGGCTGAGCAGCGGGAACGCGGCAACTGCTGCAGTCAACGTAATGAATGCTGATCTGATACTTTTATTATAGTTTGACATCGGCGGAGAACTCTCCCTTCAATAGCTAAATGGACCAACAGAATAATGCACCTTATGGGCTAATTCAATGAGTATGGTACTGCCCGCATAGAAGGGGGGTGATATACATTTTTTATTTCATGGGTTGGCGTGATTTATTGATATTGCGTCAAATTATTTCCGATGTGGTATTGTCGCAAACGCCTCTTTTCAGAGGGGTTGATGCTGTAATCGATGACTGGAGGAAGTATCTGCATGACAGATTTCGAGAGCATACGGCTGTGCGTTGACAAGTTTGCCAGCGAGCGGGATTGGGATCAGTTTCATTCGCCCAAGAACCTGGTGATGGCCTTGAGTGTCGAAGTCGCAGAACTCATGGAGACTTTTCAGTGGTTGAGTGAGCAACAGTCCATGAACCTGACGCCGGAACAGTCTGTCGCGGTTGGTCATGAAATTGCGGACGTGCAGGTTTACCTTGTAAGGCTGGCCGATAAACTCAACATCGACATAGGCGCTGCGGTAGTGGCAAAGATGCGAATCAACGCAGAAAAGTATCCGGCCGACAAGGTGCGTGGGAGCTCGCGAAAGTACACCGATTATTGATGCGCGAGAATCTCGGCAGGGCTAAAGGTAGCGATGTCTGACTTCATGCTGGTTGCAGTTTACGGGACGCTGAAACGTGGCATGGCCAACCATAGATTGCTTGAAGAGGCGCGCTATGTTGGCAGTGATCTGTTGACGTCGATAACGTTGTACGATCTGGGCGACTATCCTGCGGCACTCCTGGAGTCCTCTGAGGGTATTCAGGTTGAGTTATACGAAGTAAGCGACGCACAAATTGCGGATCTGGATCGTCTGGAAGAGATTGATCCCCGCAATCCCGACGCCGGGCTGTACAGTCGTTGTATCTGTCAGACGCGTCACGGAAACGCCTGGATATACATCTATAATCGCGCCGTTGATGGCAGGGCTCGCATCGGCAACGGAAGTTGGACTCCCTCCTGATTTCCGTAATGACTCTGAGGGCTCAAGACTAAGGGACAGTTGTGATACCCGGACACTGGATTGACTTGCGAAGCGACACTGTCACCCTTCCGTCTGCTGCCATGCGCCTGGCAATTGCCGATGCGTCTGTGGGAGATGATGTCTATGGTGAAGATCCGACCGTCAATCGTCTGGAGGCGATGATTGCCGAAAGGGCTGGTATGGAAAGAGCGCTATTCCTGCCAACTGGAACGCAGTCCAATCTTGTTGCTCTTCTTACCCATTGTGGACGAGGTGACGAATATATAGTGGGACAACAGGCCCACACCTACAAGTATGAAGGAGGGGGTGCGGCAGTGCTTGGTGGGATTCAGCCCCAGCCGCTGGAACTCAATGATCATGGTGGCCTGGATCTGGATCGAGTCAGGGCTGCGATCAAGCCTCGCGACCACCACTTTGCGCGAACTCGTCTGCTGTGTCTGGAAAATACCATGCAGGGCAAGGTGCTGCCGCTGGAGTATCTGCAACAACTTCGTCCGTTTGCGCGAGACAATAATCTGGCGCTGCATCTGGACGGGGCGCGACTGTTCAACGCGGCAGTTGCGCTCGATGTTGATATTGCTGAGCTGACGCGCCACTTTGATAGCGTATCGATATGTCTTTCAAAGGGACTTGGAGCGCCGGCAGGTTCGCTGCTGCTTGGATCTGCAGGCTTCATTGAGGAGGCGCGTCGCTGGCGCAAAGTGACTGGCGGCGGGCTGCGGCAAGCGGGAGTGCTGGCCGCCGCCGGGCTATTCGCGCTGGAGCATAATGTGCGGCGACTGGCTGATGATCACCGCCGTGCCGCCACGATCGCCATTGCACTGAGTTCACAAGGCTATCGGGTAGAGCCGATGCAGACAAACATGATTTATGTGGACTGCAGCGGCTTCGATCTGGCCGTCCTGACAGAATGTCTGCGTTCCCACGATATTCGAGTGAATGCCGCCCATCGCCTCCGACTGGTGACTCACATGGATATTTCTGATGAGGACGTGGGTCTGGTCGCAGCGGCGTTTCGGGCTGCTCGTGAGCTGGTCTGATGTGTTTCTTTAACCAGGCCTTTCATTTATGATGCCGACAGCTGGCGGTTTCTGTCCCTTACCTCAACCTTAAGGTCGATGAAGAAGCAAGACTTGAATAAAGGTAGTCCTCTTTATGGAGATTCTGAAGGCAGAAAAAGTGTTCAAGGCCGGTGAGGTAATCATGACCCAGGGCGACGTGGGCTCATGTGCGTACTTCATTCAGGAAGGGCGCGTTGGCATTGTCGTGGAAAAGTCCGATGGCCAATTGTTGCATATGGGCACGCGAGGCCCTGGCAGCATCATCGGCGAAATGGCCATAGTCGATAATCAGCCCCGCAGTGCCACTATCCGCTCGCTGGAGAACTGCACACTTCTGGAAATCACCAAGGATGACTTCGCGCGCAGTGTCCGCGGAGCCAATCCTATCGTTCGGCTGATCGCTCAGGTCATTCTGATGCGCTATCGGGATATCCTCAGACGTTCCCAGACGCTATTGAGCGACAGCTCCGATTCTCCCTCCCCGGAAGATCTGGAGCGCGAGTACGCCGAGCAGATCAATGTGGTCGAAGCCATCAAGATGGCTAATGAATTCAAGGTGGCGATTGCCAGCAATCAGTTGATCCTGAACTATCAACCGATTGTATCGATGAGTTCCGGAAAAATTCTCGGGTTCGAAGCTCTCATGCGCTGGCAGCATCCGGAGCGTGGCCTGATTCCTCCCGATGTGTTCATTCCGATGGCTGAGGACAGCGGTCTCATCATTGAGGCGAGTCGATGGGCGGTGCGTCATGTCTGCCAGATGCTTGCGCGGCTGGATCGCCTGCGCCCGGACATGAGTCATCTCTATGTCAGTGTCAATTTCTCCGCCACTGATTTCGATGAAGACGGTTTTCTGGAGAATCTGCAAGACATTCTGGGCGAGACGGGCACTGATGCAAGTCGCATACATATCGAAATCACCGAACGATTGCTGCTGAAGCAACCGAAGAACGTCAAGGAGACACTGGATAATTGTCGTGATCGCGGCATGGGTATTGTCATCGACGACTTCGGTACAGGTTATTCCTCTCTAAGCTACCTTCATCAATATCCGATCGATACTCTCAAGATTGATCAAAGTTTCATTCGCAAGATGCAGCACGACACCATGGTGAAAGGGCTGGTCAAATCCATTCTCTCCCTCAGCGACAACATGAACATCAAGATCATTGCAGAGGGTGTCGAAGAACTGGAGGAGGTCAGGTTGTTGCAGGAGCTCAATTGCGACATGGCCCAGGGGTACTTCTTTTCCCGTCCGATTGCCGAAGAGTTTCTGCCCGAGCTGCTGCGTAAGCACAATCCCGCAGTCGCCTGAGTCTCTCGGCTTGGGCGAGCGCAAGTTCGGTCGATAGCAAAGGGGCCGGAATTGACCTTTTTCGAAAAAGGAGTAGTCTCTCAGGGACACAGATATGCTGAAGAAGCGTGTGTGACCTGCGGTTGCACACCTCCCCTATAACAACTAAAACTACCGGAGTACCAAGTCAGTGAACCCACGACTAACCCGCAGGCGCTTCATAAAAGGAGTGATCTACTCCAGCGCCGCCGCCATGTCCGGTGCAGGTCTGTACCTCACCAACGCCCAGTCTCAATCAGGTGCGGCAGTTGAACGCCTGATTTCGATCAACGTCAACGGACGTACACGAAGAGTCGACGTACTGCCCCAGGAGACTCTGGCTCATACTCTGCGCTACAAGCTCGATCTTACCGGCACCAAGCTCGGTTGCAACCGGGGTGAGTGTGGCGCATGTACGGTTCTGATCGATGACGTCACCAATTACGCTTGCTCTACGCTGACGCACAGTGTCAGACAGCGCGAGGTTACGACTGTTGAGGGGCTTCGTTCTCCCGATGGACAGTTGCACCCGGTACAGCAAGCGTTCCTCGACGAGCTCGGCCCCCAGTGCGGTTTCTGCACGCCAGGTCAGGTCGTTGCCACCGTTGCCCTGTTGAAATCCAATCCGCGACCCACTCGAGAAGAGGCTCGTCAGGCCTTGTCAGGCAATCTCTGTCGCTGCGGTGCCTATGATCACTATTTGAACGGCGTCATGCGCGCCTCGGGGCAACTGTCATGACATATATGCATATTGGAAAAGACTTCACTCCGCCAGATGCGGAAGGCAAGATCACTGGCGCGGCCAGATACGCTGAAGATCACCGTAAAGAGGGTATGGTATTCGCGAGACTTTTGACCAGCCCGGTACCCGGTGGCATGGTGCGCAACATCGACGCGACCGAAGCCCTGCGCATGGATGGCGTGTTGGGCATCCTGACTGCGGATGACTTGCCCGAGGCCCCCAGGCCCGGCAACCCTGCTCTTAGCAACGAGCTGACTTATGTTGGTCAGCCGATTCTGGCGATTGCTGCCATCAGTGAGCAGATCGCCGAAGATGCGCTGGGACTTATCAGGCTCGATATCGAGCGTCGCCCCTTCGTGGTTGATCCGCTGGACAGCCTGATCGAAGGTGGTCCAAACGCTTACCCGGAAGGCAACGTGATGCGCCGTGGTGAAAACGGCATGGAGCTGGCGTCTCTGAAGTGGTCTACCGATGCGGTGGAGAGCTTCCGTAATGGCCGCGATCCGCAGGCTGAATTCACGACGGAATGGTCTTACGGTGATCTGGATGCGGCATTTGCCGAATGCTCAGTCATCGTGGAAGAACCCTTCGTGACTGCCGGATATCCTCACCACTCGTTGGAGCCGCGTACCTGCATGTCCTACTGGGAGAATGGCCGGTGCTATTTCCATGGCTCTTTGCAGAGTCAAAGCGCCGCCAATGCTCCGTTGGCCCGTATGCTGGGAATCGAGCTGGATCAACTCTGCTTCATCAATGAGACGACTGGTGGTGGTTTCGGATCACGCATCGGACCCTATCCGTTCATGGCCATTTCCGGCTACCTTTCCAGAAACCTGAACCGTCCTGTCCAGGTGCGTATTACCCGTGAAGAAGAGTTCTTCATTGGATCTGCGCGTTCGGGCATGCAGGGTTGGATGAAAGTCGGCTTGAAGCCGGACGGCAAGGTCGCCGCAGTGGATCTGATCATCGTCAATGATGGTGGTTCAACCGGCTCGGGCAGCGGCTCCTCATCTGCGGGAGCAGTCACAGTAGTGTATCAGCCGACGGCGATGCGTTTCCGCGGTGTTTCCGTATTCACCAACACAACGCCGCGTGGCGCTCAGCGTGGCCCAGGCCAGAATGAGATGCACGCAGTTCTTGCGCCAATCATGGACAAGGCGGCAAATCAGCTTGGCATGGATCGTGTCGCATTCCGAAGACTGAACGCTCCCGACAGCAACTCCCGGATCGACGCCAACCAGGGTCCGGTGACCAGCGCCTATATGCGTGAAGCTATCGACATGGGTGCGCAGATGTTTGACTGGCAAGCCAAGATCAACCAGCCGCGTCGCAACGGCAGCAAGGTGATTGGTATCGGCGTGGGGCAGGGTTATCACGCTGCAGGCAACAATGGCTTCGACGGTATCGTGAGAATAGGCACCGACGGCAAGATTTATCTGCACTCCGGTGTCGGTAACCTTGGTACCTATTCCTATGCCGGCACTGTCCGTGCCGCAGCGGAAGCGCTGCAGTGTCGCTGGGAAAACTGTGAAATCGTGCGGGGCAATTCGGATCTGGGGCTGCCTCACAGTTCAGGTCAGGGTGGCAGCAACACCATGTTCACTCACACCCGTGCAAACTGGGTAGCGGCGCAGGATGCAATTGCCAAGATGAAGGAAATTGCCGCTGCAGAACTCGGGGGCACGGTAGACGACTACAGCATTGGTGAAGAGCGTGTGTTCAAGACTGCTACACCCGCTGAAGGGCTCACCTATGCAGAAGCAGCACAGCGTGCGGTCGCCCTGGGTGGCCGTTACAGTGGTGCGGAATATCCGGATGACATCAACGAGCTGACAGCATTGGCCGTGCAGAAGATTGCCGGAACAGGGCTGGTGGGTGTCGCCAAGGACAACCTCGAAAAGAACGGTACAGCACCTGGTCTGGCGATTGCCTTTGCCGAGATCGAAATGGATCTGGACACCGGAAAGTATGAAATTCTTGACTATGTTGGTATCGCGGAGTGCGGCACCATCGTTCATCCCAAGGGCCTGTCTCATGGCATGAACGGAGGTGGCGTCTGGGGTATGGGCATGGCCGGATTCGAGCGCCATGTATACGATCCTCAGAACGGGTTGCCTGCCAATATAGGGCTGTATCAGAGCAAGCCACCAACATTCCTGGACGTCCCAGTGCAAATGCGGCATGCCGCCGTCGACCTGCCGGACCCGCAGAGTCCCGTGGGGGCCAGAGGTATCGGTGAGCCGGCGATGGGCTGTGCAGTGGCAGCGGTGACCAGTGCGATTGCTGATGCGCTGGGCGGGCATCTGTTCAACCGCGTGCCTGTAACGCCGGATATGGTCATCGATCACGTGGCGCAAAACACTTATAACAACAAGTCACTGAAAATAAATACTTTCTGAGGTTACTATGCCATCACATGACGTCATGCCAAATATGGAGCTCTACCAGCCTGTGCAGGTAGAGGATGCGCTAGCACTTGCAGGCAGACTTGCTGAGCGGGGCTGGCTGCTGGGCGGTGGGCAGGATACCTACGGCTGGTTGAAGGACAGAACGAAGTCGCCCGAAGCCATGATCGATCTCAACGGCATTGAGTCCCTGCGCGGGGTTCGTGAAATTGCTGACGGGATTGAAATCGGAGCACTGACCACATTGACAGAGTTGGCCAATAATCCGTTGGTCAGAGAGCGCTATTCACTGCTTGCGGATGCGGCAGTGAAAGTGGCCAGTCCGCAGATTCGCAATGTCGGTACTGTCGGCGGCAACCTCGTACAGGATGTCCGTTGCTGGTATTACCGTCGCGGGCTGTCCTGCTATCGCGCAGGAGGCAACCTCTGTTATGCCGACACCCCTCAGGGTATGAACCGCGAGCACGCAATCTTCAACGCCAGCCGTTGTGTAGCTGTGACGCCTTCCGATACAGCGCCGGCGCTCGTTGCGCTTGACGCCTCGATGGTGATCAGAAGCAGTGAAGGAGAGCGAGTGGTTCCTGCCGAGGAGTTCTTCGTCGGTCCGAACGTCGATATCCGCAATACAACGGTTCTGCGACCCGGTGAAATTCTCACTGCTGTTCGCTTACCTGCAACCTGGGCCAACGCAACGTTCTACTTCGAGAAAGTGGCGGACAGAAATGTCTGGGACTTTGCTCTGGTCAATATCGCTGTCGCAATGAGAGAGTCGGGCGGCGTGATTCAGGATGCACGTTTCGTGGCGGGTGCCGTGCAGTGTACGCCACGACGTCTGGTAGATGTCGAGAATGCCGTACGTGGACAGCCACGCAACGAAGCGACAGCTCAGATGTTGGGTACCCTCGCCAGTCAGGGGGCTCAACCATTGAACCACAATGGTTTCAAGATACATCTCGTCGACAGTCTGGCGAGACGTGCATTGATTGCCTGATCAATTGATGGCTCC
>MGYS01000080.1:29970-34481 GCA_001802565.1 Gammaproteobacteria bacterium RIFCSPLOWO2_02_FULL_57_10 | reverse complement strand
AGAGCGTCAGTCCTGCTCTGTGAGTAATTCCCCTCCGCTACTTCCTTCCGCACCCCGCGACAGCATGCTGAGGCTGACTCCGATATAGGTCTACACGAATGCTGAGCGGCATTGCAACATGGATTTCCGATAGTCAGGGCAGGGAGCTCGCCAACTGGCTGCTCACGAACGTGCCAGGTCTACCTCCAATTCTGCAAACGCTCCACCTGCTGAGCATCGCTGCTATCATGGGGTCCATCGTGATGGTAGATCTTCGTGTTCTGGGCCTTGCTGTTCCGAGTCAGAATCTGGACGAGATGGTGCGGCGACTACGGGCATGGGCATGGTGTGGGGTAGCAGGTGTCGCAAGTTCCGGCATCTGGTTCGTTCTTGCAAGGCCTAATCGCTACTTTGCCAACCCGGTATTCCAGATCAAGTTCTCGCTGTTGATCCCCGCACTCATCGTGACGGCGCTTTTTTATCGACAGACCCTGCGAGAACCAGGTTATTGGTATCGCAGTGCCCGCCGTGAGAGGGTGGCTAAAATTCTGGCGTTGGTGTCATTGTTGCTCTGGCTCGGTGTGGTCATGGCTGGACGCTGGATTGCCTATTCCGAATACCTGTTCTGGCCCGAATGAGAGAGGAGGGGAGATCAAGTGCTGAATGAATTCTGGCTGTGGCTGGAGTATCTCCCAATCGCGGGTCATATAGGAGCCACATGGTGGTTTCCGTTGATGGAATCACTTCATGTGGTCAGCATCACCTTGATGCTCGGCGCGATTCTCATGTTGGATTTGCGCGTGCTCGGGCTCGCTGCAAGTGGTTACACTGTCAGCCGGATGAGTCGTGAACTGGTCCCCTGGTCAGCAGCTGCGTTCGTGGTGGCCACTCTGACCGGAACTGCGATGTTCATTACTCGAGCCAGTGCCCATGTTCTCAACCCCGCATTTCAGATCAAGATGCTGTTGATTCTTGTCGCTGGTATCAATATCGCCATTTTTCATTTCCGTATTTTTCGCACGGTATCTCATTGGGACATTTCGACGAAAGCCCCTGCATCCGCGCGGATGGTGGCAGGTGCTTCTCTTTTTCTTTGGTGTGGTGCAATGCTCGCGGGCAGATGGGTTGGGCATGTCATATAGCGGACTAGTATTCGAGAACCGCTTTTTGCACGCCTTGCCCGCTGACGAGATAGTTCAGAACTATGGACGTCAGGTGCACGGTGCTCTCTATTCAATGGTTTCTCCCACGCCTGTCAGCGCGCCCTCGACAATCATCGTGTCGGATGAGCTGGCAGAGCAGATCGGTTTCAGCAGCGAGTTCTGTCGCAGTCAACAATTCGCTTCCGTCTTTGCTGGTAATGCGTTGCTGCCTGGGATGTCTCCCTACGCCAGTCGGTATGGTGGTCATCAGTTTGGACACTGGGCAGGACAGTTGGGTGATGGGCGCGCAATCAATCTGGGAGAAGTGGCTCTCTCAAGTGGAGGGCATCTCACCCTGCAGCTGAAGGGTGCGGGGCCGACTCCGTACTCGCGAGGCGCCGATGGCAGGGCAGTTCTACGGTCGTCAATTCGTGAATTCCTTTGCAGCGAAGCAATGCATCATCTCGGTGTGCCGACAACGCGTGCGCTTAGTCTGGTACTGAGTGGCGACACTGTAGTGCGCGACATGTTCTACAATGGCAATGCTCAGGAAGAACCTGGCGCTATCGTCTGTCGTACGGCACCCTCCTTCACGCGATTTGGGCATTTCCAGTTATGCGCCTTCAAAGGTGAAAAGGAGTTGCTGCAACGATTGCTGGACTACACGCTCGAAGCTGACTTTCCACATTTGCAGGCCATGTTGTTGCAGGGCGGTTACACGAGACAGGAAGTTTATCTGCAGTGGTTTGATGAAGTATGTCGCAGGACGATAGACATGATCGTTGAGTGGATGAGAGTTGGTTTTGTCCACGGGGTCATGAACACCGATAACATGTCCATTCTGGGGCTGACCATGGACTATGGGCCGTACGGCTGGGTCGACAATTATGATCCCGACTGGACGCCTAATACCACAGATGCGGAAATGCGACGTTACCGCTTTGGCCAACAGTCTGCCGTGGCGCAGTGGAACCTCTGGCAACTGGCCAATGCGTTGTTGCCTGTACTGCATGAGGCGGCGCCACTCGAGAAAATACTTCGTGATTCTGCCGTCTACTACGAAGAGCAGTGGCGTGTGATGCTTGCCAGGAAACTGGGACTGAATGCGTTCGATGATGCTGTTGATGAAGGGTTGATATCCGGACTGAACAGGGTGTTGCAGTTGCATGAGATCGACATGACCATTTTTTATCGCATGTTGGCCTCATTCAACCCATACCAGGCTGAAGCTCGACTGGCAGACGTCATCTTGCCAGCCTTCTATCGTCCTGAAGAGCTTGCCGAGGAAGTCATTGCCGAGATCAATGCATGGGGTGCCCTGTATGCCGAGCGATTGTGCAGAGACGGTATGTCTCCGGAACAGCGATGTGCGCAGATGAATGCCGTCAATCCAAAATATGTCCTGCGCAATTACATGGCGCAGCAAGTCATTGACCAGGCCCATATGGGCGACTATTCATTGTTGCATGAACTGTACGCCTTGCTGCGCAATCCCTATGACGAGCAGCCAGGCTTAACGCATCATGCGGAGAAGCGGCCAGACTGGGCTCGACACAAGGCAGGTTGTTCGATGTTGTCCTGCAGTTCCTGAGCGGAGAGGGCTCAGGAGCCGCCTGTCTCGTTTTCGGGTTGCTGCATTGACAGACCCGGCAAGGGGAGTATTTTCAGGCTGCTCTTGACTGCCTTGCCCTCACCGATGTCACTGTGGTCATTGCGCAGCTCAAGCGTGACTTTCTGTGCTATCAGTTCGCAGGGCAGGATTGCCAGCAATTCGTGGCTGCCGGAGTCGGTCATGGCAACACTGATGATCTCACCTGCGACCTCACCCTTGTGCGTGATCTGTGACTCCAGAGAGACACGAACGTCCTGCACAGCTGCACGGTACAACCGCTTCTTTGCAGTGCCGCGATAATGCATTCTCGCGACGATTTCCTGGCCGGTGTAGCAGCCCTTCTTGAAATCGATTAGGCCGGTCAAGTCATAGTTGAGCAACTGCGGCGTGTAAGTGTCCTGAATCTCCGGATTGATGTGGACGATCCCTTGACGGATATCGGCCAGTTCCCATTCCTCGAGATCGTCGGTAACACCAATTTCCTGAAGTCGTTCGAGCAGCTCATCCTGATCGACGGATACCAGAATTTCATAGCGAGGTTCGGCCCCCGCGAGTCTGAAGACCACGCCGCCCTCTATAGGCACAACGTGCCCTTGTTCCTGCGGCACGGCGCCGAACAGTGATTTGACCGTCTCCTGCGCCCCGGATCCGTAGACCCCATAACGCTCGAACTGGCTGGTGGCCAGAACCGTCTTCGCCTTCGAAAAAACGATGTACTTGTCGAGGATTTTCTTCAAGGCAAAGCCCATGCCCCGACTGCACAGCAGATAAAGCGCGCCATTCATGGCGATCAGTCGCAGGTCACTGATAATCCTGCCGTTGATGTCACAGTAGGCGCCACAGACACTGTTTTCAGTCGTCACTTTTTCGACATTGCAGGTCAACTGTCCCTGCAGGAATATGGCAGCGTCTTCGCCTGTCACTGCGATAAGGTCAAAATTGTTCAGGTCTGTCAGCGTACTTGCCATGGAGCGTGTCCGGATAAAATCAACGAATTGGGATATCATGAAGTATGGTTGACACTACTTCATGGTCCACACATGTTAACAGAAATTGAGTACAAGAAACTTGCATGGCACAGCCGTCGCGGCATGCTTGAGCTTGACCTCCTGCTGGTCCCGTTCGTCGAAAGGCGCCTTCGAGGTCTGACAATCGCTGATCAATTGTTGTATGAGCGTCTGCTGGCGGAGGAGGATCAGGATTTGTTCGCCTGGCTCCTGTTGCGTGAAGAAGCACCGAACGACGATTTGAAGAGAATCATCGGCATCATCCGCGATCGCCCGTGATGCGGTGTGGTTTGCGGAGTGGACAAGCGCAATATCAAGGATGAACGACAATGTATGTCAGAGTGGATCTGCGACCTTCCTTATTGCTTCGCAAGTCTCGGGCAGGATTTCATATTGCTGCGCTGCTTTGTCTGCCATGGGTCAATGTGGACGCTGCCCTGCTGATCCTTGTTGCGCTGATGGTGACAGTGAGTCTTCTGCGCGGTATCAGAACCGCCTCAGGGCAGCCGCGCGCGATTCTGTTCATCGATGGGGCGCCGCGCTTGTTGATTGGGGATCGCGTGCTTGAGGTTGACTTGCAGGACCATGTTTACTGCACATCCTTTTTGCAATTATTGCATTTCACACAGCCTCAGGGGTCCGGCGATCGGCAGTTCTGTGTGGTAATTCTGTCTGATTCGAGCAGTGCCGGAAACCGCAGACGATTGCGAACATTACTGCGCTGGCATGCATTGGCAACTCCCGCAAACCAGCGAGCAGAACACAGTGAAA
>MGYS01000080.1:18115-29963 GCA_001802565.1 Gammaproteobacteria bacterium RIFCSPLOWO2_02_FULL_57_10 | reverse complement strand
CGTTTGATCAGTGTTGTGCAGTCCTTGGATTTCCAAGTACCCAGTTGTCGGGCTGCAGGATAGTGTCTTCAGCGACGTCGGCAAGATCGGGATAGTCCAGTGTGTAGTGCAAGCCGCGACTTTCCTTGCGATGGATAGCGGACTCCACGATCAGGCTCGCAACGAGTACCAGATTACGCAACTCGAGCAGATCCTTGCTGACAATGTAATGCTTGTAATATTCGGTCGTTTCCTGCTCCAGCAACTGGATGCGTCGTTTGGCACGCTGCAATCGTTCGTCCCGACGGACGATGCCAACATAGGCCCACATGAAACGCCGCAATTCGTCCCAGTTGTGCGAGACGATGACTTCCTCGCTTGAGCGCGTCACCATGCTCTCGTCCCAGGGCGGAATGACGTCGGGCAATTCAATCGACTTGATCTTGGCCTTGATGTCGTCGCTGGCACTGAATGCGAGGACGAAGCATTCCAACAGTGAATTGCTGGCCATGCGATTCGCCCCATGCAGACCGGTGAAGCTGGTTTCTCCAATCGCGTAAAGATTTGGCAGATCTGTTCGACCTCGTGTGTCAACCATCACACCACCACATGTGTAATGAGCGGCAGGTACGACAGGAATGCGGTCGCGCGTGATGTCGATACCATACTGCAGGCAACGCGAATGGATGGTGGGGAAATGTTCCTTGATGAATTCTGGCGACTTGTGTGTGATGTTGAGATAGACACAGTCGCAACCGAGTCTTTTCATTTCGTAATCGATGGCTCGTGCGACGATATCGCGAGGTGCCAGTTCTCCCCGACTGTCGAACCTGTCCATGAAGCGTGTGCCGTCAGGGAGCTCCAGTAATGCCCCTTCACCGCGTAGCGCCTCCGTAATCAGGAATGATTTGGCCAGCGGATGATAAAGACATGTCGGATGGAATTGGTTGAACTCCATATTCGCGACACGACATCCGGCCCTCCAGGCCATGGCGATGCCGTCTCCCGTGGCGCCATCGGGATTGGTCGTAAAGAGATAAGCCTTACTGGCTCCACCGGTGGCAAGAATCACGAATTTTGCCTTGAAGACATCCACCGAGCCTGTTTCCGGAGAGAAAATGTAAGCGCCGATGCATTGATTTCCCTTCAGCCCCAGTTTGCTGCGCGTAATGAGATCGATTGCCACCCGGTTTTCGAACAGATCAATGTTGCTGTTCTTGCCAGCTTGATGCGCCAATGTTTCGAATACGGCTCGGCCTGTGGCATCGGTGGCATGAATGATTCGTCTATGACTATGTCCACCTTCCTGTGTCAGGTGCAAGGGTGCCAGGTTGTCTGGTTGCAGTGGCGCTTTTGCCGGGCCATCCTTTGCATCTTCCGGAGCGATGGTCGTGAATGGCACTCCTTGTTCGACCAGCCAGCGAACACATTCACCGCTGTTTGCAACGACGTGGTTGACGACATCCGGGTGACAGAGACCCGAGCCTGCATCGAGAGTATCGGCAACGTGAGCGTCGATGCTGTCGTCATCATCCAGTACAGCGGCTATTCCGCCCTGTGCATAGTAAGTGGCCCCCTGACTCAACTGCCCCTTGCTCACTACAGCGACTTTCGCGAAGTCGGCAGCCTTCAGCGCAAGGGTCAATCCTGCGGCTCCGCTGCCTATGATCAGTATGTCGTACTCGTAAAAAGATGTGGTATTGTTGGCGCTCATCATCGCTGCGGTTCTGCCGTGGTCTATTGGACAAGGAGTGGGTTGCTGCATCAGGCAGGTGGTTGCTGAAAAGCACTATAGTACAGCCTGGCAGGGATTGAGCGCCATCGCGGCCGTGGAGCTGTGCGTTCCGGCAGATCGCTCAGCCAGTACCTCAATTCATGCAATACGAGAACTTTTGAATATCCCCGTGGTCTGCCCCTTGACGAAAAACGAAACCGTTCCAACTGCAGTTGGGTGCCGAGTATCGGTACGGAGTTGGAACATATGAAGAATGATACTGACCAGCAGCTTGTTGACCGGGTGTTGAACGGAGAAAAGGCTGCGTTCAATCTGCTGGTGTTGCGATATCAGCACAAGGTTGCTGCGCTGATTGCCCGATTCGTCAAGGATCCCCACGAGGTGGAGGATGTTTGCCAGGAGGCCTTCATAAAGGCTTATCGGGCACTCAAGCTGTTTCGCGGTGACAGCGCCTTCTACACGTGGCTTTACCGCATAGCGGTTAATACCGCGAAGAATTATCTGGTATCCAGGGGCAGAAGGCCTCCTTCCACGGACGTGGACATGGAAGATGCCCAACTCGTCGAAGAGACGACTGCCCTGCGCGAACACGATACACCGGATGCCAATCTGGAACGGGACAATCTCGAGAAAGTGATCCATCAGGCGATCGAGGATTTACCGGAAGATTTGCGCACCGCCTTCACGCTGAGAGAATTCTCGGGGCTGAGTTATGAAGACATTACAGAGATCATGGATTGTCCCGTCGGAACGGTGAGATCGAGGATATTCCGCGCGCGTGAAGCCATCGACAAGAAGATACGTGAAATGATGGGGTAGCAATTGGAACGAACTGCGATGCTTGTGGTCGAAGTGTTAGGCGCGGAATACCGAAACCGGAAGCGCAGTGCCAAAAGGCAGTCAGTGCAGTAGAAAGGTGGTCAGTTTGAACAGACTTGACCTTAATCCCAACTGTAAGAACACAGTTGCAGCTAACAGAGGTTTGCATGAGCTTGGATAAAAGTCGCGATCGCAGCCACGAAGAAACCTTGTCAGCACTGATGGACAATGAGGCTGATGAGCTGGAGTTGCGCAGGTTGTTGAAGGATTTGCCGGGAGATCCCGAACTGGCTGAGACGTGGAAGCGTTTTCACCTGACACGCTCGGTACTGCATAACGAGGAGATGCTGGCCGTTTCTTCCGCTGCAACCAGTCGAATCCTTGTCGCCATCGCTGCCGAACCCTCCTATGAGGCCTCTCGAACTGGCAAAGTGGAGAGGAAACCCCGTGTTCCGTCGGTCTGGCTGGAGACAGCGGGAAGGTTGGCAATCGCCGCATCGGTTGCGCTTGCCGTCTTTGCTGGCCTGCAGACTACCATGTTCGCGCCTGGATCAGAGTTGCCCGTGGCGGCGACCGAGACCGGCATCGAGACTGATCCGTCAGTCCAGGTGGCGGTCAATCAGGAGGTCAGTGGTTTTGACGCCGAAGCCCAGCGTCGTCTCAATGACTACATTCGCGGAGTGTCCATTCAGTACGGCACCGAAACAGGTACTGCTCCGGAATTCAATATCCTGCAGGACTCCCAGTTGATCCGGCAGGTCAATCAGATCGAAGTGCAACCTGGCAATTGAATCATGACAGCAGCCGGTGATCCCTGGGATCACCGGCTGTTCCCCTGTCTCACCCCACCGTCCCCCTGACTGATCCCTCACTTGCAGTCCAGCGTATAGAAAGCTTGCTCGTGGCAGCGCTGCGCTGTACTTTAGCCCACTAATGATTGCTGCTGCGCCAGCGACAACAGACTGCTGTTCTGGATCTGAGGTTGAGAAAATGAATGCTCTGAATCAAGGTGTCACAAAAATGAACCGGCCGCTCTGGCTCTTGTTGTTACTGTCGTTTCTGCCAGTGACGCCCGGTGCTGCGGCCGCTTTGCCGGACTTTACAGAGCTGGTGGAGAAGAATGGGCCAGCGATCGTGAATATCGCGACCATGCAGCGTGTCAGTGCGCGCTCCGGCAGCAGGAGTGACGAGATTGAGGAGTTGTTGCGCCGACTGAGTCCTGATGATTCGTTGCCACCCGAGTTGCAGGATGAACCCTCACACCCTCGCGGTGGAGTCGGTTCGGGTTTCATCATTTCCGAAGACGGTTACCTGATTACCAATCATCATGTCGTGACTGGCGCAGACCAGATCACCGTGACGCTCAACGATCGGCGCGTCTTCACTGCTGAAGTGGTAGGGACGGACGAGCTTTCCGACATGGCCTTGCTGAAGATTGACGCCCGGAATCTTCCTGCGGTGACGTTTGGTGATTCGGAAGACGTGAAGGTCGGTGAATGGGTGCTGGCGATTGGATCTCCCTTCGGTCTCGAGTTCTCCGCTGCGGCAGGTATCGTCAGTGCCAAGGGGCGCACCGTGCCGGGAAACCAGACCAGCTATGTGTCCTTCATCCAGACCGATGTGGCGATCAATCAAGGCAATTCGGGGGGGCCACTGTTCAATCTCGAGGGTGAGGTCATTGGCATCAACTCGCAGATTCTGAGCAGTTCCGGCGGCTCCAATGGCGTTTCTTTCGCCATTCCCAGCAATGTTGCGCTGAATGTTGTCGAACAGTTGCGTGAAACTGGCAGTGTCAGCAGAGGACTGTTGGGCGTCATGATCAAGGACGTTGATTATGCGTTGGCGGAGGCGTTCTCGATGCCCAGGCCACGCGGAGCTTTCGTGGACGAGGTGCAGCCCGGCAGCCCTGCGGAGAGTGCCGGCGTGGAGAACAACGATATCATCCTGGCCTTCAATGATCGTGAAATCGAGTCATCCTCGCAGTTGCCGTTTTACGTCGGGCAGGTACGACCCGGTACCACTGCCATGCTGAGCATCATGCGTGACGGCAGTGTCATTACGCTGCCAGTCACGGTAGGAAGCCTGCCGGGAAGTGGTGTTGCTTCAAGCGACGAACCCCAGGAACCCCCACGCACCAATTCACTTGGTCTGACGGTAACCGAGTTGAGTCAGGAAGCGCAGGAAGTATCCGGGGTGTCTGGTGTGCGTGTCGAGGAGTTGCTCGATGGCCCTGCCCAGCGAGCGGGTCTGCAGAGCGGTGACGTGATTGTGGAACTGAACAGAACGCCGGTGCCGTCGCTCTCTGAATTTGCCAGAGTCGCCGATGAGTTGCCGGATACGGGGTTCATTCCTATCAGAATAGTCCGGGAAGGACGCGGTACCACCTTGGTGCTCGAGCTCAAATAGTGGGGGTGCGGACGCTCATGCGTCCGCGGTCCTTCGCCAAAATTCCACTGACAGCCTACCGCTAATACTGTAGACTTGCGCCCTGATTTTCAGCTTGAGTCCGATGATTTGGTGCCCGGAGTGGCTTGCCAGTATTCGTTCCCCAGTCCAGTCCCGGAAGTTCGGCCCCATTAATTTTCTCTGAGTTGTGCCCAATCAAGTGAGTGACTTAAGCAGCATCCGCAATTTCTCGATAATTGCCCACATCGACCATGGTAAATCCACACTGGCCGACCGTTTCATCCAGACCTGTGGCGGACTGGCCGATCGCGAGATGGACGCGCAGGTGCTGGACTCCCTCGACATTGAGCGTGAACGCGGCATTACCATCAAGGCTCAGAGCGTAACGCTCTACTACGACAGTCGTGACGGCAAGCGTTACCAGTTGAACTTCATTGACACCCCCGGCCACGTCGACTTTTCCTACGAAGTATCCCGTTCCCTGGCTGCCTGTGAAGGGGCGCTGCTGGTAGTGGATGCGGGGCAGGGCGTGGAAGCGCAATCCGTTGCAACCTGTTACACGGCGATCGAACAGGGACTGGAAGTGATTCCGGTGCTGAACAAGATGGACCTGCCTCAGGCTGAACCTGAGAAGGTGCGCCAGGAAATCGAAGAGATCATCGGCATCGACGCATCGGCTGCAGTTTGCGCAAGTGCCAAGACCGGTATGGGCATCATCGATATTCTGGAAGAGCTGGTAAGACTGGTACCGCCGCCCACGGGCGACACCGAGGCGCCACTGCAGGCACTCATCATCGACTCCTGGTTCGACAACTACCTCGGTGTTGTCTCACTGGTACGAGTCAAACATGGCACCTTGAGAAAAGGTGACAAGATCATTGCCAAATCCATCGGCAAGGCTCACCTGGTTGACGGCGTCGGCGTATTCACTCCCAAGCGTCTGGAGACAGGCGTTCTCAGAGCGGGTGAAGTAGGGTTTGTTGTCGCAGGAATCAAGGAGATCAAGGGCGCTCCGGTTGGTGATACCTTGACCCACGCCGCGACTCCCAATGTCGATGCACTGGCAGGTTTCAAGCGCATACAACCGCAGGTATACGCCGGACTGTTCCCCGTTTCCTCCGATGATTTCGAAAACTTCCGCGATGCGCTCGAAAAGCTGACGCTCAACGATGCCTCTTTGTATTACGAGCCAGAGAGTTCAGATGCATTGGGATTCGGTTTCCGCTGTGGCTTTCTCGGCATGCTTCACATGGAAATCGTGCAGGAGCGACTGGAGCGGGAATACGATCTGTCATTGATTACCACTGCACCGACTGTGGTGTACGAAGTCGTGCTGACCAACGGTGATGTCGTGCGCGTGGACAGCCCGTCGGCACTCCCTGCAGTGACCACCATCGTTGAGATGCGTGAACCGATCGTACTGGCCAGCATTCTTGTCCCCCATGAATACCTCGGCAACATCATCAATCTGTGCATCAGCCGTCGGGGTGTGCAACGAGACATGCAGTTCATTGGCCGCCAGGTTTCGCTGCGCTACGAATTGCCCATGAATGAAGTGGTGCTGGATTTCTTTGACAAGCTCAAGTCGGCGAGTCGTGGCTATGCTTCACTCGATTATCATTTCATTCGTTTCGATCCGGCGAATCTGGTGCGTCTCGACGTCTTGATCAACGGAGATCGTGTGGATGCGCTCGCGCTGATCGTGCACCGCGAACAGGCTCACAACAAGGGCCGTTCTCTGGTGGAAAAAATGAAGGAACTGATCCCACGGCAATTGTATGATGTCGCCATTCAGGCAGCGATCGGTGGGCAGATCATTGCGCGGCAGACCGTAAAGGCCTTGCGCAAGAACGTGACCGCCAAATGTTATGGTGGCGATATCAGCAGAAAGAAGAAGCTGCTGGAGAAACAGAAAGCAGGCAAGAAGCGCATGAAGCAGGTGGGTAACATTGAGGTGCCCCAGGAAGCGTTCCTTGCCGTACTCAAGGTTGACAGTTGATGGATATCGATTTTTCGCTGGTATTGCTCATACTTGTGGTGATCTCGGGTGCTGTCGCCCTCTACGACAGAGTGTTTCTCGCGGAGAAGCGCCAGGCGGCCGCAGCTAAGCTGCGCTCGGCGCAGGTTGCTGAAAGTGAGGCACTGAAGCAGGCGATTGGCGTTGCAGAGCAGGAGCCGATTGTCGTCGAGTACGCCAAATCCTTTTTCCCGGTTCTGCTCATCGTCCTGGTGTTGCGCTCCTTTCTCGTTGAACCCTTCCAGATTCCGTCCGGCTCCATGATTCCAACGCTCGAAGTCGGTGATTTCATTCTGGTGAACAAATATACCTATGGCTTGCGTTTGCCGGTTGTGGGCACCAAGATCGTTGCCATGAATGAGCCCAAGCGTGGTGAAGTCATGGTTTTCATTCCGCCTCATGACAATCGCTATTTCATCAAGCGTGTGGTCGGTTTGCCGGGTGACACGGTACGCTACGAAAACAAGGTGCTGACAATCAATGGTGAAGAGGTCAAGGCTGAGGTCATTGATCGCGTGGAAATCGAGATGCCAAACGGCATGATGCAATCAGGGGTGTTGATGTCGGAGACACTCGGAGAGGTGGAACATCAGACCCAGATCATCAGTGCACCGTCGCGTGAAGGTGGGCGCACGGTCTGGGTCGTGCCGGAAGGGCACTATTTCATGATGGGCGATAATCGTGATAACAGTGCGGACAGTCGTGTCTGGGGCGCCGTTCCCGAAGAGAACATTGTCGGCAAGGCCTTCGCCATCTGGATGCACAAGGAGCCGGGATGGAGCTTGCCTGGCTTTGGCAGGAATGGTCTGATTTACTGAAACGCCGACTGTTTCGCGGTACTTGCTCCGGTTCGACACATATAATCGCCGCGGACCGGGAACGCTGGGCAACAGACAGCGAGTATCCGGATGATTCAGTCTCCACAGGCAACCACAGGTGATCTCATGAACAACAAACTGAACTCATACTCCGGCAGACAGCGTGGTTTTTCGAAATTCGGATTACTGATGACACTCGTTGTCCTCGTCGCTGGCCTCACGTTTGGTTTGAAGGTCCTGCCAATCTATATCGATCACAACTTTGTTCGCGGACAGGCAGAGTCGCTGGTGGAAAGTGGTCGTGCGGCGACCATGACACAGGCGGAGATCCGCACAGAGGTTGGCAATGGTCTGCGCGTCAACAATATCCGGGAATTTGACCTCAACAGCATTACCTCCACTCGTAATAACGGCGCAGCGGTGATCTCAATTGTTTATGAACGTCGCGTGCCGTTGTTCTCCAACCTGGACGTGGTCGTCTCGTTTGACGATCGCATCGAATAGATGTCCAATCGGGTCAGACAACTGGAGCAAGGCATCGCCTACCGCTTTTCGGATCAGAGTCTGGCCGAGCTGGCGCTGACTCACCGCAGTGCTGACAAACACAATAACGAGCGTCTGGAATTTCTCGGCGACGCCATTCTGGGTTTCACCATTGCGGATGAACTTTTGCACCGCAATCCGCAGGCTCCTGAGGGAGAGCTCAGCCGCCTGCGCTCAAGACTTGTGAATCAACAGACACTTGCCGATCTGGCAGCAGGGCTGCAGCTCGGTGAGCTTCTCGTGTTGGGCCCGGGCGAACTCAAGAGTGGTGGCAGGCAGCGCGTCTCCATCGTCGCCGATGCAGTGGAGGCCGTTCTCGGGGCCATTTACCTTGATGGTGGCCTGGAAGCCTGCAGGGCGGTGATTCTGACGTTGTATGGTGAGCTGTTGGAGCATGGCGCTCTCGGAGTGACTGGGAAGGACTCCAAGACGCGCCTGCAGGAACTCTTGCAGGCAAAGGCCTTGCCTCTGCCAGTCTATAAAGTGATATCGATTGACGGCGAAGCACACGAGCAGATTTTCGTTGTCTCATGCACGATCAGCATGCTGCCAGAGTACACTGTAGGCAAGGGCAGCAATCGGCGTATCGCCGAACAGCAGGCTGCCGAAAACGCACTGCAGGCTCTCGGCCTGTAGTGATTGATTGCCTGGATCAATGCCGGGTTTTTGGAACGATTAAGCGGAAACACTCATGTCGCAACTGGATAATCAGGCAGATTCAAATCAACGTTGTGGTTTCATCGCCATTGTAGGCCGACCCAATGTTGGAAAGTCCACTCTGCTCAATCATCTGTTGCAGCAGAAGATCAGTATCACTTCGCGCAAGCCTCAAACCACTCGTCATCGCATCATGGGCATCAAGACAGTGGCAGACACGCAGTTCATTTACGTTGACACGCCAGGCATCCACAAGAGCCAGAAAAAAGCGATCAATCGTGTCATGAACAGCACCGCTACCAGTACACTCGATGATGTGGATGTGGTTCTCTTTGTGGTTGAGCGTCTGGTATTCAATGAAGAAGATGAGATGGTGCTGGAGGCACTGCGCAAGGTAAAGGTGCCAGTTCTGTTGCTGATCAACAAGTGCGATCTGCTGGAATCCCGGGAGAGACTGCTTCCCCATATCGAGCGCCTGTCCAAGCGACGTGAGTTCGTCGACATCATTCCTCTGTCAGTGCTTGGTGGGCACAATCTGGAGGTGGTGGAGAATTGTGTACAGAAATACCTGCCTGCCGGTCCGTTCCTGTTCCCCGAGGATCAGATCACGGACAAGAGTTCCCGTTTCCTGGCGGCTGAGATCATTCGAGAAAAGATCACACGTCAACTTGGCGATGAATTGCCTTATGAGGTGACAGTGGAGATCGAGAAGTACACGTTGCAGGGCGACATTCTGCACATTCATGGACTGATTCTGGTCGACAAGGAAAGCCAGAAGCAGATCATCATCGGCAAGAATGGTGACCGCCTGAAGCTCATCGGCAGCGCCGCACGGCTCGATATGGAAAAAGTCTTCGAGACGAAGGTGATGCTCAATCTTTGGGTCAAGGTGAAGAGTGGATGGGCGGATGATGAGCGTGCGCTGCACAGTCTTGGTTACCATCAGGACTGAGCCTCAGCCAATCTGTATGCGGAGTCGCTCATGACGACCAGGATAGACCTGCAACCTGCCTACGTCCTGCATACACAGCCTTTCCAGAACACCAGCCTGCTGGTGGATTTCTTCTGTCTCGATCACGGCCGCATACGCGCTGTTGCCAAGGGTGCGCGGCGACCAAAATCCCGCACCCGCGCCTTGCTGCAGCCTTTTCAGCCGCTTCTGGTTACCCTTGCGGGCAGAGCTGAACTGAAGACTCTCACTGCCGTTGAGGGCAGTGTCAATGTTTTCAACCTGCAGGGGACAAGACTGTTCAGCGGCATGTATCTCAACGAGCTTCTGGTCAGGCTGCTGCTCTTCAATGAGGGCCATCCCGAGCTCTATCAGTCGTACCAGCAGGCCATCATAGGATTGCACGGCGATCGTGATCTGCAGCAGATCCTGCGCTGTTTCGAGCTCGAATTGCTTGATGCTCTTGGATACGGTTTCAACCGTGAAGACGACTGCACCACAGGCCAACCCATAGACCCTGATGCTCTGTATCTGTTCCACCCAGATGTGGGATTTGAGCGGGTGGCCGGACACGCCGAAGCGCATGTGGGCAATCCGGCACTGTTCAGCGGCAGCGATATTCTGTCGCTCGGCAGCAACCTTTCTGATGACAGGGTTGTCAGCAACGCAGCAAGGCGCCTTACCCGCATGGCGCTGCAGGCTCATCTTGGCGATAAACCATTGGTTAGCCGTGAACTGTTCCTGAAGCAACGCGAGTCCTGATTGCTTTCAGGGGAGGGCAATACAAGGTAAAATTGCGCAAAATTTTCTTCCGGACCCCACCAATGCCCACGAATTATCCTCTGATCGAATCCCAGATTGGCAACACACCTCTGGTGCGTCTGGCGAGACTGCCAGGCAATACCAGCAATACGCTGCTTGTGAAGCTGGAAGGGAATAATCCGGCAGGTTCAGTCAAGGATCGTCCTGCCTACAACATGATCATCCAGGCTGAGGCGCGCGGCGACATCAAACCTGGCGATACCCTGATCGAGGCCACCAGTGGCAATACCGGTATCGCGCTGGCCATGGTGTGCGCGGTGAAAGGTTACAAACTCATTCTCATCATGCCGGACAACATGTCCGCCGAGAGGCGTGCCTCAATGTCTGCCTATGGCGCCGAACTGATTCTTGTCACCGAAACCGAGGGCATGGAAGGTGCTCGCGATCTCGCGACCCGGATGAGCAGGGAAGGGCGTGGCAAGGTGCTGGATCAGTTTGCGAATCCGGACAACCCCAGTGCACATTATCTGCATACCGGTCCGGAAATCTGGCGCGATACCAACGGACAGATTACTCACTTCGTCAGTTCGATGGGGACAACCGGCACCATCATGGGAGTCTCGAAATTCCTCAAGGAGCAGAACCCGAATGTGACCATCGTGGGACTGCAGCCGCAGGAAGGCTCGCGTATTCCCGGTATTCGTCGTTGGCCCATAGAGTACCTGCCAGCAATCTTCGATGCCTCCAGGGTCGATCTGATCATGGATATTGATCAGAAGGATGCGGAGCGCACGATGAAAGCGCTTGCCCGTGAAGAGGGCATTTTCTGCGGCGTTTCCTCCGGTGGTTCCGTTCATGCGGCTCTGGAGTTGAGCAAGACTGTCGAGAACGCCGTCATCGTGGCCATCATCTGCGATCGCGGTGATCGCTACCTCTCGACTGGCGTATTCTCCTGAGCGCCTGCTGGCGCTTCTCATGTCGAGGTCTCCTGGCGTCCCCTGGATGCCATGTCTCCCCGATAACCGATTAACTTTCAGATACAAGAATCCCTATGAAAAAGACCAGACGGCAACGTCATAAACTTCCCGTTGATCCGATCGAGATCACCATTCAACGCCTCAGTCATGAGGGGCGTGGTGTCACCAGCATTGACGGCAAGATTG
>MGYS01000080.1:16064-18082 GCA_001802565.1 Gammaproteobacteria bacterium RIFCSPLOWO2_02_FULL_57_10 | reverse complement strand
TTTGATGAACTCAAGGTCGAGGAAGTGCTGATCCCCTCCAGCGATCGAGTTGAGCCTCCGTGCGTTCACGCAGATATTTGCGGTGGTTGCTCGATGCAGCACATCAGCACAACAGCGCAGGTGGCCCTGAAGGAGCGTGTGCTGCACGAGCAGATGAAACACATTGCCGGGCTGACTGAATACGCGCATATGCCTCCGATGCTCAGCCAGAGCGAAGGGTATCGTCGCAAGGCTCGACTCGCCGCCCGATTCGTCAGCAAGAAAGACGAGATGTTGATTGGCTTTCGCGAGAAGAACAGTTCGTTCATCGCCCAGATGAGTAGTTGCGCGGTGCTGGTTCCGGATGTGTCTGATCTGATCATGCCATTGCGACAATTGCTGGTGACCTTTTCCGGGCGTCTGCAAATACCGCAGATTGAAGTGGCTGTTGGCGAGCGCGCAACAAGTTCGGACGGGGAAGGTGTCACACAGTATCAGGTGGCACTGATCGTGCGTCATCTCGAGGAGCTCCTCGCTTCCGACAGCGAAAAATTGCTGGAATTTGCCAGGCAGCACAACATACATCTATATATGCAACCGAAAGGCCCGGATTCCGTTCACAAGGTCTGGCCGGTTGATGGGGAAGACAGACTTTTCTATTACCTGCCGGAGTTCGGTTTGCGCATGGCATTTCATCCGACTGATTTCACTCAGGTCAATGGTGATATAAATAGAAGGATGATTTCCCATGCACTGACCCTTCTGGATCTGCAGCCCGATGATGTGGTGCTGGACCTGTTCTGTGGACTTGGCAATTTCACTCTGCCGATTGCCACACGTTGCGCCCGCGTCGTCGGTGTTGAGGGTAGTGACGAGATGGTGCGACGCGGTACCGAGAACGCGGCAGCCAACGCAATCGGCAACGCCGCATTCCACTCCGCGAATCTGTGCGTGGACTTTGATGAGTCGACGTGGGCACAACCATGCTACGACAAGATTCTGCTCGATCCACCGCGCTCCGGTGCCATTGAAATCATTCCTCGTATTGCGGCGTTTCGCGCCAGCAAGATTGTCTACATTTCCTGTAACCCGGCCACTCTCGCCCGCGATGCGGGCGAGTTGGTCAAGCACGGCTATATATTGAAGCATGCGGGCGCCATGGACATGTTCCCGCATACCGGGCATGTGGAATCCATAGCCGAGTTTGTGCTCGCAAAATCCCGCTAGCACGACTGCCACCGATGTACAGCAAATTGGACTGATTCATGGTACAGGTCAGAGAGAAGCACACGTTCAATCCCGATGGCAGCGTCCGCTTCGATGAGTGGTTCGCCAACCTGCAGGCCAATGGTCGCCTGGACAATCCGGCGCAGATTCAACGTGCCTGCGAGTTGAGCTTTCTGGCTGAACAGAAAGCCATTGCGGCCCGCAACACCTGGTCCTCACGCAGCAGCAGCTACATTACCGGTCTCGAGATGGCAGAGATACTTGTCGAGCTGCGCCTGAACAGCGAGGCGATCATCGCCTCCATTCTTTACCGTGCCGTGCGGGAATCCCGTATATCACTTGAAGAACTGAGAGCCGAGTTTGGCAGTGGCGTGGCCAAGCTCGTGGAAGGTGTGTTACGCATGGCCGCGATCAACGAGACTGACACGAGTCGCAAGCGGGTCCTCGGGCAAAGTGAGGATCAGGTCGAGAATGTCCGCAAGATGCTTCTGGCCCTGATCGACGATGTACGCGTCGCTCTCATCAAACTGGCAGAAAGAACCTGTGCTCTGCGTGCCGTCAAGGAGGCTCCCGAAGAGAAGCGTCTGCGCGTTGCGCGCGAGGTGTTCGAGATCTATGTGCCGCTGGCTCACAGGCTGGGTATCGGACAGTTGAAATGGGAGCTGGAGGATCTGTCGTTCCGCTATTTGCAGGAAGAGAACTACAAACGCATTGCCCGTTTGCTTGACGAGCGCCGAGTGGATCGCGAACGCTTTGTCGCGGAGGTGATAGAAGAGCTGCGACGTCAACTGGAGAGAGCGAATATCGATGCC
>MGYS01000080.1:2578-16044 GCA_001802565.1 Gammaproteobacteria bacterium RIFCSPLOWO2_02_FULL_57_10 | reverse complement strand
GAACATCTACAGCATCTGGCGCAAGATGCAGGCCAAGAAACTCGACTTCTCGCAGATCTTCGATATTCGCGCGGTACGTATTCTGGTGCCGGAAATTCGCGATTGCTACGCGACGCTGGGGATTGTGCACAATCTCTGGCGCGTCATCCCCAACGAGTTCGACGATTACATTGCCACTCCAAAGGAGAACGGTTATCAGTCGCTGCACACGGCGGTCATTGGCCCTGACAAGAAGGTGTTCGAGATACAGATTCGCACCTTCGCGATGGATGAAGATGCGGAACTGGGTGTGTGTGCGCACTGGCGCTACAAGGAGGGTATCAAGTACCCGGGTTACAAGGACAGTTTCGATGACAAGGTTGCGTGGTTGAGGCAGCTGCTGGCCTGGCACGATGAGATGGGGATGGTAGGGGGACTCGCGGAACAATTGCGCAGTGACTCCACAACGCCTGATCGCGTCTACGTCTTTACGCCGGAAGGGCATGTCGTCGACATGATGAAAGGTGCCACACCACTGGATTTCGCCTATTACGTACACACTGAGGTGGGAAACAAGTGCTGTGGTGCTCGCGTCAATGGCAAGACGGTGCCTCTGAATTATCGCCTGCAGACAGGTGATCGCGTGGAAGTGCTGGCGGATGACAACAGTTCGCCCAGTCGTGACTGGCTCAAACCCGGTCTTGGCTATGCCAATACGCCGCGCGCACAAGCCAAACTGATGCAGTGGTTCAAGACGCAGGGTCGCGAGCAGAATATCAATCACGGTCGGGCATTGCTGGCAGAGGAGTTTGGACGGCTGGCGGTCAGGAATCCCAATTACCGGGAGTTGGCACGCAAGCTCGGTTGCCGCAATGAAGACACACTGTTCGCTGCGGTCGGAGTCAGCGCGATCACGGTGGACGAGGTCATCAATGCCGCACAGGATCTGTCGCAGTTGCTCTGTGTGCTGGATGACGAGTCCGTAGTCAGCGAGCAGAATCAATCCTTGCCACAAGTGTACGGCGCCGGGCGTTTTCCGACGCAGCTGGGTTCTTGCTGTGATCCTCAACCGGGTGACGCCATCGTCGGATGTCTGGTGGCAGGCAATCAGGTTGTCGTGCACAGAACGGACTGTGCTGTTGCACTGCAGTACCAGCAGACGGGTCATGACAACCTGATTGAGGTTCACTGGAGTGATGGTCGACGCGTCAGCATTCTGGTTGAGTTGTTCATCCTCGCCTATGACCGGGCCGGGTTGTTGCGCGACATCACCACTATCCTCGCCGATGCGCAGATCGAGGTCATGGAGGTGAATACGCGCACTGATCGCGCTGCGGGTACTGCGAGGATGAATCTACAGGTCGAGGTGGGTTCGTTCCATGCACTGTCGCGGGTGTTGGAAAAGATCAGCCATCTCAACAACGTGATCGAGGCCAGGCGCGTCGATGCCGATCTGTCCAGATGAATACCGAAATGAAGGGGGCGCAATGACAGAGCACCAGACACACCACTCACTTGACGATCTGCTGACGTTGATGGCCAATTTGCGGCATCCTGAATTGGGTTGCAGTTGGGACAAAAAGCAGACCCTGCAGAAGCTGACAGCCTACACCCTGGAAGAGGTGCATGAAGTCATCGATGCTGTCGAGCGCAATGATGATGCACAACTGCAGGATGAATTGGGCGATCTGCTCTTCCAGATCGTGTTCTACGCTCAGATTGCGGCTGAAGAGGGCAGGTTTGCCTTTGCGGATATTGTCCATTCCATCACGGACAAGTTGTTGCGACGTCATCCACACATCTTCCCCGATGCAACGCTGGCAAGTTTTGGTGCCAGCAGTGCCGCTGGTATTACCGCAGAGCAGGTGGCAGCCAACTGGGAGCTGATAAAGAACGCCGAGCGCGAGAGGAAAGCGGTTGGCGCTGACAACCTGGCGGCAGTCAGTCTGATGGATGATGTGCCGTCGTCGTTGCCAGCGATGGATCGTGCGCGAAAGTTGCAGAAGCGTGCGGCGTCGATCGGATTCGACTGGGCTGACCATAGACCGGTGCTTGCCAAGCTGCAGGAAGAGATCGCAGAGTTGGAGTTGGAAGTGGCGGCAGGCGACCATGAGAAGATCAGCGCCGAGTTCGGTGATGTGCTGTTCACATGTGCCAATCTGGCAAGACACCTTGATGTGGACCCGGAGACAGCATTGCGCGCCAGCAACCGAAAGTTCGAATCACGGTTTCGACAATTGGAACAGAGGGGAGCCGCCGTCGCAGGATCACTGGCGACTTTGTCGAATGTGGAAATGAATACCTTGTGGGATGAGATAAAAAAATCAGAAGCGGGCTCCGTCAACAAGACGGATCAGCGTGACCCATAACGCCCCCTTGCAACTGTCGGCGGGCTTTAACTGTTTTCTTGTTTTGCGCGTCGGCTTTGGTGTATGGTCGAGCCTTTTGAGTTACACCCGCCGTCACACATTGGTTATTACAACCCAGGTTATTACAACCTAGGTTACTACGACCCAGGTTACTACAACCCAGCTAGCCAACTCGATCACGCATGATCGGGTCAGACCAGGAGAGAGATATGCGAATTATTTTATTGGGAGCGCCCGGTGCAGGAAAAGGGACGCAGGCCCACTTCATAACGACAAGACTCGGTGTTCCGCAGATCTCGACAGGCGATATGCTGCGCGCCGCAGTAAAGGCCGAGTCCCCACTTGGATTGCAGGTCAAGGAAGTGATGTCATCCGGTGGTCTGGTGACTGACGAGATCATCATTGCTCTCGTGAAAGAGCGCATTACTCAGCCGGATTGCGCAAACGGATTCCTGTTCGATGGTTTCCCGCGCACGATTCCCCAGGCGCAGGCCATGGAGGATGCCGATATCGCAATCGATGTCGTGATCGATATCGCTGTGGACGATGAGGAGATCGTCAAGCGTCTGAGCGGTCGTCGGGTGCATCTCGACTCCGGACGCGTCTACCATGTGGAGTTCAATCCGCCACAAAAAGACGGTATTGACGATGTCACAGGCGAGCCTTTGATTCAGCGAGACGACGACAAGGAAGAAACAGTACGCAAGCGCCTGCGTGTTTATCACGAACAGACAAAGCCGCTGGTGGACTTCTATCAGAAATTGCAGGACCAGGGACAGGGCGTCAAAGTGATTCGCCTGAACGGCAAGGATCATGTCGACACAGTCCGAGAAAAGATCACGACAATCCTTTCCGCCTCCTGATAGTGGATCGCGACGAACAGGAACTGCGTTTCTTGTTCGTTGCAACGGTCCTTCGAACTGCTTCTCAAACCACTTCTGGAACTGCTTCCGGAACTGCAGATCGCCCCCCGCAAACACTTTAATCTTTTCTCTTGAACGAAGTTCCGTACCGAGCAATGCGGTGAAAAAATCCGCTTCTGTTTGTTCGAGAAAAAGCTCTCGATGACCTCCTGCGATGGTGAAATTCGTGATGAAACCCTCGATGACTATCGCGAAATGAAATTATTTTAAATTTTTCGTAAATTAAGTTGATTTTTTTGAAGAATTTGAGCAGGCACAGCTGTTTAGCTGATATTTTTTGTGCTATGGTGCCGTCCAAACGTGGATACGCTCACGTTGAAGAAATTAAGGTGGTTTTGTTCCACATATTAGGAGAGATAACAGTATGGCTAAAGTTAAAGCGACAAAGAAGGCGCCTGCTAAATCGGCAGTAAAAAAAACCGGTGATGCTGCTCTTGCGAAAGCACAAGCATCTTTAGCAAAACTGCAGAAAGATGCAGCTGCTCAGGCCAAACAACTTGCTGCAGCTCAAAAGAAAGCTGCTGCAGCCAAGGCAGCGGCCGCAAAAAGCTCCACAGCTGCAAACAAGAAGGTTGCTGAAAAGGCGAAAGCAGCTGCTACAAAACTGGCTGCCAAGGTCCGCGAACTGAACGCTAAACTCAAGTCTGTACAATCCAGTGTCAAATCCGCTGAAACTGCCGCAAAAGCCAAAGCTGCTGCGGACGCAAGAAAGAAAGCAGCTGAAGCCAGAAAGGCTGCAGTGGCTGCCAAGGCTGAGGCAGATCTTGCCAAGGCTGTTAAGGCATTTGCCGATGCCTGGAAGAAGAAGCGTGCCAAGTCTGATTCCAGCAAAGAAGCTGCTCGCACCAAGAAAGAAAACCTCAAGCGCAAGATAGCCGCCAAGAAAGCTGCAGTGAAAGCGAAAGCTGCTGCGCAGAAAGCTGCTGTCAAAGCGAAAGCTGCTGCCAAGAAGCGTATTGCGAGAGAGCGTCTGGCTGCTCGCAGAGCTGCGGTAAAAGCGAAAGCTGCTGCCAAGCGATTGGCTGCGAGAGAAAAGGCGGCAGCACGCAAGGCCGCTCTGAAAGCCAAGGCAGCAGCCAAGAAGCTCCCCGGCAAAGCCAAGTCAGCCGCAAAGAAAGCAGTTGCATCAGTCAAGAAGACTGTTGCCAAGGCAGCTGGCAAAGTGAAAGCAGCAGCTAAACCGAAAGCAAAGGCGAAGCCTGCCAAGAAAGCAGCCAAGAAGGCGCCAGCCAAGAAGGCAGCTGCCAAGAAAGCCCCCGCGAAGAAGGCTGCAGTGAAGAAAGCCGCAGTGAAGAAGGCGCCAGCCAAGAAAGCTGCAGTGAAGAAGGCGCCGGCCAAGAAAGCAGCTGCAAAGAAAGCCCCTGCCAAGAAAGCGCCTGCAAAGAAAGCAGCAGCGAAGAAGGCTCCAGCCAAGCGCGCAGCAAAGCCGAAAGCAGCACCGGCAGCGCCAGCAGCAGCGGCGCCAGCAGCGTGACATGATGAGCAAGTGAGAGCATGAACGCTCTCATGGCACTCGTCTGGTAGAACAAAAATCCCTCAGAGGAAGTAACTCTCTGAGGGATTTTTCATTTCCTTCTGTATAATCCCCGCATGACAAGAATTCTCGCCATAGACTCCTCCAACGCACACTGTTCGGTTGCTCTCAACTGTGATGGTCGTATTACTCGCAGGGACAGTAATGAAGACCGTCAGCATGCCCGCAAGATGTTGCCTATGATTTCATCCCTGCTGCAAGAGCAGCAACTTGGTGTCTCTGATCTCGATGCGATTGCCATCGTGAATGGGCCGGGATCATTTACCGGTTTGCGTATCGGAGCAGGAATTGCACAGGGGTTGGCTTTCGGTGCCGATATCCCGATAACTGGGGTTTCCTCCCTTGCGGTCATGGCAATGAAAGCGCATCGTCAGACAGGCTGCACACATCTTCTGGTCTGCCTTGCCGCGCGTGACAATGAAATCTATTCCGGTGCCTACTGCGTCGAGGGTGATGATGTTGTGTTGCTTGGCAATGAACAGGTAGGGCCGGCGGAGCTGAAGTGTTTCACGCACGTGAATTCCGCTTCTCTCGCCAGAGTCGATTGGGTTGGAGTTGGGGATGCGTGGCGTGATGGTGTGCTGTTGAGTTCTGGCGCCAGCCTGAACATCACAGTTGGTACGAATATCGATTGTCTTCCTGATGCCAGCATTCTGAGTGAACTGGCCCAGGTCAGATTCAAGAAAGGGCATGCAACTGCAGCCGCGCAGGCGTTGCCTGTCTATCTCAAGGAACAAATGGATTATCAGGAATAGTATGGAGCTGGATATATTCAAGGTTACCTTTCTGGCAATTCTGCAGGGGTTCACAGAGTTTTTGCCTATTTCAAGTTCCGCTCACATCATTCTTCCCAAGGAGTTGCTTGGCTGGCCTGACCAGGGACTGGTGTTCGACGTGGCAGTGCATGTTGGCAGCCTCATGGCCGTGGTGAGTTATTTTCGGCGCGACATCAGCGCTCTCTTTGTTGCATGGATACATTCCTGCATGGGCAAGACTGAGAGCGCCCAGGCACACCTCGCCTGGTATCTATTGATTGCCACGATTCCGGCCGGGGTGATCGGATTTCTGTTTGCCTCGGAAGTCGAAGCCTATTCCCGCTCCATGTTGCTGATTGCCTTCACGTCGATTTTTTTCGCGATTCTGATGTACTTTGCAGATCGCTATGAAGGAGCGCGGCAACCACTGGAAAAAATGAATCTGAAGACGTGCCTGATTATCGGCTTCTCCCAGGTGCTCGCACTGATCCCCGGTACATCCCGATCCGGTATCACGATGACAGCCGGATTGTTCTGTGGCCTGGATCGCCGTGCGGCAGCAAAGTTTTCCTTTTTGCTGGCGATTCCCATCATTGCCGCTGGCGGGCTTTTCAAGGGAATGGAAATGCTGGAAACCGGGACATCAACAGACTGGGCAATATTGTTCTACGCGATTGCGGTCTCGGCGGCCGTTTCCTTTGTCTGTATCCATTACTTCCTGCGTCTGATCGAGCGTATCGGGTTCATGCCGTTCATCGTGTACAGGATCGTCATGGGGGTTGCCTTGCTTGGACTGTATTACAGCGGGGTGTTATGACCTCAGCGCTCGTCACAGTGGCGGTGAGTGAGCGACCGGACTGGGCAGGCAGCGAGAGTCCTGCAGAGCTCGCGAATCGCCTGGGTCTGGCGATAGTGCCTCAGCACACTCATCCTGCGGCGGTTTGCAGCTTCGTGATCTTCTATCAGGAAGACAGGCTTTCTCTGCAGCACACTGCTCCAGACGCGCCTGGAGCGATTTGCGTGAACTTCGATGACAGTGCCATGGCCTATCGCCAGAGTCATCCATTACAGCCCGAGGCGCTGCTCAAGGCGGCCGGAGTGAAACAAGGGAAAGGGCAGAGTGTGCTGGACGCGACAGCCGGCCTGGGGCAGGACGCCTATATTTTCGCGTCCGCCGGTTGTCAGGTAGTCATGATGGAGCGGTCTCCCATTCTGCACGCGCTCCTGAGTGATGGTTTGAGGCGCGGAATCGCCAGTGAGAACGGCAGGGTGGCAGCAAGTGTCGCGCGAATGTCGCTGGTGCATGGTGACAGCGCCAGTCTCTCCCGGGCTTCACTCACGGAACAGCCCGAAGTGGTGTATCTCGATCCCATGTTTCCGGAACGTCGCAAGAGCGCCAAGGTGAAGAAGAACATGTTCACGCTGCAGTTGCTGCTGGAGGAGGACGTTCCCTCTGCGGATCTGCTCACGAACGCTCTGCAGTTGGCGCACAGGCGCGTTGTCGTCAAGCGTCCGCGTCATGCGGACTTTCTGGAAGGGCGGCGGCCCTCACATCAATTGATCGGCAAGACCAGCCGCTTCGATGTCTACGTCCCGCCCGCCGTTGCCTGATCCTGTCCTGCTCAGGTCAGCAGGCGTTCGATGATTCGCTCGTATATCCGGGTCAACTCATTCAGATCTGCCACTCTGACTTCTTCATTGACCTTGTGAATGGTCGCATTGCAGGGTCCGAGTTCGATCAGTTGCGCGCCGGTTGGTGCAATGAAACGCCCGTCCGAAGTTCCTCCCGAAGTGGAGCAAACAGTCTCCACACCATTGATCTCCCGTATGCTCTCTGCAGCAACGTCGATGAGCGTTCCTCGGTCAGTCAGAAATGGATTGCCGGACAGTTGCCAGTGCAGGGTGTACTTGAGATTGTGAGCATCGAGAATCGCATGGGTGCGTTGCTTGATGGTCTCTTCCGTCAGCGCTGTGGAAAACCGAAAGTTGAAAGTGACATCCAGGTCTCCGGGAATCACATTGTCTGTGCCGGTTCCGGCGTGGATATTGGAAATCTGGAAGCTGGTTGGGGGGAATGCCGCATTGCCATTGTCCCAGACCTCCGAGCACAGGGCGTCGAGAGGTCGCATCGCGTTGTGGATCGGGTTGTTGGCAAGGTGAGGATAGGCAACGTGACCCTGCACACCATGGACACGCAGTTTACCGTGGAGTGATCCGCGTCGGCCGATCTTGATGGTGTCGCCCACGCGCTTGTCACTGGAGGGCTCGCCTACCAGACAGTAATCGATCTTCTCGTTGCGCGCTTCCAACACTTCTACCACTTTGCGTGTGCCATTGATGGCGCTGCCTTCCTCGTCACTGGTGATCAGGAAGGCAATGGAGCCACGTGGCGTCTTTCCACTGCCGATGAAGCGTTCGCAGGCGGTGACCATCGCAGCAATGCTGCCTTTCATGTCGGCCGCGCCGCGACCATAGAGAAAGCCATCGCGAATTTCAGGAGCAAAAGGGGGCGATAACCACTGCTCCGGTTGTCCCGCAGGAACCACGTCGGTGTGTCCCGCAAAGGCAAATACCGGTGCGGAGGTCCCATAGCGGGCCCAGAAATTATGGACATCACCAAATGGCAGGGCTTCGATCACGAAACCCAGCGCCTGCAGTCGATTCATGAGCAAAGTGTTGCATCCGGCCTCGTCGGGAGTCACAGAGGCCTTTTCGATCAGCTCCATGGTGAGGGCGACAGTGGGTGTCAGAATGGGTGTCAGAGTGGGTGACATAAGTGAGCCTGTTAGTTGTGACTGTGCAGTTCTTCGTTCAACGCGATTGCCGTCTGATTGGTCTTGCACTCCACCGCTCCGGTGATGGAGTTGCGGCGGAACAACAGATCGGACTTGCCAGACAGTTCTCGTGCCTTGCGCGTGCCGATGACCTGATTGTCCTTGTCCAGCAACAGCACCTTGGTGCCTGCTGTCACGTAAAGACCGGCCTCAATGATGCAGCGATCGCCCAGCGGAAAACCGAGGCCGGAGTTCGCGCCGATCAGACAGTCCTTGCCAACGGAAATCACTTCCGTGCCTCCACCCGACAGTGTTCCCATGGTGCTGCAGCCCCCGCCGAGGTCGCTGCCAGCGCCCACCATGACGCCAGCGGAAATGCGTCCTTCAATCATCGCAGGACCTTCAGTGCCCGCGTTGAAGTTGACGAAGCCTTCGTGCATGACAGTTGTCCCTTCGCCCAGATAGGCGCCGAGGCGCACGCGAGCGGTGTGTGCGATGCGCACCCCTGCAGGCACCACGTAGTTGCTCATCTTGGGAAACTTGTCCACCGACATCACTTCCAGAAGTTCACCCTCCAGGCGGGCCTGCAACTGCCTCGCGGGCAGATCGACCAGATCGATCGCGCCCTTGTTGGTCCACGCGATATTCTGCAGGAGGCCGAAGATGCCACTCAGATTCAGCGTATGCGGTTTGCACAGTCGGTGCGAGAGCAGATGCAGTTTCAGATAGACCTCTGCGACAGAGGTCGGAGCAATGTCCTGGCCCAGCAGTGTAACGATGACGGGCTGCCTGCTGCTCTGCAGTGATTTGAGCTGTGCGTGGATGCGCTCATCCTGAACGACACTCTGCTGACTCGTCAGCTTGTCGAGTTGCTGCGCTGTGAGCTCTTTCCACTCATTGCCACCGGCGTATCCAGTGATGGTCGCAAGCGCCTGACAGAGTTCCGATGCTGGAGCACGCAGCACCAGCGGATAGTAGACCTCAATCAGTTCGTCGCGGGAATTTCTGGTACCGATGCCGATGCCCAGGCTGTGCAATGAATTTGTAACCGTCATGCTGTGTTTTCCTCTCTGGTATTCTCTGATGCGATTCTATGATTTTCTGGCGATGAATGCTGACAGTCGGGCCTCATCATGACCAACGATCCAGTGCTGGCCGTCGCTCAGCACTGGACGGCGGATGACGGAAGGTTGCGCCAGCATCAGCGCCAGTGCAGTGTCCGCGCTGAACTCTGTCTGTACTTGCGCCGGCAGCTTTCGCCACGTCGTACCGCGTTTGTTGATCAATTCATCCAGTGGCAATGCCTGCAGCATCTGCGTGGCAAGTTTTGCGTCGATGCCCTGCTTCTTGTAGTCATGAAAGGCATAGGGCACCTGCTGGTCGTTCAACCACTGACGTGTCTTCTTGATGGTATCGCAATTGGCGATGCCATAGAGAGTGATCAAACCTGCTTTCATGCTGTGGCACCAACGCTGCTGCCCAGTTCCTGTTTGATGGCGTTCTGCAGTTCGGCGATTTCTTCCGGATCGGTGATCTTCCGGGAATTGGCGTCGACGATGAAGAACAAGTCCTCCACACGCTCTCCCAGTGTTGCGATGCGGGCGTTCTGCAATTGAATCTCGTGATCGGCGAAAATCTTGCCAATCGATGCGAGTATGCCCGGTTGATCGGGGCAATTGATTTCGAGAGTGGTATGCGGTTTGTCGTCGCTGTTGATGATTTCCGTTTCCACATGTTTGCTGAAGTGCTTCAGCTTTCTGTCGATGCGCTTGTTGGACACCTTCAAGTGCTTTTCCGGTTCTGCAAGGAATTGCTTCAGCAGGCTGATGATGTCCTGACGTCGGCGCACGTTGGCACTGATCGGGTTGCCATCGCTCTCAAGCACGGTGTAGGTGTTCATGCAGTAATTCTTGGACGAAGTGAAGATGCGCGCGTCCTGGATATTGAGTCCGAGCTGTTCCATGGCGGCGGCGCTGCTGGCAAAAAGGTGCTTCCTGTTAAGTGTATAGATGAAGATCTGTGTGGCACCCTCTGCGATGTTTTCGCTCGTGTCCTCGATGAGAACGAGAGAGTCCTGACCCTCATGCTTGCCGATGGCTTCTGTATGCCATGCGATGTTGGCTGCGGATTCGCGCACGAAATATTCGTCGTCGATATTCGCCCAGATCGCCTCGATCTGTTCCTGGCTCATGCCTCTGTCAGTCAGGCGCAGCATTGCGCTCTCCTGCTTGTCCTTGATGCGGTCGGCACGATCGATCGGATTTTCGAGTCCGCGTCGCAACGCGCGTTTGGTGCTCAGATAGAGTTGGCGCAACAATGAGGCGCGCCATGTGTTCCACAGAGTCGGATTGGTGGCATTGATGTCGGCCACGGTCATTGCGTAGAGATAATCGAGGTGCAGTTTGTCGCCGACTTCGAGTGCGAAGTGATGAATGACCTCGGGATCGGCAATGTCCATGCGCTGGGCAGTCATGGACATCAGCAGGTGTTTGCCGACGATCCAGGTCACAAGTTTGGTGTCCCATGCGCTCAGATGATGACGCTGGCAGAATTCCGTGGCATCGACCATGCCGAGAGTGGAGTGATCGCCACCGCGGCCCTTGGCGATGTCGTGATACAACCCGGCAATGTACAGTAGCTCCACTTTCGGCAATCGACGCGCGATGTGTGCTGCGATCGGAAATTGATCTTCCGCGCCTGGATAACGAAAGCGTCGCATGTTCTCCACTACCTGCAGAGTATGCGCATCGACTGTATAGATGTGGAAGAGGTCGTGCTGCATCTTGCCGGTGATGGCGCCGAACTCGGGCAGGTAACGCCCGAGCACGCCGTAGCGTGACATGCGCCGCAGCTGTGAAGTGACTTGATGCGGTGAACGCAACAGCTCCATGAACAGCGTGACATTGCGCAGATCCTTGCGGAAATTGTCATCGATCAGATGTCGATGTTCGCGTATCAAACGGATTGTCGCCGCACGTACACCGGCAATCTGCGGATTCTGTGCCATCAGCACAAAGACTTCCATGAGCGCAAAGGGGAAGCGGCGAAAGACTTCCGCATGACGCGCTTCGATGTAATCGTTGCGGATCTGGAAGCGGTTATTGATCACGGTGATTTCCACATTCTCACCGGCACGCAGGATGGCTTCATCGAAGTGCTGCAGCAGCATGTCGTTGAGCCCGCGCAGTGTCGCCACGGCACGATAGTACTCCTGCATCAATTTCTCGACAGCGAGGCTTTTCTCATCGTCCTCGTAGCCGAACATTCTGGCGAGATCCTTCTGTCGGTCGAACAACAACCGATCTTCCTTGCGCCCGGCGAGCAGGTGCAGGCCATAGCGGATTCGCCATAACAGCTGTTCTCCCTTGGCGAGTTGCTCGTACTCCGAGCTGCTGAGAAAGCCGAGAGTGACCAGGTCTGTCAGATTGGTAGCCTTGTAGTGTCGTTTAGCGATCCAAGCAATTGTCTGGATATCGCGCAGCCCTCCCGGGGAGGTCTTGACGTTGGGTTCCAGGGCATAGTCGATGTCGTAATACTTTTCATGGCGTGCAATCTGCTCATCGCGCTTGGCGAGAAAGAAGGACTTGGCGGGCCACACATCGCTGTTCTGGGTCTGGGCGATCATGTCATCGCGCAGCGACTCGGGGCCGACGATGGTGCGCGACTCCATCAGACTGGTGGCGACCGTGATGTCCTTCAACGCTTCCTGACGGCATTGCTGGATGGAGCGCACGCTCTGGCCGATCTCGAGATTGATATCCCACAGAAGAGTGAAGAATCCACTGATACTTTCCTTGTATTTCGCTGGATCGTCGTTGCGCGTCAACAACAGCAGATCGATGTCGGAGTGGGGGTGCAGCTCTCCGCGACCAAAGCCACCGACAGCGAGCAGGCTGATGTTGTCAGGGTCGCCCCACGAATAACGCTCCCACGCGCAGCTCAGCAGTTGATCGATGAACCACGCACGACCGGTGACGAGGGAGACAATGTCGACGTTGGCACGATAGCGTTCATCGAGGATCTGATTGGCGTGGTGAAGCGCTTCCTTGAAGATGGGGACAGGATTGGTCGCCGATGCAAGGCGAGCGCGAAAGTCGTTGCGGTCGAGAAGTGCTGTGTCCTGAAAACTGTCCGGTTCGCGATGCGAGTCAGTCATAGTGTCTGAGCCAAAAAAAGTATCGGTGCCAAAAAAAGTATCGATGCCAAAGTGGTGGGCAGGTAAAACGCCGGGTCAACAGATCAGAAACTCTCTTCACTGCGTTTCGTGAGTACTTCGCATCCGTCACTGGTCACCGCCAGCGTGTGTTCCCACTGTGCTGACAACCGTCGGTCGCGTGTCGTGACTGTCCAGCCATCCGATTTCGACAGTTTGGTGTGATGTGTCCCGGCGTTGAGCATGGGTTCGATGGTGAATGTCATGCCTTCTTCCAGGACAACCCCCGTGCCAGGCTTGCCGAAATGCAGAACCTGAGGATCTTCGTGGAATATCCGGCCGATGCCATGACCACAATATTCGCGAACCACTGAAAAGTGATTGCTCTCGGCAAGCGTCTGGATCACATGCCCGATGTCACCAAGACGTGTGCCGGGTCTGACGATCGCAATGGCCTTGTAAAGACACTGGCGGGTGACATCAATCAGACGGGTGACATGCGCAGGCACCTCATCGATCACGAACATCTTGCTGGTGTCGCCGTGGTAGCCATCCTTGATGACGGTGACATCGATGTTGATGATGTCGCCTTTCTTGAGAATCTTGGTGTCGCTCGGAATGCCATGACAGATGACATGGTTGACGGACGTACAGATCGACTTGGGGAAACCGTTGTAGTTGAGCGGGGCAGGGATGGCGTGCTGCACATTGACGATGTAGTCATGGCAGATCCTGTCGAGTTCCCCGGTGCTGATGCCCGCCTGGACATGCGGCCCTATCATTTCCAGCACTTCGGCGGCGAGTCGGCCGGCCACACGCATTTTCTCTACTTCATCGGGCGTCTTGATAGTGATGGCCATAACCTGGAAAGTCTTCTCTGTCGCGTCTTGGGATGGGATTTGCTTGCGATGCCATTGTAAATCAGGACATTCATGAAAGACAGGCGCCTTGCCGGGTAGTCAGGTCGCGCCTGAGTGCG
>MGYS01000080.1:0-2566 GCA_001802565.1 Gammaproteobacteria bacterium RIFCSPLOWO2_02_FULL_57_10 | reverse complement strand
GGTCATGACACCTCCGCGCTTTATGTCCTGGGTGTATTGTGGTATAAAGCTGCGCGCTTTACGGGTCCCAGGGCTCGGAAAGGTGCGTAACTCAACAACCAACGTCGCACATACACCGTCACATGTGTTTTGGGTGCCTTGAAATCCTCGCGGATTCGGGGTTAAACCATGGGGTGTGTGGAGGCTTAACCCGAAACTGAAGGAATTATCATGGCTACTGTTTCAATGAAGGAAATGCTCAAGGCTGGTGTGCACTTCGGCCACCAGGCCCGTTACTGGAACCCGAAAATGAAGAAATTCATCTTCGGCGCCCGCAACAAGATTCATATCATCAACCTGGAACATACCGTTCCGGCCCTCAATGCTGCTCTCGAGCAGGTTCAGAGCCTGGCTGCCAAGAAGAAGAAAGTTCTCTTCGTGGGTACCAAGCGCGCTGCAGGCAAGATCATCAAGGAACAGGCAGAACGTGCGGGCATGCCGTACGTGGATCACCGCTGGCTTGGTGGTATGCTCACGAACTACAAGACCATTCGTGGCTCGATCAAGAAGTTGCGCGATCTCGAGGCTCAGGAAGTCGACGGCACTTTCGATCGCATGACCAAGAAAGAAGCTCTCGTCAAGCGCAGGGCCAAAGAGAAGCTGGAACGCAGCATCGGTGGTATCAAGGAAATGGGTGGTCTGCCAGATGCATTGTTCGTGATTGACGTGGATCACGAGCGCATTGCGATTACCGAAGCCAACAATCTGGGTATTCCAGTCATCGGCATCGTGGACACCAACAGCAACCCGGACGGCATCGATTACCCGATTCCCGGTAACGACGACGCCATTCGCGCCATCGAGCTGTACGCTCGTGCGGTCGCTGATGCCTGCATCGATGGTCGTGGCGACCTGAATGCTGTAGGCGGCGACAGCGAGTTCATCGAAGTGAATGACGCGGTTGTGGCTGAAGAGCCAGTCGGGGGCGCAGCAGCAGGCGTGTAACCCTGCAGTTCTTCTCAGTTGAGCGAGCTGCCACTTGTGGTGGCAGTCTCCTCCTGCAGCAGAAGCTGTCATTGCGCAAGCCGGCTCAACTGAGCCGGAAAGTAGCGAAAAAAGAGGGGCTTGGCCCCTTTTTTTTAATTCCGTTTTGGACAATCGAATTTATTTGAGTAGATAGGGGCAAGAAAATGGCGAATATTACAGCGGGTATGGTAAAGGAACTGCGCGAGCGCACTGGTCTGGGCATGATGGACTGCAAGAAGGCGCTGGTCGAAGCTGATGGCGACATGGAAAAGGCAATTGATGACCTGCGCAAGGCGAGTGGTCTGAAGGCAGCCAAGAAGGCTGGCCGTATTGCTGCAGAGGGTATCGTGTTGACCAAGGTGTCCGAAGACGGAAACTTTGGTGTCATCGTCGAGGTTAACAGCGAGACTGACTTCGTGGCCCGCGATGCGAACTTCCTGAATTTCGCGAATGTGGTGCTGGAGAAGGCATTCAGCAGCAAGCAATCCGATGTTGCCGCCCTGATGGCAGGCGAACTGGAAAATGCGCGTGAAGCACTGGTGCAGAAAATCGGTGAAAACATCAATGTGCGTCGTGTCCAGGTGGTCGAGTTCAAGAACATCAATGACGGCATCGTCGATGCCTACGTCCACAGCAACAACAGGATCGCGGTTCTGGTTGCGCTGAAGGGCGGCGATGACTCACTGGCCAAGGACATTGCCATGCACGTTGCGGCAGTGAACCCATTGGTCGTGCGCTCCGAAGATGTGCCCAAGGAGCTGCTGGCAAAAGAATCGGAAATCTACTCTGCGCAGGCACGTGAAAGCGGCAAACCCGAAGAGATCATCGAGAAGATGATTCAGGGTCGTCTACGCAAGTACGTCGCCGAAGTCAGCTTGCTGGATCAGCCATTCGTGAAGGACGGCGAGATCACTGTTGCGGCGCTGCTGAAAAAGGCTGGCGCGGATGTGGTCAGCTTCATTCGTTACGAAGTGGGTGAAGGCATCGAGAAGGAAGAGGTGGATTTCGCGCAGGAAGTAGCTGCTGCTGCCGGCCTGTAAGTTCCGTTAACCCAACACTTCAGCCAGGATGAGACGCACATGGTAAAGCTCGACAAGAAGTACAAGCGCATTCTCCTGAAACTCAGCGGTGAAGCTCTCATGGGGGATGCCGATTTCGGCATCGATCCCAAGGTGCTTGATCGCATGGCAGTCGAGGTCGGCCAACTGGTCGGCCTCGGCATCCAGATTGGCATGGTGATTGGCGGTGGCAATCTGTTTCGTGGCGCGGCACTCAGCGCTGCGGGAATGGAGAGGGTGACCGGCGATCACATGGGGATGCTTGCCACGGTCATGAATGCGCTGGCAATGCGGGACGCTCTCGAGCGTGCGAGCATCGCCACGCGCGTGATGTCCGCCATTCCGATGAGCGGAGTGGTCGAGCACTACGATCGCCGCACCGCCATTCGTCATCTGCGCGCAGGCGACGTGGTGATCTTTGCTGCGGGAACGGGCAATCCATTCTTCACGACGGATTCTGCCGCCTGTCTGCGTGGCATCGAGATCAATGCAGAGCTGGTGCT
>MGYS01000079.1:12734-15564 GCA_001802565.1 Gammaproteobacteria bacterium RIFCSPLOWO2_02_FULL_57_10 | reverse complement strand
CCTCGGCCATGGCAATTCCTGGCTCTGTGTCGTTAAGGCATGACAGCATATTTTGGTCACCTTGGAACTTGTTAGCCGGCTGCCACTCTCCATTAAAGATTGACGAGAAAGCGTACCCCAGCCACAAATGCGTCGGCAAATTCCCGGACATAAGGAAAGGTCATGGAAGCCTGGTCCGGCGCGCGTTGACCGGTAATTTCAGCGGCTTCCCCAGTGTTTGAATATATGTGATCAACACGTCCAGATTGGAAAGGCCGATAGGTTCCCGAGGCAAGGTGCTGAGCAGCGCGAGTCCGTCACCCCCGTCGGCCAGGAAATCCACCGTCGCCAACGTGTATTGCGCATCGGGTTTGAGCGGGGAGCCGTCTGCGAAAGTAACGTTACGAATCTGACCGCTGGGCTCTAACTCGGGATCGTACACAATGTGCAAATTGGAATAGTAGTAAGACGGGGATGCCTGCATCACCAGAGCGTGCAATTGACTGCCCGTCACGGTCAGCGTCACAAGCTTGTTATCGAACGGTAGCACCCGGAACAGATCGCCATAGGTCACCGGACCTGCCAGCAGATTGGCACGCACGCCGCCGTTGTTCTGCATGCCCACATCGGCATTCGCGGCGGCGCGCAGCGCGTCGGCAATCAGTTCGCCCAGACGGCGATCACCGTCTCTGTCACTGGTCAGTGTGTCGGTCAGAGTCGTGACTTCCCGGGCGGCGCGTTCGGCCGCGCTGGCCTCGAAGGGAGCGAGCAGGGCCGCCAGCATGGTATCTTCCTCAATGACGTCGGCATACACGGTCGCGTTCTCGGTCGTGAACGTGACGACATCCGCCATCTTGTACAGATCGACAACAGCGATCGCGGTACCATTCGCGCCTGCCCGAACGATCGGGATGCCGCTGACGAGTCCTTGTCCAGCAGTGTGATCGTGGCCGCCGGCGATCATGTGGGCGCGTCCTGCCGGTATGGATCGGGCAAGCTCAACGATTTCGCCTTTGCAAACGTCGTCGAGGCACTCGCCACCAGCGTGCGCCGCGACGATGACGAAATCCGGAGACTGGCTCCACACCTCATCGAGCACAGGAGCGAGCGCTGCATAGCCGCTGCGGAATTCGTAGGGCGCGGTAACGCTCGGGCGCAATGTGGCGGGCGTGTCGATGGTGGCATAGCCGATCACGGCAATGCGCACACCGTTTTCCTCAAGCATGACGTAAGGTTTGGCCCAGGTAGGCCGTGCGCCGGTCGCTACTTCGAACACGTTGGCGGCGAGCCACCCATAACGGGCTTCCTGCTGGCGCTGCAGCAGCGTGTCCACACCCCAGTCCAACTCGTGATTGCCGACGGCGGCGGCATCCAAGCCGAGGTGGTTGAAAAATACAACTGTAGCGGCGCCGTTCATGAGATTCGATTCCAGCGTGCCCTGCATCAAGTCGCCGCCGTCGACGTGGATCGTGGCGCAAGCGCAGTCCGCTGTGAGTTTGCGCACCGTCCAGTTGATTGCTTGCGCACCGCCAATCGGGCGCTCCTGCGACCACGGGTAAACAACCGGTTGCAGGGCTCCGTGCAGATCGTGCGTGGCCAGGACTCGCAGATGGACGGGGAACTCTTGCGCCCACACCGGCGTGGTGAGCAGCGCGACAAGGAGAGGAAGCCACTTCACGCGGCATGATCTGCCGGCCATTCTAAACCACGCCATTGAGCGTCCGTCCTGATTGATGATGCCAGTTCGACCTATTCTCACACTTACCCTCTTTAGTTCGTCTAACGCTGAGTTAAATGGCCATGGCCGGTACAAAAAAAATCGCATTTTCCCGAATACATAGCACATGTCCTGCTTACGAAGTGCGTTGGCATGGTCCGTTTCAACTCTTGGTTGGACAACCCGTAATGCCTGACCGTATGGATGCCGGGCTCCGGCACGTGCATCAGCAGCCTGCGAATGAACTCCAGTGGCATTAACGTCAAACGGGTTCTCCCCAGATTTCAAGCACACTTCAAAGCAGGCTTATCGTAACGGACAAAGTGTCTACTAAACTGGTGGCGACTCACCCTCGTTATTGCGGCTGCCCACGCAGCAGCTCGAAGAAATTGAACACCACTTGCAGCTCAGACACAGCCAGCTCCTCTGCCATGGCAATTCCTGCCTCTGTGTCGTTATTGCCCTGGGATGAGCGAATCGAGGTGATAAAGGAACCATCCTCGAGGACATCGAAGTTCCTGGCAGTAATAGTGGTGCGATAAGGCCAGGGGTCAATAAGCGGACGAACCGGGGAGGGCACGCCATCCGTAATGTCTGCGACCATCATGCGTGTAATAGAAGTGTCTCGATTCCTTTCCAGAAAATAAAGCTGGGTGCCGTCACGGGACCAGGCGGGAGAGGAGCTCCTGCCGGACGCAATCAGTATCGCACTGCCTGGCCCCGGATATGGCCGGATATAGACGTCTTCGTTAGAGAAGGAGGAACCAGTAGTGCTTGAATAGGCAAGCCAACGGCCATCGCCAGAGAACGTTGCAAATGCTTCGGTGGCTTCCGAGGTGAAGAAAGGCGCTGGCTCGCCGCCCGGTGGCAGCGTCCAGATGTCACCATTCTGCAGCCAGGCGATCACACCATCGGCAGAAACGGATTGCGTGGCCTGACTCTGCTCGGAAGGCGCCAGGCGTTCGGGTCGCTCATCGCTACCATCAACACGCAGCCGGTAAATGTTGCGGACGTTATCTTCCCGGTCCGAGCTCATCAAGAGGGATTCACTGTCCGGACTCCAGACAGGGACGCGGCTCCAAAAGCCTCCGCTATTCATTCTCTGGGAAACATTGCGGACCAGATCGTGTACAT
>MGYS01000079.1:0-12708 GCA_001802565.1 Gammaproteobacteria bacterium RIFCSPLOWO2_02_FULL_57_10 | reverse complement strand
GATTGATAGGCGAGGCGAGTGCCGTCCGGTGACAGGCGCATGAAACTCGCATCAGTCGTTGACTGCGAGATCGAGGTCAGCGGCGCGGCCTGACCGTCCACGGTGACCCTGACCAGAGTGGTTTGGTCATCCGGCGTGACACCTCCGCGCACGTAGACCAGATGCCCGGCCGCAGAAATCGCCAACTGCCCAACGCCTGTATTCCAGCCGGGATTGGGTATATTAAGCGCCTGCATGACGTTTTCCGCGATGACCACGGGCTCTCCCATCAAGGTCAGCGCTGCAGGATCAAACCCCACTGCCATCAGCAAGCCCTGACGCATGAACAGCAGATGACCCGTCTCAGACACGTAACGCGGGCTCATGGCGTTGCTCAGCAGGCTGGTCTGAGTGCCGGAGGCAAACTCCAGCACGATGATTTCGGCGCGCTCCGGGTCGCCATTCGCCGCCATGCCTTGAAACAGCACGCTCTCACCACCCGGCAGCATGTGCGGTTGTGAGTAAGTGCTGAATTGCCCCTGAGATTCGCCGGGCTCGGCCAGCAAGCTGCCACTGCCGCCACTAGCCTCGACAAGGTAAAGCCCAATTCTTGGGGCGGCCGCAGACCCCGGCACCTGGTCTGCATACACGATGCGGTTGTTGTCGCCCCAGCTGGCGCCATAAAGTTCAAAACTATCGCTCTCCGTTGAAGCAACAATGGTCTGGGCAATGCCGCCTGTGAGCGGAATACGCCTCAGGGCATTGTCGACATAGAATCCGATCCAATTATTGTCGGGCGACAGGAATGGGCTGCTTCCACCCTCGGTGCCGTCAATGGACTGTGCTCGCTCCTGATCCAGTGGCCGCAAATAGAGGCGCGATCTTTGCCCGCGCGACAGCGGTTCCCAGGCCGAATACACCAGCAACCTGCCGTCATTGGAAAATGCCAGCGACGTGGCGGCGGGTCGGCCAAATGAGGCATCCGTTCCGCCCAGATAAAGCGAGCGATCTTCGCCGACCGGCAAACTCACCCGCACTACGTCTGTGATCGTTGACGATGATGGGTTTGTCGCCGGCTGGGTGTTCAGGAGAAACTGATCGGTCACCTGAAACCCGGCCACCAGCAACACGATTACCAGAATCACATAGTTGATGGGTTGCGCAGCGGTGGCCTGCAAACCGGTCACTGGCGCGACCTGAGCATCGGGCCGCAGTCCGTCCGGAGTCGTTTCGTAGGCCCACGCGGCAATCAAGGTAGGAACGAATCCGAGTAGCAACAGCACCACAACCAGAGAAGGAGTCCAGAGCGGCAGTTGCAGTGCGGGGGTTATTGCGGTGGCCACCTGAATCACCAGCCATGACACCACGGCATAGACGGCGGCGACCTTGAAGATCTTGCGGCGTTTGAGTTCTTCGAACAGCTTGCTCATGGTTTGCGCACCGGGGTCTGGAACTGCACCCTCTTCTCTATCAAGGCGGATTCGGAATCACGGGGTGAGGTTACTTGATTTGCTGTGATCATGACCAGCTTGCTCCGTCCCCGGTTATTCGATCAAGTAATCTGACCCCATTCATCCACAAGCGTAAGGTATTGGAACCAGCGGTTTCAGCGTAGCACCCTCACGCTCCAGCACCGCCATCACAGACGGGAACGGCCGGGGGTCAAACTCAGGATAGCCATAAAAGGAAAACAACTGCAGTACTGTTTCCGGTGAGTCATAGATACGCAGCAGATCTTCCGCCTCCTGATTTCTTCCAAGAGTCTGCAAAACATGCCAGTGCAGAGAAGTTTCGCCCAACTCGTCGATGGCTGGGAATCCCGCAGAAATCTGATTGGCATCGGCCTCCCGGCCTTCGGCACAGGCCTGACGGATATCGAGCAGTTGCGCCCTGGCTCTCTCATTCACACTTGAGTCTGAATCAGGAAAGGGAGTTTGATGATACAAACGCGCGGCCCTTGCCGCCTCGCTCACCTCCCCTGCCCATAACAAACTCCGGTGGGCCTGATAAAGCGCATTCCTGTTGGTGGCGGCAGCGACTATCGTATGTAGAGCAACTCGCGCCGCGCTGGCCAGGTCTCCTGCCTGGTAATATCCGGTAATCAGCGTATTGACACGTTCAATTCGGCTGTCCAATTGTTCTACTGCGTTTAGCGCAGTCAGCGCCCCCTCCAGATCCCCCATGTCCCGTTGAGCATCAGCCAGAGCAAACCAGGAATCGGCATCGTTGGGTCGGGATTCCAGATAGGCCAACAGCAGCTCCCGGCGGTCGGCCAGGCGCAGATCCACGCGTGCGCGCAGAGCTCGATACTTCAGCAGGTCCACCGGGTTGTTGGCGAATTCAATGGCGCTGGCAACACGGCGTTGAAAGCGTTCCTTGATCTCGGCGTACGTGATACCTGGGTCGGCGTTAATGAGTGTCAGCTCCAGTTGCCCGTTCCAATAGTTGGCCAACTGAAACTGCGCCTCGGCAAATTCCGGATCAATCCCGATGGCGCGTTCATGGGCGGCGACACAGGACAGATCTTCAATACAAGGCCAGAACGACAGCCCTTCAAGATAGGCATTGTAAGCAGCGATGGATTCCGTGCCGACGTTCGCCATCGCCGCCAGCGCTACGGGGTCCATCGCCGTTTGCAGTGCTTCGGAAATGGAAATGGCGAGGTCCTCCTGAATGGCGATGGCATCATCGGGCGCGCGGTCGTAATTTTCCGACCACAGATGAAACCCATCCGCTGCGCGAATCAGCTGCGCGGTAATGCGCAGGCGGGTGTCTGATCGTCGCACGGAGCCTTCCAGAATATGCGCAACACCGATCGCCCTGGCAATCTCGGTGATTTCCAGATTGGAATCCCGATAAGAGAAACTGGAGGTTCTTGAGGCCACTTTCAGATCAGGTATACGCACCAGTGAGTTCAGGATTTCCTCACTCAGGCCATCGGCGAACCAGCCTTGATTGCCGTCAGCACTGAAGTCGGCGAAGGGCAAGATGGCGATCGATTTGTCGGTAATGAGAGCGGCAACTTCGAGCTGAGCTGTTGGAACATCTGTCACTGCAGAAGTGGCGTCGGATTCTGTGTCGGATGTTTGCGCGTACTCGGAAGACTGGTTCTGCCAAATGGAATAGCTCAGCGCAAGCACCAGCGCTCCGATAACAATGACATTCAGTTTTTGACCGGTGGCGTGGACGATGGACTCACCCTCACCGACATCCTCCGTTCTCTTCAGCCCCTGGGTTGTGACCTCGAACGCCCAGGCAATCAACAGCGCAAGAGGAAAACCGAGCAACACTATCACGATGACAAGAGTGGGAACCCAGTCAGGCAGACCGAGGCGCGGGGTAACGGTGTCTATCACCTGTATGACCAGCCAGCCGACCACGCCGTAGGCGGCGGCTACCCGGAATACGTTGCGGCGTTTGAGTTCTTGAAACAAATTGCTCATGGGCGATTACTCTTTGATTTTTGTTCTTGTTGTCAGCAGCGCAGCCTGCACCTGTTTCAACAAATCGGACACCTCGACAGCAAGAAATGTCGTGAACTTCGGTTTGTGCAGCGTGCGTTCCGCGACATCCAAAGGAATGAAACGTAACAGTTCTGACTTGAAGGCCTCTCCTTCGATAATCCCTGGCAGGCGCTCCAGCATTCGGTTTAGTTTGTCGGCATAGTCATCAATGCGGTAGTCGTTGATCTTGCGCAGCACCCAATCTGTGCGAAGTGTCGCCCCTTGCTGTTTCAGCCAGCGCAGATCCCAGATATCCCGATTGCGCACATACCCTGTGGTATTCACCAGCGACACGAGTTTGTCGGCCATCACCTCATCCAGGGTTTCGGTCAGCACCAGAGTATCGCTATAGCCATCAGGCAGAAAATCGTAATTCATCTGCAGCGCCCGGGGCTGGCGAGAACAGGCGTCAATGTTGGCCACCTCTACCTTGATGCGCTGCTGGGGGATGTCACTGTGTTCCGGTGCGGTGACCACCGACACCTGCCATTTGTCGATTTTCAGGTCCGCATATTCCCGCTCATACTTCAACTCCTTTGGCTCCTTTACCGTGACTTCCAGACCGTAGCGCTGACCAATGTAATACTCGATGCACTCCCGGATGGGGTCCAGCTGCTTGCGTGTGAAATCCCGGCCTCCGACGAAGTCCAGATCTTCGCTGAACCGTGGAGAACCGTAGCACAGGCGAAGAGAAGTGCCCCCCTGAAAGGTCAGTTGATCAAGCAGACCTGCCGTTTCCAGACTGAATAGAATGTCGTAGTGAAGCAACTCTTTTTGAACGACCGGACGCATATGCGCACGGCCAGGTGCAGCCATGGCCAGCGCGGTCAAACGGGCGAAATCTCCCGTGCGGATTTGCCGATCTTTGCTATCCACCATTGGCGCTCAGCTCCCTTTCATCCACCAGATGCGTATTGCGTCCTACCCTCTTCAGGTCCCGCCATGCGGCAGCCGGAGTCGCCAGCTTAAGCGGTCGCTGGACTTCGCGAACACCCGGCAGAATCTCCGCTGGCGAACGCTTGGTGTGGGTAAACTCGATGACGCCAAAAGGAGTGGGGTACTCGCCTTTTCGCCCGGTGGTCATCACGGTAAGCCTGTCCACCGGAATCTGCGAAATGACGCCATACTCGCTCAAGGCGGATTCCAGGCTGACATAGTTGTATTCACCACGGCGCAACGCCTTGGCGATATGTTCGAGCGTGTCGCTGTCCTTGATTGCGCTGAGCGCAAAGAGATAAACGCCGCGCACAGGCCGTTGCAGGATGCCATCGGCCACCAACCGCTGCAGCCCGGCCTTGAACGCGCGAGGGCTGTCGTCATGGAAAATCTTGGCCAGGTCTCCTCGTAAAAAGACATGACGCCCCTGTTGATCCCAGTGGGTCAGGCGTTTGATGGCAGTATTGGTATTCATGATCAAGTAGACGTAAAGGGCTCTTATTTGTGGCTTTGACGTCTACTTATGCTGCGCCGGTTCTACTTTGAAAGCAAGCACGCTGAAAGTAAGGCAACGACCGTATTGCCCTTTTTGCAGGATGCTGACCTGATCCGATCGCCAATCTTCAGTGATACTGAATCTACTTGGCGAAGAGGATCTATCATCACTGCGCCGCCTGCCGCGCCCGCCCACGCAGCTCCTCCGCAAAATTCAGCACAATGTAGAACTCCGGCACGGCGTAGCGCCTGCGAGTTCTCGCAGCAGGTGCCTCACCGGGGGTCGCGGCAGAGTCATCCACAAGCTTGATCACGATGAATGAGCCGTCCGGCGCGACATCGAAGCTGCGCGTGGGCGTTATGCTCTGGTACGGCCAGGGCTCGATCAATACCGCTTCACGCCCGACCTGCAAAGGGGAACCGGAGTTGGTCGTGTTCAACGTGATATCAACCCCCTTCAGCACTGCTGTATCTGCTGCTGCTCCAGGGCTGCGGTAGTAGAGCTGCCGTCCATCCGGTGACCAGGCAGGCTCGCTGCCACCGTTGCCGGAGATCTGCAGTGCGGCCCCTGGGCCGGGATAGGGGCGCACATAGACTTCACCCCGCCCGGTTGCATCCGACACATAGGCCAGCCATTGGCCATCGGGCGTGAAGGTCGGATGGGTCTCTATGGCATCGGTGGTCAGAAATGGCACCGGCTCTCCATCTGGGGGCAGCATCCAGATGTCGCGACCATCCAACACATAGGCAATGACCCCGGTAGAAGACCAGGAACCGAGGTTGCTAGCACCAGCACTGACTATCAGACGCTCAGGGGGTTGGCTGTTATCCAGCGGCATCCGGTGCAGGCTCACCGGGACATTGCCGCGATCCGAGGCAAAGGCTATGGAAAGACCATCCGGGCTGAACCGAGGACCGACATTGACGAAGCCTCCCACGTCCAGTCGGCTGCTCACGCCACGCGCCAGATCATGACCCAAAACCCTAAACCCTTCAGCCGTTCTGTCATTCAACAGGAGTCTGGAACCGTCCGGCGAGACAGCCACAAAAATGTACTCTCGCAAGTCCAGACCCAGTGCTTCTTCTGTCCCATCCAGCCTCACCCGCACAATCTCGGCAGGCCTCGCCGGATACATTCCACCGTCCGCATAGGCCATATGACCCAAGTGAGAAAAAGTGATTTGGGCAGCGCCGCTACTGGCACTTCTATTCGGCATATTCAGCGCCTGCATAACGTCAGCCATCACCGGCACCGCCTCACCCGTAATGGTTTGCTCGGCAAGGTCGAAGGACACAGACATCAACGCGCCCCGACGCAGGAACAGCAACTGGCCCGAGTCCAGCAGGAGGGGGTTCATGGCGTCTTCCAGCAGCGCGGTCAATGAGCCGGTCGCCAGATCCAGAAGCATCAGCTGCGTAGTGGCGGGGTCATCCGTCACCATGGCGTGCAGCAGCACGGCCTTGCTGCCCGGCAACATCTGAGGTTGCGCCAGGCGGAAAAACTCACCCGCACTGCGGCCATGCGCTGCAATGAGCTGCGGCTCTCCACCTCGGGCGGCAACGCGATAAAGTCCGTCCGCGCCGCCGTAAACGATACTGTCATCATCGCCCCAACTGGCGCCTCGGGCGGTTTCCCAATTTAGTCCCGAGGGGATTCCGGCATCGGTGACGATGGTCTGGCTTTCACCACCTGTCGCTGCAATCCGACGCAGACTCGGCCCGGCGAAATAGCCGATCCACCGGCCATCCGGCGAGAAGAAGGGTGTAGACGCATCCTCGGTGCCGACCATCGCTTCGGCTTGCAATTGATCCAGGCCGCGCAGATACAGAAGAGAGGTTACGCTGTTATCGGGACCAAACTCCCAGCCAGTGTAGGCCAGCAACGAGCCATCGGGGGACAGGGCCAGCGACGTGCTGTTGGGGCGACCCCATACTGAATCGAGCCGACCGCCGAGGAAGCGTGAACCATCGTCGCTGACTGGCAGTTTGAAGCGAATTACTTGCGGTATTCCGTTTCCGGAGACTGCGGCAATGCGAGTGTCGGGTGGTGGGGTGTTGAAGAACAGGCGCTCGCCGATCTGGAACATTGCCACGAGCAGCACGAGTGTCAGGATCGCGTAGAGCAGTTTGGTATTGGCGATTTGCGCGACAGGAACCTGGTTGCCCAACGAGGCATCATCTGCGCCTGGCCTCTGCACTCCGTCCGGTGAGACCTCAAAGGCCCAGGCCAGCACCAGCGCAATCGGAAAGCCGATCAGCAGCAGCACCACAATCAAGGTGCTTGTCCAAGCTGGCAATTGCAGCGCGGGCACGATGTTGTTGGTCACCTGAATCAGCAGCCATGCCACCACCGCGTAAACACCAGCGACTCGTACCACTTTGCGGCGTTTGAGTTCTTCGAACAATTTGCTCATGGGGTGCCCTGTCGGGATCGTGTCAGTTTGGCTGCAAGGTATGCGTTGTGATCCAGTCACGGATTCGTTGCATCCTGTCTTTCAGGTGGTAATACTCAACTATGCCATGACCTTCACGCGGATAAAGCACCAGCTCCGTAGGCACGCCGCGCTCACGAAGGGCGCGGAACATCTCAGATGACTGCCCCGGTGGTACGCGCACATCCTGGGCGCCGTGCAGAAGCAGAGTCGGCGTTGTGACATTATGGATGTGATACAGCGCCGAGCGGTCCAGATACAGCGGCATTGTTTCGCGACTGGGATTGCCGCCAAAGTAATTCACCAGCGAGTTTGGAATATCGTTGGTACCGTACATACTCCATAAATTGGTTAACCCGGCACCTACCATCGCCGCCTTGAAACGTGAGGTCTGTGAAACCACCCAAGCAGTCATATAACCGCCGTAACTCCAGCCGATATGGGCCATACGATCGGGATCGGTTATGCCACGCGCAATCAGGGCGTCTACGCCCGTCATGATGTCACGGTAATCACCACCACCCCAGTCTCTGACATTGGCGCTGAGAAAGGCGTTACCGTAATTGGTGCTGCCGCGAGGATTGGGATAGAAGACTGCCCAGCCCTCACCGGCTAACGCCTGCCCTCCCTCAAGCCCGCCGACACGATAGCCATCGATGTAAGCAGAAGCCGGTCCGCCATGCGCAACGACCAGCAACGGATATTGCTGGCCGGGTTGGTAGCCGACAGGCTTCAGGAGCACCCCCTCAATTTCCATCCCATCACTACTGTTCCATGTGAATACTTCCGTTTCGCCGATAGCAAAACTCCTTGCCTGTGGATTGGTATCAGTGAGCACTTTCGGGCTGCCAAACTCAGCGTCAGAGACAAACACTTCAAACGGCGCTTTTGATGAGCTGACAATTCCAGCCAGCGCTGTGCCATCGTGACTGATTGAGTGCAGCTGAATCACACGGCCGGAGGTGAGTTGTGAAAATTCCCCGCTGGCAATGCTGAGGGACCAAGCCTCTGACCAGGCCCGGGTGCCACTTGCAAAGTACAAAGTTGAACTGTCGGCGCTCCATGTGACTGGTTCGGGCGCGACAGCAAGATTTCCCGTGACATCACGTGAGGTTTTTGTGGCGACGTCATAGAGCATCAGGCTCTGTTGCTGCACGACTCGCGGTGTAGTGTCATCCACATCCACCGGCGCTTCGTCTGCAGCCCTGACAAGATAAGCGATCGTGCGGCCGTCAGGCGACCACTCAGGTGCTCGATGAGCACCGGCACTGGTGTTGATTTTTTCAACGGATTTTGATGCAACATTGGCAATATAAAGATCATGTCGGGTGTCGCGCTGCATGGTTGTGCGGCTACCCTGAAAAACCAGACGCGTCCCGTCGGGTGACCACTCAGGCCTGATGACGGTGAAATCTGCGCCCTCAGTAATCTGGGTCGCTTCTTTGGAAGTCAGATCAACCACCCACAGTTGCGCATAACGAAAATCACTCTCGAACACTTGGGCATCGTCACGGCGTTTCTGCTGCGCCTCTTCATCGGCTGTGCGCGCATCAACAGACGTGTAGGCAATGCGCGCGCTGTCAGGCGCCCAGGCATAATCGGTTACACCTTCTTTGGCGTCGGTAAGTCTCCACGCTTCACCGCCATCCGCGCGCATCACGTACAGCTGTGCTTTCACGTTTTCTCCCGTGCCGCGGGCAGACAGAAAACTGATATGGCGCTGGTCGGGTGACCACATCGGCTGAGTATCCCCCTGCTCGCCGAAAGTGAGTTGATGCGCACTGGTGGCGCCATCAACTACCGACACTTTCCAGATGCGTGTGCGTGCGTGCATTTGACCGCTGTCACTGGCGTCCGGCTCAAACTGCCGCACCGTGTAAATCACCTGTGTTCCATCGGGCGAAATTTGCGCGGTATCCACAGCCTTTAGATCGACCACATCATCAAAGGTGACTGGTCGCGTTTTTTCCGCAGAATAATCAGCAAAAAAGTCATCTATCGCAAGCTGGGCAGCAACCAATGGGCTCAGGCACAGTGAAAGCAGCAAGGTGATCATGGGCAGATAAATCCTGATGTGCATTGTTTCATCTTCCAATGGTTTTTATTGAACTCTTATTCTGTACACCAACACAGCTCACTTCTGGGCGTTAAAATCGGCAACTGCTCATCCTGGAGCCTCACCTTTTCCTGATGGACGCCACGAAATCCTTGAACATATCCACCAAGGTTTCATGCTTGTAATCAGTAAATTCGCTGGCATCCATGAATATGCCGTGATCAGCACAGGCCTCAAATTCCAAATGCGATTGTTTGGCATCAGCGATCCTGGCCGTTGGCTTGCTGCAACGTGGGCATTGCATGGCACGCACTCGATTGAATTTTTTACCTGTCTTCGCGTTGCCGATATCCACGAAATCGGACATCCACGATTCCTTGAGTTGCCCTGCCTCACCATTGTCAAACCACAGGCCTTTGCAACTGGAACACTGGTCTATCACCACTTTTCCATACAGTGTTTCTACGGAACTCTCTATCATCTTCGCATTGCATTTAGGGCAGTCCATCTTACTCTCCTTGTAGAATAGTTAATTTTGTTCATGCTCTGTCGAGCACTTTACATTCGATATACCCGTAGGGTTTTATCGATAATTGTTATCGGCTCCTCTGTGCGAAGCCACTGAACCTGATCAGCCTTGACAATGACTTGAACAAAAGAGCTTGGCTCGCAAATATCGGTTCTTATCGCGCCTATTGTGAATTGCTCTTCTCCACTCTCGGCTCGCGATACCAATAACCGGAAAACCCGTTCACTGATAATCACCAATCCCTCTGGAATCTGGTCCGGACTGAATGGCCGAATTCCCTGCAGCCCCAGATGACAGAGTTTCGCGGAACCGTGGTAGAGAAGAGAGACGGGCTCATCCATGTCTGCAAGGTAGTCCCGCAAAGCATAAGCGCTTTGTCCCCAATCCAGATCTGAGTCACTCACCACGTAGCCCGGGTCTTTGCCTGCAAACCAGTTGGTATAGGAAAGGTAGCCAGGAAAGGCAATTACCCATGATGAAAATGACCAAGACATCAAAAATGCGACCAATATTACGCTGAGCGGTATGCCCTTCCACCTGTGCTTTTGATTCCGTAACCAAGCACTTATTTGTGGGGCGATTGCGATAATGGCGAGTGGGTATATTGCCAGGGCATGCCTGCCACCTATGTTCACATTGCTCGCCAAAAGCGAAATAAATACAAGCAGCATCGAGAACAAACTACCCCACTGCCACCAACGGGCATCCCTCTTGAATATCAAGAACCCCAGGCCAGCGAAAAAGAGTAACAAAAAAGGTATTGGTGTTTTTACAAACAGGGTCAGCGGATAATAAAACCAAAAGCCGGTTTGACTGAATTGTCCCAGCGCAAATGCCCGGTGGCCGGCATCGTTGTGGGCCGCAACCATCAATAGACCGTGGAAGAAGCCAGGAGCAGGTATGGTCTTATCGAGCAGGAAGTTACCAAGCCATCCTCGAAATCCGCCTATACCCTCGCCATATACTTGTCCAAACGGCGCTGCGCTTGCAGGGAATTCATTTATTTTTCCAACATCGAATGCATAAACGACCCAAATTGTGATCAAGCAAACTGCAAAGGCCAAGACAAGATGAGGGATTCTTAGCAGTAAATCCTTTTTGATGTCGAGTCGTTCACACCACAACCAACATCCCAGGAACGCAATGCCCGTGGGAACCAAAAATGGGATGGCTGTAAATTTTGTTGTTATGGCGGCGCCCACGGCGAATCCCATCGATAGTGAGGTCCTCAAATTGGGAGATTCAACCCATAAACGCAGTGCATATACGGCAAGTAAAAATAATGCGACGAAAGCAATATCGGTAGTCGCGAGCCCGGAATGAGCAAGGACCATCGGAAGGGTCGCGAGTGAAAACACGCCAATTGCTGCAGAAAGAGCACTGGTCTGGGCGAGCCACAGCCAGATTATCGCGGCTGAGAGTATAAAAAACGGCAAGACACCCAGTCGTGCTGAAGTGAGCCTCTGCGCCAGAAACCCTTCCTCTGAGTAGAGCACCTGATTCCCCAAATCAAACACGGGGAGTGAGGGGACAACGTCGATTCTTGCGCCATCCAAAAATGGGCCAATCCCGGTTGGCAATCGCGACAAGGGCGGATTTTCTGTTTGAATAGTGTATTCACCTGATTGCAGCAGCTCCAAAGCAGCAGCGATGTGTGTTGGTTCATCCCATGTCGGTGAATTATATTGATAAGTCAGTACGACGCTCAGGCTCGCGGCGAGCACAACCAGCGCGCTGAAAATTGCCGATTGCTTTTTACTGACTTGAAGAATTCGGTCAATAGAGTGAAATATATCCATAGCAAAGCACCTCTCCGGCGCCCTCCTGCTTGACTCATCAGTTGGTAACAGGCAATAGCTGCCTCACCTTTTCAATCCAGTTGTCCACCAGCACCGCATGCGTCATTTCGGCGGCAAAGAAGGAGTTTTCCGCTGCAAGTTCGCGGTAAACGAAGCGCTGTCCATCAGGCGAAACCGCAAACACTGGAGCCGAGGACGAGGACGCGCTTGATGGGGACGCGGTCAAATCAAACACAGGCTCGGGAACGCTCTGGCGGAAACCATTTTCCGGGTCGGCAGGAGCGCGGTAAATGTCGCCCCCGCGTGAGAAGTACATGCTCTTGCCGCTGCTGTCCCAGACAGCATTTGCGACAGTGCTGGTGCCGGTGATCTGCCACTGGCCATCATTCACGTTGGGATATGGACGCACGATGAGGTCGCGGATGGAGGCCCGGTCGTCAGTGTCGCGGTTCAGTTCGTTGCCCGTGTAGGCAACGAAGCGTCCATCGGGCGAGATCACCGCGCCGCTCTGCCTATCGCCGAACTCAAGCAGCGGCTGACCAACGGCGGCGGTTTCCTGCAGAGATAGCAGATGCAATCGCGTAGTGCCGCTGGGAGAGAATAAGCCAATTCCAAAAATCAGGCTGTTACCGTCCGGCGTGATCGATTCCGGCCATACCGGCTCCGTTGCAGTCAACAATTGACGCGGCTGGCCACTGCCGTCGGCCGCCGTGATCCACAGGCCCCATGCATTGTCCATGAACATGCCATAGACAAGCTGTTTGCCATCGGGTGTCCACTTGGGCCGAAAAGCGGCGCCTGTGAAGCTGCGGCGTGTCAGTGAGCCATCGGCAAGCTGATACAGCGCGATGTAGCCAAGGAGATTCTCACTAGAACCCGTGCCAAGCGCAGAGACATCCTGTCGCATCGTCACAGCCAACTGTCCACCGTCCGGAGAAAACACCGGATGATAAGCGTCGGCGGGTAGATTCAGCATTTG
>MGYS01000078.1:19179-24562 GCA_001802565.1 Gammaproteobacteria bacterium RIFCSPLOWO2_02_FULL_57_10 | reverse complement strand
CCATTGCTGCACTATCTCCGTAAACAAGACTGCAAGTGTAATCTGATCTACCCCGCGAATTAAACAGTTTTCTGTGCCGGAACGATCTCCGGTAGCGATACGATAAGTCCATGAACGCGCTCAGAATTTCATCATGGCATGATATCCTCCACAGAACCGCACCAATGTTCGATTGCCAGCTGACAGGAGGCCGACAATGTCACAGTACCAGGCACCACTGCGAGACATGAAATTTCATATCGACGAGGTCCTCGACTTCCCCACGCACTACGCAGGATTCGCGCAGGGACAAGAGGCAAGCCCCGATATCGTGACGGCGATCCTCGAGAGTGCGGCGCAATTTGCAGAGCAGGTCCTCGCCCCTCTGGACAAAGTGGGCGATGCAGTGGGCTGTCAATGGCACGACGGCGAGGTCACCACTCCTCCCGGATTCAAGGACGCCTACGCGGAATACATTGCCAACGGCTGGACCACACTGTCGATGCCAGCGGAGCTCGGTGGCCAGGGACTGCCTGCGTCACTCTCGGGTTTCTGCATGGAGATCATGTGCACCGCCAATCACGCCTGGACGATGTATCCGGGACTGAGCATGGGCGGCATTCAGACCATCGCAGCACACGCCGAAGAGCCACTCAAACAGCTGTATCTGCCGAGCCTGATCGCGGGCAAGTGGTCTGCCACCATGTGCCTGACCGAAGCACATTGTGGTTCGGACCTCGGCCTGTTGCGCACTCGCGCCACCCCCACTGCCGACGGCAGCTATCGCATCACCGGCAGCAAGATTTTCATTTCGTCCGGCGAACATGACTTGACGGACAACATCGTGCACATCGTGCTCGCGCGTCTGCCTGATGCTCCGCCCGGTATAAAGGGCATCTCGCTGTTCCTCGTGCCGAAATTCATGGTCACCGAGAGCGGCAAATGCGGCAGCCGCAATACTGTGCGATGTGGCTCTATCGAGCACAAGATGGGCATTCACGGCAACGCCACCTGCGTCATCAACTTCGACGATGCGGTCGGCTATCTCATCAGTCCGCCCAACAAGGGCATGAGTGCCATGTTCACGTTCATCAACGAGTCGCGCATGGGCGTCGCTCAGCAGGCACTGGCGCAGATCGAAGTGTCGCACCAGAACGCGCTGCGCTATGCCCATGATCGCGTGCAGTTTCGCGGCACGGTGCGCAGCAATCCGCAGGCACCTGCAGACCCGATCATCGTGCACCCGGACATTCGTCGCATGCTGTTCACACAGAAAGCCTTCGCCGAGGGCGGTCGCGCGCTGAGTTATTTTCTGGCCATGCAGACTGATCTTGAGCGCTACAGCGACGACGCACAAGTGCGCGCGAATGCCGATGCCCTGCTCTCACTGCTGACACCGGTCGCGAAGGGTTTTCTCTCAGAGGTAGCGATGGAGGCCACCAGTTACGGCATCCAGATCTTCGGCGGCCATGGCTACGTGCGCGAATGGGGGCAGGAGCAACACTTCCGCGACGCGCGCATCACGTCGATCTATGAAGGCACCTCAGGCATACAGGGGCTCGACCTGCTGGGCCGCAAGATTCTCGCGAGCGGTGGTCAGGCGCTGGCTCCCTTCGTCATGCTCGTCAGCGGATACTGCCAGCAGAACGCATCAGGCATTCACACCGGTGCTGTGCAAAAGCAGTTGCAGGAATGGACGACTCTCACGGCAGAACTGGGCAAGAAGGCCATGCAGAATCCAGATGAGGTCAATGCGGCTGCGTACGATTATCTGATGTACTCAGGCTATACCGTGCTCGCGTGGATATGGGCACAGGCGGGCGAGGTAGCAAGTGCGGCGCTGCAACATAATCCGTCCGCTGCGGACGCAGAGTTCTATCGCGGCAAGATCGCCACCGCGCGATTCTATTTCGAGAGGCTATTGCCACGCACAATGGCACTCGCCAGCAGTATGCGCTCGGGTGTGAGCAATCTTCCGGAATTCCCACCCCTGTAGGAGCGAGCCTGCTCGCGAAAATTCTTTGCATTCTGGATGCCTTCGAACGGCGTCGGGAGGTAGCAGGCCCGTTCAGCGGCATTAAAGACCAGCGCCGAACGCAGCAAAATGACCTCGGGCATTTTGAGGAGAGAGGGCCACCCCCGGAGGGGGCACGGTCAGCCGCAGAACGGGCCTGCCACCTCGCGACGCCGTTAGAATGCATTCAAGTCAGAACCAGAATGAGAGAACTGCAGCCAACCCGCAGAAGCTGCACAACGTCAGCGATGCGATGCGCAGTTGTTTGTGCGGCACCCTCTTCATGCTGTAGCGCGCAATCAGGAACCCGATGAAGGTGGCTGGCAACAACGGCAGCGAGAGCAGGATCTGACGACTGCCGAATTGTCCTACAGGCGCGAGAATAATGAGAGACATCAGACAACTGATCACGAAGAACGCCGAGAGATTGGCGCGGATCAGACTGACCTCCTGATGCTGCCACAGCAGAGCCATCGGCGGCCCGCCAATCGACGAACTCGTCCCCATGAATCCCGACATGAATCCTGCAAACATCATGCGACCTGGCGTCGGCTGCCAACGCAGTGACGTCATGCTCACGGCGACTGCTGCAAGCACGGAAAGCCCTATCCACAATGCGAGCCAGTCCTTGTCGATCCACAGCAGCAGTGCGGCGCCCAGGAGCGAGCCCGGCACACGCCCGATGACCGCATTGCCCAGTCCGCGAAATGACACCTGACCCCGATAGCTGTAGACGTTGAAGACGGACAAGACAAGCGCGCACACAGTAATCGGTGCAGGCACGTAGTAAGGATCGATGAAGTACAGAATCGGCGCGGCGATGACCGCAAGGCCGAAACCAATCGCGGTCTGCACGAATGCACCCATTGTGATGACAACGCAGGCTAACAGGATATCCATCGGGCGGCCGCAACAGGGGGAAAAGTGGCGGCGATGTTAGCAGGTCCGGACTCAAACCGTAAGGTTCACAATCGTCGCCGTCTCACAGATTGTAGGAGCGAGCTTGCTCGCGAACGACGCCGCGTAACAGGTCAACGCAATGTCAATCGCGAGCAGGCTCGCTCCCACACTCTTCTCAAGTCAGTCACCGCCGCCAATATTGACCCTGCGCATGTCGAGACTGCCAGAGCCGTCTTCGTGGATCACGACTTCCTGCTGCACATCACGCACGTCGATACTGCCCGAGCCGTCATGAATGCCGACGCTGCCGCCCACCTGGGCGATGCGCAGAGTGCCGGAACCATCCTCCACATCCACGTCACCCATGACGTAGCTGATGTCCACGGCGCCTGAGCCATCCCGCACCTCGACACTGCCGTCCACATCTTCGACGCTGAGTTCACCGGAACCGTCGCGAATCACGACATTACCCATGATGGCGTGGACCTTGATCTCGCCGGAGCCATCCTTGATACGCAGATTGCCGGTGCCGCTGACGTCGAGCGGACCACTGCCATCGTCAATCGCCACCGCGAGTCCCGCAGGAACGGTGACCGCAAGATCGATAAAGGCATAGCGGCTGGTCCAGAGTGAACCATGAAACTCCGGAATCAGTGTCTCCAGTTGCAGCACACTTCCTTCGCGCGATTGCAGAACATCCATGTCGGCCAGTTCACTCTTGCGGCTCGAACATACCGTGACCACGACACTGATCTCGCTGCTGCCAGAGGCAGCCTCGACGACCAGCGAACCCGCATGGGCGTCGATCTCGAGCTGGTTGATGTTCTCTGCGGGGACGGTGAATGTCACTGTCTTTTCATAGCTGCAGACATCCGCCAGAACGACGACAGGCAACAGCAGAAAGAAGAAGGATGTCGCCAGGGTGATGCGCTGGCGTGTCGTGCGGTGAATCGTGCGGCAGGTGGTGCGGCAAGCGTTGCTACTCTGTGTGTCCATTGTGTGTGATCTCCAAACTGTTCGTTGTCGTAACGTCCCGTGGACGTCACTGGAATTTTTACAAGCCCTGTGGTCAGCTGTGGCAAAGGCGAGAACCCTCGTGGGAGTTCAGTCTGTAAGGGTTTCAGCAACAACTGCGCCAACTTGCGTAAATTCATATATCTTGTTGTTTTAGATAATTTATTTTCAAGACAGCGAGGCGTTCTGGAAAAAATTCATTGCCAGTTCACTCATTTGTTGGCGAATACACCCATCCCGAAACTCAGAGAGCTTCAGAATGAAGTTGTGTTTGTTTTCGCTCAAACAAACACTGTATATTATTACAGCTTATCCCAATCCCTTCGCGACGAGAGCAGGCCAGCATGCAGGCAGGAAAGAATCCACCCAAGGGTGACAAGAAGATGAACGGACACGCCCAGGACAGCATCGTCATCAAGGGAGCCCGCCAGAACAATCTCAAGAACCTGAGCCTGACTCTGCCCACAGGCAAGCTCATCGTCATCACGGGAGTCAGTGGTTCCGGCAAATCCACCCTCGCCTTCGACACGATCTACGCCGAAGGACAACGCCGCTACGTGGAGACTTTCTCGGCCTACGCACGGCAGTTTCTCGACCGCATGGACAAGCCAGCCGTAGACAGCATCCTCGGCATCCCCCCTGCCATCGCCATCGACCAGAGCAATCCGGTGCGCACATCGCGCTCCACCGTGGGCACGATGACGGAGCTGAACGATTATCTGAAACTCGCGTTCGCGCGACTCTCCGTATTGCACTGCCCGCAGTGTGCACGCATCGTGCGCAAGGACACGCCGCAGAGCATCGTCGCCGACCTGCACGCACGCCTGCAGCCGGAACAGCGCATCAATGTCTGCCTGCCAGTCCGTGTGCCGCACAATTTCAGCGAAGAGGAGATCGTGCAGCTGCTCGGCCAACAGGGTTACACCCGCATTCAGTCGCGCATCAAGACCGACAAGGGCGACGTGGTGGAAGTCGTGCAGGATCGCCTGCGATTCAATGACGAGAATCGCGATCGGCTGGGAGAGGCGCTGGAAGTGGCGATGCATCACGGCAATGGGCGTGTGGTGATTTATCCGGTGACAGGAGGTGATGCAGAGAGGATCGATAAGACAGCAACGACCGGCAATCGCGGGCAAGGCCCGCTCCCACATGAAAATCAGGTGCTGCGGTATTCGAGTCATCATCACTGTGCCGATTGCGACATCGAATTCTCCGAGCCCACGCCGAGCCTGTTCTCGTTCAACTCGCCCATCGGGGCCTGCGAGGAATGTCGCGGCTTCGGACGCATCATCGGCGTGGATTTCGGACTGGTGATTCCGGACGCCGGCAAGACTCTCGCGCAGGGCGCCGTCAAACCGTGGCAGACGCCAAGCTTCAAGGAATGTCAGGACGACATGATGAAGTTTGCCCGCAAACGCAAGATCCCCACAGACATTCCATGGTCACAGCTTGACGAGGAACACCGCCAGTGGGTAC
>MGYS01000078.1:5280-19139 GCA_001802565.1 Gammaproteobacteria bacterium RIFCSPLOWO2_02_FULL_57_10 | reverse complement strand
TCTTCAACTGGCTGGAGACGAAGGCGTACAAGATGCACATCCGCGTGCTGCTGTCGAAGTATCGCGCCTATACGGAATGTCATGTGTGTCATGGCACTCGTCTGAAAGCGGAGAGTCAGTGGTGGCGACTGCACGGTGGCGATCGCCATCTCAACATTCATGAAGTCATGACGCTGTCGCTGGAACACCTCGCGGAGTTCTTCACAACTCTGTGGGAGCGGGCCCTGCCCGCGATTGATCAATCACTACATCAGAAATCGCGGGCAAGGCCCGCTCCCACAGACAATGCAATGACAACGAGCAGCGCGATCGACGAGGCGACGCAGCTGCTGATGACCGAAATCCGCTCACGGCTCGGCTACCTGCTCGACGTCGGGCTGGGCTATCTGACGCTGGACCGGCAGTCACGCACACTCAGCGGTGGCGAGGTCCAGCGCATCAACCTGACCACGGCGCTCGGTACGTCTCTCGTGAATACATTGTTCGTGCTCGACGAACCCAGCATCGGTCTGCACTCGCGCGACATGACGCGGATGATCCGCATCCTGCATCGTCTGCGCGACGCGGGCAATACGCTGATCGTGGTGGAACACGACCCGCAGGTGATGCTCGCCGCCGATCTGATCATCGACATCGGTCCCGGTCCGGGCAAGGACGGCGGCGAAATCCGTTTCATGGGCACACCCGCGCAGCTGCTCAAGCACAAGGATAGTCTCACGGCGCAGTATCTCAATGGCAAACGCTCCGTGCTGGATCTGGTGGTGCAACGCAAAACTGAAGGTGTGGCTGATGCGGCGGCATCTTATTCGCGAGCAGGGCTCGCTCCTACAGACCTGCAAAAAAAACCTGTAGGAGCGAGCCCTGCTCGCGAATTCCAGAACTCTGCATCAATCCTCATCGAAGGCGCCCGCGAACATAACCTTCGTGACATGGACATCCGCATCCCCCTCGGTCAACTGGTGTGCCTCACCGGTGTCAGCGGCTCGGGTAAATCCACGTTGATTCACGACGTTTTGTATCGCGGCGCCTGCAAGCATTTCGGTCAGGCCACCGAGGCCCCGGGCGCACATACCGCCATCAGTGGACTTGACCATGTCAAGAACGTGGTGATGGTGGACCAGAGCCCTATCGGCAAGACCACACGCTCGATTCCGGCCACCTATGTCGGTGCCTTCGACGTGATTCGCCAGCGCTTCATCAACGAACCCCTGGCGAAGGAGCGCGCCTACACGGTTGGCACGTTCAGCTTCAACGCGGGCAACGGACGTTGCCCCACCTGCTCTGGCAACGGCTTCGAGCATGTCGAGATGCAGTTCCTCAGTGACGTGTATCTGCGCTGCCCGGAGTGCAACGGCAAGCGCTATCGCCGCGAGATTCTCGAAGTGCGTATCTCCGGCGCCACCCCCGGCCGCAAGACCATCGCCGATGTGCTGGAGATGACGGTGAGCGAGGCACTCGCGTTCTTCGCGGACGATGCGGCCGTGATGGATTGTCTGCAGCCATTGCTGGACGTGGGGTTGCAATACGTGCAGCTCGGTCAGGCCGTTCCTACTCTCAGTGGCGGGGAGGCACAACGCTTGAAGCTGGCAGGCCATCTCGCCGAAATCGCGCAGGGCCAGGCGAAAACCAGAACTCGAAAGTCTGTGGGAGCGAGCCCTGCTCGCGATCGAGTTGGAAATCGCAAGCAGGGCTCGCTCCCACAGGGGATTCTCTTTCTCTTCGACGAACCGACCACCGGGCTGCACTTCCACGACATCAGCGTGCTGATGAGCGCGTTTCGCAAACTCATCGATGCCGGACACTCTCTTCTCATCATCGAACACAATCTCGACGTGATTCGCGCGGCAGACTGGCTGATCGACATCGGTCCGGAAGGCGGCGACAAGGGAGGTACGCTGGTCGCAGAGGGCACACCGGAAGAGTTCCTCAGGAGTGGCAAGGGGCTCACCGCACAGGCGCTGCGCGAGTACGAACAGAGTCTGGCGGACACGCGTCGTCGTTCCCTCGCCGCACCGCTCACGATCGACAAATCCGAGAAGCGCGCCGCTGCAACCAAGGCAATCCAGATTCACCACGCTCGCGAACACAATCTGAAGAACGTCGATGTCAGCATTCCATGGAACAAGTTCACAGTGATTACCGGAGTCAGCGGCAGCGGGAAGAGCACACTCGCGTTCGACATCGTCTTCGGTGAGGGACAGCGGCGTTATCTAGAATCGCTGAACGCCTACGCTCGGCAATTTGTGCAACCTGCCACCCGTCCGGACGTGGATGCGATTCACGGCATTCCGCCGACGGTCGCCATCGAGCAGCGCACCAGTCGCGGTGGTCGCAAGAGCACGGTCGCCACGCTCACGGAGATCTATCACTTCCTGCGCCTGCTGTTCGTCAAGCTCGGTGTGCAACACTGTCCGCGCTGCGACGTGGCGATCGCGCCGCAGACCCGCGACATGATCCTGTCGCGCATACTCGCCAGTTGGAAGAACAAGGAAGTGAATCTGCTTGCACCGATGGTGGTCGGCCGCAAGGGCATCTACAAGGAATTGGCCGCATGGGCCGCAAGTCGGGGGTACACACAGCTGCGCGCCGATGGTCATTATTTGCCGAGCGATCCCTGGCCCGTACTGGATCGCTACAAGGAACACGATATCGAGATTCTCACCGGCAGTTGCGTCGTCAATGCCCGCAACGAGGCGGTACTGACTGCGCTGATCGATCAGACGCTGGAGCTGGGCAATGGTCTGCTCATCGTTACGCCCGTTGGAGCGCAACCAGCGAAATCTTCGCGGGCGAGGCCCGCTCCCACAGAATCCACGAGCGACCGCAGCAAGGACATGCTGTTTTCCACGCAACGCGCCTGCCCTTCCTGTGGCGACAGTTTCGACGAACTTGATCCTCGCCTGTTCTCCTACAACTCCAAACATGGGTGGTGTGGCACCTGCTTTGGCACCGGGGAAATCATCGGCAATTTTACCGAGGAGCAGACTGGCGAAGAGGAAGTGTGGCTCGAAGCTCCGGAGACAGAGGACGATGATGCACTGGCACCCGAGCGTGTGTGCTGCCCCGCCTGCGACGGCAAACGTCTCAACCCGACAGCACTCGCCGTGCAACTGGAAGGCAGATCGATTGCAGATTTCACCGCACTCTCGGTGCTGGATGCAGATCAGCAGATCGGCAAATTCCGCTTCGAGAAAAAGGAGCAGGCCATCGCCCGTGATGTGTTGCCGGAGCTGCGCTCGCGCCTGAGCTTTCTCGGCAAGGTCGGTCTCGGCTATCTGAGTCTCGATCGCGCCGCACCCACGTTGAGCGGTGGCGAGGCCCAGCGCATTCGCCTCGTGTCCCAGCTCGGCTCCAACCTGCAGGGCGTCTGCTACATTCTCGATGAACCCACCATTGGCCTGCATGCCCGCGACAACGCCCTGCTGATCCAGACGCTGCGCGAATTGCAACAGCACGGCAATACGGTGATCGTCGTCGAACATGATGACGCGACCATGGCAGAAGCGGACCATCTGATTGATGTGGGGCCGGGTGCAGGAAGTCGCGGCGGCGAGATCATTGCCCAGGGCACGCTGACACAATTGAAGAAGAACAAGGTGTCGTTGACGGGTCGCTTCCTCGCCAATCCGCTGCGTCATCCTGTGCCGGATCTGCGCGACACTGTTGCACGTGCAGCATTGCCGCATTCGGCACTGCGCATCGAAGGTGCCACGCTGCACAATCTGCGCGACATCTCTCTCGATATTCCACTGCGACGTCTCGTTGCTGTGAGTGGTGTGAGCGGCAGCGGCAAGAGCACGCTGATTCGCGGCATACTCTTCGACAACGTTCGACAGGCACTGCGCGCGCGCAACAATCGCAGGAAGACACCCGCGTGGATCGGCTGTGACAGGCTGACGGGCTGGGAGACCGTGGATCGTCTCTTGCAGGTCGATCAGACGCCTATCGGCAAGACACCCCGCTCCTGCCCCGCCAGCTACATCGGTATCTGGGACACCATCCGCAAGCTCTTCGCCGACACGGTGGACGCACGCCTGCGGGGCTACGGGCCGGGTCGCTTTTCATTCAATGTGGCGGGCGGGCGTTGCGAGACCTGCGCAGGCAACGGCATGCGTCGCATCGAGATGAACTTCCTTCCCGACGTGCGCGTGGATTGTGAAGAGTGCCACGGCTGGCGCTTCAACGAGGACACGCTCGCGGTGCGTTACAAGGACAAGCACATTGGTCAGGTGCTGGCCATGAGCGTCGACGAAGCCGTGGAGTTCTTTGCTCCCGTGCCCCTCGTGCATCACCCTCTCAGCCTGTTGCAGGATGTTGGTCTGGGCTACCTGACCCTTGGGCAACAGAGCCCGACACTGAGCGGCGGCGAGGCGCAGCGCATCAAGTTGGTGGCCGAGTTGGCAAAAGCCAAACCTTCGGTGCAGTTGCGACGCAACACCGTCACACACAGTCTCTACATCCTCGATGAACCCACTGTCGGACTTCACATGGCAGATGTGGAGAAACTGCTGCGTGTGCTGCACCGTCTTGTCGATGCGGGCAACAGCGTGATCGTGATCGAACATAACCTGGATGTGATTGCAGAGGCCGACTGGGTGATCGACATGGGGCCGGAAGGTGGCAAGGAGGGCGGCAAGGTCGTCGCCGAATGTGAACCACTGATGCTGATTCGGAAGAAGAAATCTCATACAGGAGTGCACCTGGCGCGGCTTTTTGCATAAGCCATTGCAGGATGCACAGGGAATCGCCAGCAGGGCTGGCTCCCACAGGGAAGGCAGGCTATGATGACCCGGACAATTGACGGTTGCTCCAGCCTCGCTGCATTTCAGGACAACGCCAGTGATTCAGGCCATCAAAAATAATATCAGGCGTATCCTGATCCGCCTCAGCGTGGTCGCGGCAGGCCTGCTCAGTACCGCACTCGTTGGGTGGCAGATGGCTGATTCCGCCTTTCGGGTCTGGCAGATCGAGGCCATCACCGAAGCCGAGCGCCTCAGTGCGGAACTCAATTATCGCGTCCAGCGTGAGCGTGAACCGCTCGTGGCGATGTCGATCCTCTATTTCGGTTCCACGGTTGTCGAGCAGCAGGAGCTGATCGCCTCTCGCACTCAATTGATCAGTTCCACATCACGCAATCCCAGCCTGTCCATCGCATTCGTCGCCACGCATGGCGAGGCGGGCTATCAGGTTCAGCAGAGCGCCGGTGATCTTCCGCTGTTGCCGACCGGGCAGCTGTACATGATCGATGACCGACTTGTTCCCATCATCGAGCAGGCTTACGACGAGAAGCCCGCGATCGCGACCGGGGCTCTGTTCAAGGATGGCGAGACCAGCTACCTGCCCCTGGCCATCGCCGTGCCCAACGCCGATACCGAAGGCGTGCTGGTCTGCCTGATCGATTTCAGCAGCCTGCTGGGGGATGTCACCAGCGACATAATTTCCAGTGCCACCACGGTGGAGATCTTTCATCCCGAAAACCCCAGCATCAACCACTCCAGCCTGCCGCAACTCAGCTCGGAGCCGGAGACCTCCTATCGGACCGAGATAGACATGGGCCTGTATCGCTGGGAACTCATCTGGCACTTCGATGCAGACGGCGGCAATCCTGTCGACTACCGCCTGACCTATGCGTCTGTGGTATTCGGGCTCGCCATCACTGCCCTGCTCACGCTGATTGTCCACAACCTGTTGCGCCAGCAGCGCCGCATCGAACAACAGGTCAGAGAGAAATCCGCAGAACTGCAGGAGGCTCATGGCCAGATGGTGCAGCAGGGGCGCATGGCTGCACTCGGAGGAATGGTGGCGGGTATCTCACACGAGCTGAACACGCCGGTGGGCAACAGCCTCATGGCTGCCACCGTGCTGAAGAACAGAACGGCCGAAGTCAGCAAGATGCTGGCCGATAATGACCTGAAGTATTCCGATCTGAGTGCCTACCTCGAGACCGCCACCGAGAGCACTCGCATCATCGAACAGAACATCCGGCGCGCCACCGAACTGGTGAAGGACTTCAAGCAAGTCGCCGTCGATCAGACCAGCGAGCGCATGCGCAGCTTCAGCATCTCCGTCATGATCAACGAACTCGTCGCGACGCTGAGCCCGCAGTTGAAACATACGCCCCACACTCTGGAGGTCGACGTTCCCGAGCATCTGCTGATGAACAGTTACCCTGGCCCGCTCGGTCAGGTTATCAGCAACATGGTGATGAACTCGCTGGCCCATGCCTTCGAGCCCGGCTCTCGCGGGCTGATGAAGATCAAGGTCACCAAAGTCGATGAGGAACACCTGCTGCTCGAATTCACCGACAACGGTCGCGGTATCGACGAAAAAGTCCGCAGTCGCATTTTCGATCCATTTTTCACGACACAACTTGGACGAGGTGGCAGCGGTCTCGGCCTGCACATCGCTTACAACATTGTCACTGATATGCTGGGTGGCGAAATCAAGCTGGATGAAAAAACCAGCAAAGGCGTAAGGTTCCTGATAACTCTGCCGCTGCAAGCTCCAGAAAGGCGGCAGGGTCCAAGACAGGAACGAAGGAGCAATCCTTATGACACGAAGTGATCACGACCAGATCATGTTCAAGCCGGAACTGAAAGTGCAACCTGGCGCTGTCAGAAAACCCAACGACTGCTGGCATGTCCTGATTGTTGATGATGACGACGAAGTCCATCATGTCACTCGCCTCGCGTTGTCCAGACTGACGGTGCTGGGCAGGCCTCTGCAGTTGCATCACGCCTCCTCCGCAGCCGAATGCCTGAAAACCCTCGCCACGCTGGACGATCTCGCTGTCATCCTGATCGACGTGGTCATGGAGAGTGAGGACGCAGGTCTCAAGGCGGTACGCCATATAAGGGAAATCATGGAGCGCCATGAGGTGCGCATCATCCTGCGTACCGGGCAGCCAGGTTACGCGCCCGAAGAAAGTGTAGTGCGGGAGTATGACATCAACGACTACAAGACCAAGTCGGAGCTCACCCACAACACTCTCACAACGGTGATGATCTCCTCGATCCGCTCCTATCAACAGATCCGCACCATCAACCAGAACCGCCTTGGTCTGCAGAAGATCATCAGTGCCGGTGCGAGTCTGATGGAACAGCATTCGTTGCATGAGTTCTCCGAAGGCGTGATTACCCAGATTTCATCGCTGCTCGGTCTGCGTGCAGAGGGACTTCTGTGCGCCCACGCGAAGCTGGACGATGAGGAAAGCGAGGAGGATGTCTATATCATGGGGGCGGCAGGCAGCTACGCGCCCTACATCAGACACAAGCTGGACGGCATCGAGGATGCGCACATCGCTCGCCTCATCCACACCTGTCTGCAGCAGAAGCAACACATCTACACCGACGACGAGAGCGTGCTCTATCTCGGCAATGAGCATCACAAGGCCGCCGTCTATCTGCAGACGCGATGCACAGTCTCCGAGCAGGACAAGGCTTTGCTGCAGGTCTTTCTCAACAACATCGCCATAGGTTACGAGAACGTTTCCCTGTTCCAGCAACTGCGCAACACGGCGTACATCGATCCACTCACGCGCCTCGCCAATCGCAACGAATTCACACGTCTTCTGGAGACTCAACAAGACTGCCATGTCGCGCCGCAGGTTGCCGTGCTGATCGACATCGATCACTTCTCCGATGTCAATGATGGCCTCGGCCAGGAAATCGGCAACGAGCTGCTGGTCGCTGTCGCGAGTCGGCTCAAGACTGCATTCGGTGACAGCGGCGTCGTGGCAAGAGTCGATGCCGACGTATTCGGTGTCATCGGTGAAGAATTCAACCTGACGCCACAGTCGATACTCGCGCTCTTCGAGTCCCCTTTCAGTACGCGCGATCAGGTATTGACCATCAACGCCAGCATCGGCATCGGACGCCTTCGTGAATTGGGCGATCACGGGCTGACGATGCTCAAGCGCGTCTACATTGCACTCAACAGTGCCAAAAAGGAAAACACCCGGCACTTCGAGTATTACGCGAGGGCCATGGAGGAAGAGAAGGAGCAGCGCCTGCAACTCATTCGTCAGCTGCGTATCGATTTCGCGCTGCAGAAGCTGCGTATCTGGTACCAGCCCCAGTACGATCTGAAGACACGCCGGATTGTCAGTCTGGAGGCGCTGCTGCGCTGGCCGCAGGCGGATGGCAGCTTCATCCCGCCGGGCGTGTTCATTCCGATTGCAGAATATTCAGGACTCATCCTGTCGATAGGCGCCTGGGTGCTTGAAAGTGTCTGCGCGCAGATTGCCATGTTCAAGACAGCGGGCATCAAGGACATGCGCATCGCCGTGAATGTCTCGATGCCGCAGTTCCGCAGCCCGCAGTTCGTGTCCCAGGTCGCCCATGCGATGAAGCGGCACGGCGTCACCGGTGGGGAACTGGAGCTGGAGATCACCGAATCCGTGCTGATGGATGACCCCGAGGCGATCATTCTCTGCCTAACCAGACTGAAGGCGCTCGGCGTGCGCATCTCCATCGATGATTTCGGCACGGGCTATTCATCCTTGAGTTACCTGCGCCGTCTGCCGCTGGACAAGATGAAGGTGGACCGCAGTTTTGTGCGTGATCTTGGCAAGCAGGACGGAGGGATCATCGCCGAGACCATCGTGCGCCTCGGCGAAAACCTCGGGCTGGTCACCATCGCCGAGGGTGTGGAAACTGCAGAGCAGGAACAGATGATGATCGCGATGGGATGTCGGGAGGCACAGGGCTATTACTTTGCCAGACCGATGCCTCTCGAAGACCTCTCGGATTTGTTGCAGACAAAGCACTGACCCGATCTGCTTATTTGAAGACCACCGTCTTGTTCCCATTGACGATGATGCGGTGTTCGCAGTGCCACTTCACCGCGCGTGCAAACGCCGCGCACTCCGCATCACGACCGATCTGCACCAGTTCATCGATGTCGAAGTTGTGATCGATCTTCTCCACCGCCTGCTCGATGATCGGACCTTCGTCGAGATCGGTGGTCACGTAGTGTGCCGTCGCTCCGATGATCTTCACACCGCGCATGTAGGCCTGGCGATAGGGATTGGCGCCCTTGAAGCCGGGCAGGAACGAGTGGTGGATGTTGATCGCACGTCCCGCCATCGCCTCGCACATCTTCGGTGAAAGAATCTGCATGTAGCGCGCAAGTGCCAGGAGATCCACTTTCTTGTCACGGATGATGGCGAGGACTTCGTCTTCCTGTTCCGCCTTGTTGTGCTCGGTCACGGGCAGGTAGTGATAGGGAATACCATACCACTCGGTGATGCCGCGCAAGTCTTCATGATTGGATACCACACCGACGATGTTCGCGGGCAACACGCCACTGCTCCAGCGGTGCAGGATATCGTTGAGGCAGTGACCGTGCTTCGACACCGCCATCAGCACCTTCGGTTTGACACTCAGATCGAAGAAATTTCTCTGCATGTCGAAACGCGTCGCGATGTCGCGAAAATCTTCGTCGAGTTTCTCGCTGCCGGGCAATGCCGCCTCGGCCTCCTCGAACTCCACGCGCATGAAAAAGCGATCGATCACCGGGTCGCGATGCTGGGCCGCGTCGCTGATGGTGGCGCCGCGCTGGAAGAGAAAATCACTCACTGCGCGCACGATGCCGTTGGCTTCGGGACAGGAGACGGTCAACACATATTTTCTGGGTTCTGTTTTCATCATTGACATCAATCGTGGCTGGTTACTTTGCGCGAAATGGTATCACCATTTGCTTCACCGGGATTGGCTAATTACAATCCGGGCATCGTCCGTCCATGCATCCTTGCCGAGAATCCCCGTTATGAAAACACGCGCCGCCGTCGCCTTTGCCGCAGGAAAACCTCTGGAGATCGTTGAGGTGGATCTCGACGGTCCACGTGCCGGAGAAGTCATGATCGAGATCAAGGCAACGGGCGTGTGTCACACCGATGCCTTCACGCTGTCCGGCGATGATCCTGAGGGTGCCTTCCCTGCCATTCTCGGTCACGAGGGCGCGGGCGTGGTCGTGGCAGTGGGTGCGGGAGTGAAATCCCTGAAAGTCGGCGACACCGTCATACCGCTGTACACCCCCGAGTGCCGCGAATGCGAATTCTGCCTGCATCCCAAGACCAATCTATGCCAGGCCATCCGCCCCACCCAGGGCAAGGGCCTGATGCCCGATGGCACCAGCCGCTTTTCTCTCGACGGAAAACCCATCCTGCATTACATGGGCTGCTCGACATTCTCCAACTTCACCGTGCTGCCCGAGATTGCGGTGGCCAAGGTGCGCAGCGATGCCCCCTTCGACAAGATCTGCTACATCGGCTGCGGCGTCACCACTGGCATCGGGGCGGTTGTGTTCCAGGCGAAGGTGCAACCCGGCAGCACGGTGGCCGTATTCGGTCTGGGTGGCATCGGCCTGAACGTGATCCAGGGGGCGCGCATGGTGGGCGCCGACCGCATCATCGGCGTGGATCTCAATCCGTCCAAAGTGGCACTGGCACGCGAATTCGGCATGACCGATTTCGTGAATCCGAAAGAAGTGGAGGACGTGACCGCCGAGATCATCAACATGACCAAGGGCGGCGTCGACTACAGCTTCGAGTGCATCGGCAACGTGAAGACCATGCGTCAGGCGCTGGAGTGCACGCACAAGGGCTGGGGCGAATCCTTCATCATCGGCGTGGCCGGTGCCGGGCAGGAAATCTCCACACGCCCCTTCCAGCTGGTGACCGGACGCTCGTGGCGCGGTAGCGCCTTCGGTGGCGCAAGAGGCCGGACCGATGTCCCGAAGATCGTCGACTGGTACATGGACGGCAAGATCCGCATCGACCCGCTCATTACCCACACCATGCCACTGCAGGACATCAACAAGGCATTCGACCTGATGCATGAAGGCAAGAGTATCCGCTCCGTGATTCTGTTCTGATGGACACCGCCGACCAACAGTCTGCCAAGCACGAGGGTCGCCTGCAGAACACCGTGCTGCTGATGGTGCTGCTCAACGGCTTCACCACTCCCCTGATGTTGTCTGCCACCAATGTGGCCCTGCCCGCCATGGCCGACGATCTGCAACTCAGCGCCGTGGCGCTGAGCTGGATTCCGATGGCTTATCTCGTGGCCAGTGCCATGTTCGTGTTGCCCTTCGGTGGTCTGGCGGATCGCATCGGTCGCAAGCGCGTGTTCCTGCAGGGCACCGTGGCGGTGATCCTGACGTCAATCCTGGCGGCCGTGTCGTTCAACGCGACAATGCTGATCTCCGCACGTTTTCTGCAGGGCGTGGCCTCGGCGATGCTCTATGCCACGCAGATCGCCATCCTCTCATCGGTATTTCCGGCGCAGAAGCGCGGACAGATGGTCGGACTGCTGGTCTCTTCCATCTACGTCGGACTGGCGGCCGGACCCTTCATCGGCGGTTTTGTGATCGACACCCTGGGCTGGCGCTATGGCTTTCTGCTGCAGTTGCCGCTGGCACTGGTCGTGCTGCTGGTAGGGGTGTTCAAGGTCGATGGTGAGTGGTCCGCCAACAGTCAGGCGCCGTTCGACACGGTTGGCGCAATCACTTTCTGCACCAGTCTGCTGCTGATCTGTGTAGCCGCAACCCGCCTCCCTCTTCTGGACGGTTTTGTCATGCTGGTGACCGGAACCATTCTGGCCGTGACATTCGTTCGCCATGCACTGAAGATTCCAGAACCGATCTGGGATGTGCGACTGTTCTTCACCAATCGGCTGTTCACGCTCTCCTGTCTCGCGTCGCTGGTGATGTACAGCGCCACCTATGCCAACGTGGTCCTGCTGAGTCTGTTCCTGCAGTATCTCAAGGCTCTCTCTGCCACCCAGACCGGCATGATCCTGATGTTGCAGCCGCTGACCATGGCGGTATTGTCGCCTCTCGCTGGCCGCCTCTCCGACCGGATCGAACCGCGCCTGCTGGCAACATCGGGCGTGGCGATGACAACCATCGGACTCGCCTTGCTGGCCACGCTCGACAGCACCAGCAGGATCAGCAGTGTGGTGATGTCATTGTTGATCAGTGGCGCAGGCTTCGCCCTGTTCTCCTCTCCCAACATCAACTCCATCATGGGTTCGGTGGAAGCCAGGCAGATGGGCAGTGCGTCCGGAGCGGTGGCCACGATGCGTACTCTCGGCCAGCTCATCAGCATGCTGCTGGTGTCACTGATGTTGAACCTGTTCATGGGCAGTGCGGTCATCAGTGAGGAGAACTACCCCGTGCTGGAGCGCACGGTCAGCGTCGCCTTTGGTCTGGCAGCAGCTCTTTGTCTGGTGGGGATGGCAATGTCGCTGGCGCGTGGGACTCTGCATTCAGGCAAGAAGGGAGCATCCGCATGAACACACCCCAGGTCCTGGAATATGGTCACTGGCCCTCGGAATTGAGCGCAGCCAGTCTCTTCTCGGCGTCGGAATCCATCAGTTGTCTGCGCGCGTCTGCCCACGGAATGTATTTTCTGCTGAGCATGCCCGAGGAAGGCAACGCGCTGGCGCTGATGTTTCTTCCTGTCCAGGGAGATCAGGCACCTTCACGGCCGACACGGATATCCCCAAGGGGTTTCAACGTGCGCTCGCAAGTGCATGAATACGGTGGTTTCCCTTACGCGTTCGACGATCACTCGGTGTACTTCTGCAATTTCAGCGATCAACGCATCTACCGGCAAGCGTTCGACCCACTTTTGCAGATCAATGGTGAGCAAATCGGCGGTCGGCAAAGCACAGACGCGCCCATCGCCATGACTCCCGCATCTCCGGGTGATTCCCGCCCGCTGCGCTACGCTGACATGATCGTCGACGCGAGGCGGCAACGACTGCTCTGTGTGCGCGAGGATCATCGCGACACGAATGCAGAACCAGCCAACACACTCGTGGCTCTTCCATTTGCCGAGGAACACGAGGGACTGGTGCTGTTTGCCGACAGCGACTTCGTGACCTCTCCCTGCCTGTCACCCGATGGCACCCGCCTGGCATTCCAGACCTGGTCACACCCCAACATGCCCTGGGACGACACACAGATCCAGGTGGCGGAGGTCAGCGACGACGGCAGTCTGCGCAACTGCCGACAGATATGCCCGGAACAACCCGGGTCGCTCCTGCAACCCGCATTCAGCCCGACCGGCGATCTGTATTTCATCGCAGACTGGAGCAACTGGTGGAATCTCTATCGCATCCGCGCGTCTGCCCTGCAGACATCCGTCGCCCCTGCTCATGCCGAAAGACTGCTGGAGATCGACGCGGAAATGTGTGGCCCCCAGTGGCAGTCCGGTCAACGCAGTTACGATTTTCTCGATGCAGATACCGTGCTGCTGACACTGCACAACCAGAGCCACTGGTCCCTGGTGAAGCTGAATGTCACAGACAGAAGTACGCGCACGCTGCACAGTGCCTTCGGACAACTGGAGAACCTGAGTTGCCACGCCGGGCAGGCAGTTTTCCTGGCCTCCACGGCGACCAGCGCGGTGGCCATCCATGGCATTCAGATGGATGCACCCAACGCGCCAATCACCACAGTGTTCAAGGGGCGCAGCGGCGTCACTCTGCCCCCCACCGACATCAGTACTGCAGAGCATTTCAGCTACCGGACTGCCAATGGTGAGAGCGCCTTCGGTCTCTATTACCCGCCACTGAATTCAGCCTGCCAGGCCCCGCTCGACAGCCTGCCGCCTCTGCTGGTCAGTATTCATGGCGGGCCCACGAGCAGCGCTAAGGCTGCATTCAATCCGACCTTGCAGTTCTGGACCTCCAGGGGCTTCGCGTGGCTGGATGTCAACCACCGTGGCAGTACAGGCTATGGCAGGCGCTTCCGCCAGAGCCTTTACGGACAGTGGGGCGTGGCCGATGTGGAAGATATCATCGGCGCGGTAGAGTCCCTGATCGCCAATGGCAGGGTGGCTGCCGACAAGG
>MGYS01000078.1:3515-5268 GCA_001802565.1 Gammaproteobacteria bacterium RIFCSPLOWO2_02_FULL_57_10 | reverse complement strand
GCGGCAGCGCGGGGGGTTATGCAGTGCTGGCAGCAATGGTTCAGAGCGATCTCTTCCGTGCGGGCGCGAGCTATTACGGCATCAGCGATCTGGAGCTTCTGGCTCAGGACACCCACAAGTTCGAGTCCCGTTACCTGGATCAGCTGATCGGCCCCTACCCCGCTGCCGCCGACATCTACCGACAGCGCTCACCGCTGCACAGCATCGCGCGCATCACCGCTCCGGTGTTGCTGTTGCAGGGCAGACTCGACAAGGTGGTGCCGCCGAATCAGGCAGAAGCCATCTTCACGCAACTGCAACAACAGAATCCGTTGAGCCAGTGCGTGTATTTCGATGACGAAGGGCACGGCTTCCGCAAACCCCGCAATCAGATCGCTGCGCTGGAGGCCGAGTTGGCGTTCTATGAAAAAGTGCTTCTCTGAGCGATTTTTTGCCATCACGCCCGATTGAGGGCCCTCCAGGCAACGCCCGCAGCATAGAGATTCTGTAACAACCTGAATTACAAGAGATTATTACTCGACCCCCTGATCGGGGGGTTTTGCCCCTCCCCTCTCTCCCGTACTCTCCAGACACGAAATGGCTACGCATTTCCGTCCCTTTTTTCTTAGTTCAGTTGAATTAATCCGGAGAGAATTTTTCATGATGCCTGCAATCAAGACGTTGAGAAACACCGCTATCGCGTGTGCCACGCTGGTCTCCACCACCCTGTTCAGCACCGTTGCACTGGCACAGACAGCCACGATTCCCACGTCGTTTCACGGGACGTACAACATGACCTACTCGGCTGCACAACCCGGTTCGCCAGTGACGAACGGCACCCAGGTGCAGGTCGTTCTGGCACCAGGAGGAGTCATGTGTCTGGCCGGCTATACACTGACGAACCCGGTGACGAAAACCGGCAATACTGCGGAAGCCCATTTCACGGAGAGTGGCTCTGGCCTGACCTTGTCGGTATCCAATATCAGCACCGGCAATTTCAACGAGATCAACCTGAGCTCTTCCACAGGAGCATTCCTCGGCCAGTTGGGCGGCAGCAAGATCAGTACCTCCACCACGGGTTGTGGTGCCAGTCTGCCGACCCCACCCAGTCAGGCCCAGATCGCTGATCTGTTCACTCAGGCACAGGCAAAACTCGCCCAGTACTTCCCCTCCGCTGGTGCATCCTCGACCCTCACGCTGGGCGACTACTACTACCGTCTCTATTCCACCGGCATCTACCTGGCGATCGACAACAATGGCGATGTGTATGTGATGGGTGGACAGTTTGGCGATACCCCTCTGAAGCAAGGCCCGTTGGCAACGATACTGTCTGAATTGGCGAAAATTCAGGTCGATATTCCGCAGATTCCACAAGGAGACTCCACATTGGTGATCACCGGTACTGTGGGAACCTCCGGCGTGCTGGTCAACGTGGGTCCAATCACGATCGACAATCTGCCAATGCCCAGCTCCAGTGACGTAGACGATGTAAGAGAGGCTGTTGAAGAGCAGTACAAGAACTCCGGCATCACCGGAAACATTGCCGTGACTCTTGTCTCTTCCAGCAGCAATTCGATCGTGTTCAACATCAAGTTCAACGGGACGTTGACGCAAAGTGGCTTCACGCTCACGCAGGTCTACGACATTACCTACACGTACACCAAGAAGTGATTGTTCAGAAACCTTGAACCTCGACGGCCGTTGCCCCCACAGGCAGCGGCCGTTGCTTTTTCGGGTCAAGCAGTCACGGCGGGATAATGCACGGCCAGCCATA
>MGYS01000078.1:0-3485 GCA_001802565.1 Gammaproteobacteria bacterium RIFCSPLOWO2_02_FULL_57_10 | reverse complement strand
GTCTTCAAGCGGGCGCTGCCACCCGACTCCCAGCGCAATACCGCCTCGCCCTGCACCACCAGAACCCATTCCGCCTGCGGCTGCTCGTACCAGAAACCTTCGGCTGAACGGTGTCCCCGGGACACGATGCGTTCGATCAGAACTCCGGGCCCCTGCGCCAAGGGTTCAAAAATTTCAGCAGTCTGCGACGCTGGCAGATCGGCCAACAGATTCATGATCTTGAGCATGTGTCCTCCTGAGACATTTTTAGCTGGGCCCGACTCGGTGCTTGCCCTTATAATACGCGCCTGATTTCACCGCTGTTGAACTCACTTTCCAGAGTCGATCCAGAGAGCCCTTATGTCGAAATTGCGCACCTTCTTCTCGTTGTCGGCATTCTCGCTGATCCTGTTGTTGGCCTTCGCATCCGTGGCCACTGCACAGGAGTCCAGGCTGGCCGGTGTCTGGCGTGGCGCCTTCAACATCAACATCGGTGGCGATCGCGAATTCATCCTGACCATCAGCGCCGACGGCGAACAGTTGAGCGCCGTGCTGGACATCCCCGCACAGGGCATCATGGGACTCACTGCGGAATCGGTTGCGATTGATGGCAGCACCTTCCGCTTCCTGTTTCCCAGAATCGAGGGCGAGTACTACGGTGTGATTCACAGCGACCGCGCGCCGGACGGCAACCCTTCCCGCATGGACGGCGACTGGAGTCAGGCGGGCGAGTATATCCCGATCTCGCTGCATCGCTCTCTAGCCGAATAACGCGCACCTGCCAGACGCGCCCGACCAGTATCACTACCGGAGACTCATGATGAAATACCTGCACACGATGGTACGCGTCAGCAATCTCGACGACTCCCTGGATTTCTACTGCAACAAGCTCGGCCTGCGCGAACTGCAACGCCGCGAGAGTGAACAGGGCCGTTTCACACTGGTATTTCTGGCCGCTCCAGGCGATGACGACGCGCAGATTGAACTGACATACAACTGGGACCCGGAAGTCTATGGCGAAGGCCGCAACTTCGGTCACCTGGCCTACAGCGTGAAGGATATCTATGCGACCTGCGCCCATTTGCAGGAGAAAGGCGTGACCATCAACCGCCCTCCGCGCGATGGCCGCATGGCCTTCATCCGCTCCCCTGACAACATCTCCATCGAGCTGTTGCAGGAGGGCGCACCACTGCCTCCGCAGGAGCCATGGCTGAGCATGGCCAACAGTGGCAAGTGGTAACGAATTCAAACTAGTCAGAGGCAGGACAAGACAATGCAATTACTCGATGGGAAATTGACTTCGGAACAGATCAAGTTGGAAATCGCCGAGCAGGTCAAACAGATCAAGGCGCGCGGAGGCAGAGCGCCACATCTTGCCGCCATTCTGGTCGGCAATGACGGTGCCAGTGAGACCTATGTGAACAACAAGGTCCTCGACTGCAAGCAGGTGGGTTTCGATTCCACTCTGATTCGCTTGCCGGCAGAGATCAGCGAAGCAGAATTGCTGAAGCGCATCGAAGAGCTGAACAACGACGACGCCATCGACGGCTTCATCGTGCAGGTCCCGTTGCCGAAACACATCGATGAAGACAAGGTGACACTGGCCATCGCACCTGCGAAGGATGTGGACGGTTTCTCTCCTGCAAGCGTTGGCCGCATGTGCCTGGGCATGCCGACGTTCGTCTCGGCCACGCCGAATGGCATCATGGAGTTGCTGCGCCGTTACAAGATCGACACGGTGGGCAAACACTGTGTCGTCGTCGGCCGCAGCAATATCGTCGGCACACCGATGTCCATTCTGATGTCGCGCAACAGCAACCCCGGGAACTCGACCGTGACACTCGTGCACAGCCGCACACCGAACATGGCAGAGATATGTCGCAGCGCCGACATCCTGATCGTCGCCATCGGCAAGCCGGATTTCATCACGGCAGACATGGTCAAGGACGGCGCTGTCGTGGTGGATGTAGGGATCACACGCGTGGCAGATGCGAGTCGTGCATCCGGTTTCAGACTGGTGGGTGACGTGCATTTCGACTCCGTGAAGGACAAGTGCTCCTTCATCACCCCGGTACCCGGTGGCGTTGGCCCGATGACGCGAGCGTCGTTGTTGCAGAACACGCTGAAGGCGCAGGCACAGCGGAAGGTGTAAATGCACCACTGACTGTGGGAGCGGGCCCCGCCCGCGATACTTTTCATGCGTTGCGTAAAGTAGAGAATAATCGCGGGCAGGGCCCGCTCCCACAGTAGACCGTAATTTTCAGGAGAAAAACATGTTCCAACATTTGAGCCCTCTCGCTCCCGATCCAATCCTCGGACTCATGCAGGCGTTCCGCGCAGACAACAATGCACACAAGATCGATCTTGGCGTTGGCGTATACAAGGACGAGCAAGGCAGCACTCCGGTGATGCGCGCCGTCAAGGAAGCCGAGCGCCGTCTGCTGGCCACGCAGACCACCAAGACCTATGTCGGCCCCGCCGGAGCGGTGCAATACAACGAACTGGTGGCACAGTTGATTCTGGGCAAGGACCTTGCTGCGTCCACACAGTCACGCCGTTGCACTTTCCAGACCCCCGGTGGCTGCGGTGGCCTGCGTCTGGCCGCGGAATTCATCAACAAGAGCAACCCGGGCGCGCGCATCTTCGTCAGCGATCCGACGTGGGCAAACCACATACCGCTTCTCGGCGACGCCGGTCTGCAGATTGCGACCTACCCCTACTACGACTACGCCACGCACAGCATCAAGTTCGACGCGATGATGACAGCTCTGCAGCAGGCCAAAGTGGGCGATCTGGTGCTTCTGCACGGCTGCTGCCACAACCCGTGTGGCGCTGATCTGAATCAGGAACAGTGGAAGGCGATTCGCGATCTCGCATTGAAGAACGGCTTCACGCCTTTCATCGATCTGGCGTATCAGGGACTGGGCGACGGCGTGGACGAAGATTGTTTCGGGGTACGTCTGCTGGGCGAGGCAGTGCCGGAGTTGATCGTGGTGAGTTCCTGCTCGAAGAATTTCGGCGTGTACCGCGAGCGCGTCGGTGCGTTGACAGTCATCTGTGAAACTCCCGCATCAATGAAGGCGTCTTCCAGCCTGATTGCCGCCACCGCGCGCGGCATCTACTCCATGCCACCCGATCACGGCGCCACCATCGTCGAGATGATCCTCAGCGATGCGGCACTGCGCAGTGATTGGGAAAGCGAGTTGACCGACATGCGCGAGCGCATCAACGGGCTGCGTTCATTGCTGGTGAACCGATTGAAGGCGGCGGGAGTCGATCGTGACTTCAGTTTCATTCAGGGCGAGAAAGGCATGTTCTCCTTCCTCGGCATTACCGTGCCGCAGGTGCAGCAGCTGGTGAAGGATTACAGCATCTATCTGGTGGATTCGAGCCGCATCAATGTGGCTGGCATCAACGATGCCAACATCGAGTACCTGGTGCAGAGCCTGAAGAAAGTCCTGAAATAAATCACTGACTGTGGGAGCGGGCCCTGCCCGCGATTGAAT
>MGYS01000077.1:9530-25224 GCA_001802565.1 Gammaproteobacteria bacterium RIFCSPLOWO2_02_FULL_57_10 | reverse complement strand
TCGATCAAGCAGACTCTCTATCGCACCAATGAATCCTCCGAGCTGGTGGAAGCTTTGTCGGAAGCAGCCCGCAACGGCAAGGAAGTCACGGTGGTGATCGAGCTGCGCGCGCGCTTCGACGAGAAGGAAAATCTGCAGTTCGCGAGCAGGTTGCAGGAAGCCGGGGCCGTCGTGGTATATGGCGTGATGGGCTACAAGACCCACGCCAAGATGCTGCTGATCGTACGCCGCGAGGGGGGCAAGCTGAAGCGCTATGCCCATCTGGGCACTGGCAACTATCATCGCAAGACCTCACTGGTCTACACCGACTATGGCCTGATGACCTGCGACGAAGTGCTTTGTGCCGATGTGCACAAGGTCTTCCAACAGATCACCGGCATGGGCAAACGCATCATTCCCGACGTGATGATCCATGCGCCGTTCCGCCTGAAGAAGTCCCTCATTCGCATGATTCATCAGGAGAGGGCCGCCGCGCAGGAGGGCAAATCCGCACGTATCGTCGCGAAGATGAACTCCCTGACTGACCCGGATATCATCCGCGAGCTCTACTCGGCGTCTCGCGCAGGGGTGAAGATCGATCTGATCATTCGTGGCATCTGTTGCCTGAAACCGGGCCTCAAGGGCGTCTCGGACAATATCCGCGTCGTCTCGATCATTGGCCGCTTCCTGGAACACTCCCGAGTATTCTATTTCGAGAACAATCCGCAGCAGCTCTATTGCTCCAGCGCAGACTGGATGGAAAGAAACCTGATGCACCGCATCGAGGTCGCATTCCCGATCCAGAGAAAGAAATGGGTCAACCGGATTCTGGAAGAAATGGAGCTTTATCTCGCGGACCGCAGACAGAGTTGGGAACTGCAGGCAGACGGCAGTTATCGACAGCTGGAACCACTGGAAGGCGACATGAGTGAAGCGGTGCAGACCCGCTTGCTCAATCAACTGGCGACAGTACGTTACAGTTCGGTCTGACTGATTTCGGGCAGCCAGTCGCGTCCCAACAGAGCCGTGTCCGTACCATTGCGCATCATGTAATCCAGCATGCCTTCACGCAGTGCAGTAGGACTGAATCTCAGGCTCCGCAGCCCATAGGTACGCATCATCCCGCTGAGTACCGCCCAACCGGGCATGAGCAGGTCCTTGCGGCGATCCTTGAGTCCCGGCAGGAGCAGGTTGGCATCGGCGGCGCAGGCCAGCACATCCGGCTTGAGGGCCTCAAGAGCGTCGAGTGTGATTTCACCTTCGGCATACCCCTTCTGCTGACATACCGCCGCCAGCATTTTCGCGGTTCCCGATGAAGCATAAACCTCACTCCAGGGATGCCGCAGGATATCCTTCTTCACGGCCGCAAAGACAGCCGCAGCCTCGCTCGTTGCCTCATCAAGCCTGGCCTCGAGTGCCGCAGGATCTGTGGGGAGTGAGGCAAAGAACCGATCCCGCCAGCTGACGCAGCCAATGGCGAGACTCTTGGTTGTCAAACGATGCTCCTGTCGGCCGACAATCAGCTCGGTACTGCCACCACCAATATCGATCACAAGTCGTGGGATATCGGAAGGTGGGAGACTCGACAAGACTCCGGCATAGACCAGAATGGCTTCCTGGATACCCGAGATGACCGATATCTCCAGGCCCAGTTCACGGGAGCGCTGCAGAAACTCGGGGGCATTGCGGGCCAGCCGAAGAGCATTGGTGCCCAGTGCCCAGTACTGCGTCACCGGGTGCTGCCCCATCACTCGCACGAAGTCCTGCAGGCAGTCGATGCCACGTGCAAAAGCTGCAGGCGATATCTCTCCGGTCAGAGGCACGCCTTCACCGAGCTGAACGATATTGCTGAAACGCTCAACGATCTGCGACTGACCATCCTGCCACCGCGCAATGAGCAGGTGGAAGCTGTTCGATCCCAGGTCGATGCACGCATACATAAGTGTTGTGTTTCCGGATGTTGGGTTTCCGGGCAGGAGCGTCCGCAGGGAAACAAGGCTGTAATGCTACAGTCTGAATGTGTCAGCTGCGTGACACGACTGTCAACCTGACTTGCTGGCTGCACACGATGTGTCCAGCCGACAAGTCAGCTTCAGAGTCAGATCATGGACTGTTGATAGTTTTCGATACCGATCTTCTCGATGAGCGCCAGCTGAGTCTCAAGCCAGTCCACGTGTTCCTCCTCGCTGCGCAGGATGGAGGCGAGCAGGTCTCGGCTGACATAATCCTGCACGGACTCGGCATAGGCAATGCCTTCCTTGAGCGTTGGCAGCGCCAGCATCTCCAGCTTCAGATCACACTGCAGCATCTCGAGAGTGTTCTCACCGATCAACAGCTTGCCCAGATTCTGCAGATTGGGCAGACCTTCGAGGAAGAGAATGCGTTCGATCAGTTCATCCGCATGCTTCATCTCATCGATGGATTCTTCGTATTCCTTGCTGGCCAGCTTGCCCAGCCCCCATTCGCGGTACATTCTGGAGTGCAGGAAGTATTGGTTGATGGCAATGAGTTCGTTGCCAAGCGCCTTGTTGAGGTGCTTGAGGACTGTCGCATCTGCTTTCATGATTGATTCCTTGTCAGTAAAACGTAGGACTAGGGTGTGCCTTCAAGACAAGATTGTCAAGCCGGGGCTCATCTGTAACATGTTGATATTAATGATAAACAAACTCATTCCGGCTCTTGTTTCCGCGCAATCACCGGCCATGCGAGCCAAAAGAAAAGATTGCAAAGGGGAAAAGAGGGAGCGGGAGAGCAGGAGGTGAAACGGGCGTGTCAGACCGCGACTGCGTTGACGAAGGACGTGGAGCCCTTGAATTCACTGACAATGCTGCGAGCGTGTTGACCGCACTTGCCGCACTCTGAGGCAACGCCCAGTTTGTCCCGCAGATCTGACAGACGGCTGGAGCCCTGGCGGCACATTTCGCGAATCTGGCTATCGGTGATCTGTCTGCAGATACATACGTACATGGGTGACTCCTCAGTTGCGATCAATCTTAAACCTTAATGAGAATGATTGTCAAACGTAACTGATGACATCTTTGCATTCGATCCTGCAACCCTTCTCATCATGCTAAGATTCGCGCCTGCAAAGCCGTCAACTGAAAAGCGGCGCAAGACCAGCAAGATCAAGACAAGGACCCCCGGATTGACCAACACTACTGCAAGCCACTCCCTGAACATTACTCGATACTTTTTCGTCGGCTTTCTGGTCATTGCCGCACTGAAACTGGTATTTGCAGCAGTGCTGGATCTTTACAGCGACGAGATCTTCTACTGGCAGGCGTCTACTCGCCCCGCACTTGCGTACAGCGACCTTCCCTTCATGGCAGCACTGTTGTCCGGAACCGGCACCTTCCTGCTCGGTCACTCTGCCTTCGCTGTACGTTCCCTGTTTCTCCTCATGGGTAGCAGCATTCCCTTTCTTGTGTACTGGGTGGCCCTCCCTCTGATGCCGCGCCAGCAGGCAAGAGAGGCAGCCACGCTGACCCTGTGTCTGCCGCTCGGCGCTTTTCTGGGACTCCTTGCTGTACCGGATGTACCACTGCTGTTTTTCGGGGTGCTGCTGGCGGGATGCCTCGAGCGCGCCACCCGTCTCGATTCTCTGAAATTCTGGATCGCCACCGGGCTCGTTGCAGCACTTGGCGTCAGTACACATTACCGCTTTGCGCTTTATATCGTCGCGGCGTTCATCTACTTGCTGGTGTTTCGTGATCAGCATCGGCACTGGAAAAACCCCGGGCTGTGGATCGCTGTCGCGCTGCTCATCATTGGTCTCTACCCTGCCGTCGCCTTCAATCTAGGCAATCAGCTGAGCGGGATTGACTATCACCTTCTGGAACGACACCCATGGGAGTTTCAGCTCGAGGGATTGCTGCATCCTCTGAAGCAGGCCGTGCTGGTCACGCCCCTGCTCTATGTTGCATTGCTGTACACATTACTGACATTACTACGTCGGGCGTGCCAGGGGGACTCCCGCCGCGGTCTCTTCGCTCTGCTGGCGCTGGTCAATCTGGGTGTCTATCTTGTGCTGGCGCCATGGACCGACAGTACTCGCACCTCCATCCACTGGCCATTGTCAGGTTACCTGCCACTGTTACTGTTCCTGCCGGAAACGCTGCGCGATCTGCACGCCAGACTCAGCGCCCGCATCAGTCCAGCCGCTGCTGCGCGCCTCCTGGTTCTTGCTGTGGGCATGGGATTCACGGGCTCCCTGATTGCCCTGCTGGGCGTGGGCTCGCAGAGCCTGCAGGACCAGCTGAGGCCCTTGCTCGGAAAGGGCGTGCTCTCCAACAAGATGGCAGGCTGGAGCGAGCTCGGCACGCATGTCCGCGAACTTCTGAACAGATCAGACATGGGCGACGTGGCACTGATCGTTACCGACAACTACTATACGGGGGCGCAGCTGGAGCTCAGCCTTGAAAGGGATATTCCTGTCTACAACATCGACGACGACAAGGCCGCTCGCGATGGTCGCGCGTTCCAGTACGCTCTGTGGGGAAACAATCAGGAGGGTCTTGCCTCCAAGGTGGGAGACTCGGCACTCTTCATCACTGAAGACAGCACCTTGACGGTTCCGGACAAGATCACCGTTCTCTCGCGTGCCTGCACCCAGTTCGCTCGTCTGGAATTCGTGGAACAACTGACCCTTTTCGATGGCGAGAAGGCATTCAGTTTTTATCACGGCAGCAATATTGGCGGTGACAGCACAACGAACGCCTGCCCCAGGCCATCGCTGGGCTGGGTGGATCAACCTGCGGAGGGCGCGACTGTCGAAGACGTTCTGACAATCTCTGGATGGATCATCAATGAAGGTCTGGGAGTGGGCACGATCGAAGTGCTGATCGATGACATCCCTGTAGGGATGGCAGAATACGGCACTGCGCGACCTGACGTAGTGACAGCAATGCAGGTCTTGAGTGATCCGAACGCTCCGAATCTGGGATTCGAGTTCTCGGTAGAGGGCTCCGCAATTCCCGGCGGGGAAGTTGAAATGTCATTGAGGACGAAGGGAGTCTCGGGAGAGACGCAGAACTTCGGGACCAGGAAAATCGAGATCGCAGAGCGCAACTGATTTGCGAAACCCCGTTCTCTCACGATCAGAACGGGTTGAGCACTTCCACGGCAATCTTCCACTCACCGGAAGCGGTAAAGCGCCAGAAACGCAGGTAATTCGTACTGAAGTTAGAGCCTTCGGCCATCATGGTACCGTAGGTGTAGCCGACATCTCCAGACTCAGCCATGTAGGCACCGCCGGGCTGATGAGTCAGCAATGACATGTCCATGTGCTCGTCGAGAAACGCGCCGTATGCCATGCTGCCAGACTCACTGCCTATACCGGGCGCCATGCCAGGCACGTAGACTCTCTGCGTATCAAGTCCGTAACGCAGAATGGCTCGGCGCCCTCCCCTGAAGTTGATCGCACGGATAAACAGATCTTCTGCCGCTACCAGCGACTCCAGTGTGTTCTTGGCTGCTATCTCCGCTGGCGCGGATTCGGCAATGGCTTTTTCCGTTTCACTGATCTGCGGATTGACGTCCAGGCTCAACACGCCTGGCACACGCACTACCATGTCCGCCATCAGACGCCACTCACCCGCGAACTGCCGATAGATCGTGATGAAGTGTCCGTAGGTACGGCGCTGATCTTCCCCGGCTCCGACCGTGTGCCGATAGGGGCCAGCGGTCAAACCAAGGTCGCCTGCGCGGGAAAATTCGATGTAGTTGGCACGGGACTCCAGCGTGGCACGCTGGGCCTGTTCGGGATTGATCCGTTCATAAGTGGTACGGGCATCGACAGGCCCGCGTCTGAACACGACGGCATTGTCGCCGATGGCATTGAGCACAGCCGAGTTGACCCCCAGCGTTCGGGAACGTTCCGAGAACTTGCTGTCGGTATCCTGAAGACTCAACCACGTCTTCAACCGCGCGTCCGTCTGAGCAAAAACTGAGGATGAGGCCAGAAGGGTCAGGGAAGCCAGGAGTGCAATTGTTGACGATTTCATGGTTACACCATTTCATTATCGCTCTGGTATCGCACCAGTCAGGCCTTGAGTATGTACCATTCTCGAGAACAGGTATAGCTGTCCCGTGAAATTATTACTGATTGTGACAGCGCGTGGAGCACCCCCACCGGCCCTCCGGTTTGACCTGTCAGATCAGGTGTCTGTCAGCCCGGTGACGACAAATCCTTGAAAGGGCTACAACGCTGAATTAAGCTGCAATTGCTATCTCACAAGGCTCAGGAATCCGTGCTCCCCTCCATACTTTCAAGAGTTATCCTTGCTGCGGCCTTGTGTATTGCCTGCGGCGCCATCGCACAGCCTGCGGAAATCAGTGGCGACCTCCCGAGACACGTGCTGGCCCCCCACGCCAGTTACTACGAAGATCCCGGTCTGGCGCTGACCATCGATGACGTCTCTGCCCCTGAATTCGCAGCCAACTTCCGATCGAACAGCGCACAGGAGCTGCATTTCGGCCTGACCCGCTCCGCCTACTGGATACGTTTCGATATTGACTGGCGCGACAACGCCCTTGCCTTGCCGTGGATTCTGGAAATCGGTCCTCCGAAACACGTGGAAGGCATAGCCCGCGGTGGGAGCGATATATTCGTCTTCGGCGCCAACAGAGAATTGCTCCATAGTGAGCGGCTTGGTCGATACACAACAGCCGAAGAACTCAAGACTCTGAGCGGGGGCTATGCGCTGCGGCTCAATCCGCAGACGGATCGACAGATCTATCTGCGCATTGAGTCCGCGCGGGATCTGCGCCTGCCCATCACTCTTTGGCAGGACGGCGCCTTTCGGGAACACGAAACCAACGTCACGGTCGTTTTCGGCATCAAATACGGCATTCTGCTGGCGATGATCTGCTACAACTTCTTTCTGTTTCTCTCGATTCGGGAGCGCAGCTACCTCTACTACGTGCTGGCCATCGCTGTACAGTTGGTATTTCTGTTCCTGGATTCCAAGCACGCTCGCTTCGTGAACGATTCCGAGTGGATCAATCCGTGGTTCATCAACATCATGGAGCGGGATATCTATATCCTCATGGGAATCACCACATTACTGTTTCATCGTTCGCTGCTGCAGGTGGCCAGTTACAACGCCGGGCTGGATCGCAAGATCAGATGGTTGACAGGCCTGTTCGCACTGAGTCTGCCTCTGTCGTTGCTGGAAGACGAAAAGATCGTTCAGAGTGCGTATCTGGCGTTGATCATTGCAGCGATTCTGCTGATTTTCTATACCAACTTCGATGCGATACGCAGAGGAATTGCAACTGCTCGTGTGCACCTCGCTGCCAGCAGCATCCTGTTGCTGGGAGCCAGCGTGCAGATGAGCTACCAGGTGTGGCGACTTGTTCCAGGTAACTGGTTCACCACCCAGGCCTACGAACTCTCCATGCTGGCACACGTCCTGCTGCTCTCCTTCGGCCTGGCATTCCGCTACAACTCATTGCGCTCGGAAAAGGACGAGGCGCAGCAGATGGCCATTGAAAACCTGCGCAAGTCAGATCGCATCAAGGATGAATTGCTGGCGAACATTTCTCATGAGCTGCGCACCCCCGTCTATGGCATCAACGGACTCGCCGAGATGACACTGAAGATCACCGGTGCCACCGACCCCCAGTCTGTGCGTACCATCAAGCAGAACCTCGAACTGATCAGTTCCAGCGGCGCACGACTGATCGGGCTGATCGACAATCTTCTGGATTTCTCCGCGGTCCGCCACAACGCCATGCCTCTCGAACTCAAGGCCGTGGATCTCCGCAGCCTGACCAGCCTGGTCATTGCCATCAACGCACCGATGGCTGCCGAAAAGAGACTGCTGATTATCAACAACGTTCCAGCGGAGCTGCCGCCGGTTCTTGCGGACGAGGACCGACTGCATCAAATTCTCCTGAACCTGGTTTCCAACGCCACCAAGTTCACACACCAGGGCGAGATCACTGTTGCGGCCAACGTGACCCAGCCGAACACGGTGCGTATTTCGGTCACTGATACAGGCCCTGGTATTTCTCCAGAAGACCAGCGCATCATATTCAATGCTTTCGAGAAGGGAGGATGTGCCTCTGATCGCCGCAGTGGCGTAGGCCTTGGCCTGGCAATTGCCAGAAGTCTGGTGAAGTTGCATGGTGGAGACCTGACTGTCAGCAGCAACCCCGGCAATGGCGCTCAGTTCACTTTCTGCCTGCCGGTGGCCGATACAGCGCCGCGCAATCTGAACTCCACTGCAAATCGTGCCCTCATTCGACGCGCTGACTTTGGCGAGAAATCTCAGAGCAGTATCGCCGAAACTACGACTCGCGACATACATGATGCTGCGGCAAACATTCTTGTAGTGGACGACGAAAATACCAATCGCTTGCTCATGGCTCAACAACTGGAGCGGTATAACGTCGAGCACGTCTCCAGTGGCGCAGAAGCCATCGCGGCCGTGGAACGCCGCAAGCCTGATCTGATCCTGCTTGATCTCATGATGCCTAGCATGAATGGGTATGAAACCTGTCAGGCGATACGTGAAAACTACAACCAGGCAGAGCTGCCGATCATCATTGTGACCGCCAGAAATCATCTGGAAGATCTCACACACGGTTTCAAGACGGGTGCCAATGACTTTCTGTCTAAACCTTTCTATGCAGAAGAGTTGCTGGCACGAGTCTCCAATCAGCTCAAGCTGGCCGAGCTGCAGCGCCTCAATCTGGATAACGTCCGCCTTAAGGACCAGATCGCCGGATACATCGCAGCGGCGCAGCAACTGCGCGCGGCCACTCATCAATACCAGAAGTTGTTGGAAGGCATGACGACCGGTTTCATCGCCTTCAGTTATCCGGGCGTCATCGTCTACATGAACCAGCTCGCGGCAGATTGTCTCGGCATCCCTCAGGAAAGTGTCATTGGGAAATCCCTCACAGAAATCATTCCCGCTGTCGAGACCAATTCAGTCGTGCTCCAATTATTGACTGCCTGGGATTCCGGGGATCGCATCAACCCCGAGCGTCAACGCTTCGATGTGGAGGTTCATCTGCCTGCTCAGGATTCCGAGGTGAGAGTGGTCAGGTTGTCGGGACGGCTTTCTTTACTGAATGAGGATGAGAGCACCGGCATACTTTTCATCGAGGATAGAGAGAAGGCCGATGGGCTGTCTACGAGTCACGAAACGACATTCGACATGCTACAGGTGCTGGATATCGTCCAACGCAACGTGCGCAGCCTGAGCTCACGTCTGAAACTGATCACCCCCGTCAAGCTTCAGCAATACCCGGAGTTGGTCGAAAAACTGGAAGCCGTCACAGAGATCGTCGAATTTCTGGATGCGAAGCTCCCCGACTCATCCGATCAGGATGAGTATCGTCAACAACTTGTGAGCCTGATGACTGTCACACTGCACGTATGGGAATCCACTACACACAAATCGAAGATTGAATTGGCAGAAGAGAGTAATATCTGGGTAGTCAGCATCGATGAAGGTCGCCTGCGCACCCGGACGTTTGATCGCTACCTCCGCATTGAGTTGCTTCCCAAGATTCCTCGGTGGCGCGAAGTCATCAGAACCACCTATTTTGTGCTCTCCAATCCGGACATAGACCCCGAGTTGCGCAGGAATCTCGAGCTCGAACTGAACAAGACCAAGGCACTGCTGCAAGCCGCAGCCATCACTTGACTCAAATTTCGAGGAAGGAAATCAGATGTACCTGGAATATTTCGGACTCACTCAGGCCCCTTTTTCAGCAACTCCCAACACGCAGTTTCTGTTGGAACTGAGTTATTCCAGCATGATATTCAAGGAACTCATCATGGCACTCAATCATCCTGATGGGTTCGTGAAAGTGACTGGTGTGGCCGGAGTAGGCAAGACCACATTGCGCAGAAAAGTCCTGAGCGCCCTGCACAGTCACCGCAACCGCTATGTGGTGATCGACATCCCCTATCCCCGCGTGGACGTCACTGGTTTTTTCGCAGCAATAGCTCATGAACTGCAGATCTCGGAAACTCCGGGGCCTCAACTCAGAGACAATGTGATAGCAGAACTCGGCAATCGCATTGCAGCCGGTAAACGTGTCTCCATCGTCATCGACGAGGGCCAATGCATTCCTGACACCACACTGGATGCGCTGCTGGATCTTGCAACGCAGGAGCACCGCGATCGGAAGCTGGTTCAGGTAGTCATCTTTGCGCAGACGGAGTTCGATGAAACTCTCAACACTCATCGTCAGACGAAACTGATGGATCGCATGACAGCCAGTCACACCTTGTCTCCTGTTGCCGAAGCTGACATTCCGCGTTATGTGACACAGCGCTTGCACCTGTCAGGCTACAGTGGTGACCCACTCTTCAGTCCCAGGGCCTTGCAGGTGCTCTGCAAGGCAAGCGGGGGAATACCACGACTGATCAATCTGTTGGCCCACAAAGCCATGATCGCCGCCTGTGCAGCTGGCGCAAGCACTGTGGATGCCACGCATGTCACTGTCGCTGTTGCCGATACAGCGGCGGCTAAACAACCCCCGACGAAGTCAGGGCAAGGATGGCTGAGCAAAATCCGCAACGCTCCGATATAATCAGCCGCGCTGCCGGAACGGATGAGGGTCCGGCCACTCGGAATCCACTTCAACACAGGATTTGCACCATGCAGGACGAAATCTGGATCAAGCTTACTGAGGAAGCGCGCACCCTGGTGCAACGAGAGCCCCTGCTGGCCAGTTACGTTTACGCCTGCATCCTCAATCACAACACTCTCGGTTCCGCGCTAAGCTTTCTGCTGGCGAACAAACTCTCTGATGATGTGATGCCTGCCATCGCTGTACGGGAATTGTTTGATGCCGCCTACCGGGAATCTCCCGAGATGATCGTGAACGCCATCCACGACATGCGTGCAGTGTTCGACCGGGACGCAGCGACCAATTCCTACCTGCCGATAATTCTCTTCCTGAAGGGTTATCAATCCATTCAGGTGCATCGCCTCGCTCACTTCCTGTGGAAACGCGACCGCAAGGATCTGGCGCTGTTCATGCAGAGTCGCAACTCCGAAGTGTTTGGTGTAGACATCCACCCTGCATGCGTGATGGGTAAGGGGATCATGTTCGACCATGCCACTGGAATCGTGATCGGCGAAACCACAGTCATCGAGGATGATGTCTCGATCATGCAACAGGTGACGCTGGGAGGGACCGGCAATGAACAGGGTGATCGTCATCCGAAGATCCGCTCGGGCGTGCTGATCTCCACTGGCGCGAAGGTCCTTGGCAATATCGAGATCGGAGCAGGAGCCAAGGTCGGCGCAGGCAGTGTGGTTCTCAACAATGTTCCTCCCCGAACGACCGTTGTCGGCGTACCAGCACACAAGGTCGGCAAGCCCTGCTCCGATCTGCCAGCACAAACCATGGATCAGAACGTCTTCAATGACCAGTCTGCGAATGGCCACGACTGACTTGATGGACCACCGATAGCCGCCAAGCACAGACTGTCATTGAAGCGTCATCTTGTCTGCTCATAATATGTCCACAACAGTAAACGGACACAGGCAATGGGCGATAACGCAGTCAGACTTCTGCACTCGGTAGATGAGCAAACTCAGAGCTCACATGAAATCAGACTTCTCTTTCTCGATATCCTGCACAACAACACTGTTACGGCACTTTTTCAGCCCATCATCGATTTCAACCGGCAGACCATATTCGGCTATGAATCGCTGATTCGTGGCCCTTCCGACAATCCATTGCATAATCCCGTCATGTTGTTCGACGTTGCGCGACGCGAAGGGTCTCTCACGGAACTTGATTTGCTCTGTCGTCGCGCTGGCATCCGTGGCTTCAAGGAAAAACGCCTCGGTGGTAAGCTTTTTCTGAATACCACACCACAGGGACTGCTTGAGCCCGGGCACCGTACCGGGCTTACCCTTGAGTTCCTGCACGAGATCGGTCTCAAGCCTGAGAACGTGGTGATTGAACTCACCGAGCAATACCCATTGACCGACTTCAGTGTCATGGGCAACGCCCTGGAGCATTATCGGCGTATGGGTTTCGAGATTGCCATCGACGATCTCGGTGCTGGCTATTCAGGCCTGCGCCGTTGGTCGGAGTTGCGCCCCGAGTACGTCAAGGTCGACAGACATTTCATTCAGAACATTCACGCCGACCCAGTCAAACAATCGTTTGTGCGATCAATTGCCGACATCGCCAAAGGCCTCAACTGCAAGGTGATCGCCGAAGGCATCGAGAGTCGCGAGGAAAGTCAGACGTTGATGGACATGGGTATAGCATACGGTCAGGGGTACTACTTCGCTCGACCACAATCAGTCCCTCCCTACAGCATTCCCGAGGTACTGTTCCGTTTCCCTGACCGAAGCCAGGTGAAGAACCAGTTGTGGCAGAATCGCGAGAACATCGCGGACCTGCTCACCGACGCACCCTTTCTGACACGCTCCAACATTCTCGAAGATGCCTACCAGTACTTCGTCGAAGACGACATGCTCTCGGCAATTGCCGTGGTCGACGAACATCTCAGCCCGGTAGGTCTCATCAGACGCAGCAGATTGCTTTCCACTTTTTCTTCCCAGTACGGCCGCTCTCTGCATGGTGCCAAGTCTGTCCTGAATTTCATGGACCGGCTGATTGTAGTGGTGGAAAAAAGCTGGAACATCGAGCAGGTGAGTAATCTCGTCACCGACAACATGAAATCGCAGATCGAAGCAGACTTCATCATCATCGAGAACGGCAAGTATGCCGGGCTTGGTAAAGTGCTCGGGCTGCTAAAGAAGATCACTGACCTGCAGATCAGAAATGCACGCTACGCCAACCCGCTGACTTTGCTTCCGGGTAACGTGCCGATCTATGAATGCCTCGATCAACTGATTGCCGAACAGCAACAGTTCGCCGTCGCCTACTGCGATATCGATAATTTCAAACCATACAATGATGTTTATGGTTATGGTGAGGGTGACAAGGTCATCAAATTGATCGCGGACATCTTGCGTGGCGAAGTGCACAAGGCGGATGACTTCATTGGGCACGTTGGCGGCGATGATTTCATAATCATTTTCTCCAGTCAGGACTGGACAGAGCGTTGCGACAGGATTCTGCAAGAGTTCAGCTCACAAATTTCCGAGCTTTATACAGAGGAAGATCGATGCCGCGGGGGGATCTACTCACTCTCACGCGAAGGAGAGGAGCGTTTCTTTCCCATCATGAGTCTGTCGATTGGTGTTGTACTGCCCAACACACGGCAGTTCATTTCTCACCACGACATAGCCAACATGGCGAGTCACGCCAAACACAATGCAAAGAACATCCAGGGCAACAGCCTTTTCATCGAACGCCGTCATTGCTGAGACGTTCGACGAAAGGATCTTCCGGGTCCGGACAAACTCGTCTCAGAGATGTTTCTCGGCATACGCCGCCAGCACGGAACGCGGTACGCCCTGCAGTTGCAGGCTGCCTCCATGCTCGAAGTTCTTGAAACGTTCCGTCAGATAAGTCAGTCCCGAGCTCGTTGGGCTGAGATAAGGAGTGTCGATCTGCGCCAGATTGCCAAGACAGATCACCTTCGACCCATTACCCGCACGCGTGACGATCGTCTTGATCTGGTGTGGCGTCAGGTTCTGGGATTCGTCGATCAGAATCAGACTCTGCTGGAAGCTGCGACCGCGAATGTAGTTGAGGGACTTGAACAACAGCGGCACCTTCGCCAATACATATTCGATGCTGCTGGAGCTGTTGTCATCATCCCAATGCAGTGCTTCCAGGTTGTCCGTGATCGCTCCGAGCCACGGCTCCATCTTCTCCTCTTCCGTGCCGGGGAGGAATCCGATGTCTTCATCCAGACCCTGTGTGCTGCGCGTCGCAATGATGCGGCGGTACATCTTGGTCGGAACGGTCATCTCGATCGCGGCGGCAAGCGCCAGTATGGTCTTGCCCGACCCGGCAGAACCGGTCAGGTTCACCAGATGGACATCCGGATCAAGCAACAGATTCAGAGCCATGGCCTGATAGGCGTCGCGGGGTTTCAGTCCCCAGGTTTCACGCTCCATGAGCTTGTTCAGATCGAGATGACGCAGGATGATCTTCTCCTTGCCCACCTTCACGACACGAGCCAGAAACCCCGTCCTGTCATACAGGAACTGGTTCGGGTACACCTCCTGCTGAATAGCCTTGCGGGCCAGGTGATACAAGGTGCAACCATTGCTGTGCTCGGTGTGCACGTCTTCGATCTCATCCCAGAAGCTGTTCTGGAATTCGATGTAGCCCTTGTTCAGATGCGCGATATCGCTGAGCAACTGATCGCTGTGGTAGTCCTCTGACTCGATGCCACAGCCGCGCGCCTTCAGACGCATGTTGATGTCCTTGGTGACGAGGACCACACGACGACCTGGGTGTCTCTGCTTGAGGAAGGCTACCGCGTTGAGGATCTTGTTGTCGTTGAGATGGGTCGGGAGGAGTATGACGTTTTCGGGGGTTTCGGTCATCAGGACGGAGAGGCTGCCCAGCGGTTTCATTTTCTTGCCCCGCTGTATTGGCACCCCCTCCTCTACCAGCTCGGGGGAAGCGCGCCCCAATACATTGTCTATCTCCCTGATCGCCTGTCGACAGTCTGCCGCCACGGCCACCTTGCCGCTCTTGAGCTTGTCGAGTTCCTCCAGAACGGTGATCGGAATGATGACGTGGTGTTCGTCGAAGTTCTTTATTGCGGTGGGATCGTGGATGAGGACGTTGGTGTCGAGGATGTAGAAGATGGGATTTTCGGTTGTAGCTTCTGGCTGAACTTGCGAGGAACTCACGAGTTTTACATCGCCCATACGGATACACCTTTCATTAACTACGGTTGTTGGAAACTTGGTAGAAATTAACGTGTGTCTATGGCGCCAGTGTGACAAACAACGGCGGGCTGGGCAACTACAGATTTGAGGTTTTTGCGGCCAGTAACACAACATATAGTTACCGCTCCTGGAAGGGCAACTGCATGTAGCGATCAAGTGAAACTGTCGGAGCCCGTTGACCTGGTGATATCAGAGGCGGGTAATCACCAGTCGGAAACCGATGAATGGTCTGCGGGCACCAGGATCAGCAGCGCCTCGCACAGCGGCGCGCGCGTTATTTTCGGCATCGTTGAAAGATCCTCCACGCATCACCCACAAGGCATCCTCTGCGAGATTGGTTCGGTCGTCGGAAGGGTCGAACGGCAAGGGTTGATAAGGGCTGCGTGTCCACTCCCACACATTGCCACTCATGTCATGCAGGCCGTACTGGCATTCCGGACAGGCATGACTGCCCACAGGTGTCGTACTGGTTCCGGAATAGTTGGCCTTGTCTCTGCTTGGTTGGTTGCCCCACGGATAGATCCTGCCTTCCGATCCGCGCGCCGCTTTTTCCCATTGCGCTTCATCTGGAATAGTGACGCGCCAGCCATCGGCGAGCAGTTGTTTCAAGGGTTCAGGAGTCTGTTCGGACTCTCGCAGCCTTGCATCAAGCCAGCGGGCGTATGCGAGGGCATCCGTCCACGAAACATTGGCGACGGGATGATTGAGCGGACCTTGCAGCGCAAGTGGATCGGCCCTGTAACCCGTTGCATCGGCAAAGGCCTTGAACTGGGCAACGGTGACCTCATGGCGGGAGATGTAATAAGTCGGCAGATCCACGATGCCCTGACGACGCGACTCAGACCAGCGCTCATTCTCGAAGGCCATCGGGTCTATGAGGGGATTACTGCCCATGGGGAACGTGCCGG
>MGYS01000077.1:5041-9515 GCA_001802565.1 Gammaproteobacteria bacterium RIFCSPLOWO2_02_FULL_57_10 | reverse complement strand
AACGAATCCCAGCAAGCTCTCATCCGCCAGGTACCACATATCGGAACGGAAACCCGCCACTTCCGAGAGCACGGTATCAAGAGACTGCTGAGCATACGCATGCTGCGCCAAGGACGTTGCTGCGACAACAACGAAGATGCTTGCAGCCGATAGCAGTCGTGAAACTTTCATACCAGAGCGCAATGTCATAGAGCGCTCACAACATTGCCACAGGCAAAAGCCCAGTCGTGGTCGCAGGCGCGCGCATACAGTTGCTCTTCAGGCATTTCCATCAGGTTCTGACCGCCTTGACGCAACAGAAGACGCAAATCGAATGCGCGCGGGTCCGTCTGACTGATGGTAGAAGGATCCAGCAGATTGACACAACCTGCCTGGAAACGCAGTTCACAGGCTCTGGCAAAATACGTCAGTGCCCGATCAGGGTCTGCAGGCACAATACGGCCCGTTGCGTAGTGCGCGCCAAGTTCGTTACATGCCCAACCAGAATTGTCGGTGCAATAAGTCGACTCCAGCAACAACAGACGGTCACAGGAGGTAGGTTTTCCTTCCTCACAGGCCTGCTCCCAAAAAGGGAGACTGTCACCAATGTGCTTGCCATCAGTTCTGCCAATCAGTGTCATGGTGGCAAAAAACACTATCCATACGGCCATATGAGCAAGGTTAGCCTTGCGACTGGGAACTACTCCCAGACCAAGACGATCCAGCGTTGTGTTGTCTCGCAGCGATTGCACCGCCCGATCGATCCATTGCACGCTGAGGTTCAGCAATGGCACACACAACAGTTTGTCGTAGAAAGTGGGGGCACCGAATGCGCTGAGAATGGTGTAGAGCGCGAATACCCCAAGACCGTAGAGCACACCGAACACGAGACGTCCCGGTGGTGTTCGCGGGGATGTGGATGGATCAGTCACCAGCAGATGCAATCCCAGAAATACCGCAGTCGGGATCTCAGAGTCGAGAAAATAAGGTACACCAGTGATAGCGTAGTAAAGTGCACTCAACCCGAACAGAACAGCGGCAGCAGAAGCCGCCACCAGTGTGATCGAGAAGAAGTACATGACCACCAGCCCACCAAGGAAAAGGTACGTATAGATCCCCGGTGCGAGACTCAAGGTCGATGCGATCTGCGGCCCCCACGTCAGATCGGTAGTATTGGTGGAAATCAGAATGAGCGAGAAAAGCCCGAGTGTAAACGCCGATGGATTGAAGATATGCGTACTCTTGCCATCACGCTTCCAACGCACAAACTCCTTGCCCATGAAACCTACGGCAATCATCAGGAACTGCAGGTAGAACCAGTCGTCGCGGAACCATAGAAAGAGATTGGTGCTGAAGATGATCGGAAACGGACCAAAGCCCAAGAGGTAATTGTCCCGCCGACTCCATGCCATCAACATGTCGAAGGCGTAAGCAAAAAGCAACTGCGCCACCAGAAGCAGCGCATGCTCCTGCACAGGGGGCCAGTGCCAGCCCCAGTAGGTGTAGACCGACAGATGCACCATCGCCTGAATGTAGTGCTGAGGGCGCGGCTTGGCGAGAATGAAGGACTTCGATTCACCCGTGCTTCGGCACTTGAGAATCATGAATACCTGCCAGACAACCAGCACTGCGGTAGCGGCCCAGAACGATCTCACGAGAATGTCGTTACCCTGCACTCGGGGAAGGAAGGACAACAGAAAGAATGCCGCGGTGAACAGACCAGGCACAAGCAGCAGGTGCCTTGATGTCACAACGTGGGACTGTTCCTGGGCAGGAGAGGCTCCGGCAGGCGCTGTGTTCTTGTTACGCCCTTGCGAACCGGGCTTTCCTGTTGCGGATAGCATGAATTTTGCTCTTGATTGTGGCGGGCTGAGGGGTCTGGATAATAAACCAGCCCATTTTCCAATTCAATTCAATAGCATTGCTGCGAACCATCAGGCTGACTTGCATGATGGCACGAACTGAAACTGGGTATTTCCCGGGTCCTGTGTACGTGTCATGCTTGCGGTTGGCGCTGTAGAGCCTGTCGACTGTCTATCAGTGCATTTTCAATAATCAAAATGGAGTGTGAAGAATGATCAAACGCGTTATAGGGTCCGGTCTGGTGTTCCTCAGTGCTACAGCGATATTCACTGCAACGGCCCAGCAGGAGACCCCTACTCCGGAGCAATTGGCCAACAGCGCAACTGAGACAAGACAGGCTGTGTTCAAATTGCTCTCATTCAACATGAGCACCATCAGCGGCATGGCGAGAGGGACCATCGAATTTGATGCGGCAATTGCGGAACGCAACGCCAATCGTATTGCGGCTCTGGCGCCGATGATTCCGGAAGTGTTTGCAGCCAACGATACCCGTGAATTTGCGGTAGAGACGGAAGCACTGCCGATTATCTGGGACCGCATGGACGAGTTCAGCGAAAAGGCAGCCAACCTGGTTGCTGCAGCAAACACGTTTGCCGAAGTCGCACGTGGTGGAGACAGAGCCGCCACCATCGGCGCTGTCCGCGCCTTTGGGGGCACATGTGGCAATTGCCACGAAACGTTCAGGGTTGATTGATCGATTGGAGATTCAACAACAGTACGTTGCCTGAAAGGTGCGACGTACTGTTCTGCAATCGTGTTCTAGCGCTTGAAGAAAGCGGCCAGTGCCAGACGGTCCTCTTCAGTCAGTCTACTGGTGTTGTGCTCAATGACTGGCTCCATCTTTCCCCCCACGTACTCACCATCCGGTTTCATGCCCAGAAACAGCAGGAAAGCAAAGTCTTCTTCACTCCACCCGCTCAGTGCTTCGCTATCCAATGCTTCCACGTGCCCATCCCCCAGAGGGGCTCCCGCGAACTCCTGCCGAAGATCAGGTATACCCAAGGCGTTTCGGGGGGTGTGGCACTCACCACAATGCCCCAGGTGGCGAGCGAGATATGCTCCTCGCACCTGCTCAGGAGTGGCCAATGGCTCGTATTCAGGCTGCAACAGATCTGCCAATAAATTCCAACCTGCCATCATCCATCTCGACAACCAGAGCGGAGTGTCATGACCAGGTACATGGGATTCGACCGCGGGTTGTGCCAGCAAATATGCCGCAATATTCATGACATCTTCATCGGTCATTCCGGCATAAGCACGATAGGGAAACGCTGGAAAATAATAGCTGCCGTCTGGACTGCGTCCGTGTTTCATCGCGAGCAGAAAATCGTCTGCTTCCCAGCCGCCGATCCCGGTTGAAGTATGCGGAGTAATATTGGGAGCATAAAAAGTACCAAACTCGGATTCCAAAGCCAGGCCACCACTCAGTGAGCCCGACGAATCGATCCCCTCATGACAGCTGCGACAGCCACCAGCGCTGATCAGGTACTCTCCCTGCTCCACCGCAGCGGCTGAATCCGGTATGACAAGCCGGGCAACCGACGGCCTTGCTAGTATCCAGTAGCAAGACAACACAACCAGTACCAACAGGATCGCAATCAATTTTCCTCGTATCTTCATCTTGAATCTCTGGACAGGTGAAAGTTTCGAAGCAGGACGGACTCTACAGCCCTGCGAGACGACCCTGGATTCCGTGAAACCTTTCACAAATCAGGTATTTATTCTATATATCTGCTGACTATTTGAGCAGATTCGCAGTTTTGAGGAGCCGCTGAGTGTAGTGTGCCTGCTGTCTGGATGATGGGACAGTCCCCAGACACCGTCTATCGACGCATGCGCAGGATGATGATCGGCAAACGCTCTCATTGGTGATACTTTAATACAGGTATGCGGGTATTGATAAATGCCTATATTGAGGATTCTGTCTGTATGACTGTGCACATGGCTCGAGGGCCTTACAATTCCGGGCTTTCTCTTTTGGAGTTACTTATTTCGGTGGCTGTGATGGGCATCATCATCTCCGTGGCCGTGCCGAACATGGCGGAATTTTCTGTGAACCAACGTCTGGTAGGAGCTTCCGAGCAGGTTTATGGACACCTGCAGCAGGCGCGTTCGGAAGCTGTCGCACGCAACACGATGATCTACGCGAATTTTTCAGTGGATGGCACCGCATCATGGATATATGGACTGAGCAGCGTTAACAGTCTTTGCAACCTCGCTGTGACAGCTCCGGCAACAGCGGGCGCCTGCGTCATGCCAATTGATGATGGTGACGGTAATCTGGATCCGGGGGATGGCAGCGTTGATCCAGGAGACCTGGTCCTGATGAGATTCACAGGCGTTGAACATGATGACGTCCTGATGGACATTGCCGGTTTCTCAAGCGGCAATACCCAGTTTGTGTTCGATCCTGTTCGCGGCACAGCCACGTCGGGACAGATAGATCTGGAAAGCGCCAATGGCAGCCTGTTGCGAGTCACCGTGAGTCTTCTTGGTCGAGTCGCCATTTGTTCGCCCGACGGTTCTGTCGATAACTACGGAACCTGCTGACAATGCGCCCACTCCGTTTCATGCAATCTGGTTTCACATTGACGGAGCTGATGATCACAGTGGCGCTGAGTCTTACTGTCAT
>MGYS01000077.1:0-5004 GCA_001802565.1 Gammaproteobacteria bacterium RIFCSPLOWO2_02_FULL_57_10 | reverse complement strand
TCCGACGCGCAGGTTTTGATGGCGCCGTTGTTCCGGGGGATATGCCTACCACCAATCTCTTCAATACTGTTGATAATACGGCGCTCGAAGTCTTCGACAGCATGAGCGGCAATACGCAGGTTGCCGCAACAGGAAGCGGTAGCTGCATTGTCTATACCTACGATGCGGACCAGGACGGAGTAGTCGATGCGAATGAACTTCTCGGATTCAGATTGAATGCCGGTGTTGTGCAGATGCGAACAGTCGGCAATATCGCAGATCCGGACACCTGCGCTTCCAGCAACAATACCTGGACCGATCTCACTGACGCCGACTTCATTACGGTTACCACGTTGAGCTTCGATCTTTCCGCATCAATGTGTCTGAACACGCGAGAGCCGGACCTGCTCGACAACGATGCTGATGGAACTGTCGACAATGCGGAAGAAGCTGATTGCTACGATGCTCCGCTGCCCGTCGCTGCGAGCGGAGACATCACCGTCGAGACACGTCAGGTTGACATTACACTGGGGGGGAATTTGACTGCTGACGCCTTTACGCGTCTGTCTCAAGCACAGAGTGTACGAGTGCGAAACGATCTGGTGAGGATACGTTGACGATGAGCTCAATTCACGCACGCTCATGGCGCTCCCCACAACTCAAATCACAACGAGGTGTGCTCACCTTGGTGATCTCGCTGGTCATCCTTTCGCTCAGCACTCTGGTGACGATCAACCTCTCCAGAGCAATTCTGATGGAGCAGAGGATCGCCAACAATGACAACCGGTCCAGACAGGCATTCGAGGCCGCGGAAGCTGGAATCAACGCAGCATTGATATACCTTGGCAATGATCCGGATGTAAACGTCGACGGCGTGATAGATCCTGTGTTCGATACAAATGCCGACGGGACGGGAGACTCGACCAGCGCGGATGTTGGCACGGGAAGCGTCACAGTCACTACCACAGATCTCTCTGGAGATATGTCATCTATCAGAATCGTCGCTCAAGGCTTCAGTGATGATCTCAGCGCTACTCGCACCATCACTCAAACACTGGTCACAATCAACCCGCTCCCGAACATGCCCGACAATCCACTGGTTACGAGAGGCGGCATCATTATCTCAGGCTCCGCGACAGTACATAACCCGGAAGGCCACAGTACCATCTGGAGCGGTGGTGACATCGACCTTGGATCCAACAATTCCACGAGCACGGAAGTACCCGACATTGGCGACCCTGGATATCCGGCCTGCATGGACGTCCCCATGACCTGCAATCTGGTAAGCGCGTCAAATCGCCTTATTGCGGGTGTCGATGTAATCGAGAACGATAGTTCACTTGGCGCACTGAATTCAGATGAGATGTTCGAAAATTTTTTCGGCATGAGTCCAACAACATATAAAGCATCAATGGTCACAGTGGACACCACGCCGGCAGCTGCCGAAGCAGACGCACATCTTGCCACCCATGAAGTAATCTGGATCGACGGCAATGCCAACCTCAGCAATATTACAGTGGGTTGCACTACGGCTATAACTGGCGGCGGCGTCTGCCCTGCCGCCAATACGAAACCTTCAATCGTCATAGTGGATGGCGATGCAACTTTTGGCGGAAGCCCTCACTTCTACGGGCTGCTTTTTGTCCGAGGCAACGTGACAGGAAGTGGTAGCGTTACCGTGCATGGCGCAATGGTGATCGGTGGCACCAGCAACAGCTCCACGGGTGGCAGCCTGGACATCTGGTATTCGTCAAGCGTGTTGCAAGGAGTTGCAAGAGCAGGCGCAACAACCGGTAGCGCGGGCACGTGGCGGGATTTCTAAACGAATCGAGGTCGACATTATGATTGTCTCACACAGCAGAAAGAACGGCTTTGGTATCATCGAAATCCTCATCACGCTGGGAGTGCTTTCCGTAGGCATACTCGGAGTCGCAGCCCTTCAGTCAGTCATAACGACGCAAAGTCAGGACAACAAGGCAACGGCAGAAGCGCTGTCAATCGCCCAATCCAGAATTGAAGAAATGCGCAACTACACCAATAGTGCTTCAAGCGTCACAGAGTTTGATGCCCTGTATCCTGACACTACGGGATTTGCAAACAGCCTGGAAATTTCAGGGGTAAGCACGGTCTTCACACGAACCGAAAGCATTTCCACTGCAGGAGAGGTCAAGGATCTTGGGGTCGACGTAGCCTGGACCGATTCCGATGGTGTCGCACAAAATGTAAGACTGAACACTGAGCTGTCTTTCATTTCTCCTCGAAGTGTCGGCGACACCGCCTTGGAGGCTTCAGAATCTCTCGTTGATGCGCCAACGGGACGTGCTCGACTTGGAGAGGGCCAGTTGCCGGCCGGAGCAGAAACCACGCCCAATGGAGATGGCACGTCTCTCTATCAAGATGGGGGCACAGACCTGATGCTGGTTTATGGCGACCAGATCGTATTGACCCTTGCCGAAGCCTGTCAGACAGAAGTCGGCTCCTGCATAGACTTCGTCAAGATCAAGGGCAGAGTCTACATAGATACGGGTTCTCAGAACTCTCTCTCCCCGGGAGAGGTATATCTCGTGGCTTCCGACGCAGCATTCTGCGCTCGATACTACACGGTCGGGGACACAACTCACTCTGTCACTGCCGAAACCGCATCAACCGTGACAACTGGAAACGGCGACTATGAATATTTTGACTACACCTGCTACATCGGCGGAGGATGGCATGGAAACGTCGGCGTCATACTTGCGGGTGGATTAGCGCAGTCAGACAAGGTCTGTGTCGGTGACCCAGTGTCAATCAATAGCTGGGAGGCCCCAGTGATTGCCACTCGTCGCGTCTATCGCGGCATGCTCTACAAGATGGACGGAGGCACTGACAGCGGCAAAGAAGAAATGAGCGACGGAAACGGTGGAACGTTGATCCGGTACTACAGTCAAGGTCTGGCAGACAGCGTGGAACTCCCAGTGCCCAACTCCGGTGAATCGGGGCATGACTTTGTCATTGCGTCGATGTCGGCATCACAAACCGAAGGCGAAAACTGCATTTCAGAAGGGGTGATGGTCCGAAGCGACTCCAATGTCAACGGGGAGCTGGGTGATTTGTTTGTCGGCGTTCCAGCCGATTTCATCTGCCTGAATGATGGCTTGCTCGACAACTACGATTCTGACGTATTTGGCAATGATGTGACTTGTCCTTATGACCCTTCAGATCCGCCATCTACACGACATATTGTCAGCGGCTCAATAAATGTAGTCGCCGCCAGCACGACAGAGAACGATGAGCTCGTCGCTGGCGTCACAACACTGACCTCTGATGGCCCGGGTAACTGCCTGGTTACTCCTTTTGCATACAGTGGTACTCAGTACTCAGCAAATTATGAGTGTGATGTATTCGACTGGGGAAATGGTTGGAATGGCTACATCGAGGTAGCCTACGACGCGTCAGGTATGAGTTGCACACCCAATCGCCTGACGTTAAGTAATGTCAATGCTGATACAGGTGGACACAACTATGAGGATTGTTCACCAGGAACATTTGCTGTCATCTCAGGTACAGTTTCTACATCGGGGAACCGTAGACTGAGCAACGCGGTCCTGAGCGATGGTGGAGTTTGCCAACTCGCGCTGGATGGACTAAGTTATCAGTGCATTACTCAGAATTTCGCACTGGAGACTTGGACAGGTAACATTGTTCTGACCGCAAACAGCGGCGTCGTTTGCTTCGCACCAACCAACGATGGAGTGTTGTCGTTTGCTGATCTGACTTCTGGTTTCCACACTCGAAACGTCTCCATTGCGAGCAATGCCAACCAGTGCCCGTAAAGATATAGAATCAAGAGAAGTGTTTATGCAAAGACATTCTGAGCGTCGAAGATCAGCCGGCTTTACACTGATTGAGCTAATGATCGCTGTCGCCATACTGGGAATTATTGCCGCTATTGCATATCCTAGTTATCAGGACAGTATCCGGCAGTCTCGTAGAGCAGATGGCGTTGCTGCAGCTTTGGGACTACAGGTTGCTCAGGAACAGTTTCGGGGTAATTGTCCTTTTTACGCGCAAAACCTGGGAGCCAGCAATGTCTGCGGCGCTAACGCTGGAGCAAGTACTGTTCAGGCTTCAGCCGCCAGCCGTGAAGGTCACTACTCTCTCTCAGTACAGGCGGGAAGTGCCACCGGCAATAGTTACACGATTGTGGTAGATCCTCAGGGACAGCAGGCAAGCGACACATTATGCGACCCCATGACGATAACGTACAACAGCACCAATCCGAATGGATTAAGAGCGCCAGCAGATTGCTGGTAGTCGGGGGATCGATTTTATCTATCCGCAGAAAACTGGCTTGCCCTGACTGTTCTCTACTATTCCGTCACCATCAGTGTCACGAGCGTATCGCGCCCGGCCGCTCAAGCTGACTATAATTTGCCTGCTATTTTCGGGAACTCCATCAAGCGAACAGAATGTGAAATTACCGTTCTGAAAGTCTGTGAATCCTCTCGGAGTAATTTGCAAATACTGTCTGTTCTGAAATGAGTTGTAGGTAAGTGAACCAAACTCCTGGAAGCTCGTAGCGCGCGACAAAATTCTGTCCCTACCATCCATGACACGATTGGCATTCCAATCCGTGAAAACGATATAGCCGTTGTTCCACCTTCCTCCGCATTGAACTCCATCCTCGCTTCTACAGAGCGTGACAATCACGTTCTCTGCAATCGCGTGAGAACGAGCCACGCTGATCGACGCCATCAACTCCTGCATGATACCGTCTATTTCAACCTTCTGGCGCCAAGAGTTTGTCCCCGGCATCGACAAACGCGTAAAAATTATAGAAAGTATCGCCAGACAGATCATCGATTCAATCAAAGACAATCCGGAATTCAGAATGCGCATCGGAAGACACCTCCATGTGCCTTCCTGTAGTTAAGTCCACTAAAGCGATTCTGTAAAGGAGCCAGGTACCTCTAATTTGGAATTCATTTCCCCATAAAGCACAAAGCCCCAACCGGGTATCCGGTTGGGGCTTTGTGTTATTTAAGA
>MGYS01000076.1:4504-9111 GCA_001802565.1 Gammaproteobacteria bacterium RIFCSPLOWO2_02_FULL_57_10 | reverse complement strand
CATCGCTTCGTGTAGTCAAATAGATGGTCAAGCGGGTAGGCAGATAGCCTGCAGCGCCTCTTCAGATATATTCAAACACCTTGACGACCTTCGAGACTCCGGCAATGTTGCGTGCCAGCAATGCCGCCCTGTCTCCTTCCGCCTGAGAAACCATTCCCATCAGATAGACGGCGCCGTTTTCGGTGATCACACGGATCTTGCGTGCGGGGACATCCTTGTTCGCAGTCAACTGAGTACGCACCTTGGTGCTGATCCAACTGTCATTGGTGCGTGAGAGCATCGTAGTCTTGCCCGCCACTTCAAGTTCGTTGTGTACGCGACGAACCTGAACGCTGGTGGCAGCGGCGATCTCGCCTGCGCGAATCTTCAGTGCTTCGGATTGCACCTGGCCCACCAGCAGCACAACGCCGTTATGGCTGATGACGTTGAAATGCGCATCGCGGAACTGAGGCTCCATGGACTTCATGTTGACGGTGACTCTGGTCTCGATGGATTCATCTTCGACGATTGTTCCCGCCGTTCTCACACCTGGATCTTCCTGAAGTCCGTTCTCGTCTGTAGTGGCTACCAGAATAGAAGTACACCCGGTACTCATGACCAGCATTGCAGCAGCAATCAAACGATATATTTTCACGATTCTTCCTCTCCAAAAATTTGAATGTCTATCAGATCGCACAGACTGTGGAGTATCAGCAGGTGAACCTCCTGAATTCTCGCAACGGACTGTGCGGGTACTCGAATCTCGACATCATCGCCATTCAGCAACTCTGCCATGTCACCACCGTCCCTGCCCGTCAGGGCGACAACGCGGACGCCGCGATCATGACTGGCCTTGATTGCCTCGGACGCATTTCTCGAGTTTCCGCTGGCTGAAATTGCCAGCAGCACATCGCCTTCCTGTGCCAGCACTCTGAGTTGCTTTGAAAACACTTCCTTGTAGGTATAGTCATTTGCAATCGCAGTCAGCGCTTGTGTATCAGCGTTGAGTGCGATGGCGGGAAGTCCTGGTCGTTCCCGCTCATAACGATTCAGCAGAGTGGAGGCAAAATACTGTGCCAGGCCACCAGAACCCGCGGTCCCACAACACAAGACCTTTCGTCCCAGCAAAAGTGCTCCGGTCATCACCTCACTGGCTTTGACGACAGCGGGGGCCAGCACGGTTGCAGCGCTCTGCTTTGTCGCAATGCTGTGGTTGAAGTGCTGAGCTACGCGCTGTTGCAAATCCATAAAACGATTATCCGCCTGCCTGCTTTCTCGTCTATCACAGGCGGCCATTCTACTGGAAATTCTCCAACTGTACATGAATCACGACGCTGGGGTGTGGCCATCCGCGATTCACTTCACGTGCAGGTTCATCCCATGTCGAACGCGCCCTGAATCCAGTCGAAGGACAATGAGCCCGGTTGTGGACCGGGTGAAATCCCGAGGATATCGAATCGACAGGGGATGCGATTGGTCAGTTGCAGCGACTTCAGATAGCTTTGCGCTGTGCGCATCAGCTTCAGTTGTTTGCGGTAATTCACGCTTTCGGCTGGTGTGCCGTATGCTGTGGAGCGCCGATAGCGTACCTCGACAAAAATCAGGCTGGTGGGACTGCGCATGATCAGGTCGATCTCGCCGAGCTTGCATTGGAAGTTGGCGCAGATCATCTGGAGGCCTTGAGCAACGAGATAGTCGGCAGCGGCCCTTTCCTGCGCCTCGCCAAAAGCGCGGCGTCGAGAGGGTTCAATCCTGATGGGGTTTGAGCGTGGATTCATCAGTTCACATCCGTTGTGAGTCTGAGGGAGGGTCAAACGAGTATAGCAGGCGTCGCGGGGCTATCTCTCAGCGTGGCAGAGCACTGGCAACACCATTGACGATGACGGCGTTGTTCAACTGACGGCGTATGCCTCCGTCCGGTTTCATGCTGAGCATGCCGGTGGCACCGACGATGCGCGTGTACGGAAAGCGCTCCATCTGTGGGAGTCGCAGATACAGACGATAGCTGTCGACGCCCATTGCACGCAGACGCTGGATCGGCCCCGAAGCCGCTGGCCACGTGCTGCTTGCGCTGCGTTTGAGTGGGTCGCGATCATCAAGTACCCATGGCGCATCGTTGAAGATAACGCCATTCAGATCGCGATTGGTGACCGCGCTGCTGCCACCATCATAGATGGAGGGCATGGCGTAAACTGGGACGTCACCGGCGAAGTGCAGCGTCAGAGTAGGTTTGATCTGACGTCCCTCTGCAGGATTTGCGAGCAGAAACATGAAGTCCACGTCTTGACGACGACGCGGAGTGAACTGAATGCTTTCTCGAGGGACCAGATTGCGGATTTGAGCTGCGCGGGTCTTGCTGGCGTCGATACTGAAAATGCGTTCGATGACCGGCGAGTAATCGCCAGAGCCGACAAAGGAATCCATCGATACTACGCGACCACCCAGCTCCGCCCAGTAGTTCACGAAGGTGTCCTGAATGCGCTGATAATCGCCGCCTGTTGGCGTCAGCACGGCAGCATTGCGATGACCTGCTGCCCAGGCAGTGTCTGCTGCCTGAATGATTTCGTCTTCGGGTGCCAGGCCGAATTGATAAAGGCCTGCCGGTGAAACAGCTCCCAGATCACCGTAGTTCAACGCCAATGTAGGCACCGGCATCGGGCGGCTGGATTGCTGCATTCTTCGCACCGCGTCCTTGAGAAGCGGTCCGATGACCATGTCGACACCATCCTCAACCGCCTCATCATAGGAAACCAGAACGTCAGAGCTAAAACTGGTGTCATAGATACGTACCGCCGGGACATCATGACCTTGTGCAATGGCATCGTAGTATGCGCTGAGGAATCCTTCGCTGATTGCTCTTCCGAGAGGTTCCTGCATGGGCAACACAAGGGCTATCTCTCTGGGGCGGTTTTCCCAGATGTCATAAAGCAGGCTCAGCGCCTCAGGCAGTTGTGCGGAGGCACTGTGCTGAGTCCAGGTGTTGCGCCACTGATCAATCGCGCTCATCTGTGCCTGAATGTGATACTGATTGGTGCTCACCAATCGCATCAACTCGAACCAGCCACGCAGTTCGTATGAGTCCGCGCCGCTGCCGGGTGTGCTCAGTGAGGATGCGGGTGCGCTCGAAAGTATTTCCCAGATGGCATTGTTGTTGGTGGTGAGTTCGTCGGAATTCAGCAAAGGGGCCAGTTGAATTCTTTCACGGACGGCGGCGATATGCTCACCTGCCCGGTAATAACTCTCCGCGCGCAGTTCTCTGACATCGATCTGCAGAACAGGCTCCAGCGCGGCGACATTGGCGACCAGAGGATTTTCCAGTGCTTGCAGTGCTGCAGCGACTTCCTCGCGCGACAGTGCGAGTGCTGCCTGGGACAGTGCATAGCGGACCTGCAACGCCTGTGGCAGGTTTTCAGTGTTGCGAATCTCTGACAGAACTGCTTCGGCTTCATCAAGAGCATCCGCATCGAGCATCATGTCGACTGCATCCAGGCGTAATTGTTCGGCCAGGGGTGAAGCGCTGCTGCGTGCCGATTGCAGCAGTGATTCGACAGTGGTGGTCTGGATATCGAGCTGTGGAGTTTCCTGCGGAGTTACAGGGGGCTGTGGCGCAGTTCCCGAGCAGGACACCAACAGTACAGACAATGCCAATGCTGTCAGCAATGCATTGGTGTGGGGTTTGAGCCTGCTGGGAAGGGGAATCGTGATGCGCATGTGTGCTGGTCTGACTGTTGTCGCCCAGAGACTGGCCGGGTCGAGAAGCTTATTACAAGTGGTGTGTGCGAGCAACCTGCAAGGAATGATGTCCCTGCACGCACCATCGCGGATGGCGTGTATACTGCCGACTTTCCAGATGTAATCACCGACCTTTTTGAAAATGCCGCCGGGGGCTGTTGTTGCCATGTCAGAGTCGATCAGAACACAGGCTGCCCTGTATATCGTTGCCACCCCGATCGGCAATCTGGGTGATATCACCGCCAGGGCCGTGGAGACTCTGAAGAGGGTTGATCTGATTGCGGCGGAAGACACCCGGCACAGTGGTCGTTTGTTGCAGCACCTGGGTGTTTCGACACGCATGACGTCGTATCACGACTTCAGTGACGAGAGCCGTGTCGATGAGCTCGTGGGCAAGCTTTCTGAAGGTGTGTCGATCGCGCTCATTTCCGACGCTGGAACGCCACTGATTTCCGATCCTGGATTTCGTCTGGTGATGCGAGCACGCCAGTCCGGGATTCCGGTGATCCCCATTCCCGGTCCTTGTGCCTTGGCAGCGGCATTGAGCGCGGCCGGTTTGCCAAGTGACCGCTTCGCCTTCGAGGGTTTTCCCTCGGCAAAACGCTCGGCCAGATTGAAGCTGTTCGAAAGTCTGTTGACGGAATCGCGGACGCTTATCTTCTACGAGTCGCCCCACCGAATAGTCGATTGCGTACAAGACCTGCGCACGGTGTTTGGCGATACCAGAGAAGTCGTGCTGTGTCGGGAGTTGACCAAGACCTTCGAAAGCATTCACGGCGATGTGCTTGGCAATCTGTTGCCCTGGCTGCTGGAAGACGACAATCGTCAGCGTGGAGAGTTTGTTGTGCTGGTCAAGGGAGCCGAGGACATCGCCGCTCAGGAGTTGGATGCCGATG
>MGYS01000076.1:2061-4457 GCA_001802565.1 Gammaproteobacteria bacterium RIFCSPLOWO2_02_FULL_57_10 | reverse complement strand
TATTCTTCTTGAGGAGCTCTCCACGAAGCAGGCGGCAGCCCTTGCCGCCCGCATTACCGGAGTGAAGAAGAATCTGCTCTATCAGCGCGCCTTGAGCAAATCACAGTAATGTTCAGGGCTTCCTGACCCACTGACCAGGGCTGGCCTCCACGAAATGGCCCGAGCGTGTATTCTCGAAAGCGCGTGTGAAGGCGAGCTTGGCAACATCCTCGACGGAAATACCATTCTCGCGTGCAATCTGCTCGTAACGCTGCTTGCGCTGTGCGTTCACATCATTGATCAGTGCAACGACATCCGCAGGAACGTTGTTCTGCACAAGGCCAATGTAACCATCCTGCTTTTCACCAATCTGCCCGGCTGTCTTGGCTTCTTCCAGTGTCGCAGCGAAGGCGTTGCCGATGGTCAGTATCAGCAGCAGAAAACTCCAGCTTATTGTCTTCATCAATTTGTTGTGGAAACTCATGTCAGTATCTCCCTTAGAATAATCCGCTGTCGTCGGTGAACATGTCATCGAGTTCGCGCTCTACCTTGACGCGGATTTCGTGCTCGATCCGTACGTTCAGGTTGATGGTGATGGGCTCGTTGGGCATGGCGACCTGAACAGTCGGCGTGCATGCACAGATGCCCGTCAGGATGGCCAGTGTAAGTGTGATAGGTTTGATATCCATATTGATCTCTGACTGTCTGTTGAAATTCGACCTTCGCTTTTGAGACTTTCGCTTTTGACCTTCGCTTTTGATACCACTATAACAGAGGCAGCTGAATCCGAACTGAACTGATTTGCGGCTTCTCAACGCTCATCCAGTTCTCTCTGCAATGCGTCCGTGATGTTGCGACTCGCCTGCAGACTCTCCAGCAACGCCGGAATGTTGTCAGTCACGTTGAGATTGACATTGATTTGCTGTCCTTCGTTCACGGCGGGACTGATGCCCTCCAGCTTGACTGCCAGGATCAGCTCTCCGCTGGGAAGATAATCCACCTCCGCTTCCATGACATCGTATTGATAATCACTGAGTGCCAGGTTTACCAGATCGAGGGCGGCATTGCCGGTGTTGGCGCCGGTTGCGCTCTGGTAGCTGATGCTGCCTCCAGGCGCCAGTACCTGCAGGGTCCCGCCACGTACGGAGACATTGCTCCCGGCGACGCGAATTGGCAGTGCGCCGCTGATCCGTCCGGTGGCGTTGATGCCCTCGTATGCCCCCATGGCAAGCAGGCGACTCAGGTCAATATTGTCGAGAGCCAGGGCGAACAGGTTTTCCGGTGCGCTCCAGTCAAAGGCGAGTCCGGTCGAACTCAGCGTGCCATTGAACATGGTGGCCTGCACATCGCGGACCTCCAATGTCGCTTTCGCGGTGTTGATGGTGTAGTCGAACGCGATGTCCTCAATTGGCAGGCCCGGATCGATGCTGCCGATCTGCACGTGCAGATTGTCGTTGCTGGTGAACTGCAGATCAGCAAGCTCACCGGCGACAGTTGTGCTCAGCTCCAGCAGGGCGACATCCTGGTAGAAACCGCTGAGCCGATCAGCACTGATGCTGATCGGGCCGGATGCGAGAAACCGACCCGCATCATCCTGATGCCAACGCAGTTGTGCCGTGGCGGCCAGTGTCCCCGCCAGCAGATCTGCTTCATAGGGGCTGCTGAAAAAGAACTGGGACATGCTCTCTTGTCCCGCGCCGAATTGCAGCGCTGGTACTTCAATGATTCCTTCTCCTGTGCCGCTGGCAAGTGAGTGAGTGCCGTTGAACAGCAGAACCGTGCGGTTCGCGATGCGAGCTTGAGACTCCACTTGGAGTGAATTATTGGCGAGAGTCAGGGTGGCATCGATCTCGGGGTTGCGGAGTATCACCGGCAGCACATCGCTGCCAAGGTTGCGAATTTGCAGTTTGGTGGTGATCTCCGGTTCTGCGTCCACGCCACTGGCAAGGTGCACATGCAGATCCGTTGTCTTGAGCACGGCACTTGCGCTGCTGTCACCAGTGAGTATCGAAGGCAGATACAGTTCTGCCCCATTGCTCTGTGCGCGCAGATCACCTGCTGCTGTCAATTCAGCGGTCAGGGTGTCCAGCACCAGCAGATTGACGTCCTTCAATGTAGTCGTGCCGGATTTCACTGTTTCCGCTGCGATGCGCGAACCCTGCTTGAGGTTCAGGGTGAAGGCGCCATCATTGATGGTCAGTGTAGCGCTGGTCACCGCACTGAAGTTTTCCAGGGTTACGGCTTCAGTCGTGAAATGAGGGACATGCAACGTTGAGGATTGTGTGGCGGTACACGCATTGCTCGACACGCACTGTGCCGAGAATTCCGCGAGATGCAGTGCCAGTTGGCTCTCTTCTCCTTCGCTGCGAATCGTCACGAGTACGCTCTGATCATCGGCGTTCACGGTGAGTTGTTGA
>MGYS01000076.1:0-2045 GCA_001802565.1 Gammaproteobacteria bacterium RIFCSPLOWO2_02_FULL_57_10 | reverse complement strand
ATCGGTCATGGAGAGACTGAACGTCAGTTTCTGTTCTGCCTCGGAGGTTGTTTCCTCCTGGACAAGGGCGGTGAAGCGGATGATCCCTTCCGTTCCTGCAGCTGTATCCGCAAGCATTTTGTGATGCTGGAGAAATGGCACAAGGACGGCAAGCTGGAGCTCGCCACTGCCATCTGCCGCCAGCAGATTGGCAGTTTCGCTCAGAGAGAAGTCGGCGCTCGCCGCAAGCTCGTCCCGGAAATGAAGACGCATGGCGCCTGTCAAAGCTTCGCCCGGAAAAGCATGACCCGGCAACTCCTCATCGGGAATGAAGTAGCTGGAGACAAACTCCGTGTCGTGCCAGTTGGTCTGCAGGCTGAGTGTGAAATCGTTCGCCGCCACCTGAACGCTGACTTCACGCTGGTCACGGGTCATGTCAATCGTTGCGTTGTTGAAGTAGGGGCTCATGCTGAAGGAGTCTATGTTGACTCTGTCCAGAGGCAGGCCTTGCAGCGCTGCGGTTATCACCTTCAGCTGCACAGGGTCATCTGTCCGTAATGTACTGGTGGTCTGCTCATTCGCAACGCCAACGTCAGCACCATTGACTGCCGGAACTCCATGCAACGACAGCGAAGCAACCGCTATGGTCTGCACGCGGCCCTGCAGCAGTTGCCTTGGTGCAAATGTCAGCCGAACATTCTCGATGCTGCTCTCCTGCTGCAGTGAATCATTGTCGGGGTTGGTGATGACAAATCCTATGTTGTCCACGCTGATGGCATTCAGGCCGATCTGTAGTCCAGAGACAGATTGCAACTCGATGCCATAGGGAGACAGCACCGTCGTGCCTATCGTCATGGCAAGCGAGTGGCGCAGCAGATACGCAATCGGGACAGTGATGAGGATCAGCGAGAGCAGTGCGGCAAGCATGAGCCCTGTCATGCGAAGTGCTTTGCTGGAAGCGGTGAGTGTGCTCATGGGAGTTCGCGGAAAATTCTTGCGGCAGTGTGCGATGAGTGTGACATAGGGGCTATTCCAATGACAGTACAGTAATCGCGCGCCAATTCGTGCTGTTCAGCATGGTCGCGAGAACCGTGACGGTATTCACAAAGTACTTGTATAAACCTGTACGCTCGCTTAACCTGCGCGCGAGTCAGCTGGACAGTCGCTGCTCGGATTTCTTCCTTGTTCGTTTCGTACGAGCATGGAGGTCCCGGGCGGAGGAAAGTCCGGGCTCCATAGAGCAGAACGCCAGGTAACGCCTGGGAGGCGAGAGCCTACGGAAAGTGCAGCAGAGAGCAGACCGCCAACCCCGATGCAAATCGGGCGGTAAGGGTGAAAGGGTGCGGTAAGAGCGCACCGCGCGCCTGGTAACAGTGCGTGGCACGGCAAACCCCGTTCGGAGCAAGACCAAATAGGGATCCAATGGTGCGGCTCGCACTGGATTCGGGTAGGTTGCTTGAGGTCAGCAGTGATGCTGATCCCAGATGAATGACTGTCCACGACAGAACCCGGCTTACAGGCTGACTTTATTTTTTCCCTTCTCCATCTGCGGTTTAATAACCGCAGCCCCCTGATCGATCGATCCATATTGCAAAATAATCTTCCAAGCTAGAACCCGCTTTAAGAGCCATTTCCATCCCCCTGAATTTGCTTGATTTTTTTTGGCAAATTTTTGCCCTTTTGGGTGCCGTTTCGCGCGTAAGTTATTGTTTTTGCGCGGCAAATTCGCATTTTTACCACCTGCTTTTCCTTGACGCCCGATTTTGCAGTCCCTATAGTGTCACGGAGTGGGAAGTTGTGGGTTTTGGTGGGAAAAAAGGGTTTCAGATAGCCTTCGGGTGGGAAAAAGGGAAGCGCGGTGTTTCGAGGTCCGAACATACTGAATCTGGACGCGAAAGGTCGGTTGGTACTGCCAACCCGCTACCGTGACGCTTTGCTCGAAAAATGCCAGGGCCAGCTGGTGGCCACCATCGACACCGAAGAACGCTGCCTGCAACTGTACCCCATGCCGGAATGGCTCGAAATCGAGCGCAAGATCAACGCACTTCCCTCTTTTAACAAAGCCG
>MGYS01000075.1:24807-27824 GCA_001802565.1 Gammaproteobacteria bacterium RIFCSPLOWO2_02_FULL_57_10 | reverse complement strand
GTTCACGGCGTGTCATCGTCGGGCACACCCGCAGCGCTCCTCACCACAGATTCAAGGCCTCAGCATCCCATTCTGGGGTATACTCCCAGCTCATTTAATTTCAGCTAAAATAAGGTTTGCAGCATTCAATGGACAAGACTTACCAACCCCATCAGATCGAAGGTCACTGGTACAAAATCTGGGAAGAGAGCGGCTTCTTCGCCCCCACTGGCGAGGGCGAAGCCTACTCCATCGTGATCCCGCCGCCGAACGTGACCGGTCGTCTGCACATGGGCCATGGCTTCCAGAACGCCATCATGGACGCGCTGATCCGCTACAACCGCATGCTCGGCAAGAAGGCTCTGTGGCAGGTCGGTACGGATCACGCCGGCATCGCCACGCAGATGGTCGTGGAGCGGCAGTTGCAGCGCGTCAACAAGACCCGCCACGATCTTGGCCGCGAGGCCTTCGTGGACAAGGTGTGGGAGTGGAAGGAAGAGTCCGGCAACATCATCACGCAGCAGATCCGTCGCCTCGGCTCCTCCATCGAGTGGTCGCGCGAGCGCTTCACCATGGACGAGGAATTCTCGAAGACCGTGGAGAAAGTGTTCGTCGAACTGTATGACCAGGGCCTGATCTATCGCGGCAATCGCCTGGTGAACTGGGACCCGAAACTGCACACCGCGGTTTCCGATCTGGAAGTATTGTCCGAAGAGGAAGATGGCTTCCTGTGGCACTTCCGCTATCCGCTGGCCGATGGCGCGACCACGCGCAAGGGCGACACGTATATCACCATCGCGACCACGCGCCCTGAGACTCTGCTCGGCGATACCGCTGTCGCCATCAATCCCAATGACGAGCGTTATCAGAACCTGATCGGCAAGTTCGTCGAACTGCCTCTGTGCGGCCGTCGCATCCCCATCGTTGCCGACGACTATGTCGATGCCGCCTTCGGAACCGGATGTGTGAAGATCACGCCCGCCCACGATTTCAACGACTACGAGGTCGGCAAGCGTCACGACCTGCCGATGATCAACATCTTCACGGCCGACGCCGCGATCAACGACAACGCGCCGCAAGCCTATCGCGGCATGGATCGTTTCGACGCGCGCAAGAAAGTCGTGGCGGATATCGAAGCTCTCGGTCTGCTGGAAAAAATCGATCCACACAAATTGAAAGTGCCGCGTGGTGATCGCACCAACGCCGTCATCGAGCCCTACCTCACCAATCAGTGGTATGTGGCGGTCAAGTCACTCGCCGAACCGGCGATCAAGGCCGTGGAGAACGGCGACATCGAGTTCGTGCCGAAGAACTGGGAGAACACCTACTTCGCGTGGATGCGCGACATTCAGGACTGGTGCATCAGCCGACAATTGTGGTGGGGACACCGCATCCCTGCGTGGTATGACGACGCAGAGAACATCTACGTTGGTTACAGCGAAGCCGAAGTTCGCACGAAATACTCTCTGGCAGACAGCGTGGCACTGCATCGCGACGAGGACGTGCTCGACACGTGGTTCTCTTCCGCGCTGTGGACCTTCGCCACCCTCGGCTGGCCCGATGATGAAGAGACACTGAAGACCTTCCACCCGACCGACGTGCTCGTCACCGGCTTCGACATCATCTTCTTCTGGGTTGCCAGAATGATCATGATGACGCTGAAATTCACGGGCGAGATTCCGTTCAAGACGGTGTACATCACCGGTCTGGTGCGCGATGAGAACGGCCAGAAGATGTCGAAGTCGAAAGGAAATATTCTTGACCCCATCGATCTCATCGACGGCATCGGTCTGGAAGAACTGGTGACCAAACGCACCAGTGATCTGATGCAACCACAGCTCGAACAGAAGATCGCCAAGCATACGCGCGCTGCCTTCCCCGAGGGCATCACCGCCTATGGCACCGACGCGCTGCGCTTCACGTTCTACTCGCTGGCCTCTACCGGCCGCGACATCAAGTTCGATCTCAACCGCATGGAAGGTTATCGCAACTTCTGCAACAAGATCTGGAATGCGTCGCGCTACGTGCTGATGAACTCGGAAGAGAAAGGCATCGTCTTCCATCAGGCCAAGCAGGATGCACTGCGCGAGCGCGACTACTTCAGTCTGGCCGATCGCTGGATCATGTCGCGCTTCCAGCGCACCGTGGCGCAAGTACACGAACACATGGCGGTGTACCGCTTCGATCTGCTGTCCCAAGCGATCTACGACTTCTTCTGGAACGAGTACTGCGACTGGTACCTGGAGCTGACCAAGCCCGTGCTCTGGGATGAGGAGAATCATCCCGACCACGCGCAGACCACACGCCTCACACTGCTGTCCGTACTGGAGAGCAGTCTGCGCCTGACCCATCCGCTGATGCCCTTCATCACCGAAGAAATATGGCAGCGCGTGGCGCCACTGCTCGACATGAAGAGCGACGGCGACAACGTCAGTCTGATGAATCAATCCTATCCGCAGGTGGATGAGTCACTCATCGATGTGCAGGCCGAGGCCGACATCGAATGGGTCAAGGGCATCATCGTCGGCATCCGTAATATTCGCGGCGAGATGGACATTGCGCCGGGCAAGGCCATTCCCGTGCTGCTGCGCAACTGCAGTGCGGAAGATCAGCGCCGCCTCGACGAGAATCGCCTGTTCCTGATGAAGCTCGCCAAGCTCGCGGACATCACATGGCTCGACAGCAACGCCCAGGCGCCCATGGCCGCCACACAGTTGTATGGTGAGATTGAAATTCTGGTGCCGCTCGCCGGTCTTATCGACAAGGCTGCCGAGGCAGCACGACTGGACAAGGAAATCGTCAAGCTGGAGAAGAATCTGGCAGGCATCGTCGGCAAACTCTCGAATGCCAAGTTCGTGGACAATGCACCGAAGGAGATCGTCGACGTGGAGCGCGAGAGACAGCGCGCCAACGAAGCGGCCATCGCTGCACTGCGCGAAAAGCTGGCGATGATCCAGGCGCTGGACTGATCACATTGGCGTGACCTGTGGGAGCAGGCCCTGCCCGCGATGAATCTGAGCACTTTCTCTTATCGCCGG
>MGYS01000075.1:16684-24747 GCA_001802565.1 Gammaproteobacteria bacterium RIFCSPLOWO2_02_FULL_57_10 | reverse complement strand
GTTCGAGCACCGTTGCTCCACTGGTCAACGAGATTGCACGCCGCTTCGAGCAGACTCATCCAGGGACACGCATTGATGTGCAAACCGGAGGTTCGTCACGCGGCATCGCGGATGCGCGCCGGGGCACGGCTGACATCGGCATGGTGTCGCGCGAGCTGAATGCGGATGAAACCGATCTGACAGCCTATCCCATTGCACTGGATGGCGTGTCCATGATTCTCCACGCAGACAATCCCGTCGCAGCACTGAGCGAAGAACAGATCGTCGCCATCTACACCGGCCGCATCAGCAACTGGAACGAGGTCGGTGGCACCCCAGGCCCCATCACCGTCGTCAACAAGGCCGAAGGGCGCTCAACGCTGGAACTGTTTCTCAGTCACTTCTCTCTGCGCAATGAAGACATCCGCCCTTCAATCATCATCGGCGACAACCAGCAGGGCATTCGCACGGTCTCCACTGATCCCAACGCCATCGGCTATGTGTCGATAGGGTCGGCAGCATTCGAGGCCGCGCGCGGTACGCCGATAAAACTGCTGGCCATGAACGGCCTCGATGCGACACTGGAAAATGTGCGCAATGGCTCCTTCCCACTGGCACGCCCCCTGCATCTGGTCACCTTTGGCGACGCGGCAGATTCATCCATCGCTGCGCTGCGAGAGGCATTCATCGAGTACTCAGCCTCCCCGACCGTGAGCGATCTGACGGAGTCACAATTCTTTGTTCCTCTCGCGCAGTGACGCCATAACACTCTGGACCCTGCGGGCCTTCGCGGCAATCACCGCCGCCATCACGTTGCTGATTGCCGCGTTTCTGCTACTGGAATCAGGCCCCGCGCTGCAATCGCCGGGACTCACTCACTTCTTCACGGATCGGGCCTGGTTTCCAGCCAGCGCAACACCCCAGTTCAACCTGGCACCCATGATTGCCGGATCACTGCTCGCCACGCTCGGAGCGCTGCTGATTGCCGTTCCGCTCGGCATTGCTGCCGCGCTGTTTTCCCGCTTCTACGCGCCTCCTTTCCTCGCCCTGCTGTTCCGTCGCTTGTTGGAATTGCTGGCGGGCATCCCCTCCGTCGTCTACGGTTTCTGGGGACTGGTCGTCCTGACGCCTCTCATTCGCGAATGGCAGCCACCGGGTCAGAGTCTGCTTGCCGCCATTCTCATTCTCAGCCTGATGATTCTGCCCACCATCGCACTATTGAGCGAAACGGCACTGCGCAGCATTCCACAGTCGTATCTGCAGGGAGCGGCCGCGCTGGGCTTGTCGCGCCACAGCACCATTGTGGGAGTCGCTCTGCCCGCGGCAAGCTCGGGGATTATCTCTGCCGTCGTCCTGGCCACCGGGCGCGCGATCGGCGAGACCATGGCGGTGCTGATGGTGGCGGGCAATATCGTGCAGGTGCCCGACAGCCTCTTCGCGCCGGTACGCACACTGACTGCCAACATCGCGCTGGAACTTGCGTATGCGCTCGATGGACATCGCGCGGCACTGTTCGTCAGCGGCTTGCTGTTGATGGCGCTGGTCGTGGTGTTGACTGCACTCAGCCACTGGGTCACGCGGGAGAGCCAACATGCGTGAACCTGCCAGCGTCAGCACCATGCTGACACAGCGCGTTGCAGACTGGCGCGACACTGTGGCAACAATCCTGGTGTGGAGCTCCGCACTCCTCATCACGGCAGTGTTTTTATGGATATTGGGAGATCTGTTGCTGCGCGGGCTGCCTCATCTGTCATTCGAATTTCTGTTCGATACTCCCATGGATGCCGGACGTGCCGGTGGCATTGCCTCAATACTGGTTTCCACGCTGGTGATCCTGCTGGTCTGCATGACTGTCAGCATTCCGCTCGGCATCGGCACCGCCGTGCTACTGGCGGAGTTCAGTCGTCACAACCACTTTTTCGGACGCGGGGTTCGCGTTTCGCTCGACGTGCTGGCGGGTGTGCCATCGATTGTCTTCGGGCTGTTTGGCAATGCGTTCTTCAGCCTGTATCTCGGCATGGGGTTTTCGATTCTCTCCGGCGGCCTGACCCTCGCCTGCATGGTGCTGCCCCTGCTGATCCGCTCCACCGAGACTGCGTTGCGTGCTGTGCCCGATGATTTCCGCAGGGCCGCTGCGGCGCTTGGGCTGCCTGCCATCACTACATTGTGGCGCATTCTGCTGCCAGCGGCAGCGCCGGGCGTCATTGCAGGCTTGGTACTGGGCATCGGTCGGGCACTGGCAGAGACTGCCGCTCTTCTGTATACCAGCGGCTATGTGGATCGCATGCCGGGGTCATTGCTCGACTCGGGGCGCTCGTTGTCGATTCATATCTATGATCTGGCGATGAATGTGCCGGGCGCGGAAGGCAATGCGTCTGCCTCCGCACTCGTGTTGATACTCCTGCTGTTGATCATCAACGTGCTGACCTTCCGTCTTGTCGACGGCTGGTTGCATCAACGCATCACACCCCATTGAGTGGCTGCCATGACTGATTCCTGCGATTCATCAACGCTGCGTCCGTGGGCACAACGGCAGGCCTGCTGTCCCACCTTTGAGCCCTGTATAGAAGTGCTTGACCTGACGGTGGCGTACGACGGCAAGACAGCCCTGCATCGCGTCTCACTTGATATTTCCCGGGGCTGCATCACCGCGATTGTCGGCCCGTCCGGTTGCGGCAAGAGCAGCTTCCTGAGCACCCTCAACCGCCTGAGCGATCTCACACCGACCTGTCAGGTCAGCGGCAGTGTGCGCATCGAAGGTCAGGAAATTGTCGGACAGGAACTGAATCTGATCACGCTGCGACGACAGGTCGGCATGATCTTCCAGAAGCCCAATCCGTTCCCTTTGTCGATTCACGAGAATCTGGCGTTTCCGCTTCGTCACCATGGGATGAATGATCGGCAGAGACGCGAGGAAGAGATCGAGAAAGTGCTGTCCCGAGTGGGTCTGTGGGAAGAAGTGAAGGATCGTCTGCATGCCCCGGCGCTCGGTCTTTCCGGTGGCCAGCAACAACGCCTGTGCCTGGCCAGGGCACTGCTGCTCTCCCCGCGCATCCTGCTGCTGGACGAACCTTGCAGTGCGCTGGACCCGCTTGCCAGCGCCGTGGTGGAAGATCTCATTGCCTCGCTGCGCGGAGACTACACGGTGGTCATCGTCACTCACAACCTGGCGCAGGCCAAACGCATTGCGGATTATGTTGCCATGTTCTGGCAGGTCGACGGCGCAGGAACCGTTATTGAGCACGGCAGCGCGGGAACATTGTTCGATTCTCCGGCCGACCCGATTACTGCCGCCTACATTGCCGGGGCACGCGGTTAGCTCAGCGCTGCTTCGTGCCCCGCATCACCAGCCACTGTTTCAGAGCGTTATCAATGCGCCTCTGCCAGCCACTCCCCTCAGCGTGAAACGCTGCAAGAACCTCCGGGGACAATCCTGTGGGAGCGGGCCCTGCCCGCGATAGAGCAAGTGCTCAGAACCATCGCGGGCAAAGCCCGCTCCCACATGGTTGCTTTCCCGCGCAAACCCATGGGATAGTAGCCCGCAATCCGCCCCCGCCCCACTGGCAGGAAAGTGGCAAGAAACTGGCCACAAGGGCGGTCTGAAAGCCTTGCAAGAACAACAATAATCAGGAAGTTCAGAACAATGACCAGATCGTTTCACTGCGCCATTTCCATGGCTGCGGCTGCCGCTTTCACACTGGCCACCGCGCTCTTCGATACCAGTACAACAGCCCATGCTGCGGAGGCTGGCGACATCCCCCGTACCGCCGATGGCAAACCCGATTTCAACGGCCTCTGGCAGGCCATGGGCAATCATCACTTTGGTGTTGAACCCCATGCCGCCCGCTTCGGCCCGGATTATCGCTGGGGTGCCGTCGGGGCTATTCCCGCAGGCGTCGGCGTGGTCGAAGGGGGCGAGATCCCCTACACACCGGAGGCGCGTGCGACCCAGAGAGAGAACGAGGCCAACTGGCTGGAACGCGACCCCGTCGTGAAGTGCTACATGCCGGGTGTGCCGCGCGCCAACTACATGCCCTTCCCTTTCCAGATCGTGCAATCCCCCGAACACGTCATCATGGCCTACGAATTCGCCAGTGCGAACCGTATCGTCTACATGGATCGTCCTGATTTTGCAGCACCGATCCCGAGCTGGATGGGTCACTCACTCGGCCGCTGGGAAGGCGACACTCTCGTGATCGACGTGACCGAGCAGATGCCGGACACCTGGCTCGATCACTCCGGCAATCACCATACCGAACAGCTCAAGGTGACCGAGCGCTATACGCATCTCGGCCGTGACGTCATCAATTATGAAGTGACACTGGAAGACCCTGGCGTTTACACGCGTCCGTGGACGATGAAGATGCCGCTGTATCGCCGCATGGATGAGAACGCACAGCTGCTGGAGTTCAAGTGCGTGGAGTTCGCCGAAGAACTGATTTACGGACATCTGGTCAAGGGTGCCGAGCGCACCGAATAGAAGGCAGAAAATTTTCAGCGTGAGCCCTTGTCGCTCACCGGGAGCCCGTCATGAAAATCATCCGTAACAAGAGTGTACTGACTTTCGCTGTCATATCCGTGATGTTCGCATCAACGGTGATGGCACAGCAGGAAAGCGATTATGTGGCACCGCGCACCATTGATGGCCAACCTGATTTGCAGGGCGTATGGGCCAACAACAGTGTCACGCCGCTGCAGCGTCCGGAAATATTCGCCGATCGCGCAACGCTCACCGAGGAAGAGTATCAACTGCTGCTGGACCGCACCCGGGAGATCGAGAGTGGCGATGGCGATGCGCTGTTCGGCGACGGCTTCCTCAACGCGGCCATCACCGGTACCGTGGAGTCCTACGACCCCAGCACCGGCAACTACGATCAGACCTGGATGGCGAGCCGCAACATCGAGAACCGCACGTCACTGATTGTCGATCCGCCCAATGGTCGCCTGCCGGAGATGCTGCCGGAAGCCCGCGACAGAATGATGGCCGCTGCACGCGAACGCCGCGAGCGTCCCTCCGACTCGTACACATCCCGCCCACTGCAGGAACGTTGCATCACTTACGGCATGCCCTACCTGCTCGCGGGCTATAACAGCTATTACCAGGTTGTGCAGAGCGCCACCCACGTCGCCATCATTCAAGAAATGATTCACGACGTGCGCGTGATTCCTTTGGACGCCGGCCCGCACATCGATGAAAAAGTACGTCTGTGGCACGGCGATTCACGCGGCTATTTCGATGGCGATACCCTTGTGGTGGAGACCCGCAATTTCTCCGACGCGAGTGCGTTCATGGGGTCGGGTGGCAACCGCATCTTCAGGGAACGCTTCACGCGTACAGCACCTGACATCCTCACTTACGAATTCACGATCGAAGATCCCAGCACCTGGGTTGCGCCTTGGACCGCAGTGATCAACTACACGCACAGCGAAGACCCCATCTACGAATACGCGTGCCATGAAGGCAATTACGCACTGGAAGGAATACTCTCCGGCGCAAGAGCAGAAGAGCGGATGGCGGAACAAGGCAACCAATAGCACCAGGAGTCACACGTTGATGGATCAACACAACCCCATAATCAAACTCTGCGTCGCCGGCATGACTGCGGAAGGCGACGGCCAGCATGAAAGAGCAAGGATGCTCTTTCTGCAGGCATGGGAAAATTCCACCACAGACTTTGAGCGCTGCACATCGGCCCATTACGTTGCACGGCACCAGACCACTCCCGAAGACACACTGCACTGGAATCTCGAATCACTCCTCTACGCCAACGCCGTCGGCGACGCCAGCGTCAGCGCGTTCTATCCGTCGCTGTACCTGAACATTGCCCACTCATACGAGCAATTGGGAAATCATGTAGAAGCAAAACTCTACTACGAGCTGGCAGCGGAAATGTGTGATGTGCTGGGCGATGATCCGTACAGCATGAAGATTCGCGCTGGGGTTGAGGCCGGGATGGAGAGGGTCAACAATGTGGACTCAAAATAATTGCAGGAGAAGTAACGATCATGCGATTCGATATTTACGGCCACTTCGAAGTGGAAGTCTTGCGAGAGAACGGTCAGTGGGCCGTCTATCGCACAGGTGATGGGCTGAAGCGCAAGGAGCACGACATCGTGATACCCGCGGGACTGGATACCGGCGGAGTGTTGGCATTTCTGGACGATGTCTACCACGAATTTGCCGAACCCGGAGCGTGTGTCACGCGCCTGGAGTGACATCAGGCCCCTTCTCGCACAACGGGATTCCCCGCATCCGTGGATAAACCGTCCATGCAGTGATACGGCAATGTGAATCCCTGCGCACCATCCTGTACGGCGATGGCGCTGATGATTGGCGCCTGCGAGGTCACGCCGCCGAAAATGGTGGCAAATGCCACATCTGCCGCATCACGTCCGGTGCCGAAACGGATGAAAGCCATCGGAATCGCGGTGCCGGACGGGTCGAAGATGTACCAGCGATTGTCCAGATAGACTTCGACATAGGCATGGAAATCCGACGGACCCAGTACTGGATCGGCACCGAAGTCCGTTCCCGTGGCCATGCGTGCCGGAAGATTCGCGGCGCGGCACAACGCGATCATCACGTGCGCAAAATCCCGACATACTCCTACCTGATCGATCAGCGTATCGAGCGCAGACGTGTTCGAATTGGATGTGTTCGACGTGAACTTGACGTTGCGCTGCACCCACTCCTGAATCGCCTGTACGCGGTTGTAGCCCTGCCACAGACTGCCGAACTCCTTCATCACCAGACGGCCGAGACGGTCCGATTGACAGTAGCGGCTGGGATACAGGTAGGTCAGCACCTCAGGGGGAAGCTGGCGAACAGGGACTTCGTGAATCTCTCCGGGGTGGGCACGATGGTGGTCCAGGTCAACAGTGGCGGTATAGATCAGCCGCAGATGTCCTGGCTGCGCCGTGAGCCGCATGAAGCGACTTCCAGTGATCGGATCGGTATGTGTCAACATGGCCACAGGTTGATTCAAGGTCAGGCTCTCGCTGGAGACTCGCTGATGCCGTGTCTGGGCAGCCTGGACGTTGAAGATGAAATCGGCGCCGTGTTGATCGATCTGGTAATTCAGCTCCAACAGCAGATTGATGCGGATCATGGTGAACCCGGCCGCAGGGCGGCGAGGCGTTCTCGTGAGGAATGGGCGTCGATGGTAACACGGCAGCCCGCGTTACATGGGGGTAAAGAGTGCTCGAAAGAGCGGTGTAAAGATTAGACACAACTGCGCGTTTCTTCAGTCTGGAGCTATCCTGTGCCAAGGGGTATATTAGGCGCCAATCTCAACACAAATTCCAAAATTAGAAGAACAGGAACACCCTCGCCCATGCGCCGCCTGACTTTCCCTGCAGTACTGCTGGCTGCACTGCTTGCCCTGCTGACCACCGCCGCCGTTGCCCAGACACCGTTTTCCATGGACGTTCAGCCCGAATGGCTGAAGGAACTCATGCCTGCCGCCGAGACCTTCTCCGAAAAGGAGCCAGGTGAAGCGCCTGTGTACCGTGCGTATCGCAAGAATCCCGACACGGGCGAGCAGGAGCATATCGGCTTCGTCTTCATGAGCGATGACTACAAGCCCGAGCGTGTGGGCTACGCGGCGCCTATCGATCTGCTGATCGGCATGGACCTCGAAGGCGTGGTCACCGACATCAAGGTGCTGGATTACACCGAGTCCTACCTCTACTCCCGTGGCGATTTCGTCGACAACTCCGTATTCCTGTCGCAGTTCCGTCGCAAACCCATCACCGATGAATTCCGCATCGACCGCGACATCGACGGGTTGAGCAGTGCCACCGCGACCAGCAGCGCCATTTCCCGTACCGTGGGCGAGTCGGCCCGCCGCGTGGCACGCGCCTTCCTGGGTTATGGCGTGGGCAGCGAAGAAGAGCAGAACACCACCCGCAATGCGCTTGACCTGCTGGAACCACTCTCCTGGGAAGCCATGCTGGACATGGGCATCATCCGCACCATGGATGTGAAGACGGCAGAGGGTGTCGATGTGCAATTGGCGTTCACCTACATCGGCAGGCGCGCACTGGGCGAGTTCTTCATCGGTGAAACGCTCTACAACACGGTG
>MGYS01000075.1:4233-16667 GCA_001802565.1 Gammaproteobacteria bacterium RIFCSPLOWO2_02_FULL_57_10 | reverse complement strand
ATGTCCGTGCAGCAGGGCGACATCGTGCGCCGCGTCGCGGGTAACCGCTTCAGCAACGCAGGCAACGCTACCGAGGGAGCCATCGTCGGACGTGCGAACTACGGTGTGGCGATTGCCATGCATCCGGACTTCGACATCACGCAACCCTTCACGATGATCTATCACACCCCTGGTGGTGGCGAGGACGTTCGTGTGGATTACAGCGTCACTGGCGTGGGACTGACGCTGGCCAGGAACGAACCTGTGTTGTCGGAAGAAGAGCTGTTCGAGATTCGCGTGGCCAACGCCGGCTTCTTCGAGCGGCTGAGCATTGCGCCGCCCTGGGGTGAGACGCCGTGGGTGGATGTGATCCTGCTGTCGATCCTGCTCGGCTTCGTGCTGGCAGCCTTCCTGAGCAAGAACAGTTCGATTCGCTGGATCACGCTGGCCATCACGCTGTTCTATCTCGGCTTCCACAAGGACGGCTTCCTGTCGGTCTCCCACATCACCAGCATGCTGAAGCAGGGGCCGGGTGTCTTTACCAGTAATCTGCCCACACTGATGATCGTGAGCTTCACCGTGATCACGACATTGATCTGGGGCCGCGTGTTCTGTTCGTCGCTGTGTCCGTTCGGCGCGCTGCAGGATTTCATCACCCGCTTCACGCCCAAGCGCCTGAAGTTCCAGATGCCCCAGGCGATCCACGATCGTGCGCTCTACATCAAGTACGGCATTCTGGCGCTGATCCTCACGCTGGCTCTGACCAGTCCCGAGATCAGCATCTTCCAGTATTTCGAACCCTTCGGTACCGTGTTCTTCTTCAGCCGCTCACCGGTACTGTGGGCCATTCTGATTGCGATCCTGCTGGCCTGTGTTGTGGTGGAACGCTTCTACTGCCGCTATGTCTGCCCGCTTGGCGCGGCACTGGGTGTAATGTCACTGCTGAGCCCTCTGCGTATCAAGCGAGTGCCACAGTGCACACTTTGCAAGGTGTGCGAGTCGGCCTGCCCCACTGGCGCGATCCGCCGCGAAAAAATCGATTTCAAGGAATGCGTGCGCTGTGATGTCTGCGAGACCAAACTCATCAAACTCGCTGGCACCTGCCGTCACCCGATGGAGGAGATCACACGCAGACAGAGAGACAAACAGGCGATCCCGGTGGTGAATCTGACCCCACCAGTTTCTGCCTGAAGATGATCTGATGTGGGAGCGGGCCTGCCCGCGATTGAACGCGGCACGAGGCCATCGCGAGCAGGGCTCGCTCCCACAAAAACGCTAGCCAGGCAAGGAGCAGCCCATGAAACCACTGGTCATCATTCACGGCTGGAGTGACGAAGCCACTTCGTTCATTCCACTCGCCAACGCAATCGAACAGATTGCACACCGCCCGGTCCAGAATCTCTTTCTGGGCAACTATATCTCGCTCGACGACGACGTTCAGATGAAGGACCTGGTGCAGGGACTTGCACGAGCCTGGAAGAAGGAAAAACTCCCCACCACCCCCGGCAGCGTCGACGTCATCGTCCACTCCACCGGCAGTCTTGTAGTACGTGACTGGATGCACAGCGAATACACGGTGAATAACCAGAAACCTCCAGTCGGCAATCTGGTGATGCTGGCCCCGGCCAACTTTGGCTCTCCACTGGCTCATCAGGGACGTGCAGTCTATGGTCGCGTGTTGAAGGGATTCAATTCTGCGAAACGTTTCCAGACCGGAGGGCATATTCTCAAGGCGCTGGAAATGGCCAGCCCCTACACCTGGGATCTTGCCCAGCGCGACAGGTTCGAGACCAGCCCTTTCGGCGCCACAGGCGTACGCGCCACCGTGCTGGTGGGCAACAGCGGCTATCGCGGGGTGAGTTCGCTTGCCAACTCGCCCGGGTCGGATGGCACAGTCTATGTCGCCACCGCCAATCTCAATTGCGCGCAGGTGGAAGTGCATTTCCCTGCTGGTGATCGCGTGCCGAAACTGAAAACAATCAAGACATCGAAAGGCGAATCCGCTTTCCTTGTCATGGACGGTTTCGATCACTCCGCCATCGCCTTGAAGGACGACAATCATCCCGACAATGCACAACTGCTCGGCAACATCATCACCGCCCTGAGCATTGGCAGCGCTGCGCAATTCAAGGAATGGGTGACCCATTGCGAGGAGCACACCGCAGCGGTCATGAAGGCACACGAGAACAGCACTGATGACTACAAGCACGGCTTCCAGAACACGGTTTTTCGCGTCAAGGACGATCACGGTTTTCACGTGCTCGATTATGTCATTGAGTTCTATCACGATGTGGAACGCGGTTTCGCTGATACTCTTGCGACAATGTTCAACCGCAAGGCCATGAGCAAGGTGCACGCCTATGGCGACAACTCCGCTTATCGCAGCTTCATGATCAACTGCACTGCGTTGTACAGGATCATCAAGAAGGAAAAGGAAGCGTTGCGTGTGAGCCTCTCGGCGATGCCCGATCTGAATGACGAACACACTCTGGTCGGCTACCGCAGCTTTGGCAACAACGACATCGGTCAGGTCGATCTCAAACCTGCAGCGATACCCGAATTCTTCACTCCGAATCGTACGCTGCTCGTCGACATCACGCTCACGCGCGAGCAGAAGGATGAACTGTTCTGGATCAGGAATGTGGAGGATGTGGATTAGCGCAGTTGCTGCACTCTGACGCACCTGCAATAATCCCGGCCAGTCTTTCACCAACGGAGTCAACCCCATGAAAAAGTCCGCGCTCTTCTCCCTCGCCTTCCTGTTTGCAGGATTCTGCGGCACCACGCAGGCTCAGGATGGCTGGGTCACCCTGATCGATGGCGTCAATGGCATGGAGAATTTCAATGTCGTGGGCGGCGCCAGTTGGAGCGCCACCGATGGCACCATTCAATCCACGGGCGAGGCCGGTGGTTTTCTGGTGACAAAGGAGTCCTACGGCAACTTCCTGCTGAGCGTGGAGTTCTGGGTCAGCGAGGATGCCAACAGCGGCATCTACATGCGCTGCCAGGATGCCACCACCATCACCGACCGCAGCTGCTACGAGGCCAACATCTTTGATCAGCGCCCGGATCTGACATTTGGCACTGGCGGCATCGTGCACATCGCGCCTGTAGCAGAACCATTCCCGAAAGCCGGGGGCAAGTGGAACACTTATCAGATCACGATGGATGGCGAGCACATGACTGTCGTGCTCAATGGCGTGCAGACCGTGCACGCGATGGATTCACAGTTCGCCAGTGGCCCGATCGCGTTGCAGTGGGCACGTGGCACCGTGCGGTTCCGTAACGTGCGAATCCAGCCGATGTAAGACTTTGTCCCTGTGGGAGCTTGCCCTGCAAGCGATTTCAGTGCCAGATTGAACTGAATCGCGGGCAGGGCCCGCTCCCACAGTCAGAGGATCAGCCGCCGCTCAGCGCGCCGACGATCTGCACACGGGAGTTCCCGGTGAGCGGCGCGTCCAGCGTCCTCACCATCGTGTCGCCAACGAACATCGCGATGTGGCGACGGATGTTGCCGTGCTCATCGACGATGCGGAACGCCACTCCCTTGTAGCGGCGTTCCAGCTCGGCGATCACATCCGCCAGCACAAGCAGTTTCCCTTCCTCAGCGCTCAGCTCCATCTCCAGTTCGCGCACCCTGTCGGTGTAGTCGTCCAACTGACTTGGCAGAAAGACACGGATCATTTGATCGTCACCACCTCGACCGAATAGATCTGTGGCAGATCCATCGCAATTCCCTGCCACGTGGCACCTTCGTCGAAACTGCCCCACAGCTGCCCGTTCGTGGTGCCGAGATAAACACCCACGGATTGCTCCGCATCGACCGCCATGCACTGGCGCTTCACGGTCCACCAGCCCTGCTCCGCCGGAAAGCCCTTGGCCATGCGCTCGAAGCTCTTGCCGCCGTCGCGGGTTCTGAACACTGCAGGCTTGCCGCCAGGTGCGGTGCGCGGCCACTGACCGGAACCGTCCATCGGGAATGTCCATGCTGTGTCGGGATCACGCGGATGCACGACGATGGGGAAGCCGATGTCGCCAACGTCCTTGGGCATGTTGTCACCGATGCGCGTCCAGCGGTCTCCCTCATCGCGATCCAGCGCGTAGAGTCCGCAGTGATTCTGGTGATACAGCCGATTTGAGTGAACCGGATGCATGACCATGCAGTGGGGGTCATGACCGAACTCGTACTCGCTGCCATCTTCCTTGGGGGGATAGAAATCCATGGCCACGCCCTTGTTCAAGGGCTTCCATGTGGCGCCTTCGTCGAAGCTCTCGAAGATGCCGCCACCGGACATGCCCACCAGCAGGTGAGTCTTGTCACTGTGATCGACGATGATGGAGTGCAGCTTCGGGCCATCCGGCGTGCCGTCCTTGTCACCACCACGCCAGGTGAAACAATCGGGGTGGTGATTGAATCCCTTCACCTCTTCCCAGGTATTGCCACCGTCCCTGGATTTGAAGAGGCCCTGCGGCGAAGTGCCCGCGTACCACACATTCGGTTCGCTCGCGTGCCCCGGGGTCAGCCAGAACACGTGATCCACGCTGCGCGCGGAATCCCCCACGGGGGCAAAAGCAGGCGGTGTTGCCGCTTCGGTCCAGGTCTCGCCATGATCCTTCGAGATGAACACCGAGGGTCCGAGGTGCCCGCTGCCCACCGACATCAGTTGATAACCCACGGTACGGGGATCGGCAACGTAGTGACTGATGACAGCCCCCAGATGCATGGGCCCCTTGATCTTCCAGTTCGAGCGATTCGCATCGCCTTCCACAATCCACGCGCCCTTGCGGGTGCCAACCAGTATGAGGTGTCTTGTCATGCCTTTTCTCCCTGTTGTTCTGCAGCGACCAATTCAAGTTGTGCCCCTCGCATTGCGAAATACGAGGGGTTTGGATCATGGTCGTTCAACAGAGGGGCGATTCGACAAGGGGTTGAACTTATTTCAGCATCGAATTTTTCAGGCACGCGCCTCTTTCGTCAGACCCTCTCTAGTCAGACCGTCGTTCGCCAGACCCGCCTTCGCCACTTCCTCGCGAGGCTTGTACACATCCTGCCAGAGCAGCATTTCCGGAACCCGGCTGGAGGCGCCATCGTAGAAACCTGTCTCGGAAAAGCCATGGGGATTGTAGAAAGACCCGAAGACAATGTCGATCACGGGAAGATCGGAGTAATTGTCACGATGACGTCCCCTGCCATGATGGAACGAGTGGCTCTCGGGACGCTGGATGAAGTAGCCCAGCCAGCGTGGAGTGCGAATGTTGGCGTGCTGAAAGATCGCCAGGAACATCGTGATCAACAGCACGATGACGGCAGCCTGTGCCTCCAACCCCGCTACCACGACAAACGCAAAACTCCCCACAAAGGTGAACCCCACCATGTCCAGCGGACTGAACCAGAAGGCTCCGAAGGTATCGAGTCGCTCCGCGCTGTGGTGCATCTGGTGGAACGCTCGCCACAGAGGCGTGAAGCGATGCATCGAGCGGTGATAGGCGTAGGCGACCAGTTCGTAGGCGAACAATCCGATGACCACCTGCGCTGCCAGATTGACGCCTGCGAGATTGAACAACTGCAGCGCTGCCAGCTTGCCATCCCACCACAGCGGCAGGTAGGACGAGAGGAAAAAATAGCAGATGAACGACAGCATGCCGCGCGTCCGCCACCATTTGATCTGGGGCAGCACACGGGCCGGGAACAGAAACTCCCACAGCATCAGCGTCGCGTAGATGGCAAACACGATGTACGACACCGGATTGAAGATGAGTTCGAGTGGACTGGGCATGGTGACTCTCCAGAAACAAAATAAGTTAGAATCCGCGGCAACTTGCCGTAGATGGTCAACAACGGAGCAAGAGTCTAGAGAGCGAACGAACGGGAAACCAGTGAACTGGAAGTACTAATCTTTGCGCTGGATTTGTTCATGAAAAACAGCTTGTTACGTTTTCATGAAGTGGATATTGCAGAATTCACTCAGCAATCACAGGGATAACTGAACCACAGGTACAGTCAACAATGACCACAAGAGCCAACAGCAGCCGCGAACGCATACTCACTGCAGCGGAAGCCATCATCCTCGAGAAGGGTTATACCGGCACCAACATCGACGAGATACTCGACAAGGCAGCGATCACCAAGGGCGGCTTCTTCTATCACTTCAATGGCAAGGGAGAGATGGCCCGTGCCCTGGTGGAGCGCTACATCGAACACGACATGACCGTCTTCACGGAGCTGCTCGAACGTACGGACAAATTGAGTGAGGATCCTTTGCAGCGTGTCCTGATATTTCTCAATCTGTTTTCCGAGATGGTCAGCGGCATGAGTGCCACACATCCCGGTTGCCTCGTCGCGGCATTCACCTACGAGATGCAACAGTTCGACGAAGACGTGCGCAAGCGCATGCTGTTCGGGGTGATGGAATGGCGACGCTTCATGGCAGAGCGTCTGCAACTGGTGATGGAACGCTACAAGCCACGCATCAATGTCTCCGTCGATGTGCTGGCCGACATGTTCACGTCAACCCTCGAGGGCGGCATCATCCTGGCGCGCGTGCTGGACAACAATCAGGCGCTTATCGATCAGGTGCAGGCCTACCGCTCACACTTGCGATTGGTATTTGATCCTTCTGTCAGTCTCGACAAGTGATGTGTCAGCAATAATCCAGTTGGCCTTGGAAAACGTTTCCACTGTACCCATCTCTGAAGTCTGTTTTTCCGACAAGCCGTCACTACCTACCAGGAGTTGCCTTTTGAAAACACTGTTCGAGCCGATCCAGATCGGCGATCTCACCCTCCCCAACCGCGTCATCATGGCCCCTCTCACCCGCTGCCGTGCAAGTGAAGGTCGTGTCCCCAATGCCATGATGGCCGAGTATTACCGGCAGCGCGCCAGCGCCGGACTGATCCTCACGGAGGCAACGTCCGTCACGCCGATGGGGGTCGGTTATCCCAACACTCCCGGCATCTGGTCCGATGAGCAGGTCGAGGGCTGGAAACTCACCACCAAGGCGGTGCACGACGCTGGTGGACGCATCTTCATGCAACTGTGGCATGTGGGACGCATCTCTGACCCCAGCTATCTTGATGGCAAGTCGCCCGTTGCACCCAGCGCCATCGCGGCCAAGGGCCATGTGAGTCTGGTGCGACCGGAGAAGGCCTACGAAGTGCCGCGGGCACTGACGCTTGAGGAAATTCCGGGCGTGATCGAGGCCTATCGCAAGGGTGCCGAGAATGCGAAGAAAGCGGGCTTCGACGGCGTCGAGCTGCATGGTGCCAACGGCTATCTGCTCGATCAGTTCCTGCAGAGCTCCAGCAATCATCGCACCGATGAATACGGCGGCAGCATCGAGAATCGCGCACGACTGATGCTTGCTGCGACCGATGCAGCGATCTCCGTCTGGGGCGCTGGTCGTGTCGGAATGCATCTGGCACCTCGTGGCGATGCACACGACATGGGCGACAGCGATCCATTCGCCACCTTCACCTATGTCGCGAAGGAGCTTGGCAAGCGCGGCATCGCGTTCATCTGCACGCGCGAGCACTACAACGCCCCCGCACTGACGCCCGCCATCAAGAAGGCGTTTGGCGGTGTGGTGATTGCCAACGAAGCACTGAACAAGGACAGCGCACTGCAGCTGATCAATGACGGCTCAGCGGACGCAGTGGCTTTCGGCAAGGACTACATTTCCAACCCGGATCTGCTGGAACGTCTCAAGCAGGATGCACCATTGAATCCGTGGGACAAGATGACGTTCTATGGTGCGGGACCGAAGGGCTATACGGACTATCCGGCGCTGGCGTAAAGACCATGATGTGAATCCACACCTCAGGGGGCATCTGCTCCCTGCAGCGTGAACAACAACTGCTGCACATCCGTCAGCAGGAAGCGCACATTGCGGTAGGCGACCTGGCCGTTGATGCGCAGTTCGGGAATCACCAACTGACCCGTGCTGCTGTTGAAGGTGGACATGCTGGTGACTGCCTGATCCAGAGGGAACAGTGAAACCAGCTTGATCACAATCTGGGGAGTATCGCTGATCAGGGCGAACTCTCCGGCGATCAGCCCCAGCGCACCGGCATTGATGTTGGCATGCAGCCTCGCGGTCGATCCGACAAATTCGGCAGGGCTGTCGGTACTGCCGACTCTGGTCATGTTGACATTTACCAGATTTGAATTGCGTAACGGCTGACCACTGATGTAGTTGATGAGAGGAAATGGGGACAAGCCACTGACCACGTTCACCGCTGGCAGTGCGGCGATTGCATCCACCACCTGCATCCCTGTCCCCATCACGCGACCGAACACGGTGAAGCCGCCGTTGCTGGAATCAAGAAAGGAATTGTTGCCCAGATTGATGAACCACTGACTGGTAGCACTGTTGGGATCACCCCCGAGCTTGGCCATCGCAATGGTGCCACGCAGATTGGAGACAGAAAATTCATTCTGGATCGCAGGCCCGGTCTCGATACCGTAAAAGGTCTGTTGTGTCTCGTTGTAGGTCAACCAACCACCCTGAATCACGAATCCCTGCTCCAGTCGATGCACGACCGTGCCGTTGTAGGCGCCGCTGTTCACATAGTTGAGAAAATTGGTCACGGTCCCAGGCGCTACGTTGTCAAACAGTTCGATCTGGAATTCGCCGAGCGGTGTGGTGACACGCACAACCGTGCCAGCCGAAGCAGAAACTGGCAACAACAGAAAGGCACAAAGAATGATTCGGAGTGAGACAACGCGACTGAAAAGCATGAGCAGAATTCCTGGGGACTGACTTTGGCCGCGTACTATACCAAGACCATGCGGCGAAGCTCTACTGTCGCGAGCAAGGCTCGCCCCTGCAAAGAACGCAACCTACTGTGGGAGCGAGCCCCGCTCGCGATTGTCGATCCATGGCTCAGATGGCAACAGGCGGTGTGTGCACCGCCCGACTGCGAATCGCCAGCACCACCAGCGCAGCCATGATGCACAGCGCACCGGCCAGCTGCAGCGCGGGCATGTAGGTTTCCAGATCAGTGCGCATCACGCCAGCGACGTAGGCAGCAGTGGCGGCACCAATCTGATGGCCCGCAAAGATCCACCCGAAGGTCATGTTCGCTGTCTGCGCGCCGTAGCGTTGCGCGGTGAGCTTTACCGTGGGGGGTACGGTCGCTACCCAGTCGAGTCCATAGAAGATTGCAAATACCAGCAAGGCGCCGGTACCGAATCCCGAGAACGAAAGAAAGATCAGCGACAGGCCGCGCAAACCATAGAACCAGAACAGCAGCCAGCGATTATCGAAGCGATCCGAGAGCCAGCCCGACAGAATCGTGCCCACGAAATCGAACAGGCCAATCAATGCGAGCATACTCGCGGCGCCTACTGCAGCTACACCGAAATCACTGTTCATCGGAATCCAGTGCGTATGTATCAGCCCATTGGTGCTGAAGCCGCACACGTAGAAACTCAGGAACAGGACCCAGAAGGTTCCTGTGCGGGAAATGTCTCGCAGATTCTGCAGCGGCGCGAGCAGCAGCGACGACAGTTGCGTGCTGCGGTTCTGCAAAGGCGCCACTTCGCTCTCTCCATACAGAGGCAGCTGCACATCGGCAGGATTGTCGCGCATCAATGCCAACACCAGCAGCATCGTCAGCGTGATGAATGCGACGATCACGCCCAGTGCGAAGCGCCAGCCATGATCTTCCGTGAGCGATGCCAGCAGCGGCAGAAAGACGAGTTGACCGGTAGCATTGCTCGCGGTCAGCAGTCCCACCACCAGTCCGCGTCGCTTCGAGAACCAGCGCGTGGCCACAGTGGCGCCAAGCACCAGCGCAGTCATGCCGGTGCCGATACCGACCACCACGCCCCATAACAGCAGCAGTTGCCAGAGCTCCGTCATGAAGAAAGACAGCAACAATCCGGAGGCTATCAATGCGAGCGCACACGCCACGACTTTCTTCACACCGAAGTGATTCATGAAGGCAGCAGCAAACGGGCCAAACAATCCGAAGAGAACGAGACGAATCGCCATCGCCGAGGAAATCTCTGCCGTGGTCCAGCCGAATTCCTGCTGCAACGGCCCGATCATCACGCCTGCAGAACCCATTGCGCCTGCCGTCGAGAGCATGGTCAGAAAGGTCGTGGCTGCCACCACCCAGCCATAGTGGATATTCCTCTGCCTGAACCACGCGGCACACTGAGTGGAGATCAAGATGACTCTCCGACGCCCGGTGTCACACGATCACGCAGAGGAACAGGCGGCAACGGACAATCAATCGCGGCGGCAATCGCGCGGAATATTTCCATTTCCTGCACTGAAGCGACACCGTCGGCACCAATGCATGCTGCACACGCCTTGAGGAACGCTGGCTTCTGGAGGGGTTTCAATGCCACGAGGGCATCAAGGGCCGCGTTGATTTCTTCGAGGGAGTTTTTTCGCGACAGCGGGACTGTCGTGATGGGCAAGTCAAGCGAGGCGAGGGCCTGTGTCATGACGGCGTCAACATCGCGGGCAGGGCCCGCTCCCACACCAGGCTTGTCTCCTGCATTTATCAGAAAGGTGAGCAGCGTGGCACATTGGGCTGCGAGATCGTGCACGGTGTGTTTGCGCTGATGATGCAGTGCGTTGTGCGGCTGAAAGACCGCATCGAGCTGATGCAGCACGACGCGTTGCAGCGCCCACTCCCACAGACTGATCTTGCCATCTGCCAGCACCATGGCCACCAGATTACTGCGGAACACCGGATATTGCTCACGACTCAGCTGGCGCAGTGTCGGCAGACAGAGACTGATCAGTGGCATGCGGATTTCGGGGGCAATGTTCAACTGCTGTGCCTGCAGTTTCTCCAGCGCAGCGACGACGGGTGCGTCGGCATGCTGCTGAAGAAGCGCCATCTGTTTCTGAACAATGGCAGGCTCACTATCGAGCAGCAACAGATAGACCAGCGCACGAGCGCTGAAAGGGTCATGCGCCGCTCCAAGCAGCTCAGGAGAAATACTGTCGAGAATGCTGCGCGCCTGCTGCAGATCGGCTTCCTGCGGATTGCCCGCCTGTGCCAGCAGCGCACCGATCAGCGCGAGACCAGCAGTACCATCAGCGCGAGGACTTGCCGCACTGCTTCCCGATGCACCGGCACTCCCGCTGCGCTGAGGCTTCTCTGTGACTTCGAAGCTGCCATCCCAGCCCGGTTGAATACGCAGAATGCGCTTCTCCAGTGGCGGGTGTGTGGCGAACAGCGAGTTGATGGACAACCTGACCCCATTGCTGAAAAGTGCGTGACTGATCTCGGAGGCACCCGGATTCTCCAGCACGGAGCCCGCTCCATTACCGCCAATGCGCTTGAGTGCATCCGCGATGCCGTCGGGGTTGCGCGTGTACTGAACGGCAGAGGCGTCGGCGAGAAATTCGCGCTGCCGACTCACTGCCGATTTGATGAGATTGCCGAAGAAAGTCCCCGCGTACCCGATCACCATCAGCCCGATGGCAACGACGGCGATGTTGCCACCGTTCTTCGAGCGGCGCGAGTGACCTGCGGAGCGCATGAGGTAGTAGCCGATCATGCCCAGCACCATGATGCCGTGCAGAATGCCGATGAGACGGATGTTCAGGCGCATGTCACCATGCAGGATATGACTGAACTCATGAGCGATCACGCCCTGCAGTTCGTCGCGCGACAATTTCTCGATGGCGCCACGTGTGATCCCGATGACCGCATCCGCCGGTGAGTAGCCTGCCGCAAACGCGTTGATGGCTTCCTCGTCCATGAGATACACAGGAGGCACTGGCGTGCCGGAGGCAATCGCCATTTCCTCCACGACATTGAGAATCTTCTGCTCGGCGAAGTTCTGCGTGCCGGAGACAACAAGACGCCCCTGCATCATCTCCGCCACGCGCGCGCCGCCCCCGGAGAGGCTGATGATCTTGTAGAGGCTACCGAACCCGACAACCGCAAGAATACCCACGGTGACACCGGCGAACAGGCGCCAGTCGATGCGCTCGAACATCGGCACATTGATCGTTTCCGCAAACACACCGAGTGCGAACATGATGAGCAGATTGGTGATGGCGATCAGACTGAGCAGGGCAAGCAGGAACAGCACTACCAGTCTGACCGTGTTACGACGGGCAATATCCTGGGAGCGGAAGAAGTCCATTTTGGAATACTCTGGTGGTAACTGACCTGAAGTTCAAATTGGAAACTTAACTCAGAAGCTGACCTTGGGCGCCGCCTGAATCTGCGCGCTGTCCTCGAACTGCAACAGTGTCGCGTCCTGGCCGTGGCCAAACAGGCCAGCCAGCACCACTGGCGGGAATGACTGGCGATAGGTGTTGTAGGCCATCACCTGATCGTTGAAGGCCTGACGCGCAAACGCGACCTTGTTCTCGGTGCTGGTCAGCTCTTCGCTCAGTTGCATCATGTTCTGATTGGCCTTGAGGTCGGGGTAGGCTTCCATCACCACATTGAGACGACCGAGCGCGGCGCCAAGTGCC
>MGYS01000075.1:0-4223 GCA_001802565.1 Gammaproteobacteria bacterium RIFCSPLOWO2_02_FULL_57_10 | reverse complement strand
CAGCCAGATCGGCAATCGCTGCGGCGTTGGCGGGATTCGCGGCTGCAGCAGCGAGTCCACTCGCGGCCGCGTTACGGGCACTGATGACGGCTTCCAGTGTGTCGCGCTCGTGGGCCATGTAGGCCTTGGCGGTTTCCACCAGGTTGGGAATCAGATCGTAGCGGCGCTTGAGCTGCACCTCGATCTGCGCAAACGCATTCTGGAAGCGGTTACGCAGACTGACGAGCTGGTTGTAGATCCCGATAGAGTAAAACGCTGCAACGGCGATCAGTGCCAGAATAACGATTGTTGAAATTCCCATGGCGTTTTCCTCTGTTGGTTTTGCGTGTCGGTCAATGAACTGTGGGAGCGGGCCCTGCCCGCGATTGAAGTGAGTCTACTATCAATCGCTTGCAAGGCAAGCTCCCACACAGTTGTCTCGCAAGAGAACCTACGGCAACGCCAGCGCCACCACGCGCGCAGGCTCTCCGCGCGAACTCACTGCCATCACCAGGTACTGCTTGCCATCGTGCATGTAGGTCATCGGCACACCAGTGACGACGCCGGGCATGTCGATCTTCGCCACGATATCACCGGTGGCCTTGTCGTGTGCCCACAATACAGGGTCACCCCCCACGCCTTCACCAGAGAACAGCAGTGTCTTCGTCAGCACGAGTCCGGAACGGGTTGGTTTGCCGGTGCGACCGATGTCCACGCCCCGCAGCAGAGGGTGGTTCTTCAATGACTCAGGCGTGTCTCCGTTCACGACCTGCCATACATGGTCTCCGGTCGTCATGTCGATTGCCGTTATACGACCGTAAGGAGGTTTCACCAGCGGGATCCCCTGCACGGACGGTGTGCGACTGCCACCCTGTATCCAGGCCACGCTGGACACGTTGGGCTCATTCGTCAGCGACAGGACACTGGTCGCGGTTCTGGAAGGCACATAGATCATGCCGGTCTCCGGATCGTAGGCAGCGCCTTCCCAGTTTGAGCCACCGGTGGACGATGGCAGGTGCAGCGTGCCCTCGGTGCCATCGATCGGGTCCTTGAACAGCGACGGAGGTGTGAACACGGATTCACTGAAACGGAACGGCGCAGCGGCCTCTTTCGCCAGCGCCAGAATCTCCGGCGTGAAGTCCACCAGATCGTCTTCCTGGAAACCCTGACGGTCATACGGCAGCGGCTTGATCGGGAATGGCTGGGTCAACGCCGTCCATTCACCCGGAACGTCGGTACCGGGAACGGGGCGATCTTCGATCGGGAACAGCGGTGTGCCGGTCGCGCGGTCGAAGGTGAACAGGTGCGACTGCTTCAGCGTCTGGATCAGCGCCTTCTTGCCATCGGGCAGATCGGCCAGGATCGGTGCAGAGGGCGTATCCCAGTCCCAGATATCGTGACGGGTAGTCTGGAAGTACCAGCGCATCTCGCCAGTCTTGTAGTCCACGGCCACCGTGGAACTGGAGAACAGGTTGTTGCCGGGACGATCACCGCCGTAGCGATCGCCAGTCGCGGACTCTACCGGCAGAAACACCAGTCCAAGCTCCTCGTCCGCAGACATCGGCGCCCAGACGCCGGCATTGCCCGTGAAGTCGGCACCCGCCAGCCAGGACTCATAACCAGGCTCGCCCGGCTCTGGAATGGTCTTGAAGGTCCACAGCAGTTTGCCGGTGGTGGCATCGAAACCGCGGATGTCACCCTTGACGTTCGACGCAGACACCGGACGCATGCCGACGAGGTGCGCAGCGCCGGTAATCACGACACCATCCACGGCCATCGGCATGAAGGACATGCCGATATCGAGGTCTTCGCGACCGGGACCACGGCGCAAACCCTGCTGCAGATCGACCCAGCCCTTCTCGCCGAAGGTCTCGATCTCGCGGCCCGTCGTGGCATCCAGTGCGACCAGATAGTAACCAGGAGTCATCACGAAGAGTGTCTCCTGACCGTTATTGTTGTAATACGTCAGGCCTTTGCCGGAACCCTTGCGTGGCGCTGCATCGAAGCGCGCACCCTCATCGGGGCGCCACATCCACAGCATCTGGCCGGAGGCCGCATCCACGGCCACCACGTTGCGCGTGGCGCCAGCAGTGATGAACACGCGACCATTGACCATCAGCGGCGTCGTCACGCTGGTGGACTCGGGCTCGGGGCCGAAGGGGCCCGCGTTGAATTCCCAGGCAATCTCCAGATCGGCCACATTGGAGGCATCGATCTGATCCAGCGTCGCATAGCGGGTGGAGGCATTGCTGCCATTGAAGGCAGCCCACTCGAAGGAGTCACTGCCCTCCTCGGCCACAGCGCCGGGAGTGATGGTCAGAGAGGTCAGGGCCGCAGCGCTGATCTCGCCATTCGGAATCGCCACATTGCCTGCCTGCAGGATGAAGGCGGTCACATCCATGTACTGGTCATTGGTCAATGAGCCCGGCGTTTCTGCGGGCATGGTGGTGCGGATAAGATTGTAGAGATCGCCACCGGTACGACCAACCCAGCGCGCGCGCAGGCGGGCATCCATCTCCACCGGGACGTGGCAGCGTGAACAATCTGCCTCGAAAACTTCCTGACCGCGGGCAACGCTGGCATCCGGGGCCTGGGACTGGGCCTGGGCGGATACGGCAACAGCCGCAAAACAAATCAGTAAAAACAATAACTTGGGCACTAGCACTCTCCTCATGACAACTTTCTTGCAGATACAACTGAAACGGGGGGCATACTACCGTTTTTCCAGCCCTCCGAACAGAACGGATGCTGCTGTTTCCTCACATGACCAGTAGGCGCCACAGGAGATTAACCAGGCATGAACACCCCTCGCGGCGCACCAGTTCGCCAGCTTTCGGGCACGCACCGCCTCGACCGTTACCTCGGCAACGCACTGGGCATCAATCGCCGCGACGTCAAGCCGCTGCTCGCTCAGGGCCGCATCCTGATAGACGACGCTCCCGCATTGGCGGTGGATCAGCTCGTCAATCAGTTCTCGCGCATCGTGGTCGATGGCAAGAGTCTGCCGAGCGAGACACCCGTGCACTTGCAGATGCACAAACCCGTAGGCCTGCTCAGCGCGACCACGGATGTCCGCCACCCGACCGTTCTGGACCAGTTGGAACACCCTGCCAGAGAGTCACTGCACATCGTCGGCCGACTCGACAAAAACTCCTCCGGCCTGCTGCTGTTGACCAACGACAGTCGCTGGTCGCAGGCCCTGATGGCACCGCAGAATGGCGTGGCCAAAGTCTATCTGGTCGGCGTGGCAAAGCCCTTGACGCAGGTCATGATCGACGCCTTTGCCGCTGGCATGCACTTCCCTTTCGAGGACATCACCACACTGCCCGCGAGGCTGGAAATCCTCGAAGAGCGCGTTGCCCGAGTCACTCTCGTGGAGGGCCGCTACCACCAGATCAAGCGCATGTTCGGGCGCTTCCGCAATCCAGTGCTGAGCCTGCATCGGATCGCCATTGGTTCACTGTCTCTGGACCCGGATCTGCAACCCGGCCAGTGGCGAGAACTCTCGGCCAGCGAGGCCGCCGAGGCGGTGTCGGCGCGCTGAACCAAATCCGGGTTCAGACGGTAGATGAAATACTGGCAGCACGACCGAAACGAGGCGTAGAATGCTCCCAGCTTCATCAAGCAGCAGTGGCAACAATAACAACATCGGCGCCCTCCTCCCGGACGGCGACCCCAGACCCAGGGAGATCTGCATGAAGACCAATCGATGGCTACCAATCGCAGGAGCAGCACTGCTTTCGCTGCTGACACTGAACAGCGCTCAGGCCGCCGACAGGGTCAGCAACTTCGGGCTGCTCGACGCCAAAGGCAACTTCCATCAACTCAACAAATACGGCTATCAGAACGCCGTGATCATCGTGGCACAGGCCAATGGCTGCGTGGCCAACTACAACCAGAACCACAAGTACAAGCTCATGGAGACCACCTGGAAGGACAAGGGTGTGAGTTTCCTGATGCTCAACGTGGCGGGTGATGATCGCGACTCTGTACGCGCGGAGGCAGCGGCGTTCGACTACGAATGGCCAGTCCTGCTGGACAGCTCACAACTGGTCGCCGAGGCGCTGGGCATCTCCCACGCTGGCGAGATCGTGGTAGTGGACCCCGAGCGTCTGCAACTGCTTTACCGTGGCCCGCTCGACACCGTCTCCAGAGGTGACACCCCTGCCGTGACCCATGTCGCCGATGCGGTGGCAGTGGCTACCAATGACGGTTCGCGCGCTGCTCAAACTGTTGCCATGCCT
>MGYS01000074.1:4162-5584 GCA_001802565.1 Gammaproteobacteria bacterium RIFCSPLOWO2_02_FULL_57_10 | reverse complement strand
AGGACGCTGGCCGAAATTGTTTGATATACTCCACCGCCTCTTTCCACTCATTCAATCAAGGATTCAGAAATCGTCATGAAATCACCCGTACGAGTTGCTGTCACCGGTGCAGCAGGCCAGATCAGTTATTCACTGTTGTTCAGAATCGCTTCCGGCGAGATGCTGGGCAAGGACCAGCCCGTGATCCTGCAACTGCTGGAAATTACCCCGGCGCTGGGTGCCCTGCAGGGCGTGGTGATGGAGCTTGAGGATTGCGCATTCCCCCTGGTGCACGGCATCGTGCAGACCGACAAGCCGGAAGTGGCTTTCAAGGATGCGGATTACTGCCTGCTGGTCGGTGCGCGTCCTCGCGGCCCTGGCATGGAGCGCAAGGATCTGCTGGAAGCCAACGCTGCCATCTTCTCCGTGCAGGGCAAGGCCATCAATGATCACGCCAGCCGCAACGTCAAAGTGCTGGTGGTCGGCAACCCGGCCAACACCAACGCGCTGATTGCCTACCGCAACGCGCCAGATTTGAATCCTGGCCAGTTCACTGCCATGACTCGTCTTGACCACAACCGTGCCGTGGCGCAACTGGCCGCGAAGACCGGCAAGCACAGCACGGATGTCGACAGCATGATGATCTGGGGCAACCATTCAGCTACACAGTACCCGGACGTGCATCACGCCACAGTCGCAGGCAAGAAAGCGACCGATCTGGTCGATCAGAACTGGCTGGTATCCGAATTCATCCCTACCGTGCAGCAGCGCGGAGCCGCAATCATCAAGGCCCGCGGTCTCTCCAGCGCGGCGTCTGCCGCCAACGCAGCGATCGAACACGTGCGTGACTGGGCACTGGGCACCAATGGCAAGATCGTCAGCATGGGTATCCACAGCGATGGCAGCTACGGTATCGCCAAAGGCCTGATCTACTCCTTCCCCGTTACCTGCGAGAACGGTCAGTACAAGATTGTTCAGGGTTTGCCGATCAACGACTTCAGTCGTCAGCTGATGAGCAAGACCGAGCAGGAACTGAGCGAAGAGAGAGACGCTGTCGCCGTGCTTCTGCCCTGATGATGTCTCGACTGTCGGAGCCTCGGTGCTCCGACAGTGTCCATCTCCACGGTATGTCACAGGAAGGACAGCATCCGCATGGTTGCCAACAAACTCAGGCCAACTCGCAACGCGCAGTTCTGGGCTTTTCAGTTAGTGGGCTGGTCCAGTTGGGTCCTTCTGCTGACCCTCCGCGATGTGACATTCGTGCCTGCCGAGTACATGGTAGGGAGGGTTGGCATCTTTGCGCTGGATGCCTTTGTTGGCTTCTCTCTCACCAGCGCGCTGCGCTACCTGTACCGCTACGTCTGGGAAAAATCTGTTCTCACCCGAGTTGCTGCGGGATTCCTTGGGGCGCTGGCTGCTGCCTTCATATGGGAAGCGATCAAG
>MGYS01000074.1:233-4148 GCA_001802565.1 Gammaproteobacteria bacterium RIFCSPLOWO2_02_FULL_57_10 | reverse complement strand
TCGCTCTTCACGATTCTGCCATTCTCGTTTTCGCTGATGCTGGTGTGGAGCGTTCTGTACTTTGGCATCAAGTACTACCAGTTGTTCCAGCTTGAAAAGGAAAAGAGTCTGCGCTCCGAGGCGCTGGCTCATGAGGCACAGCTGCGCATGTTGCGCTATCAGCTCAATCCGCATTTTCTCTTCAACACATTGAATGCGATTTCCACCCTGGTGCTGCAGCAGGACACCGAGTCCGCCAACTCGATGCTGACCAAGCTCAGCAAATTCCTGCGCTATTCGCTGGATCATGACCCGTTGGACCAGGTGGACCTGGCTCATGAGATCAGCTCAGTGAAGCTGTATCTGGATATCGAGAAAGTACGATTTGAAGAGCGGATGAAAATCGACTTAAATATAGCCCCCGATGCCGAGCGAGCCCTCGTGCCGAGTCTGTTGTTGCAGCCGCTGATCGAGAATTCGGTCAAACACGCGATCGCGCGTAGTGAGGAAGGTGGTCTGATACAGATTTGTGCGCGGGTTGCAGCAGGCAAGCTCATCATCGAAGTGGCTGATGACGGACCGGGAATTCCGGATTACTCGGCTGTGGTGGAGCGCAACAGCGCGGCATCCGGTGGAGTGGGTTTGAAGAACATACGTAACCGTCTCAAAGAAATTTATGGTACAGAACACGAACTGACATTTTCTCCACGCGAGCCTGTGGGCTGCAAAGTAACGGTTGTTATTCCTTATGAAACAGAATGAAGACGGACAGAAGATACGCGCAATCGTTGTCGATGATGAGTCGCTGGCCCGCAAGGGATTGACGATGCGTCTGGAACAGTTCGCCCGGATAGAAGTGCTGCAATCGTGCAGAAACGGGAAGGAAGCACTGGCAGCAATTGCAGAGTTCGCGCCTGACCTGGTGTTTCTGGATATCCAGATGCCGGGCATGACCGGCTTCGAAGTGATCGAGCAGTTACAGCAGGACAACATGCCGATGATCATCTTCGTCACCGCATATGACGCGTTCGCCGTGGATGCATTCACAGCGAACGCCGTGGACTACCTGCTCAAGCCCATCGAGGATGATCGGCTGCAGAAGGCGGTGGAGAAAGCCGTAGCGCAGGTGTCGCAGAAACATGCCGCGATGGAGAAGCAGCGGCTGCTCGATATCGTCATCGGTCTGACAGGCAAGTCCGAGATGGCCATCAATCAGTTGCTGCGCAGTGGCGACGAGAAGTCACCCTACTCGGACAGACTGGCGATCAAGGACGGCTCGTCCACGACGTTCGTGCCTGTGAAGGATATCGATTGGGTCGATGCGGCAGGGGATTACATGTGTGTGCACGTGCAGGGTCAGACCCATATCATGCGCACCACCATGAAGGAGCTGGAGGCGCAGCTCGACCCCAACATCTTCCAGCGCGTGCACCGCTCGACGATAGTGAACCTGCAGCGTGTCGAGAAGGTGTCATCTCATATCAATGGTGAGTTCCACCTCACGCTGACCTGCGGCTCATCACTCAAGATGAGCCGATCCTACAAGGAGAAGGTCAAGCACTTCTTCTGATGATTTTTGTGGGAGCTTGCCCTGCAAGCGATTGTGCCCGGTTGATGTTCAAGCAGGCACTGATCGCGGGCAGGGCCCGCTCCCACAGGTCAAGCTATGTTGCAATGTGGTTCAGGGGCAACTCGGTCGTATCGATCACTCGCCGCATGATGAAGCTTGAGTGCACGTCCGCCACGCCCTCGATGCGGGTGATCTTGTTGAGCAGGAACTCGTGGTAGTAGTCCATGTCCGGCACCACCACCTTGAGCTGGTAGTCGGCTGACTGGCCGGTGATTAGCAGGCACTCCGTGACTTCCGGAAGTTGCCTGACTGCGGCCTCGAAGTGTTCGAAACGATCCGGCGTGTGCCTGTCCATGCTGATCTGCACCAGCGCGTTCAGCTTCAGTCCCAGTTTGGAGGGATTGAGCAGCACGGCATGTCGTTCGATGATTCCCTCGTCTTCCAGATGCTTGACCCGCCTCGCACAGGGAGTGGCCGAGAGTCCGACCCGTTCGGCGAGTTCGGCATTGGTCAGCCTGCCATTACTCTGCAGCTCGCGCAGGATGCGTTTGTCGAGTTTGTCCATGAAATCTCCATGATGCGAAGTAAATTACCTAATATATACTTTAAAATAGTTAAAAAAACTAATAAATACCAAATTAAATAGGCAATTTGATGGGAAAAACTCATCGCGATGGACTATTCTAGTTGTCATTCGCGGGCAGGGCCCGCTCCCACAAGACTGGGCAGGATAGTCAGGAGAGCAGCATGTTTGATCACACCAAGTACAAGCCATTTCAGCCGATTGCGATCCCGGATCGCACCTGGCCGAACAAGGTCATTACCCACGCGCCGCGCTGGTGCAGCGTGGATCTGCGCGATGGCAATCAGGCGCTGATCGAGCCGATGTCCGTGGCGCAGAAGAAGGCCATGTTCGATCTGCTGGTGGAGGTGGGTTTCAAGGAAATCGAAATCGGTTTCCCCGCTGCCTCGCAACCCGATTTCGACTTCGTGCGCTATCTGGTTGAGCAGAACCGCATCCCCGATGACGTCACGGTGCAGGTACTGACCCAGGCACGCCCTGAACTGATCCAGCGCACCTTCGAGTCCCTGAAGGGCGTGAAGAAGGCCATCCTGCATCTGTACAACTCGACTTCCACCGTGCAGCGCGAAAAGGTATTCAAGCTGGACAAAGCCGGTATCGTTGCCATCGCCGTGAACGGCGCGAAGGAAGTGAAACGTTGTGCCGCGCTGGCGCCCGAGACGGACTGGACCTTCCAGTATTCGCCCGAGAGCTTTACCGGTACCGAGCCCGATTTCGCCGTGGAAGTCTGCAACGCAGTCTCAGCCGTGTGGCAGCCCACGCCGCAGAAGCCGGTGATCTTCAATCTGCCCTCCACGGTGGAGATGGCCACGCCGAACGTATATGCCGACCAGATCGAATGGTTCGGCCGCCATATCAACAACCGCGACTCGGTGATCATCAGTCTGCACACCCACAACGACCGTGGCTGCGCGGTAGCTGCCGCAGAGCTGGCGGTGATGGCGGGCGCGCAGCGTGTCGAAGGCACACTGCTGGGCAACGGCGAGCGCACCGGCAACATGGATATCGTGGTCATGGCCATGAATCTGTACAGCCAGGGCATCGATCCGGAACTGGATCTGAGCGACATGGACAAGATCGTGACTGTGGTCAAAAGCTGCACTCAGATCGATGTACACCCAAGGCAGCCTTACTCGGGCGACCTGGTGTTCACCGCGTTCTCGGGCAGTCACCAGGACGCCATCAAGAAGTGTCTGGACATGTACACCGAAGGGGAGACCTGGGAGATTGCCTATCTGCCCATCGATCCGCGCGATCTGGGTCGCACCTATCAGGACGTGATCCGCGTCAACAGCCAGTCCGGCAAGGGCGGTGTCGCCTACGTGCTGGCCAGCAAGTTTGGTTTCCAGTTGCCGCGCTGGCTGCAGATCGAATTCTCGCGCATCGTCCAGAAGCGTGCCGAGGATACCGGTCAGGAGATATCGCCCGACACGATCTGGTCGCTGTTCCGCGAACATTATCTGAGCGACGCACACCCGGTGCGGCTGGACAGTTTCAGCATGCAGCGCGCGAACGAGACTGGGCGTGAGTCCTTCTCCGCCGGAATTCGCTGCTTCGACGAGTATCTGAACGTGGAAGGCGAGGGCGATGGCGTGCTGGATGCCTTCGTGGAAGCGCTGAAGACGGAGACCGGTGTCGATTTCGAGATCATGGAGTACGGTGAGCATGCGCTGGGCCAGGGTGCCGATGCGGAGGCTGTGACCTACATCCAGTTGAAGAGTCAGTCCACTCGTTACACGGGTGTGGCCATCAGCCGCGACATTGTCTCTTCATCATTGAATGC
>MGYS01000074.1:0-140 GCA_001802565.1 Gammaproteobacteria bacterium RIFCSPLOWO2_02_FULL_57_10 | reverse complement strand
GCTGTGGCAGCTATCTTCAAAAGAGATACTGCGGGAATTGGGTTCTAGTGCGGTTTCGCTAACTGGTCAGGCTGGGGGAGTGGGGCATGGATGGCAGGACACGCCGTGAACCCATCCATGGGGGCTCGGAAACCGCCATC
>MGYS01000073.1:22206-25250 GCA_001802565.1 Gammaproteobacteria bacterium RIFCSPLOWO2_02_FULL_57_10 | reverse complement strand
TATTCCGCGCTGGCACTCACCGATGAATGTTCCCTGAGCGGTGTGGTGCGCGCGCACATGGCGGCGCGTCATTCCGGGTTGAAGCTGTTGATCGGCAGCCGCTTCGTGCTGGAAGACGGGCTGTGCTTCGTGCTGCTCGCCCGCAACCGGCGTGGCTATGGACAGATATCGCATCTCATCACGCTGGCGCGGCGGCAGGCGGTGAAGGGCAGCTACAGGATGGACCGATCTCTGGTGGAGAGGCAAAGCCTGGAGGATTGCCTGGCGCTGTGGATTCCTCCGGCGCGGGACATTCAGGAGGAAGACGGTGTCTGGCTGGATGCCGTGTGGTTGGAGAGCCTCCTGCCCGGGCGTGTGTGGATTGCAGCGGAGTTGCTTCTGCACGGTTCAGACAAGCGCAGGCTTGCCGCCTTGCGGGCTCTGGGTGACCGGCTCGGCCTGCCCCTGGCCGCCACTGGCGCCGTGACCATGCATGTGCCGGAGCGTCGTGCGCTGCGCGACACGCTCACAGCGATTCGTCTCGGTCGGCGCATCTATGAGCTCGGCTTCGAGATTGCGCCGAACAGCGAGCAGCACCTGCGCCCTCTTGAGCGTCTGGCGAAGCTCTACCCTGCCGAGCTGCTGCAGGAGACGATCCGGATTGCCTCGCTGTGTGACTTCTCACTGGATGAGTTGCGCTACGAATACCCGCATGAACTGGTCCCCGACGGACACACTCCGAGCACCTGGTTGCGCGAGCTGACCGAGCAGGGTCTGCGGCGCCGCTGGCCGCAGGGAGAGTCTGCCGCCGTGCGCGCCACTATCGAGAAGGAGCTGACGCTGGTGGAGCAGTTGCGTTACGAGCACTTCTTTCTCACCGTGCATGACATCGTGGTGTTCGCGCGCAGCAGAAATATTCTGTGTCAGGGGCGTGGCTCGGCGGCGAACTCGGCGATCTGCTATTGCCTGGGTATCACCGAGGTGAATCCGCACAGCATGGAGCTGCTCTTCGAGCGCTTTCTGTCGAAGGAACGCGACGAACCACCGGACATCGACGTGGATTTCGAGCACGAGCGCCGCGAGGAAGTCATCCAGTACATCTACACCAAATACGGACGGCATCGTGCGGCCCTGGCGGCGACAGTGATCTGCTATCGCGCGCGCAGTGCGGTGCGCGATGTGGGCAAGGCGCTGGGAATTGCGGATGATGCATTGGCGGAATTGAACGGGAAGATTGACTGGTACAACTCCGACATCGAGAGTCAGATTGCCCAGGCGCAGATTGATACTGCCACGCTTGGGATCACGCCACCGCTGTTGCGCAGACTGACGCTGCTGGTGCAGGAGCTGATCGGTTTTCCGCGTCATCTCTCGCAGCATGTCGGGGGCTTTGTCATCAGTCAGGGGCCACTCTCGGAACTGGTGCCGGTGGAGAATGCGGCGATGGCAGATCGCACGATCATCCAGTGGGAGAAGGATGATCTGGAAGCGCTGGGACTGCTGAAGGTGGATGTGCTGGCGCTCGGCATGCTGACGATGATCCGCAAGGCGCTGGATCTCGTGACCGCAGCAAGCGGAAAGCGGTTGAGCATGGACATGATTCCGCAGGACGATGGTGCGGTGTACGACATGATCTGTGCGGCCGATACCGTGGGCGTTTTCCAGATCGAGTCACGCGCCCAGATGAGCATGCTGCCGAGACTGAAGCCGAGAAACTATTACGATCTGGTGATCCAGATTGCGATTGTGCGACCAGGCCCCATTCAGGGCAACATGGTGCATCCGTATCTGAACAGACGCAGTGGTCGGGAGGAGGTCACCTATCCGAGTGCCGCCATTGAGGCCGTGCTCAAGCGCACGCTCGGCGTTCCCATCTTTCAGGAACAGGTGATGAAGATCGCGATCGTCGCCGCAGGATTCACCGGTGGCGAGGCCGACCAGTTGCGTCGAGCGATGGCTGCGTGGAAGAAAAAGGGCGGACTGGAACCTTTTCGCGAGAAGCTCGTCAATGGCATGACTGCACGGGGCTACACCGAAGAGTTTGCACTGCAGATCTACAACCAGATCAAGGGCTTTGGTGAATACGGTTTTCCGGAATCGCACTCGGCGAGTTTTGCACTGCTCGCCTACATCTCCTCGTGGTTGAAGTACCATCACCCTGCCGCCTTCTGTTGTGCCTTGCTGAACAGTCTGCCCATGGGTTTCTACGCGCCTTCGCAACTGATTCAGGATGCACAGCGCCACGGTGTGGTGGTGTTGCCGATCGATGTGAATTGCAGCGCACTGGATTGCACACTCGAACGGGTGCCAGGCAGCGCACAGGAAGATGCCTCTGCGCTGTCTCTGCGATTGGGTATGCATCTGGTGGAGGGGCTGTCGACGGAAGGTGCACAACGTGTATGTGAAGCGCGGCAGTTGGGAGCATTCCGCAGCGTGCAGAGTCTGGTGGAGCGCACGGGCATCAACCGTGCTGACAGGGAAAGTCTCGCAGCTGCCGATGCCTTCCGCGCGCTGGCAAGCGACCGACATCGGGCATTCTGGGACGTGGCCGGCTACGAAACAAAGTTGTCCTTGTTCAGTACGACAGGTCAGGCGCCTGACGAGGAGTTTCCCGAGTTTGGCGTAGACATCCTCCTGCCCCGACCCTCCGAAGCCCAGGACATCATCGCCGATTACAACAGCACGAGTCTGACGCTGCGGCGCCATCCGCTCGCCTTGTTGCGCGCACATCTGAACAATCATCACGTGATGACGGCGGCAGGACTCTCCCCACTCGTCAGCGGTAGCCGTGTGAAGGTGGCAGGTATCGTCACTTCGCGGCAGCGTCCGCAGACGGCGTCGGGTGTCACCTTCATGACATTGGAAGACGAGACCGGTTTCCTGAATGTGGTGGTGTGGGCAACCTTGTCACAACAGCAACGAGCGACGGTGTACAACGCAAGCTTTCTGGGGGTAAGCGGAACTGTGCAGATCAGCGAGGGGGTCGTCCATGTGCTGGCCCGTGACCTGGTGGATCTGAGCGGCTGGCTGGCGACGCTGGCGCTGAAGTCGCGGGATTTTCAATA
>MGYS01000073.1:5362-22162 GCA_001802565.1 Gammaproteobacteria bacterium RIFCSPLOWO2_02_FULL_57_10 | reverse complement strand
GTGTCTCGATGCGCTCCGGACCGCTCAGCAGTGACAGACTGCTGCGGTAATACAGTCGTCCATCGCTCTGTGTCAGCGGCAGGGGTTCGGGCAGCAGCCAGCAGGGGCGAACGGGCGATGGGGTTTGAAGAGAGCGGGCTTGAGAAGAGCCGAGCGGCACAGAGGCAGACGCCATGCCCGTGGAGAACATCCTGTCCTGCCCCGCATGCTCGGGACAGTGATCTTCCACGCAGAAGATGCTGCGCACGGCGGCATTGCCGAGGCGAGCCTGTAACTGCTCCAGCAGCGGGATGATGTTCTCGGTGGGGCCTGTGTGAGTGGATGTCATGCCCTGCAGTGCTTCACTGTTGGCGACGAAGGGAGCGAAGTGCTGCACTTCCAGGTGCATGGCGGTCACCGGAGCGGGCAGCAGCAGACTGTTGATGCGCGTCTCCAGCAACAGGAAAAGATGGGCCTCCTGGCGCGTGGGCTGACGCAGATCGACACTGAGCACCGTGCTCTCCTGCCGTTCGTGCTGCAGCGTCAGTTGCAGATGCGTGGCGGCGAGCTCACGCTGACGCAGGAATTGGCAGAGTTTGCCGAGCATTGCCTCAACGCTGTGCAGCAGCATGACGGTGGCTTCCACCGGGTAATCGAACTCCTTGCTGGTGTTGAAGACGGGCGCGCTCTGCCAGGTCTTGAGAGGGTTGGGAACTTGACCAAGACAGCGCTCAAGCTGACGAACGAAGTCCAGACCAAAACGCTGCCCGAGTCCATGAGTGGGCAGGCGCCAGACGTCCCGCAGTTTGCGCAGACCGGTGTTGTGCAGTTGCCTGCGTCTGTCCGCTTTCAGGGGCATGACCTGCACGGAGAGCCTGCCCAGCGCCGAGCGCAGATTCTCCGTGCGATGAATCAGCGTGTTGCAACCCGCCCGGGCCAGCAGCAGGCTGGCTGCAGGAGTGGGGCTGGCCGCCTGATGAAAACCGGTTGGCAGACCCCATGCCTGTAACTGCGTCTCCAGCAGGTTCTGCAGGCGACTGCGAATCTTTTCTATCCCGCCAAAATAGTTCAGTGAACTGCGTACCTCGAAGAGAAAGCTGTCGGGTTCTTCGATGCTGACGGTGGCGCTCAGAGTGCTGAGCAGTTCGGCGATCCGGTAGAGTCTCTGCTGGAGCAGCAGGGCCGTTTCCGGATCCCCGGCTTGAGCTGTCAGCTGTGGCAGGTACAGCGCATACCACAGAGGTGAGCGCTTGCCACCACGCAGCGTCATGTTGGGCGGGGATTTTCTCCGAGTGCCGGGTTTGACGGCATGGAGATGTCCTGGCAGCAGCGGCAGCTGGAACAGTTTGCTGCTCATGGCAGACCCCGCGCCAGGGTGACGGTATCGCGGCGATAGCTGCCCCTGGCCTTGAGTATGGCCACCTGAAGTGCGTCCTCACTGCTTGCCACCCGCATGCGCAGTACCGAGGCGGAGTGCCGGATATTGCGCTGATGAAACAGCACGCCCAGCGTCTGCCCCGTGCTCGCTGCGAGTTGCAGGCGACGGATATGGCGGCCGGTGAGATGACCGGGCCAGGCCAGCACCAGCGCGCAGGCCCGGTTCTGCAATGCCTTTTCGATGCTCCAGAGAGTGCGGACGTGCGTAGCGCCAGCCTTGACGACCACGATCTGCCTCGTGTCCACGCCCGCCAGCCTCAGTCCCGGCGCGTAGGGTAAACACGGAGGTGAGACCCAGAGTATCCACTTACCCTCCGCGCTCAGCCTGCGCAACAGTGGCAGCACGAGCTGCAACTCACCTGACCCCCATTGCGGCGTGATGATTTCAACCAGAGCGTGGGCTGGCCATCCCTGCCAGGGCAGGCAGGCATCCAGTGCCGGGTAACCCGTGTGAAGTCCTGAGAGCTCTCCAGACTGAGCGGCGCCATGGGTCAGTTGATACTGACTTCCCCGCCACAGACAGGGAGTCTTGAGGAGAGAGTCGAGTCTGGGGTTGGGGCCAGAATTGAGACCGGGATTGGTGTTGGAAATGGGCATGGTACTGTACATATTAACAGTATTATTGTTGGCAACAAGCAGGGGAAATGGTGGGGAGTGGATGGCGTGCTGTGTGCACTACTCGGCAAGGCTGGAAATTGCTGATATTTGTGATTGTCAAACCCGAAATATTGTAATAGTCTTCAGCACCTTAGCCTGAATAGCTGAACAGGCCCCTGAGATAATAACTTCAATAGACTGGAACGCCGGGTAATTCATGAAACAGAAACCAGACATGCTGATGGTCGTTGTGGTCCTGTTTGCGTTGGGAGTTCTTGCCAGCGGGGTCGTGCAAAGCGGCCTGCTGTAAAAGACGCAAACCCGAGACAACTCGCTTCTGTTATCACGTCGGCACTGGCTGATAGGTCTGCCGGTCGCTCACTATTTTATCCATCCTGATATCCCAGTCGTTGCTTTCCAACGCGTCCACTCTCTGACACTCGTGTGCAACCCCGATCAACATGGGTCGACGCTTTCCCGTGTGTGCGCGAAAGCGGAATGTCCGGTCGTAAAATCCCTTGCCCATGCCCAGTCTGTTGCAGGCGGCATCGAAACCTACCAACGGTACAAAGACCAGGTCGAGCACACGCGCAGACAGACGAGAGCTGTTGCGCAGAAGCGGTTCGTGAATTCCCCAGCGATTGCTGCGCAGCGCATCGCCGTTACGATAGCGAACGAACAGAAGCTGATCTTTTTTATGCGGATGAATCAGTGGCAGATAACAATGTTGACCACGCGCCAATGCCGCGGCGAGCAGAAAACCCGGATCAATTTCACCCTCATTGGGCAGATAGAATGCGATGCGTTTTGCGGAGTGAAAAAAGCGTTGTCCGGCAATGTTGTTGTAGAGTCGTGCAGCAGCTTCGTCCTGCTCTCGGGCACTGAGTTGGCGGCGTTTGTGGCGAAGGGATTTGCGTAATGCTGTGCGCTCTTGGGGAGTCACTTGTGAAAAGTCACTTATGTAAAGTCACGGCAAAGGCAGAAGAAATAATGAAGTTACCCGGAGCACCGCTACCAAAATAGTCCTGAACCCAAAGGTCCAGGTGGTGACTCCAGCGGCGCATAAGGCTTTCCGTCTAGCGGACGTGCACAACAGCGTCTGCAAAGAGTCTCCGGTTTAACAATATCGGCTCAAGAACACTTTTGATTGGCTAATGCTCTAGGTAACTCTGGATCGAGTATATACAACTTGATTGGAGCTATCGAGCAAAGGATGGATTTTTTTCGCGAAACAATTTCGGCGCTGTTGTGACACTGCTGCGATACTCTTGCAGGACTGCGCGTGGCGTGATTCTCAGGTGATTTCAATCTGGCGATTGGCTTGCAGGCTGCGATCGATCTTGTCTTCCAGAAACTTCACCTGTTGCATGGTGATGTGTTTGCTCTCATTGAGCTGCTGACTCTTGCTCAGCATATCGTGCGTGATGTTGAGTGCGGCCATCACGGAAATCTTCTCAAGACCATGGATGTTGCCACGGGCCTTGATCTTGCGCATGTTCTCGTCGAGATAACGGGCGGACTTCAGAAGCGCCTCCTGTTCGGAGGGAGGACAGCTGACCTGGTACTCCTTGTCGAGAATCCTGACGACAACGGTGCCGGGCGTGTTTTCTTCTGAGCTCATGCGTTCTCTCTTGATCTGCAGGATGCTGTTATGGGGATTTGTCTAGACAGGGTTAAACGGACTGCGTCTGCTCCATCGACTTCAATCTGTGGAGCACAGACTCAAGGCGATTCTTGGCCAGTTTATTGTTATCGAGCAGTTGCTGGCGTTCGGATTGCCAGTTATGCTCGTTGGCTCTCAGGAGTTGATTTTCCCGCTTCATCGCCGCACAAAGCTCAATGAGAGCATCAATCTTTTGATCCAGCGTGTGAAATCTTTCGTCATTCATTATCATGTTCGCCGTATGCAGCAAATGTATGCAGGAACCCACTGGTAAATTCCCCGTTACTATAGAGCTGAGACCCATGCCGGTCAATCGCGGGTTGAGGAAACAGGCAGGCCATGACAAGCATTTATGAAGAAGCCGCAAGACGACGCAAGGAACTGATGCAGCAGATGGAGCCGAACAGCATTGCTCTGCTGTCCGCCGCCCCGCAGAGTACCCGCAGCAACGATACTGAATACCCCTATCGCCAGAACAGTGACTTCTACTATCTCTCCGGATTTATGGAGCACGATGCCCTGCTGGCTCTGATTCCCGGTCGGGAACAGGGTGAGGTGGTACTGTTCTGTCAGGAAAAGGACAAGTTGCGCGAATTGTGGACCGGCATCCTCATGGGGCCGGAACAGGCCATCAAACAATTGCATATCGACGATGCGTTTCCGATTGGCGATATTGACGACATCCTGCCAGGGCTCATCGAGGGACGGGATCGCGTCTACTACTCCATGGGCAAGGATCAACGTTTCGATCAGCGGGTCATGGACTGGGTGAAGGTCATTCGTGGCAAGGTGCGCCAGGGGGCCCATCCGCCAGGAGAATTTCTGGTGCTCGAGCACCTGCTGAACGAGATGCGCCTGATCAAAAGCCCCTACGAAATCAAGTTGATGGAGAAGGCGGGAGCCATCTCTGCCCAGGCCCACAAGCGTGCCATGGCGGTCTGCCGTCCGGGGCTCAGCGAATATCATCTGGAGGCGGAACTGCTGCACGAGTTCGTTCGCTCTGGAAGCCGCGCTCCGGCCTACAACAACATTGTGGCGGCAGGAAAGAATGCGTGCATCCTGCACTACATCGAGAACAATGCGCCGCTGAAAGATGGGGATCTGGTGCTGATTGATGCTGGTTGCGAATTCGAATACTACGCGGCCGACATTACTCGCACGTTTCCGGTGAACGGTCGTTTCAGCAAGGAGCAGAGAGCACTCTACGAGATCGTTCTTGAGGCACAATTGGAAGCGATCAAGGTTGTGAAACCTGGCACCCCCTGGGATGAACCGCATAACGTCACAGTGCGTGTGATCACTGCAGGTCTCGTCGAGCTCGGACTGCTCAAGGGCGATGTGCAGGAGCTGATCATCAGTGAAGCCTACAAGGCGTTCTACATGCATCGTGCCGGTCACTGGCTCGGTATTGATGTGCACGATGTGGGCGATTACAAAATAGACGACAAGTGGCGCCTTCTGGAGCCTGGCATGGTCACGACCATCGAGCCGGGGATCTATGTGGCTCCCGACAATATGGATGTCGACAAGAAATGGCGTGGCATTGGCATTCGCATTGAAGACGATGTGCTGGTGACTCGCACTGGCAATCGCGTGATGAGTCTTGGTGCGCCGAAGACGGTCGAGGAAATCGAAAGCTTCATGGCACAGTCGCGTGCGCAGGCAGTGGCGTGATTTCGAGGATGTCAGTGCAAGGGTGTCAATGCGGGGATGTCAATGAGAGCCTCTGAGCTGCGCCCACACTATGATGTCGTGGTCATCGGCGGTGGTCTCGTCGGTGCCAGCTTCGCCTGTGCGCTGCAGGCGCAGGTGAGCGATGGCAGTCTGCGCATTCTGGTCACAGAGGCAGTCGAATCCCTGCAGGTCTCTCCGAGTTTTGATGCGCGTTCCACCGCGTTGTCCTATGGCAGCAGGAAGATCTACGAACGGCTGGGGTTATGGGAATCGCTTGCGCCATACGCTACGCCCATCAACAGGATTCATGTATCGGATCGCGGCCACTTCGGCGCGGTGCGCATCGACAGTGCGAGCATGGGCGTGGATGCGCTGGGTTACGTGGTGGAGAACCAGCATCTGGGTGTGGCATTGACCGCTGCGCTTGACGCGGGTCCCGCCATCGATTTTCTCTGCCCCGCCACTATCTCTTCTCTGACCCCGCTTTCTGACACCCATCCTGTGGGAGCGGGCCCTGCCCGCGATTACCCCCCCGCCGCCACCATGCGCGTAAACGTTCAACACCCCTCGGGCGAACTGAAGGAAATCACCGCCGCACTGGTCGTACTTGCCGACGGAGGCAAGTCCACGCTCTGCGAGCAGCTCGGCATCAGCAGCAGCGTGAATCATTACGCTCAGAAAGCCATCATCAGCAATATCGCGTTCGAGAATCCTCACGCCAATGTGGCGTATGAACGTTTTACCGACAGCGGACCGCTGGCTGTGTTGCCACTGGCAACGCTGCACGGTGAGCAACGCGGGGCGTTGATCTGGACGGTGTCGGAAAGCGAGGCCGATGAAGTCATGGCCTTGCCGGAGTCGGTATTTGTGCAGAAATTGCAGGAGCGTTTCGGGCACCGGCTCGGGATGATTCACAAGGTGGGTTCACGCGCGGCATATCCGCTGACCTTGTCAGTGGCGCGTGAACAGGTGCGACCCGGTCTGGTGCTGCTGGGAAATGTGGCCCACACGCTGCATCCGGTGGCAGGTCAGGGATTGAATCTGGCGCTGCGCGATGCACAGGAGCTTGCCGTCCTGCTTGGAGAGACTCACGCGCTGGGTCAGTCTCTGGGAAGCATGAGAGTTCTGCAGCGTTACGTGGAATTACAGCAACGCGATCAGGATGCCACGATCAATTTCAGCCACTACATGACGCGCCTGTTTTCGAGTACGAATCTGGCACTGATATGGGCGCGCAAGTTCGGGTTGTTCTCGATCGATCTGGTTCCGGCTCTCAAGAAGACTTTCGCACGGCAGGCCATGGGATTGGCAGAGCGCAGTATCCGGCGCGCTTGAGTCGGTCTGAGAACCGGTCTGAGTAGTGGCGTACTACCGCGCGGCTGCGCGTATCGCCTCGATGCGCTCACGATTCACACCAAGATCACTGTGGCCCAGGCGTGATGCCGAGCGGACGTGCACCACGCCTGCGGCCGGATCTGCCAGAAACTCCACGTCATCCACAAATCCCATCAAGCGTGTCGTGAACTCGGCGTAAAGATAATCGCCTTCCTCGCTGATGATCTGTGCGCCGGACATCTGCGTGATGGCCTGCTTCACTGACGACAACGTCCCGACAATCGGCGCGATGCTGTGACTCTCGCGGGTTTCGCTGCTGGAGACACAGTTGGGGGAATCCGGGCAGGTGCCGAGTTGCCCATTCTGCACGCCAAGCGTTGAGGGTCGTTCGCCAGCGCAGCCGAGCAGTGTCAACAGGGGGATCATGATCAGAACGCTCCGTGCTTGCATAAGATTGATCTCGGATAAGTTGTGGGAGCGAGCCTTGCTCGCGATTGAATCAGTTCAAAGCCCATCGCGGGCAAGGCCCGCTCCCACAGTGGATTGATTTTTTACAACACCTGCATGCCGAGCCATTCGGCAATCATCGCAGGTTTGTCTTCGTCCTCGATCTCGACAGTCGCCTTGTGCTTGAGCAGCACGTTCTGTCCTTTCTGCACGACACTCATCAATTCGAAGCGTGCACGTATACGTTTGCCTACCCTGACCGGATTCATGAAGCGCACCTTGTCGAGCCCGTAGTTGATCGCGACCTTCGAGTCCTTGATTTTTATGGTGCCCGTTTGAGACGCCAGCATGCTCAGTAGCGACAGCGTGAGAAAGCCATGCGCGATCGTGCCGCCAAAAGGCGTTTCCGCCTTTGCGCGCTCTGGATCGATATGGATGAACTGAAAGTCGCCAGTGGCTTCGGCAAACTGATTCACCCGCTTCTGGGTGATCTCGAGCCACTGCGTGATGCCGACTTCCTGTCCCACAAAAGTCTGCGCTTCCTCGAGAGTGACGAACTTGGGCATGGAGTCCTCCAGCTTGGTAAGTGATGCGTTGTTCACGTAGTTCTTGACCTGGGAGTCAGGTGTAATACGCGCAGACATCTTCAGATGCTGCTGAAGTTCAATGAGGCTTTCGTTATCAGACACGGATAATCCCTGAAGGTCGAGGTGGCAAATGGTTTGATGGCAATGTGGTGCTGTAAATGTCGAGATGCAAACGTCGAAATGGAAAGGGTGCAGAGCCGCTAGTATCGACCATTCCCATGATGGCAGCAATTGGCAAGAGCAATGAAAGGAGCAAACCAGTCTGTGCCCGGACGTTGGCTGAGGCTATACTCCGGTTTGCACCGGCCAGTATGACAAGAGCAGTTTCACATCCCGATTCGGATAATTCATGACAACGAGCGCAGCAGCAACAGACTTTGACATCGTGATCGTCGGTGCCGGTATGGTGGGGGCAAGCCTTGCCTGTGCGCTGGCAGAGACTGATCTACGCATTGCGGTGCTGGACAGCCAGATCATCGATACCCCAACCAGCTCGTCCGGCGCGTTTGCCGACCTGCCATTCGATCCGCGCGTCAGTGCCATCACGCCGGCTTCACAGGCGTTCTTCAAGGCCTTTGATGTCTGGGATGCCATTGCTGCCCGTCGCTGCTCGCCCTACACGGACATGCATGTGTGGGAGGCTGATGGTACCGGGTCTATTCACTTCTCGGCTGCCGATATTCATGCCGATGTGCTGGGTCACATCATTGAAAACTCGGTGATTCTGGCTGCACTGCACGAGAAGCTGCAGAAGCAGAAGAATGTCACACTGCTTGCGCCAGTGACGTTGCAGGAATTGCAGCCAGAGATGACAGCGGAAAGTGCGAGCCCGGGAAGAATCGGTCTTGTCCTCGCTGAAGACAGACAACTTTCCACCCGTCTGCTGGTAGCCGCCGATGGCGCCAATTCGCGTGTCCGGGAGCTGGCCGGGTTCCAGGTGCGGGAGTGGGACTACGAACACCATGCCATTGTGACCACGGTGCGCACGGAACTGCCTCATCAGCAGACGGCGATCCAGCGTTTCATGGATGAGGGAGTTCTGGCGTTTCTGCCTCTGAGCCCATGTGGGAGCGGGCCGTGCCCGCGATCAGATATCGCGGATAACTCAATCGCGGGCAGGGCCCGCTCCCACATGAGTAAGGATGACCAGCATTATTGCTCCATCGTGTGGTCAGTGGTACCGGATCACGCGCAGCGCCTGATGTCACTGAATGACAGCGCGTTTGCTCAGGCACTGGAAAGCGCCATCGAAAGTCGTCTTGGCGCGATCGTTCATGTCGACAAGCGTTACAGCTTTCCCCTGCGTCAGCGTCACGCGTCCAGTTATGTGCAGAAAGGCATCGCACTGATCGGCGATGCGGCACACACCATCCATCCGCTTGCAGGTCAAGGCGCCAATCTTGGCCTGCTGGACGCCAGTGCGTTGGCCAATGAGATCTGTCAGGCTCATGCCGTGGGGCGTGACTTTGCCGATATGCGCACTCTGCGGCGCTATCAGCGGCGTCGCATTGGTCACAATCTGGGCATGATGTGGCTGATGGAAGGTTTCAAACATCTGTTCGCCGACCAGCCCTTGCCGCTGCGCTGGTTGCGCAATGCGGGGATGAGCGGGCTGGATCGTGTAGTGCCAGTGAAGAACCGCATCATGCGCTCCGCCATGGGCATTGATTGAAGACTTTCCATAGCAATTTCTCCTGCGCTTGGTTTATCCTTGACCCCGCCCGAACACCTGCCTCACCTGAAGATGTCGCAGAAGTACCACTGAAGTTTCTGCATGATCTGCGCAAGCATTTCTGCACTCTCGCGGTCTTGGTGCGAAGCAGGATGGTTTACCGATATCTGCAAGTGAAACTCCCGGAAAAATAATCACAAAAGGTTGGTCATTATGAAATTGCTACTTTCTCTCGTTGCTGTAACCGCACTGTTTGCCGGGGGCAATGCCTTGGCGATTGATGTTGCCGCGCTCAACGCGTCTCTGGCCGATCCTGGCCGCAGCGATGCCGACAAGGCGCTCGACGAAGCCCGCAAGCCTGCCGAAGTTCTCGACTTTCTGGGTCTGGAAGAAGGCATGACTGTGCTGGACATCATGTCCGGTGGCGGCTGGTACACCGAAGTGCTGTCACGGGCCGTTGGTCCGAACGGCAAGGTCTACATGCAGAATGGTCCGGCTGCACTGGCTCGGGGCACCACTGAGGCCACTGTGACTGCGCGTCTGGAAGGTCGTCTGACCAATGTCGAGCGTCTGGACAAGGACATCACTGACCTTGGCCTGCCTGCTGACTCTGTGGATTTTGCCATCACCAACCTGAACTTCCACGACGTCTACAACCGTGACCCCGCCGCTGCCCAGGCCTTCCTGGTCTCCGTGCGCAACGTGCTCAAGCCGGGCGGAATCTTTGGTTTGATCGACCACGAAGGCACAGTGGGTGCCGATAACGCAGCCCTGCACCGCATTCCGATGGAAAGCGTGGTGGCTGCCGTGACTGAAGCCGGCTTCGAAATCGTTGAGACCAGCGATCTGCTGAATGTGTCCAGCGATGACCATACCAAGGGCCCATTCGATGCAGCCCTGGAAAGAAACACTGACCGTCTGATGCTGAAACTGACCAAGTAATCAGCTTCTCCCGATCATTGGCAAGTCAGCAATGAAAGCAGTACTGACCGCCCGCTGAACACCTGTTCCGCGGGCGGTTTTCACTTAGCGAACAGCCATTTCATCTCGTCAGAGCATTTTCTTGAAGCCAGCGACTCCCCTGCAATTCATAAGCAAGTTCCTCTCTGTATTCAAATACAGCCGGGTGGCAATCGAGATCGTCTGGAGCACGAGCGCCGCGCTCACAGTCGCCATGGCTCTTGCGACGGTCCTGGCGGGCGTGTTGCCTGCAGGCATCGCGTATGTCGGGCAATTGATCGTGGATGCCGTGGTAGCGGCGATCCAGGCGAGTCCCGAAGAGCGCGAGGCTGCCACCGATCTCACCATCTTCTACGTATTGTGTGAGGCCGGGCTCGTCATCTTCATCACCGGTGTGCAGCGCATCAACACCGTTTGTCAGTCGATCCTGCGCGTGTTGCTGGGCAACAAGATCAACGTCATGATCCTGGAGAAGTCGCTGACCCTGGAGCTGGCGCACTTCGAGGATTCCGAATACTACGACAAGCTGGTGCGTGCCCGCCGTGAAGCGTCAAGTCGCCCACTCAGCCTCGTTATCCGTACCTTTGATCTGGCGCGCGAATCGATCTCGCTGGTCAGCTATGGATTCCTGCTGTTCCAGTTCTCGCCCTGGGCGGTGCTGCTGCTGGCCTGTGCCGGGTTGCCCGCTTTCATGGCCGAAGCAAAGTTCTCCGGCGAGGCGTTTCGCAATCAGCGTCATCGCTCTGCCGAACGGCGCATGCAGATCTATCTGGAGATGGTGCTGACCCGCGAAGACGGCGTGAAGGAAGTGAAGCTGCTGAAGATGGGCAGACTCTTCCTGCAGCGCTACATCGATATCTTTCTCAACATCTACAAGGAAGACCGCAATCTGGTTCTGCGGCGCGGCTTCTGGGGCTATGTGCTGGGGCTCATCGCCAGCGCGGCGTTCTACCTCGCCTATGGCTGGGTGGTGTTTGCCGCCATCGCCACCACGATCACGATTGGCCAGATGACGATGTACATCGCCGTGTTCCGTCAGGGGCAGAATGCCGTCACCAGCAGTCTCACGGCAATCAATGGCATGTATGAAGACAACCTGTACCTTTCCAATCTGGTCGAGTATCTGGACCACAAGGTGCCTGAGCTCACAGGTGACAGGACAGAGGGTCCCGACCCCGCAGACGGCATCCGCTTCGAGAACGTCAGCTTCTACTATCCCGAGAGCCGCACACCTGCGATTCACGAGCTCAATCTGCACATCAAGGCGGGCGAGAGCCTGGCGATCGTCGGCGAGAACGGCTCCGGCAAGACCACGCTCATCAAGTTGCTGACGCGACTCTACACGCCCACCAGTGGCCGCATCCTGTTGCATGGCCTGGATCTGCAGGAATGGGACATTGAAGCCTTGCGCTATCGCATCGGCGTGATCTTCCAGGATTTCAGTCGCTATCAGCTCACGGTGAGCGACAACATCGGCATCGGCGATGTGGACAACATGGCCGTGCGGCCCCAGATCGAAGGCGCCGCGCGCGATGGTCTGGCCGCCGATTTCATCAAGCAGATGCCGCAGGAGTACGACACTCAGCTCGGCACCTGGTTCAAGGGCGGCAAGGAGCTCTCGGGCGGGCAGTGGCAGAAGATCGCCCTCTCCCGTGCCTTCATGCGCAATCACGCCGATGTATTGATTCTGGATGAGCCAACAGCCGCGATCGATGCCAAGGCGGAGGCCGAGATCTTTGCTCACTTCCGCGAACTGACGGAGAATCGCATCTCCATCATCATCTCCCACCGCTTCTCCACGGTGCGCATAGCCGACCACATCATCGTGCTGGACAAGGGAGTGATCCTGGAAGAAGGCTCCCACGAAGAATTGTTGGTGCGCAACGGTCAATATGCGCATCTGTTCCATTTGCAGGCCCAGGGCTACATGTAACTCCCACAAGGGAAAAACCATGAGGAAAGGATTAACGATGATCAACGCAAACAACCTGCTCGAACAATTCCTGGGCCCCAACGCGGGCAATACCCTTCGTCAGGCCGGCGGTTCCGCCAAGCAGCAACTCGATGGCATGGGCATGGGAGGCTTTGGTGGTGGCGCCGTGGTGGGCGGCCTGCTGGGTTTGATGCTCGGCGGCAAGAAGATGAAGAAGATGGCCAAGGGCGTGGTGGGCTACGGCGGCGCGGCAGTGGCAGGCGCCATGGCACTCAAGGCGTATCAGAACTATCAGCAGGGCAAGGCCGCTGCCACGGCGCCCGTTATCACTCCGGCCGACGTTGCACACGTCGACCCCAGTTTCCTGCCCGACGCGGCGCCAGCGGCAGACGGTCAGCCCTTTCAGCTCGTGATGATTCAGGCCATGATTGCTGCCGCCAAGGCCGATGGTCACATCGATGCCCAAGAGCAGAAGGTGCTGTTCGAGCAGGTGGAGAAGATGGGGTTGGACGCCGAGAGCAAGGCATTCGTGTTTGACGCCCTCACCCGCCCGGTAGACATCAATGCCATTGCAGCATCAGCCAGAGGCATCGAGCAGGCCACGGAGCTCTATCTGATCTCCCGCATCGCGATCGATGTGGATCACCCCGCCGAGCGCGCCTACCTGCAGGCGCTGGGCCACAAGCTCAATCTGCCGACAGACTTGATGGCGCATCTGGATCACCAAGTGGAAGCTGCTCCCGCCCAATAACCTGTAGGAGCGCCTCGGTCCCGCTTGACGGGAAGCCTGCTCGCGAAGGTTCTTTTGTACATCCCGGGATCATGGCCTATGTCCACCTGCGACGGTCCTGCGCCGCTCCGCGGTGCCCTCCCTTCGCAAAAAGCCCAAGGTCTTTTTGCTGCGCTCGGCGCTGGCCCTGATTGTCGCTAGCGGGCACAGGCCATACTCCCTGGCGCTCTGGAAATGCAACGCACCGATCTAAACCATTGTGTATGGGGAATCTGTAGGTGTGTTGTGCCTCCCTTATCGAGGGGCCAGATGTCCCCTCCAGCGAATCGGGCGCTTGTACAGAATCTGCAGATCGAGTCGTATAGCAGTTTTCAAGGTGGTGGGAGGCAGGGCCCGGTTCAGCGGCATAAAAGACCAGGGCCGAACGCAGTAAAAAGACCCTGGGCTTTTTGCGAAGGGAGGGCACCGCGGAGCGGCGCGGGTCAGCCGCAGAACCGGGCCCTGCCTCGCGCCGCCGTTAGAATCTACTGAGTATTCTTCAGCAATTCGCGAGCAGGCTCGCTCCCACAGTCAGTGGATCTATTGATACGTCTCGATCGCCGGGCACGCGCAGAACAGGTTGCGGTCGCCGTAGACGTTGTCGATGCGGTTCACTGACGGCCAGAACTTGCTTTCCTTCAGGCCAGGCACCGGCCATGCGGCCTCCTCCTTGCTGTAGCCACGCTGCCAGCCCGCATCCATGATATCGGCCAGCGTGTGCGGCGCGTGCTTGAGCGGGTTGTCCAGCGCATCCAGTTCGCCTGATTCCACGCGCGCAATCTCGCTGCGGATAGTGATCATCGCCTGAATGAAGCGATCCAGCTCCATCTTCGATTCGCTCTCTGTCGGCTCGATCATCAGCGTGCCCGCCACCGGGAATGACATCGTCGGTGCGTGGAAGCCGTAATCCATCAGACGCTTCGCCACGTCTTCCTCGGTGATGCCGGAGGCAGCCTTGAGCGGCCGCAGATCGATGATGCATTCATGTGCCACCATGCCGTTTCTGCCCGTGTACAGCACAGGGAAATGCGGTTCGAGTTTGCGTGCAATGTAGTTGGCATTGAGGATCGCGACCTGAGTCGCCTTCAGAAGACCTGAGGCACCCATCAGCGCAATGTAGGTCCAGGAAATTGGCAGAATGCCTGCACTGCCCCATGGAGCGGCAGAGACTGCCGTGTTGCCGACATTCGGCCCGTCCAGAGTGACGAGTGCATGATTGGCAAGGAAAGGCGCCAGGTGCTTCTTCACGCCGATGGGGCCCATGCCCGGTCCGCCGCCGCCATGCGGGATACAGAACGTCTTGTGCAGATTCACGTGGGATACGTCGGCGCCAATGTCACCGGGACGTGCGACACCGACCTGTGCGTTGAGATTGGCGCCGTCCATGTACACCTGACCGCCGCAGTCGTGAATGATCTGACAGATTTCCTTCACGCCTTCTTCATACACGCCGTGGGTGGATGGGTACGTGATCATCAGTGCGGCGAGCGTGTCCTTGTGCTGTTCAGCCTTGGCGCGCAGATCGGCAGTGTCGATGTTGCCGTGATCGTCGCAGGCTACCACGATTACCTTCATGCTGAGCATCTGCGCGCTGGCTGGATTCGTGCCGTGTGCGGAGCTGGGAATCAGACACACGTCTCGCTGACTCTCTCCCTTGCTGGTCAGGTAATTGCGAATGGCCAGCAGACCGGCGTATTCGCCCTGTGCGCCGGAATTCGGCTGCATGCTGACAGCATCGAAGCCGGTGATCTCGGCGAGCATGTCTTCCAGTTCGCTGATCATCTGGCGATAGCCTGGCGTCTGCGCGACTGGCACGAATGGATGCGGCTTGCTGAACTCGGGCCAGGTGATGGGAATCATCTCGGCTGTGGCGTTCAGTTTCATCGTGCAGGAGCCGAGCGGAATCATCGCGTGAGTCAACGAGATGTCCTTGTTCTCCAGACGCTTCAGGTAGCGCAGCATTTCCGTTTCGCTGTGATAGCGATTGAAGAATGGATGCGTGAGGAATGTGGATTCTCTGCTCAGGGTGCCGGGTATCCCCTTCACGGCTGCGTTGTCTGTGCAGATCTGCTGATCGATAGTGCCGACAGAAAGACCTGTGGCTTTCTCGCCGAGTACGATCTGCCAGAGAGTCTCGATCTCGGCTGCAGTAGTGCATTCGTCCAGACTGATGCCGATGCTGTTCGGCTGATCTACACGCAGATTGACGCCGGCCTTTTCGGCGCGAGCCAATATCGCGGCGCGAGTCTGTGAATCTGTTGGCACGGTGATCGTATCAAAGAATTGCGCATTGCTGCAGCTCACACCGCCAGCGCGCAGCCCGTTCACCAGAATTTCCGTCAGGCGATGAATGCGTCCGGCGATCGTGCGCAGACCCTCCGGTCCGTGATACATCGCATACATGGCGGCGATGTTGGCGAGCAATACCTGCGCCGTGCAGATGTTGCTGTTGGCCTTCTCGCGACGGATATGCTGCTCGCGAGTCTGCAGCGACATGCGGAAGGCCTGCTTGCCGCGCGCGTCGATGGAGACGCCGATGATGCGACCTGGCACGGCACGCTTGTATTCGTCCTTTGTCGCGAAGTAGGCGGCGTGTGGACCACCGTAACCCATCGGCACGCCGAAGCGCTGCGTGCTGCCCAGCACGACATCGGCACCCATCTCGCCCGGTGCTTTCAGCAACACGAGACTCATCAGGTCCGCTGCCACGACAGCGATCGCGCCTTGTGCGTGCAGTGCCTCGATCATGCCGACGAGATCACGCACTTCACCCGTGCACGCCGGATACTGGAATATGGCGCCGAACACATTGTGTTTTGACAGTTCACCGATATCGGCAACGATCAGTTCAAAACCGAAACACACGGCGCGAGTTTTCAGCACGTCGATGGTCTGCGGGAAGCAGTCCTTGTCGACGAAGAATGCGTTCGCGTCCTTGCTCTTGCTGACGCGCTTCGCCAGCGCCATCGCTTCGGCGGCTGCGGTTGCTTCGTCCAGCAGTGAGGCGTTGGCAAGATCCATGGCGGTCAGGTCGAGAATCATCTGCTGGAACGCGAGCAGACTCTCTAGGCGTCCCTGTGACACTTCCGGTTGATACGGCGTATACGCGGTGTACCAACCCGGATTTTCCAGCACGTTGCGCAGAATGACGTTCGGCGTGATCGTGTCGTAGTAGCCGAGGCCGATGAAGGAGCGTGCGGGCTTGTCATTGCTGACCATGGCTTTCAGGCGTGCCAGCACCTGCGGTTCGGTCGCGGGTTTGTCGAGCGCGAGCGGGCGTCGCAGAGCGATGGAGTCAGGCACCGTCTGCGTGATCAACTGCTCCAGCGACGTCAGCTGCAGCTCCGCGAGCATGGCACTGATGTCCGCATCATCCGGGCCGATGTGGCGCCCGATGAACTCATCTGTGTTCTGCAGGCTGTCCAGTGTCCTGACGGTGGAGTGCTGTGATGGAGCGGCGGTGCTAGCCATGAAGTGCCTCAATTGAATGACAGGAGCCGGGGCTCGGCATTGATACGAGGCCCCGGCTCAGGGTGGATCAGGTTTTGAATCGAATTTTCTTTGCGAGAATGAAAAATCATCGCGAGCAGGGCTCGCTCCCACAGATTCTTTACTCGCAAATCTCTGCGTAGCCGTTCGCGTCGAGCAGCTCTTCCAGTTCGGTTGGATCGCTCGGCAGAATTCTGCAGAACCAGCCATCAGTGTACGGTGCGGAGTTCACTGTCTCTGGCGCATCGACAAGATCTT
>MGYS01000073.1:0-5346 GCA_001802565.1 Gammaproteobacteria bacterium RIFCSPLOWO2_02_FULL_57_10 | reverse complement strand
CTTGACCGACTCGACGACGCTGATTTCCTGTTTTGCGGTGACGATTGCCCCTTCTTTCGGAAGTTCGATGAACACGATATCGCCGAGCAATTCCTGCGCGTGATCGGAGATGCCGACGGTGACTGTACCGTCTTCTTCAAGGCGCACCCACTCGTGGGTCGCCGCGTACTTCAAATCTTCAGGGAAGCTGCTCACTGACCAATCCTCTTTCATCAATAGGGAAAAATTTATTCAAAAACCTTGTTGCCAAAGCGCACGAAGTTGGGCTTCACGATTCGCACGGGGATCAGCTTTCCTCGGATGTCCACGCGGCAGTTGCTGCTGCCTGTGGGGATTCTAGCCAAGGCAATGGAATGCTTCAATGTCGGCGAGAACGTGCCACTGGTGATGACGCCTTCGCGCTCATGCCCATCGACATCACACACAATACGCAGGCCCTCGCGCAGCACGCCGCGTTCTTCCATCACCAGGCCAGTGAGGATGGGCAGCAGACCGTTGGTCTGATCGATACGGTGCTGCTCTACCGCAGAGCGCCCGATGAAATTTCTTGAGGCGGGTTCCCAGGCAATGGTCTGTGCCATGTTCGCTGCCAGCGGGGAAACCGTTTCGTCCATATCATGGCCGTACAGATTCATGCCCGCTTCAAGTCGCAAAGTATCTCGAGCTCCGAGCCCGATTGGCTTCACGCCTAGGGCCAGCAGTTGGTCCCACAGGGCCGGGGCATCGGCATTCGGCACCAGTAACTCCAGGCCACGCTCGCCGGTATAACCCGTGCGGGCAATGAACCAGCTGCCGGACTCGAGGGCACGGAAGTTGCCGAGTGCCTGTACACGGGTGGCCAGGTCTGGCGTCAGCAGTGAGCAGACCCTGTCGATCGATTCGGGGCCGTGCACGGCCAGAATCGCGAGGTCCGGACGTTCTGTGATTGCGACCTGAAAGCCTTTGGATTGCTGAGCCATCCAGTGCAGGTCTTTCTCGCGGGTGCCGCAGTTCACTACCAGGCGATAACCGTCTTTCCTGCGATACACGATCAGATCGTCCACCACGCCGCCACTCTCGTTGAGCATGGCGCTGTAGAGGGCACGGCCCACTTCGGTGAGTTTGTCGACATCGTTGGCCAGCAGATACTGCAGCCATGGCTTGGCATCGGAGCCGGTGACATCCACGATGGTCATGTGGGAGACGTCGAAAACGCCCGCGTGCTGGCGCACGGCGTGGTGCTCTTCGATCAGCGACTGGTACTGGATCGGCATGTCCCAGCCGCCAAAGTCGACAATGCGTGCGCCTGCATCGATGTGCTTCTGATAGAGAGGGGTCTGATGGCCCACAGGATTTTCCTGAGTCGATGGTCTTGAACGGTTGGCCCTGAGTGCTGGTTCTGGCGGCAGTCCGGATGATAAGGGCTGTTCTGCCGGGCCGTTCAGGGCGAAAACAAGGCGGCCATTCTACTCGTTCAACCGTTCTTTTGACAGGACAGAATTGCTGAAGAGCGACGGGAAGGCACGCATACCGCCCGCTGCGGCAGCAGTGGTAGGATGCCAGCAATTCCCCTGTTCACCGTACCACGAGGTTATCCATGAAACGTCTTACCCGCGCCCTGTTGACCGGTTTGTCGCTGCTGTTGCCAGTCGTCCTTTCGCTGCAATTGGCCCTGTGGTTGATCGTCACGGTCGAGAGCTGGCTGCGCTCACTGTTGCAGTTCGCTCTGCCGGAGCAATGGTACGTGCCCGGCATGGCGGCGTTCATGTTCGTGGTGCTGGCCGTCCTCATCGGGTTGAGTGCGAGAATATGGTTGCTGGGACAGCTCTGGAAACTGCCGGGTCGCCTGCTTGAGCATGTGCCGGTGGTCAGCTATCTCTACAACACCATCAAGGACTTCGTGGACATGATGGGCGGCAAGAACTTCTCGGATCAGTCGGTGGTCTGGGTGACTCTGCCCAACAGCAATACCCGGCTGATGGGGATTGTCACCAAGCGTGGGGGTGGCAGCGACTCACGATTGTCGCAGTTGATCGGTGAGAAAGACGTGGCAGTGTACCTGCCGATGAGCTACCAGGCCGGGGGCTATATGCTGGTAGTGCCCGAGGATCAGACCGAGCATATCGACATGGAGCCGGGTGATGCCCTGCGCCTCATCATGAGTGCGGGGCTTGGTCAGAAAGGCATGAAAGTCTGAGAAAAGAGGTTACTGCAGTTCGGCGAGAAAACGATCGGTGCGGGGCAGGTAGTTGCGGTCGCTGTCCAGCGAGAAAACCACTGAGCTGGAACGGCCGATGATCTGGTCCCGGGGGATGAAGCTGTAGATGCGACTGTCGGCGCTGTTGTCCCTGTTGTCACCCAGTACAAAGAACTGGTCCTCTGGAACCGTCTCCGGGCCGAAGCTGCGGGAAATCCGGTTCGGGAAAGCGTCCGACAGCATGGCTTCGTGCGAGTAGTCGAAGAGCCGCTCGCGGATGATCAGGGAGTCTTCGCCGCTGGACACCACTTCATAATCTGCTGGCTGTCCGTTGATCACCAGGGTGTTGTTGCGCATGTAGATGGTGTCGCCGGGCAGGCCGACAATACGTTTGACGAGGCGCTTGCCCGCAGCATCCGAGTCGATGATGACAATATCGCCTCTGCCAGGGTCGGTGTGGGATGCCAGGAAGAAATCGGTAAACGGGATGCGGATGTCGTAGGCCAGCTTGTTGACCCAGACCTTGTCGCCATCGAGCAGCGTCGGCTGCATGGAGCGTCCGGAGATGGAGTTCAGGTCCGCAATGGCGCTCTTGAAGAATACGATGGTCAACAGCAGGGCCAGAAATTTCCTGTTCTCCCGCCAGAATGCTGACAAATACCTCTTCATGGTGCTGTTGCTTCCCCGATCACACTTGTGGATTGGACACCCGGTCGACAATAGGCGATTGCCGTCGTACCTGTCAAATGCCCTGTCAATTGCGCCGTCGAATCGCACTGCCTGATGGAGTCTGCTCGGCAATTCTTATACGCTTGGCTGATATTCCTGCGGAGTCGTGCCTGTCATGCCACTGACCCATTTTCATCCTGCCGCCCGTGACTGGTTTACCCAGTGCTTTGGTGCGCCTACCCAGGCGCAGGCGCAGGCCTGGCCAGCAATCAAGGCGGGGCGGCACACGCTGATCTCGGCTCCCACGGGCAGCGGCAAGACGCTGGCGGCGTTCTATGCCGTCATCGACAATCTGCTGTGGCAGGGCCAGCAGGGCCCGCTGCCCTCCGGCACGCATATTCTCTATGTCTCGCCCTTGAAGGCGCTGAGCAACGACATTCACCGCAATCTGGAAATCCCGTTGCAGGGCCTGGCCGACGAACTGTTGCAGCAGGGGAAGGCGCCTGTGGATATCAGGGTCGCGGTGCGTACTGGCGACACGACTCCCGCCGAGCGGCAGCGCATGTTGCGAAACCCGCCGCATATCCTGGTGACCACGCCCGAATCGCTGTACCTGCTGCTCACCAGTGAAGGTGGCCGCGAGATGTTGCGTTCCGTCAGCACGCTCATCATCGACGAGATTCACGCGATGCTGGGCGACAAGCGCGGTGCGCACCTGGCGTTGTCGATTGAACGATTGGAAGCGCTGGTGAGCAAGCCGCTGCAGCGCATTGGCCTGTCGGCGACACAGCGTCCGGTAGAGCTGGTGGCAAATTATCTGACAGGTGCGTGTGGTGGTCAGGAGGTGGAACCCGATTGCGTGATCGTCGATTCCGGTCATAGACGCAAGATCGATGTGACACTGGAGGTGCCAGGTTCCCCCCTTTCCGCGTTGATGAGCAACGAGGTGTGGGATGAACTCTATCAGCGCCTCGTGCATCTGATCGAAACGCATGAGACCACATTGGTATTCGTCAACACGCGTCGGTTGTCAGAGCGTCTCGCGCTCGCCTTGACCGAGCGCCTGGGCGAAGGGTTGGTGAGCTCTCATCACGGCAGCATGAGCAAGGAACATCGACATACGGCTGAGCAGAAGTTGAAGGCGGGTCGTCTCAAGGTGCTGGTGGCGACAGCGTCGATGGAGCTGGGTATCGATGTTGGCTCCGTCGATCTCGTCGTGCAATTTTCTTCTCCCAAGAGTATCGCGAAGTTTCTGCAAAGAGTGGGGCGCAGCGGTCACTCGGTGAGAGGAACGCCCAAGGGCATTCTCTTTCCTCTGACGCGGGATGACCTTGCCGAATGTACCGCCTTGCTCAACAGCCTGCACGAAGGCGATCTGGATCGTATCCTGATGCCGGAGAAGCCAATGGACATTCTGGCCCAGCAGATCGTTGCCGAGGTGGCAGCGACTCAGGACGAAGTCGGTAGCGACGGGCAGGACGGCTGGAATCTGGACAATCTGTACGAGATGTTCCACAGGGCGTGGTCCTACCGCAATCTCGAGCGTCACGAGTTCAACGAAATCGTGAAGATGCTCGCCGATGGTTACTCCACAAGACTGGGTCGCAAAGGCGCGCTGCTGCATCTGGATGTGATCAACAATCGTGTCAGCGCGCGCCGCAACGCACGGCTGACTGCGCTCACCAATGGCGGCGCGATTCCGGACATGTTCGAGTACCAGGTCGTACTCGATCCTGACGATACCGTGGTGGGCAGCCTGAACGAGGACTTCGCGCTGGAGACGTTGCCAGGCGACATCTTCACGCTAGGCAGTCACAGTTGGCAACTGCTCCGTGTTGATGGTCTCAAGGTGCGCGTGCGCGATGCGCAAGGGGCCAGACCTACCATTCCTTTCTGGTTCGGAGAAGGTCCTGGACGTACGAAGGAGCTGTCGCTCGCGGTGTCGGCACTGCGCGAGAAGATCGATGATTATCTGCGCGATGAAGTGTCGGCTGTTGCCGTGCAGTGGTTGATGGAAACGCTCAGATTGTCTGCGTCCGCCGCGCAGCAATTGGTGGACTACCTGCAGGCAGGCCGCAATGCGCTGGAAGTCATGCCCACCCAGAATACCCTTGTGATGGAGCGCTTCTTCGATGAAGTGGGTGACATGCATGTGGTCATTCATTCGCCCTTCGGCAGTCGATTGAATCGCGCCTGGGGCCTCGCGTTGCGAAAACGTTTCTGTCGCACGTTCAACTTCGAACTGCAGGCGGCGGCGAACGAGGACAGCATCGTCATCTCTCTCGGTTCCGTACACAGTTTTCCGCTCGAAGAAGTATTTGCCTATCTGCAGACGGCCAGTGTGGAAGATGTGTTGATTCAGGCGCTGCTCGACGCGCCGATGTTCGAGGTGCGCTGGCGCTGGAACGCCACTCGCTCTCTCGCCATTCAACGCAATCGCAACGGCAAGCGCGTGCCTCCACAATTCCAGCGCATGGATGCCGAGGATCTGGTCGCGCATG
>MGYS01000072.1:30305-34045 GCA_001802565.1 Gammaproteobacteria bacterium RIFCSPLOWO2_02_FULL_57_10 | reverse complement strand
CCCTGCCCGCGATTGCTTTTCCGGAAATTGCTTGAAGGCAATCGCGAGCAGGGCTCGCTCCCACAGTCAGTGGCGTTGTTTGAATCAGTAGACTTCGAACAGCCCCGCCGCGCCCATGCCGCCGCCGATGCACATCGTGCAGACGACATACTTCGCGCCACGACGTTTGCCTTCGATGAGCGCGTGACCGACCATGCGGGCACCGCTCATGCCGTAAGGGTGCCCTATTGATATCGCGCCGCCGTTCACGTTCAGCAGTTCATCGGGGATGCCAAGCTTGTCGCGACAATAGATCACCTGCACCGCGAACGCTTCGTTCAATTCCCATAATCCGATGTCATCCATCTTCAAACCGAAACGCTTGAGCAGTTTCGGTACAGCGAACACGGGACCGATGCCCATCTCGTCGGGATCGCATCCCGCCACAGCCATGCCGCGATAGGCGCCAAGTGGCTTCAGTCCGCGTTGTTCCGCAAGTTTGCTGTCCATCAGCACGGCAGCGGAAGCGCCATCGGAGAGCTGACTCGCGTTTCCAGCAGTGATGCAGCCGCCTTCGATGACAGGCTTCAATCCCTGCAGTCCGGCGAGCGTCGTGTCGGCGCGGTTGCCTTCGTCCTTTCCGAGCGTGATTTCCTTCAGGCTCTGCGCCTTGGTTTCCTTGTCGACGACGATCATCGTGGAGGCCATCGGTACGATCTCCGCGTCGAACTTTCCTGCTGCCTGCGCGGCGGCCGTGCGCTGCTGGCTCTGCAGACTGTACTCGTCCTGCGCCTCGCGACTGATGTTGTAGCGCTTCGCGACGACCTCTGCGGTCTGCAGCATCGGCATGTACGCGTGTGGCGACATGGCGATGACATTCGGATCGACAGTGCGAAAATTGTTGCGGTGCTCGTTCTGCACGAGGGAAATCGATTCGAGTCCCGCGCCGATGACGATGGGCATGTTGTCCATGACGATCTGTTTGGCGGCAGTGGCGATGGCCATCATGCCCGAGGCGCACTGTCTGTCCATGCTCATGCCGGACACACTACTCGGCAGTCCGGCGGCAACTCCGGCGAGGCGACCGATGTTGTAGCCCGAGCTGCCCTGCTGCATGGCGCAGCCCATGACGACGTCGTCGACTTCAGCGGGGTTGATGCCCGCTTTCTGCAGCGCGGCGCGAATCACGTGACCACCGAGTGTCGGTGCTTCGGTGTTGTTGAATGCGCCACGGTAGGCGCGGCCTATCGGCGTTCTGGCGGTGGCAACGATAACGGCTTCTTTCATTGTCTTTCCCTTTTCCAATGGTTTGCTGGTGATATTCAATTGGTTCGCTCGACGATCAGACCAAGAATCCTGTCTATGGCCTGCCGTGCGAGTGTCACCATTTCTGCATCGGTGCGATCCTGAATCGGATGCTGCACGAAGATGCCGGCGGGCTCCACGCCGAGCGAACGGCTCTGTGCCTTCGCTGCCTCGATGAATTCCGTGGAGGCGATGAAGCCTGCGGGAATTCCGCGACCTTCGAGGTCCATGATGTCATGCAAACTGCACGACGTGCATGAGCCTCAGTCGGCCAGTCCTTCAATGACGGCGTCGCACTCGACACTGATCTGCTGATTCAGAGCCACGGGTGCGACGCGGGTGAACGTCGGTTTGCTGTAGCGATTGACCTTGATGTCGAGACCAAGAGCCAGCAGCTGCTTCTCCACTTCATCGAGAAACTCGCGGCCACGCGGCTTGGAAATATCCAACAGGCCGACGGTCTTGCCCTGCAGGGATTGCAGTCGCGGCAGCAGCGCGCGCTCGGGCGGCTGCAGCTCCGACGTGGGGTCGAGCAATGTGATCTTGTCACTCATGTCGTTCCTCCTCTCTTCGAAATTCTATTCAAGTGTCTCTTACTTTTGTGGATACAAGTTGACTGCCGCGCTCCCCGGATGCCGCCCAGCCACTGACAATCGCCGAGAAGAATCCCGCTCTGCCGCCGGCACAGAGAATGTGCAGGCCGTTGTCGCGAAACTTGTTCACCATCTTCTCGCGCATCGACTCCGGCATGCCCTCGGCTATGCCGCCAGCACCGCGCACGATCTCTGCGCCGGGTGTGCGCAACGCATCGAAGAGGGCGGTTCTCACATCTTGTTTCGACCAGCCCGCCTCCATGAAAATGCGGCGGTGTTCGTGACACAGGATCAGCAATGCATCTGCTGTCAGAAATAATTTATTGTGACAGACGGAGCGCAGCGACAGCGCAATGCTGCCGATCAGTGATTCCGGTGTGCGCGAACGCTGATCGGAAATCGGCTGCACGCCGTCGCCTGCAAACAGATTGACCACAGAATCGCCGCGCGAGAACCCCTGATCCATCGCCAGTGAATTCCACGTTGGTTCGGATTCATCTTCGCTGAAACAGAAGGTGTATTTGCCGGGATTGCCGAGCGTCGCGCGATCGATGCCGCCGGGCTTGCCGCCGCCGACATTGCGGATCAACAGTTGCAGTGCGCGCCCGATCGTGGCATTGGCGCGATTGCCCTGGCCCAGAGCATTGATGCCGCTGTTCATGCCGATCAGTTTCGCGACCGGCCCATTGACGATGACGACCGGCGAAGAGAAGTAGGTGGTGCACAATAGGCCGTGCATGCAGAAAGCGTCCATCAACGCTGCCTCCACCGTAGCGAGCACGACGGGGAAATATTCGGGGCGACAGCCCGCCATCACAGCATTGATCGCGACCTTCTCGATGGAGCACGGCACGCGATCCGGCGGCACGATGCCGATGATTTCATCGGCGGCGCGATCGGTGGCATTGAGCATCTTCAACACGCGCAGTGGTGTGGGCGGCACCACTGGCAGGCCATCGGTCCAGCCTCTGTCGTAGCACGCCTCCATCAGGTCTTCTTCGTCATCGACCAACAGATGGCGCGCCTTGAGTTTGCTCTGGCCGAAACGCAGTTGCAGTTGTTCATGCACGCCCGGGTCGTGGGTCTTCGAGCCACAGCCGGGGCGGAAGGCTGGCAGGTCGGCGCCCAGCTCCGCAATGCCGGTGAAGTCCTGCCACTGAGTCTTGTCCCAGCCGTAGATCAGGGCATCGGGTTGTCCGCCGCCGCGACGGATGAGCGTAGGGACGATCTCGATGTGATTCCTGAAAGAGTGTTCGAGCGCGGTATCGTCGATGGTCGAGGAAATCGAGGAAGGAAAGCCGGGATCGTCCTGACTGTAGACCCGCAGCCGTTCGCCGAAGCGATCATGAAGAGTGAGAAACGCAGGTTCTGCGAGCTGGCAGGTGGGGCAGTCCTTCTTCACGTACAGCTCATAGCTGAACTGCCCGCCCCCTGTGGGAGCGAGCCTGCTCGCGATAGGTGCTTCCACCGAATCTGTCTGCTGCAATCGCACGGCCCCCCGCCCTGGCAATAGTCAGTGTGCGCCTGGGTCACTAGCTGGGTCATTCCACTTGAGTCACCCCCAGCGGCACAGTGGGCCTGAGTGTAGCGTACTGTCCCGGCTTTGCCTAACCGGCCGACGGTTCACGTCGGGTGATTCTACAGATCATTGCGAACCCTCAGAAAACGGGCGAAGCGCGGCACGCCGCGGGCAGTAGTGCCGGAGTACTGATAAGTGATTCTGCTGCCCGGCGGAGGCGGATCACGGCGTTCGGCGTCGCTGAAACCGGTGCCGATCCTGAAGCGGATGCCGTCGTCCGTTTCCACCAGCAGCGAGCCCATCATCCCGGTCAGGCGACCTTGCCCGGGGACATGACTGATGAC
>MGYS01000072.1:29020-30294 GCA_001802565.1 Gammaproteobacteria bacterium RIFCSPLOWO2_02_FULL_57_10 | reverse complement strand
CATGAGACCCTCGCTGCCCTCGGCAGTGACATCTGCGAGCTCCTGCAACAACGCCTCGTGGCTCGCAACGCGAAACTGCGGAATGGCCTGCAACCAGGGGATGTTCATTCGAGTGACGAGACTGAACAGCTCGGTGAGTCGTTCGTCGAACGTGCCGGGGAAGTGCGGAAGATCGAAGAGCATGTAGCGGATCTCGCGCCAGTCCTCGTCACTGGGGCTGCTGCGTCTGACGATGCCTGACACTTCGTCAAAGCGTTGTCGGCCCATCCACAGTTCCCCATCCAGCACAGTCTTCGGAAAGTCGCGGACAAACCACTCCGGTGCATGAATGGGTTTGCCGCTGCGTGAGATCAATCGTGTGCCGTCCCAGTAGGCGCGCACTCCGTCGAGTTTTTCGCTGACCCAGTAGCCATCCAGTGCTATACCTGCCTGGTATTCGGACGCGAGCGTCAGCGGTGGAGGCTCCTGCGTGAATGCCGTGACAGGCAGCAGCAACAGGCAGAGACAGGTGATGGCAAGGCTCGTGAATAGGTGCAGGAATACGGGCATGAAGATCCTCCTTGATCCCGGGAATTTCAGGTGTCCTGCAACAGGTATAGCCCACGTTGGCGCACCTTGCCACTCGCTGGATTATGGAATAACGTGTTTTTGATTTTTTGGTTAGAACCAGTGCTTCCAGAATCCATGGCTTGTGATACTGTGCTGGTCAGTATCAGCTCGAATTTGTCGGTTATAAAGAATCCGCACTGCAATCTCAGCGCTCAATGAGGTGACCCCAATGAAAAGAACAATAGCGAAACGAATCTTGCATATGTCATGTCTGGCGGCCCTCCCGCTGCTGGCAATGACGGCTACGGCCGCCGAACGCGTGGGAGACTTCGCCCTGCTGGATCAGGATGGAGTTTTCCACCACATGAGCTGGTACGACGATCACAAGGCGATCGCGTTCCTGGTGCAGGTCAATGGCAGCGAGCAGACGGAAGCCGCAGCGGCCTCTTACGCCGCACTGCAGGCCCGCTTCGATGCTCAGGGCATCGAGTTCATGATGATCAATCCGCTCGGCCAGGCCCGCGCCTCGGTCAAGCAGGCGGCCACCGATCTTGGTGTACAGCTGCCGGTGCTGATCGATGACGCGCAGGTGATCTCGGAAGCGATGGGCATCGACAAGAGTGGCGAGGCCTTCCTGTTCGATCCACGCAGTTTCGAGGTGATCTACCGTGGCCCGGTGAGTGCGCTGGAGACGGCATTGAACGAGGTGGTGGCCGGTGAGGCTG
>MGYS01000072.1:21966-29006 GCA_001802565.1 Gammaproteobacteria bacterium RIFCSPLOWO2_02_FULL_57_10 | reverse complement strand
TGCCCCCATCCTGGCCGAGAACTGTGCAAGTTGCCATCGCGATGGCGGCATCGCGCCGTTTGCCATGGACAGCCATGCGATGGTCCAGGGCTGGTCGCCAATGATCCGCGAAGTGCTGATGACCAAGCGCATGCCACCGGGTCAGATCGATCCGCACGTCGGCAGCTTCACGAATGATTACGTCCTCTCGGTGGAGGAGCAGCAGACGCTGATCTCCTGGATCGAGGGCGGCTCGATGAAGGATGGCGATACCGATCCCTTGAGCGAACTGACCTGGCCGGAGACCAAGTGGGCCTTTGGTGAGCCGGATCTGATCGTCAAGGTTCCGCCGCAGAGTATTCCTGCCACGGGCGTGCTCGACTACATCACCGTGGAAGTGCCCTTCGAGGGGCTGGATCGTGACCGCTGGGTCCGTGCCAGTCAGTACATCGCGGGCGACCGCACCGTGCTGCATCATACGCTCAATGACATCATCCCGCCGGGCGCCAGTCAGCAGCGCGGCTTCCTGGGCGGCGGAGACCCCGATCAGGCGAATATCACCGCTTACATTCCCGGTGCTGAGCCAGCCCTCGAACCGGAGAATACCGGTGGGTTGCTGAAAGCAGGATCGCGCCTGCGGCTGCAACTGCACTACACCACCATGGGCAAGGAAACCGTGGACGCCAGCGAGATCGGCATCTGGTTCTACCCTGACGGCGTGGTTCCCGAGGAGCGTATGTCCGGCCAGTGTGCGTGCATCTTCACGCCGACCTGGACCAACATCACCCCTTACGATCCGGCCTTCGAGATGTCCCAGTCCGTGACGATTCCGCGTGACGCGCACATGCACAGCTTCCTGCCGCACATGCACTTCCGTGGCAAGAGCATGCGCTTCACCGCTTACTATCCGGACGGGTCACAGGAAGAGCTGATCAACATTGCCAACTACAATTACAACTGGCAGATCAAATACCAGATGGCAGAACCGAAGTTCATGCCTGCAGGCACCAAGGTGGTGGCGACAGGGGTGTTCGACAACTCCACCCAGAACAAGAACAACCCTGATCCGGCCCGCTCAGTGCCCTGGGGACAGCAGAGCTGGGATGAGATGTTCTTCGGCGCCATGAGCTGGAAGTATGTGGATCAATCCCGCAGCACCAGCGGCGGGGATTGATGCAATACCTGTGGGAGCGAGCCCTGCTCGCGAACGACCTGCCCTGTGGGAGCGAGCCCTGCTCGCGATCTGTGCCAGTTTCAGATTCAGTGTGGCACGAATCGCGAGCAGGCTCGCTCCCACACAGGCTCGCTCCCACAGGTTAAAGCGTGAACCCTGTCCCCACCCCCGGTCCGATCGGCAGTCCCAGCACAATCCACAACACCACCATCACCAAGCCGCTGAGCAGCAGCCAGATCGAATACGGGATCATGGTCGCCGCCAGACTGCCTATGCCGAAGTCCTTCTGCCAGCGCTGGCAGAACGTGAGGATGAGCGGAAAGTAAGGCATCAACGGGGTGATGATATTCGTCGCGCCGTCACCCACTCGATAGGCGGCTGTGCTCATCTCCGGGCTCACGCCCAGCAGCATCAGCATGGGCACGATCACGGGCGCCAGCAGCGCCCACTTCGCACTGGCGGAGCCGATGAAGAGATTGATCAACGTGGTCATGAGCACGATCAGCACCAACAGGCCGGCCATCGGCAGCTGCACGCTCTGGATCACGCCCGCCCCCTTCACCGCGAAGATCAATCCGAGATTCGACCAGTTGAACATCGCGACAAAGTGCGCGGCGGCAAACGCCAGCACCAGATAGTAGGACAGATCGGCCATGGCCTCGGACATCATGCGCACGATGTCGCGATGACTCTTGACGCTGCCGGTCGCGGAACCGTAGGCCCAGCCACAGGCAAGGAAGAGGATGAAGAATCCGGCCACCAGCGACTGATAGAAGGGCTGCATGCGTGCTGCTCCACCATCCTCATCGATCAACGGGGTGCCCGGTGCCACACACAGAAGCACCCACAGGAGAATCACTCCGAGCGCTGCGTATCCGGCACGCACCATGCCGCGTCGCTGTGCCGCCTCATCGACATCCAGGCTCTTCAGTGTGCCGAGGCTGCTGCCTGCGGAGTCTGCCGTAAGAGGCGTCAGACGCGGCTCTATCACCTTGTCGGTCAGGTACCAGATTACCGGCAGGAACACGACCAGCATGGCCGCCATGAAGTACCAGTTGCCTGCGATGTTCACGGTGAAGGAAGGTTCAATCGTTTGCGCGGCGGACTGCGTGATGCCGAGCAGCAGCGCATCGAGCTGTCCGGGAATCAGGTTGGCGGAAAAACCACCCGACACACCCGCGAAGCCTGCTGCAATGCCTGCAATCGGGTGTCGACCCGCTGCTGCGAAGATCACACCTGCCAACGGAATCAACACCACGTAAGCCGCATCGGCGGCGAGGTTGCCCATCATCGCCATGAACGCCACGGCGGGGGTCAGCAGAAAATGCGGAGCGCGCTTCACGAATGCACTCATCGCGGTGGCGAACAATCCGGAGCGCTCGGCGATGCCTGCTCCAAGCATCACGACCAGCACCATGCCCAAGGGCGGAAAGTAGGTGAAGGTGATCGGCATTTCCACCAGCAGCCGCCTGATGTTGGCAGCGGAGAGCAGACTGGCGGCCTGAATCAGTACCGGGTCGCCTGCGGCATCGCGCTGTGTCGGATGCAGGGCTGAGACACCGAACATCGAGGCCACCGCACTGATGACGATCAGCACAAGGATCAAGCCGACAAAGATGAAGACCGGATCAGGCAGGCGATTGCCTGTGCGTTCGATCCAGCCGAGTACACCGTTGGTTTGCAGACTGCCATTTGCAGATTGAGTCATCTTGTTCTTCTTTTAGTGCTGAGGTGGGGGAGAGGGGCTTGTCATGTCACAGCCGGAGCATAATGCACCTTTTCATGACGATGCAAATCAGCTTCCTGCCGGGCCGCTGTTTGAAATTGTGGGAGCGGGCCTTGCCCGCGATGGTCTGGAGGAATTCAATCGCGGGCAGGGCCCGCTCCCACAAGGGGATTGTGAAGCCACCGCAGATGGACACGCGGCGCCACCGGCTCCGAATGGAACCGGTGACACCGCGCGACTGCGTCCGGCCTGGCTGCTTCCTGCTGGTGTAAAACTGCTCTTGAAAGTGGGGCTCGGAGCCCTGCTGATTTGAACCCCATGTGGTTCGTTGCTTCCAGTATAAACCACATATGGTTCATCTGCGGCAGCGACTGGCAAAATTCATCAGAGACAAGCGGGGAGATACTCCGCAGCGGGAATTTGCCCGCAAGATTGGTCTCGCGCAGTCCACGATCATGCGCATCGAGAACCTGGATCAGAACGTCACGCTCGAGACATTGGAGCAACTGTGCAAGGTCTTTCACGCAGACGTGTCCGACCTCTTTCCGTTGCCAGGCACCCCGAAGATCTACCCACCGATCTCGCCATCCGGAGGTCACGACGGCGCGACGGCCATCCACGAGAAACTGCCGAACGATTCCCGTCGCAGGAAATAATCCTCTCTACTGGGCCAGCCACGCGATGAAGATGTAGCGCGATGACTTGCCCAGCAATACCAGCAGCACGAACACGGGAAACCGCACTCGCAGCACCCCTGCAATCAACGTCAGCGGATCTCCCACCACAGGCAACCACGACAGCAGCAACGTCCACACCCCGTAGCGTTGAAACCAGCGCTGAGCCTTGGCAATCTGTTCGTCATTGAAATAGAACCAGCGCTTGTGCCGAAAGCGCAGGATGCCGACACCCAACCACCAGTTCACGCACGCCCCCAGCACATTGCCCGCTGTCGCTACCAGCACGGGCAGCAGGGGCGAACGCGCATCCTGCAGCAGTACATAGAGGAAGGCTTCGGAGTAGAAGGGCAGGATGGTCGCGGCGATGAAGGCGCTGGCGAACAACAGAAGGTAATCAGTCAGCATCGGCGGGGCGAAGGTCTCCTCGAAATCATGGCTGGGCGGACTATACCGGGATGCTCAGGCAATGGATATTGTGATTGCAATGCCGGACTTTGGTGGTAAGGTGCGGCAAAGCATGCGACATGGCCTCCGGAACATCGGCAGGGCGTGTCGGTTGGAGTCAATCGCGGGCGGGGCCCGCTCCCACAGGAAGCGTCAGTGTTTACCGATTTATTGCTCGATCAAAGGTTACTCAAGTCCGTCGACAAGCTGGGCTTTGAACAGCCTACTCCCGTGCAACAGCAGGCCATCCCATTGGCCATGGCGGGGAAGGATCTACTCGTCAATGCTGCGACCGGTAGCGGCAAGACCGCCGCGTTCCTGTTGCCAATACTGCAGCGCATGATCACCAGCCCCGGCCCAAAGGAAGGCACCCGCGCCCTTGTGCTGGTGCCGACCCGGGAGTTGGCGCGGCAGATCGGCAAGGAATGCGAGAAGCTGGCGAGCTATTGTGGTCTCAAGGTCGGCGTTATAACCGGAGGGCAGGAATTTTCCGTGCAGCGCGCGCTGTTGCGCCGCGATCCGCAGATCATCATTGCCACACCGGGGCGCACGCTGGAACTGGTGAAAGAGGGCACGACTCTCTTCACGGGACTGGAAGTGCTGGTGCTGGACGAGGCAGACAGACTCTTCGAGATGGGTTTCATCGACGATGTGCTCGCCATCATTGCCACCTGCAATCCGGCACGGCAGACCATGCTGCTTTCCGCGACGCTGCCTGCGGGTGTGCGTCGCCTGATGCAGGTACTGAACGAACCCGAGCGCGTCACCGTCAACACGGCGCGCGAACAGCACGACTCCATTCGTCAGCAATACATTCTCGCCGATGACGACAAGCACAAGGAAAAGCTGCTGCTGTGGTTGCTGGAGAACGAACCCTTCGAGCGCGCTCTCGTCTTCACCAATACACGCGATCAGGCCAACCATTTGTGTGGTGTGATGCGCTATCGCGGGCAGCGTGCCGGATTCCTGCACGGAGAAGTGAAGCAGGACATCCGCAATTCCACGACCACCGCGTTCCGCGACGGCAAGATCAATGTGCTGGTGGCGAGCGATGTGGCCTCGCGCGGACTCGACGTCAAGGGCATCGATCTGGTGGTGAATTTCGACATGGCGCGCAAGGGCGATGACTACGTGCATCGCATCGGACGCACCGGCCGGGCAGGACAACAGGGGCTGGCAGTGGCATTCATCGCGCCGAATGAGTGGAACCTCAAGGCCTCGATCGAGCGTTATCTGAATGTGACCTTCGAGTCGCGCAAGATAAAAGAGCTTCCTGGCACTTACAAGGGGCCGAAGAAGTTGAAGGCCTCCGGCAAGGCCGCTGGTCCTGCCAAGAGCAAGAAGAAAAAATCATGAGTAGTGTGACGGAATTGACAGAGAAGGCAACGCGGCAGTGGCTGCAGGACGTGGTGATAGGACTGAATCTGTGTCCGTTCGCGCGACGCGAATTCGATGCCGGCCGCATCCATTTCGCGGTCACGGAAGAAACGGATCTGGAAGCGTTGTTGATGGCGTTTGCCACGGAGTTGAGTCGCCTAGACAAGACACCGGAGATCGAGACATCGCTCGTGATCTTCGCCAATGCCGTGCCGGACTTTCACGACTATCTCGATCTGCTCGACATGGCGCAGGCGTGGCTGGAAGATCAGGAACTCGAGGGCATCTTCCAGCTCGCGAGCTTTCACCCGTTGTATCAGTTTGCGGACAGTGCTCCCGATGACGAAGCCAATTACACCAACCGCTCACCCTTCCCCGTGATTCACATTCTGCGCGAAGACAGCGTCGAGAGAGCGGTGGCCTCCCACCCGGATCCAGCAATGATTCCCGAGCGCAACATTCAGCTGGCCCGGGAAAGAGGTCTGAGGTTCTGGAAAGAAATGATGGCGGGAATCGCCGTCAGATGAAGCTCGTTTTCAGATGAAGCTCAATGTGGCGAGAATGTTCGTCAGATTGAGGAGCAGGAAGAGCATGCCGATGCGACCCAGCGCCTTGCCAGGATCGGCACCCTTGTAGCCGCGCTGCACGCCCGTCAGCAGCAGGAAGGACCACGCCACCAATGCGACGATCATGCCGACGTAGGGTGGCCAGTTGCGATCAGCGACGAGCACGCTGCCGACCACGAAGAACAAGGCGGCGACTATGAGATAGAAAGCCCAGTAAGTCTGGGCCAGTCCGAAGTACCCGCCCCGGATCAGTTTCGTGAAAGCCGTCTCGCGCGCGTACAAATCTCCGCTGTTGTTGCCTGTCGTCATATCGCTCTCTGTGATGGTCGCTGGTTCCAAGTCGCCCGCGCTGTGGCGAGCCTCATTATTCCGAGTTCAGTACGCTGCGTAACTTCAGCGCCAGGTCCTGGCGCCGGTAAGGTTTGCTGAGCAACTGCACGCCGGGGTCAAGCCTGCCATGGTGCACAATCGCGTTCTGCGTGTAGCCGGAGGTATAGAGTACTTTCAGGCCGGGGCGCAGTGCAATGGCAGCTTCCGCCAACTGCCGTCCATTCATCTCGCCCGGCATCATCACGTCGGTGAAGAGCAGATCGATACGGGTATCTGTCTTCAGCACGACGAGCGCCTTGTCTGCATTCGGCGCCGTCGTCACGTGGTAACCCAGTCCGCGCAACTGGCCTTCGACGAATTCGCGTACCATGTCATCGTCTTCCACCAGCAGAATGTGCTCACTGCCCCCTTCTGCCTTCACCGTGGCACGGTCTACCCGGTTCTCTTCGCGTTCGGCGGCGCGTGGCAGATACATGCGCACGGTGGTGCCCTGTCCCGGTTCCGAATACATCTTGATATGGCCGTTGGACTGCTTCACGAAGCCGTACACCATGCTCAACCCCAGGCCGGTGCCCTTGCCGATTCCCTTGGTGGTGAAGAAGGGATCGAAGACCTTGTCCAGATGCTCGGGCAATACGCCACTGCCAGTGTCGGATACGGCGATCATGACGTACTGGCCGGGCATCACGTCGATATTCCGCAGCACATAGTCGTCATCCAGATGCATGTTCGCGGTTTCGATGGTGAGGCGTCCTCCATCGGGCATG
>MGYS01000072.1:19583-21953 GCA_001802565.1 Gammaproteobacteria bacterium RIFCSPLOWO2_02_FULL_57_10 | reverse complement strand
GATTCAGCAAGGCTCCCTCCAGCTGCGAAGGATCTACCTGAGCGAGCCACAGACCCGCGCCATGGACCAGTTCGAATTCGATGTTGGCCGACAGGGTTCTGCGCAGCAATCCTTCCATGTCATTCACCAGTTGCCTGATGTTCACCACTCTGGGCTCCAGCGCCTGACGTCGTGCAAACGCGAGCAGGCGCTGAGTCAACTGGGCCCCACGATCGGCGGCGTCACGGGTCATGGAGGCCAGTTCGTGCAGACGAGGGTTGTCCTCGAGCTCCAATGTCAGCAACTCGGTGTTCCCCAGAATCACCGTCAGCAGGTTGTTGAAGTCGTGGGCCACACCCCCGGTCAGCTGACCAATGGCACGCAGACGCTCGGTCTGCTGCAGCTGTTCTTCGAGATTCTTGCTGGCGGTGACGTCACTCATGCCGCCGACCATGCGCACGGCTCTGCCATTCTCATCGCGGATCACGAAGCCGCGATCGATCACATGGGCATAGGAACCGTCATTGCGCATGAAACGGTATTCGTCCTGCCAGTCGGTCGCATCGCCCTTGATGGCATGCTGGATGCCCGGCACTACGCGGGCACGGTCGTCGGGGTGAATGCGTTCGGCCCAGTAGTCGGCGGTGGGTTGCCAGACCTGGCGACCGTAACCAAACAGGGTGTACATGCCATCGCTCCACCACAGTTCGCGGGAATTGGGATTCCAGTCCCAGATGGCATCGGTGGTCGCACGGGCCAGGTAGGTGAGGCGTTCTTCACTTTGACGCAGCTCGTCCTGCAGGACTCGGGCCTCATGCACGTCGACTGCGGTGCCGTACCATTTCAGGACCTTGCCATCATTGTCCTTGACGGGGCGTGCATGGATCAGGTGCCAGCGATAACTGCCGTCGGCGGCACGCAGGCGGAACTCCGATGTGTAGTTCGTGGCACTTTGCGCTGCAGCAAGCCACGATTCGATCTGCATTGGCCGATCCTCTTCGTGCATGCAGTGTATCCATTGCTGCTCCGGGAGCAGGTCCTGGTTGTCGAGGCCAACGTAGTCCGACAGTGCCTTGCTGGCAAAATCCACGTGTCCGGCCGGATCGGAAGTCCATATGATGAGTGGTATGGCATCTGCCAGTTGCTGAAAGCGCCGCTGACTCTCGAACAGGACTTCGGTGAGTTGCTTCTCCCACGTCAGGTCAAGAAATGCACCGTGCACGTGAGTGATACGACCTGTATCGTCGTACACCGGTCTGCCGATGGAGCGGACCCAGACGCGACGCCCGTCAGCGGTGTCCAGTTGCAACTCTTCGTCAAAGGGAATTCCCTCATTGGCGCAGCGTCTGAACCCGTATCTGACGCGCTCGCGCTCGTGCGGTGCATAGAAATTCAGAGCCTCGGCGAGGCCGGGCGAGTACCCGGCGGGAAGGCCGTGAATCCGCGCGACCTCTTCAGACCAGAACACCTTGTATTCCGACAGGTCGGAGGCCCCGGGTAGCGTTTCTGGCAGGCTGACGGCCCACCCTCCCAGATGGGCAACTTCGCCCGCGATCTTGAGCAGCGCATCGCGCTGCGCCGACTCGGCCATGATGCGCCGCAGGTCGGCACTGACACGCTGTTGTTCTTCGAGATGCCGTATTGCAGAGAGTGCCATGTAGGCTGTACTGGCAATCGTGAATATCGAGAGCACGCGGTTGGCGATAACGAATATCATGCTGGTGAACGCGGGTGGCGACACCGTTGCGCCGAGCAGGGTAAACGAGATGCCGAAGACAGCCGTGCCGATGACGAAGCGGGAATTGCGTGACAGTGCTGCGGTCAGGACGCAGAGGGTGTAAAGCGTGCCATGGGCGAAACCGAGAGGGGTCCGGAAATCTGTCACAAGAATCAGCGCAATCCCGATAACGGTAATCAGGTATGCCGTGCGATTTGGCCCCGAAAGGAAGGAGATGCGATTATGCATGCCGCTGCAAGTCTCAGGTGGTGTCATTCTTGTTTGGCCTGTAGGGCCATCATGAGCGATGCTTGGGCGAAGTCAAGAAAGATATCGGCCACAGGGGTAAACATCGCAGGAATTTCGTCCCCGATGCAGACCTTGTGGGCATCAGGTGGGCAGATGCTATATCCTGCTATCCTAGTTGTGCTTTCCCGATTATCCGCAGGTGCCCTGTCATGCCCAACAGCAATCACACCCCTCTTCGCAGTCATTTCTACGCCTATATCAGCAAGATTCGCTGGTTGCAGCGCTGGGGTTTGAAGCGTAACGTGATCAACGAGAATGTGATGGAGCACAGCTGGGAGGTGGCCACCATCTGTCACGCACTCGGGCTGATCCGCAATCGGCACTTCGGCGGTACGCTGGATGTGAACGCAGTGGTCGTGGCCGCG
>MGYS01000072.1:2163-19569 GCA_001802565.1 Gammaproteobacteria bacterium RIFCSPLOWO2_02_FULL_57_10 | reverse complement strand
ACCGCCTACAAGGCCGTGGAGAAGGAGGCCGAACAGGAACTGTTGCACCTGCTGCCCAAGGAGCTGCAACCCGATTTCCGGCAGGTGCTTCTGCACGAGGAAATTCCTGCTGAACACCTGCAACTCATCAAGGCGGCCGACACCCTCTGCGCCTATATCAAGTGCAAGTCTGAAGTGCTCGCGGGCAACTTCGAGTTCTCCCAGGCGGAGAAGGATGTGAAGAGTCGGCTGGATCGCATCGAGCTGCCGGAGGTGTGCTACTTTCTGGAGACCTTCGTGCCGAGCTATGGTCTGACGCTGGACGAGCTGTTGAAGTGAGCCTCTCGTGATCGGCTATCTCACCTTCCTGCGCACGCAATGGCCCTTGCTCGTCTTCGGTTTCGTCACCGTGTTCTGGGGCAACTTCGGGCAGTCATTCTTTGTTGGCTGGTTCAGTGCGGATATTCAGGAATCTCTCGGATTGTCTGCCAGCGCCTATGGCAGTGCATACTCCCTTGGCACTCTGGCGGCGGCCGCGACGGTCGCGTGGGCGGGGGCCATCATCGATCGCGTGTCCCTGCGCACCTATGCGTTATCTGTCTCGGCTGGACTGTGTGTCGCGGCGCTGTTGCTGTCGCAGACGAGTGCGCTGTGGATGCTGGTGCCGGGCTTCTTCCTGCTGCGCCTGTTCGGTCAGTCGCTGTTGCCGCATACCGGTATGACGACGATGGCGCGCTACTTCGATGACAATCGCGGCAAGGCCATCAGTGTGGCGATGTCCGGCGTGCCGGTGGGCGAGGTCGTGTTGCCGCTGCTCGCCGTGATGTTGATTGCGAGTATCGGTTGGCAGGCGACTTTCCTCGTCGTGGCACTGAGCGTGGTGTTGATCCTGATGCCCGTTCTGCTGTGGCTGTTGCGCAAGGCAGCGCCGCAGCAGGCGCTGCATGCAGAGATCGAGGCGCAGCGGCTTGGCGAAAGTCCCGGGCGTGCCAAGGCGGTTCCCATGGGGCGCTCGGTGCTGTTGAAGGATTATCGCTACTGGCTCGCGCTTCCCGCGCTGATGGCCAGCCCCTTCATCATGACTGCCATCTTCATCCATCAGAATTTCATCGTGATGAGCAAGGACTGGACGCTGAGCTGGCTCGCGACCTGTTTCGTGGTCTACGGCGGCATGCACTGGTTGTGCTCGCTGGTATCAGGCGTACTGGTGGATCGCTTCAAGGCGGTGCGGCTCTTGCCCTTCATCCTGCTGCCGATGCTGTGTGCGTTGCTGCTGATTGCGTTCGTGCCGGGGCAGTGGGTGGCGCTGGCGATGATGATCCTGCTCGGCATCGGGGCGGGCAGCACGCCGCCAGTGACCGGCGCGCTGTGGGCTGAGATTTACGGTACCCGTGCTCTGGGCACGATCCGCTCCATGAACATGGCCATCGTGGTGCTGTTCTCTGCCATTTCGCCGGTGCTGGTCGGTTACTTCATCGACAGAGGCACGGGAGTTGCAGGCATCTTTGGTGCCTGTGCGCTGTATGTCGCAGTGGCCCTGGTGCTGGTGTGCCTGTCCTATCCGCTGAACCGGTCGCCCATCGGCGTGGACAGCGCCGCGGGGATGCACTAGATTGCCCACTTCAACCCGTTTGCCCATGATTTCAGGCCCTGATTCGAGGCCCTGATGTAAGGAAGTGCCGCCCCATGACTGACCAGGTTTCCAAGACATTCGCCGAGCTGGTGGAGCTGCAATTCCAGCTCTACAACAGCCTGTTCCTGACGTTGCCACTGGATGCCGTCGAGCAGACCGGCACGCTGTTGCCGCTACTGGCCGAGGACTGCGCGAGTGGACTTGAGAACGGGCTTGACCCTGCGACCATCATCGAGAATTTCTTCGAGGTGCATAAGCCTGCGTTCAGCGAAGAAGAGCAGATCCACTTCCTGTTCAAGATCATTCAGTACGTGGAGCGCCAGGTCGTTCTCATTGATGCGCTGGAGGATGCTGCCTACAGCAAGATTCACCGCATCGACGGCAAGAGTTCGCTCGTGCAACTGGTGGAGCGTGCGAAGGACAGTGACCTGCACGAGCGCCTGGGGCAGATACTCGCCAACTTCGGCGTGCGCGTAGTGCTTACTGCGCACCCGACGCAGTTCTATCCGGGTCAGGTGCTCGCGATCATCTCCGACCTGACCGATGCGATCTCCAGCAATCAGATCGGCACGGCGCGCGATCTTCTGCAGCAACTGGGCAACACGCCATTTTTCCAGAAGCAGAAGCCTTCGCCCTACGACGAGGCAGTGCTGCTCACCTGGTACCTTGGCAACATTTTCTATCCCGCCATTGGTGACATCGTCGATCAACTGGCAGAGCCGCACGGGGAGCGGGTCACCCGCAACAGCGAACTGATATCGGTCGGTTTCTGGCCCGGTGGCGATCGTGATGGCAATCCGTTCGTCACCATCGAGACGACGAAGAAAGTCGCGGCGAAACTGCGTTACACCATACTCAGCTGCTACCACCAGAACATTCGTGCACTCAAGCGAAGACTCAGTTTTCGTGGCACCTACGATCGACTTGCGGCACTCGAACTGCAGTTGCATGAGGAGCTGAGCGAGGCGGAAGCGGTGCAACCACTGGTGCTGGAGAATTTCCTGCGCGAACTGGATGACATCGAGCAGGTGCTGGTCGCTGAACACCAAGGACTCTACCGCGAGCAGTTGCAATCATTCCGCCGCAAGGTGCAATTGTTCGGCCTGCACTTTGCGAGCATCGACATCCGTCAGGACAGCCGCGTGATCAATGCCGCGCTGGAGGCCGTGATCGAACAGTGTCGCGATCTGTTGCCGCCAGGCATTTTCGAGCTGAACTGGCAGCAACAGATCGATTGCCTGCTCAGTTGTCGGGGTCACGTCGATCCCAACGCGTTCAGTGATCCGGTGGTGCGTGACACTCTCGGTTCCTTCGGTGTCATTCGCGACATCCAGCGCAGCAACGGTGAGCGTGCCGCCAATCGTTACATCATCAGCAATTGTCGTGGCGCCTCCGACATCGCGAAGGTGTTTGCGCTGTTCCGCCTGTGTGGGTGGTCGGACCGTGACCTGACGGTGGACATTGTGCCACTGTTCGAGACGGTCGACGACCTGCAGCGCGCCGGGGCGTCCATGGTGCAGATCTACAACAACCGTCATTACAAGGCACATCTGGCAAAACGCAGGATGCGCCAGACCGTGATGCTCGGCTTCTCCGATGGCACCAAGGACGGCGGCTACCTGATGGCGAACTGGGCGATCTATCGCGCCAAGGAAGATCTGACGGCAGTATCGCGCGAGCAGGGCATCGAAGTGATTTTCTTCGACGGTCGTGGTGGCCCACCCGCGCGCGGTGGTGGCGACACATATCTTTTCTATGCCGCGATGGGCAAGAAGATCGAGAGCAACCAGATCCAGATGACGGTGCAGGGGCAGACCGTGAGCACGTTCTATGGCATCAAGGCAGCCGCCGTGCACAACCTCAGCCAGTTGCTGACGGCAGGCCTGGAGAACAATCTCTACGACCGGCCGGAGCGCGAACTCGACGACGAGCAGCGTGCGCTGATGGAAGAGTTGGCCAATACCAGCTACCGCAGTTATGACGATTTCAAGAAGCACGACCTGTTCCTGCCGTATCTGGAAGAGATGAGCACGCTGAACTATTACGCGATGACCAACATCGGCAGCCGTCCCGCCAAGCGTGGCGGCGCGAAGAAGTTGCAGTTCGAGGATCTGCGTGCGATTCCGTTCGTCGGCGCGTGGAGTCAGCTGAAGCAGAACGTCCCAGGATTCTATGGTCTGGGTGCCGCGCTGAAGGAACAGGAGGACAAGGGCAACTTCGACGCCTGCGTGCGTCTGTATCAGCGCTCGCGCTTCTTCCGCGCGTTGATCGCCAACAGCATGCAGAGCATGAGCAAGACGAATTTCCAGCTCACGCAGTATATGGCCAAGGATCCGAAGTTCGGCGAATTCTGGCGCAATCTGCACGATGAATATCAGTTGAGCCGCGCGCTGGTGCTGAAGATCTCCGGGCAGCAGAAACTGCTGGAAGACAATCCACGCAGCCGCATGAGCATTCAGTTGCGTGAGCGGGTCGTGTTGCCGCTGCTCACCGTGCAGCAGTATGCGTTGATGAAAATACAACGCGCCCGCGCCGGTGAAGAGCAGGAACACATGGCGCTGTACGAGAAGATGGTGATGCGGTCGCTGTTCGGTAACATCAACGCCAGCCGGAATTCGGCATAAAAATAATAACAAGTGCGACAGGAATTTTTAGAGCATGAATAGCCCACGCCGCGTGCTGTTTGCGAGTCTGATCGGTACCACCATCGAGTTCTTCGACTTCTACATCTACGGCACCGCTGCCGTGCTGGTGTTTCCCTTCCTGTTCTTTCCCGGCTCCGATCCGGCGACGGCGACACTGCAGTCTCTTGCGACGTTTGCGTTGGCATTCTTTGCGCGGCCGGTGGGTTCCGCACTGTTCGGGCACTTCGGCGATCGCATCGGGCGCAAGGCCACGCTGGTTGCCGCACTGCTGACCATGGGGCTCTCTACCGTGGCTATCGGATTGTTGCCCACCTATGCATCCATTGGCTTGCTCGCGCCCGCTCTACTTGCATTGTGCCGCTTCGGTCAGGGTATCGGGCTCGGAGGCGAGTGGGGAGGTGCCGTGTTGCTCGCCATCGAGAACGCACCACCCGGCAAGCGCGCGTGGTACGGCATGTTTCCGCAGCTGGGCGCGCCCATCGGATTCATTCTCTCGACGCTGGTATTCGTTGTTCTCACCGCGACGCTGACTGAAGAACAGTTCTTCTCGTGGGGCTGGCGCATTCCCTTCCTGGCCAGCGCATTGCTGGTGTTTGTCGGGTTGTATGTGCGCCTGCAGATCACCGAGACACCGGAGTTCCAGAATACCATCGACAATGAAGAACGCGTCAAGGTGCCGCTTGCCACTGTATTTGGTCAACACTTCCGCACGCTGGTGCTCGCCACGCTGATGGCGACGACCACTTTCGTCACGTTCTACCTGATGACCGTGTTCACGCTGAGCTGGGGCACCAGTCAGCTCGGCTTCGAGCGCCAGGAATTTCTCATCATGCAGATCATCGGTGTGCTGTTCTTCGCGGCGATGATTCCCTATTCCGCCGTGGTGGCCGATCGAGTTGGCCGTATCCGCATGCTGATCTACGCGACGCTGGCGATCATGGTGTTCGGTCTGGTGTTCGGACCGTTATTTGCGGGTGGCAGCACATTCATGGTGATCGTGCTGTTGTCGCTCGGCCTCGCCTGCATGGGGCTGACGTATGGTCCACTCGGCACTGCGCTCGCCGAACAGTTTCCCACCGCAGTGCGTTACACCGGCGCGTCGATGGCGTTCAATCTGGCGGGGATTCTCGGCGGTTCGCTCGCGCCATACATCGCGACGTGGCTGGCCGTGAACTACGGGATTGCGGCGGTGGGGTATTACCTGTCCGGAGCGGGGTTGATGACGCTTGTCGCGCTGCTTCTGATCAAGCGATCGGAACAGGCAGGGTAGGCAAAGGATAGCTTTATGAAACGACGCGACCTGATTCGATATCTCGAATCTCAAGGTTGCGAACTGCTCCCCTTGACCACACTCAATTTCAACTCCACCTCCTTGCTCTCCGACGACAGATACACGCCATCCTCCTGAATGCTGCACTGCAGCGACATGTTGCGATCACACAGATCTGCGAGTGTTGTTGCCGACACGGTGTCGATTGAAATCACATTGAGCTTGTCGAAACGCGCCAGGTCATCGCCGTGTTTGATCCACCACGGGCCAGCGTTGCGTGGCTGATAGGTGTAGATGTATACGGCGTCGGCGCGGCCGCAGGCCTTGCGGATGCGCTTTTCGTCCGGCTGGCCGAGATCGATCCACGTCGTGATGTGATCGGTCAGGTCCTTGTCCCAGATGTCCGGTTCGTCCTCGGTGCTGATGCCTTTGGTGAAGCTCAGGCTCTCGCTCGCGTGCAGTGCGAAGGCGACGATGCGCACCATGGTGCGCTCGTCGGTTTCCGAAGGATGTTGCGCCACTGTGAGCTGGTAGGTCTCGTAATGGTGCCGGTTCATATCCGAAATGGTGAGCTCGGCTTTGAGGACTGTCGATTTTGCTGCCATGGTCTGTGTTTCTTATTGCTCTTTTCTGTTATCCAGGCTGTATGCCCCGGCACCGAGTCCGCTCATCACGAGCAGGCCGGCGATGATACCCAGATTCTTCACGAAGTTCTGCGTCTCGTGGCTTTGTTGCAGACCCGCTTCCATGTCCCAGAAGTCGTGCATGACGATGCTGATGACAAGTGTGAGGCCTGCGAGCAGGAACGCGGCGATCTGCGTCTTGTAGCCGACGATCAGCGCGGCGCCGCCACCGAGCTGGATGATGATTGTGAGCACCAGGAAGAAGGGGATCATCACCATGCCGTGGGATGCCATGTAATCGGCGGTGCCCTGGTAGTTGAAGATCTTCATCAGCCCGCCGGGCAGGACGAAGTACAAACCGAGAATGATGCGGCCGGCGAGCGGGCAGAGACTGGCGAATTGGTTGATCATCTTGTTTTTCCTTGCTGATTGAATTGTGGGAGCGGGCCTGCCCGCGATTTTCTTGTTCTGAAGCAGATAAAACAGCAAACGCGGGCAAGGCCCGCTCCCACAGTCAGGGGTGCTTCAATGGTAACAGTTTGCATGAGGGGCCGGGTTTACCACATCAGGTCATCTGGTACTTTGAAGTCCGCATAGGGATCATCTTCTGTGGTGCCATCGGCAGACTTCTGCTGCTCGTTGCAGACGATCACGAAGGAAGGGTCGCGCAGTTGAATCTTCAGCGCGGCGGCCTGCGGGACGATCTCGTACTTGCCATCCAGCTTGACGATGGCGAGCAGACCGAGACTGAGATGCTCCAGCGTGAGCTTGTCGACGTGCAGGGACTTGATCTTCTTGTCGTCGACGAAGTTGTACACCACATCGCCATTGTTCTTCGGCTGACGGTTCATGGTGATGATCTGGCGAATCTGAGCGGCAATGGCCTTCGTTTCGGCGGCCTTGTTCTGCTCCCGAGCCAGGGCGCGGTCGCGTTCCGCTTTCTCGGCCAGTGCCTGCAGCGCCGCTTCCTTGTTCTGGTCGACAACGCCTTCCTTGCTGTGCAGTTGCTGGCGCGTCTGCTTGCGCTTTTCGCTGTTGCTCTTCTTGAGCTGCTTTTCCTTGACCAGTCCGGCCTTGAGTAATTGTTCCTGCAATGAGATTGCCACGGTGGAGCCTCGTTCGTGTTCGGTGTTGACTGCTGGTGTGCGGGGAATCATGTCAGGATGCCGGAGCGAAAGCAATTTGCCCACAAGGTTGTCAACTTCCAGGCCTTGGGGTAGGTTGTAGCCCCATTACAGAGGTGCCCAGCCTCATCGCAGAGGCGCCCAGACCCTTACAAGAAGAACAGGCCGCATGAGCCACAAGTACACCATCACGTTTGTCTTCGTCACGCTGCTGATCGACTCGATTGGCTTCGGGATCATCCTCCCCGTCATGCCCCAGCTGATCATGGGGGTTTCTGGTGAAGGTCTCTCCAGCGCAGCGCGTTATGGCGGCTGGCTGATGATGGTCTATGCGCTGATGCAGTTCTTCTTCTCGCCCATCATGGGCAATGTCTCGGACCGCTTCGGGCGTCGCCCTGTACTGTTGTTGTCGCTTCTATTGCTTGGCATCGACTATCTCATCATGGCGTGGGCGCCGACGCTGTTCTGGCTCTTCGTGGGCAGGATGGTCGCCGGAATCGCGGCCTCGACCTACAGCACCTGCTACGCCGTCATCGCCGATACCACACCCACGGAGAAGCGGGCGCAGACCTTCGGACTGGTAGGCGCGGCGTTTGGCCTCGGGTTCATCATCGGCCCCGTGATTGGCGGCATGCTGGGCGAGTACGGCGCGCGCGTCCCTTTCATCGCGGCGGCGTGTCTGGCCTTCGCGAATCTCGTCTTCGGTTTCTTCGTCATGCCCGAAACGCTGCCGAAGGAGAATCGTCGTGCCTTCGACATACGCCGCGCCAACCCCACCGGCACGCTGATGGCGTTGCGCAAGTATCCGACGGTGATCGGCATGATCAGCGCCTATTTCCTGTTCATGATGGGTCATCACGCGCTGCCGAGTACGTGGACGTATTACACGATCGAGAAATTCCAGTGGAGTGAAAGTCAGGTGGGTTACTCGTTCGCTTTCGTCGGCGTGTTGATGGTGCTGACTCAGGCCGTGCTGCTGCGCAAGGTGCTGCCGATCATCGGGCAACACAAGGCGGCGCTGATGGGATTCGGGTTCTGCATCATTTCCTTCGCCGGTTATGCGTTCGCCAGCAGCGGGTGGGTGCTGTATGTGTTCATGATTCCCGGCGCGTTGCAGGGCTTCGTGATGCCGTCTATCAACGGCATCATGTCCGGCCACATCCCGGCGAACTCGCAGGGGGAGTTGCAGGGTGGACTGGCGAGCATGTCGAGTCTGACGTCGATCCTGAGTCCGCCGCTGATGACGGGTACGTTCGCATTCTTTACGGCAGCGAGTGCACCGTTCTATTTTCCCGGGGCGTCGTTCTTCTTTGCCATGTTGCTGACTGTCTGCAGCATGCTGGTGTTCATGCGGGCAGAACGTCGATAGAAATACGGGATGGCGTCATGCCCTGACGCCAATCTGACCAGAATCACTCCGGCAGTATCTCGTGCAACACGCGCCCCATGGCGCCGCTCGGCCTGGCGATCTGCAGCATGGTCGAGAGCGTGGGAGCGATGTCATGCACTGCGGCGTCCTGATGGTAGCGGCCTGGTGTCACCAGTGTCTGCGGTCCCCAGAAGATCATCGGGACGTGAGTGTCGTAAGGGTAGGGCGAACCATGCGTCGTGCCAGCCGGGCGATTCATCCAGTTGGGTTCGTGCACGACGATGATGTCACCCGAATTGATGCGACTGAAACCGTTGCGTACGCGCTGATCGATGCGATCGCCTGCAAACAGCGGGCTTTCCAGTTCTGTGCGCGTATACACTCGCGCTACCTGTGGCATCGCTCGTAATGTCTCCACTGCCACGCGCTCCATCTCGCTGCGCGGAATGTGCTTTCCGGGCACGGGATCGCGCGCGAAATACATGCTCATTTCCGCACTGCCTTCGATGTAATCCCCTTCACCAAACGCGGCGACGAGAGCGGCATTCACCGCGTCTCTCTCATCCTGGGCTGCGTAACGACCGCCGGGCAGGCGTCGCGCATTGTTCTCCTCGGGCGCGGGTGACACCCCGTGATCTGCAGTGAGAACGATCAGCAGGCGACCGCGACTCGCATGTTGCTGTGCGGCTCTCATCAGTTCGCCGATCTTTTCATCAATCGACAGCATCATCGCGCGCATCATTTCTGTTTCGATGCCGTTGGCGTGGCCCTGATAATCCGTCGCGGAGAAACTGACGGCGAGCAGATCGGTGAGTGCATCATCGCCGAGGTTTTCCTCTGCCATCAGGCGCAGCGCAAAATCGAGAACCATCTGATCGGAGTAGGGAGTCTTGTCCAGCTCCGCGTAGAAATCCGAGCCCGGTGTGGATGGCAGCTCAACTCCCAGCCATTCGACACCCGCATAACTGTCCGACGGTTTGGACGTATTGAAATCATTCACCCACGCGGGCAGTTCGGGGAAGTACCAGTTGCTGGAAACGAAGTCGCCGCTGTCGCCGACCCAGAATGCACCATCCGCGCCCCGCCCCGCAGGCAGTATTGCGCTACGATCTTTCAATGACACGCCGAAGACCTTGCCCCCCTTGCCTGATGCCTTGAGTTCATCGCCGACGGTGGTGACCAGCAGACGATGCGGAGACGCACCCGCGGTGTTGCCCAGCGGAGTCGCGTTGCGATCCGTGATGCTTTGCACGGGGCGACCGTCTGCACGACTGTAGTAGAGATTGCCCGCGATGCCGCTGACGGCGGGTACGGCACCGCTCAGGAATGTGGAGTGTCCAACGGCGGTCACGGAGGGCGCCGCTTCGTAGTGCGCGTTGGTGAAGACGGCGCCTTCCTCGATGAGACGCTGCAGGCCGCCATTGAACTCACTGCCATAGCGGGTCAGATAATCGAAGCGCATCTGGTCGACGACGATGGCCAGCACCAGAGTGGGCGGTTCTCCCTCCATTATTGGCGCCTGGGCAAAGGCATGATGTGAGGCGGAGAGAAGAGCGCAGGCAGCGAGCAGGGATCTTGGCAGCATGACGGGGTTCCATGGTGCGTCCTCGGAGAGCAAGGGCGCGTTGTTTTTATTGTGCCCGGATTATGGCACACGCGCTGATTCAGTGTCTTTCGTCGCTTCCCCATCCACCGCCTGCCAGAGTGCGTACGCCGGATTGCTTCTTTGTGGCTGAGGCTCTAGCATCGGAGCGTCATCAGCAGCAGAGCCTGGTCGCCAATGTCCGATACCCTCTCTCCCGGCACACAACACACGTTGTTCGGTCATCCACGCGGCCTTGTCGTTCTGTTCTTCACCGAGATGTGGGAGCGCTTTTCCTATTACGGCATGCGCGCCCTGCTGATCTTCTATCTGACGCAGCACTTCCTTTTCACGGACGAGCGTTCCACGGTGCTTTATGGCGCCTATACCGCACTGGTGTTCGTGATGACCATCATCGGCGGGATGCTGGCCGATCGCTATCTTGGTCCCCGCAAGGCGATCACGTTCGGTGCCATTCTGCTGGTGCTGGGACACTTCGGCATGGCTTTCGAGGGCAGCGGTTCACGGCAGGTCATGATGTTCAACGGTGAGGAGTACCAGTTGACCCTCGATGGTCGCGGTGGCGACGCGCGGCAGATCGTGGTGTCCGCGCAGGGAAGGTCCTTCATTGGTTTCAACGAAGGTGCCACGTCGATGCTGATCGACAGTCCCGAGGCAGTTGGCCTGCCTGCACAGATTGCTACCAATGCCTACACAGTGCATGTGGAAACACAGACGCTGTATCTCAACGTCATGTACCTGTCCCTCGCGCTCATCATCGCCGGGGTGGGGTACATCAAGGCGAGCATCTCCACTATTGTCGGTGATCTGTATGGTTTCGGGGATGCGCGGCGCGACTCCGGGTTCACGATTTTCTACATGGGCATCAACGTCGGCGCCTTCCTGTCCTCGATCCTGTGTGGCTGGCTGGGTATTGCCTATGGCTGGAAGTACGGTTTCGGACTGGCAGGTGTCGGCATGCTCTCCGGTCTGTTCATCTTCGTGCGTTATCAGCACTGGCTGGAAGGGCGTGGCGAACCGCCGAGTGCGGAGAAACTGCAGCAGAAAGTGCTGGGGCCTCTGAGTGTCGAGCATCTGTGTTATCTCACGGGTCTCGGCATCATCGCCGTGTCGATGCTGCTGGTCATCAATGCCCATGTGATCGATGAGAACCATGTGGGTCTGCTGGGGCTGATCATTCTGGTGTTGCTGATCGGCTACGCATTCGTCGGTTGCCAGGGGCAGGAGCGCGATCGCATGCTGGCGGCGCTGTATTTCATTCTCGCGCAGATTCCCTTCTGGGCGCTGTTCGAGCAGGCGGGCTCCTCGCTCAATCTGTTCACGGACAGACTTGTTGATCGCACCATGCTTGGCATGTCGGTGCCAGCGCCGGTCTTCCAGTCGCTCAACGCGGGCTTCATCGTGATGTTTGCGCCCATATTGGCGTGGTTATGGGTGGTGCTGGCGAGGCGCAACCTGAACCCTTCCACCGCAGTGAAGTTCGCCATCGGTGTGTTCCTCGCAGGACTGGGATTTCTCGCTCTCGTGGCAGGTATGTCTGTCTCCGGCGAGGCGGGCATGACGGCCGTCTATTTCATTCTTCTGATCTACTGGATTCACACCATTGGCGAATTGCTGGTGTCTCCCGTCGGACTTTCTGCCGTCACGAAACTGGCACCGGCACGCGCGGTGGGCATGACGATGGGTGCCTGGTTTCTCTACAGCGGGCTGTCCAATTATCTGGCGGGCATCATTGCGTCGGCCACCGGTGCAGAAACCATTGGCGGGCAACTCACCGATACGGTGGCGGCGAAAGCAAGCTACGCCGCGGTGTATACCGACGTCGGTTATATCGCGATGGCAATCGCCGTGGTGATGCTGCTGATCGCCCCGGTCATTACCCGTATGGCGCACGGCGCGGATTGATCCGTGTGGGAGCGAGGGGGTGAGGTCAACGGATATACAAGGAGAATCACATGAAATATTCCAGCACCATTTCTGCTCTCGGGTTGAGCGTGGTCGTCGCTGCGTGTTCACAGGAATCGACTTCGCCACCTGCGCAGCAGCAGGCACCCGGTACGCCTCCCGCTGTCGCGGAGAACCCGCTCTTCAATGCCAGCACTTTGCCACATGGCTTGCCACCTTTTGATCTGATCACCAGCGATCACTTTGCAGCAGCGATCGAGCGCGGCATGGCCATCAACACCGAAGAGATCAATACGATTGCCAGCAATCCGGAGCGACCAACCTTCGACAACACGATTGCGGCGCTGGAGCTGGCGGGCCAGGACCTGGATCGCGTGTTGCGTGTGTACTACAACCTCAGTGGCGCCAACACCGACGACACGCTGCAGGCGGTGCAACGCGAGATGGCTCCACGACTCGCTGCTCACAACGATTCCATTTCACTGAACCCGCAGTTGTTTGCGCGCCTGGACCGCCTGTATCAGCAGCGCGAGGAGCTGGGTCTCGATCCGGAATCGCTGCGTGCACTGGAACGTTATCACAGTGATTTTGTGCGCTCTGGCGCCATGCTCGCAGAGTCGCAGCAGGCTCGTCTGCGCGAGATCAACGCAGAACTGGCACGGTTGAGCACGCTGTTCAGTCAGCACGTGCTTGCCGAGGTGAATGACTCTGCAGTACTGGTAGACACAGCGGCAGAACTGGAGGGTCTCTCCGCTGCCGAGATTCAGTCAACTGCCACCGCCGCAACGGCGCAAGGCCACGATGGCAAGTATCTGATCGCGCTGCTCAACACCAGCGATCAACCGCCGCTGTCGTCACTGAGCAATCGTGCGTTGCGTGAACGCATCCACACCACGTCCACTGCCCGTGGCAGTCGCGGCAACGAGTTCGACACGACAGGCATCGTCACCGACACACTGAGGTTGCGCGCCGAACGGGCGCAGATGCTCGGCTATGCCACGCACGCGCATTTCACGCTCGAGAATCAGACGGCCAGCACACCTGATGCCGTGAACGAGATGCTCGGTGGCATCGCGCCTGTGGCCGTGGCCAATGCGCGCGCGGAAGGCGAGGCCATTCAGGCTCTCATCAACGCGACCGAAGCAGAGCCTTTCGAGCTGGCCGCGTGGGATTGGTCTTTCTACGCAGAGAAAGTACGGCGCGAACGCTACGCTTTTGATGAGGCGGAAGTGCGCCCTTACTTCGAAATGAACAGCGTGCTGGTGAATGGCGTCTACTTCGCAGCAGAGCAGATCTACGGCCTTGCGTTTACTCTGCGACCCGATCTTCCCACCTATCACCCCGATGTGCAGGTGTGGGAAGTGACAGACGCGGACGGCTCGTCACTCGGACTGGTGCTCACCGATTTCTATGCACGCTCCAGCAAACGTGGAGGTGCCTGGATGAACAGTTACAACGTGCAGGCCGGACTGACAGGCGGCAGCAAGGTGATTGCCCTGCATCTGAATGTCCCCAAGCCACCTGAAGGCGAGCCGACACTGCTCACGTTCGCGGAAGTGACCACCGCGTTCCACGAGTTCGGTCACGTGTTGCACGGACTGTTTTCCGACGTGCAGTATCCGCGCTTTGCGGGGACCAGTGTGCCGCGCGATTTCGTGGAGTTTCCTTCGCAGGTGAACGAAATGTGGGCGTCGTGGCCCGAAGTGCTGGAGAACTATGCCCGCCATCATGAAACCGGTGAGCGCATTCCTCAGGAGCTGCTCGATCGTGTGCTGGCGGCCGAGCAGTTCAATCAGGGTTTTGGCACCACCGAGTATCTCGCGGCGTCGATAGTCGACATGGCACTGCATCAATTGTCACCCGAACAGATTCCTGCGGCGCCCGATCTGCTGGCGTTCGAGGCTCAGGTGTTGCGTGACAATGCTCTCGACTATGCGCCGGTGCCACCGCGTTATCGCGTGCCGTACTTCTCGCACATCATGGGCGGTTACGCTGCGGGCTATTACTCGTACATCTGGAGTGAAGTCCTCGACGCCGACACCGTGCAGTGGTTCAAGGACAACGGCGGCATGCGACGCGAGAATGGCCAGCATTTCCGTGACACGCTGCTGTCGAAAGGTGGCAGTCGTGATGCGATGGCGTTGTTCGAGGATTTTGCCGGTCGCGCACCGGACAGCAGTCACATGCTGCGGCGGCGAGGGCTGCTGGTGAATTGATTGCACATGTGGGAGCGAGCCCTGCTCGCGATTGAATTTAACGCAATCTTCAATCGCGAGCAGGGCTCGCTCCCACGCGATCAACGCCCCGGGCGGGAAAATCTGAATGGCATTGTCACCCCTGAAGTTGCCACAGCGCTGCCGTTCTCGAAGCGCGGCGCGTAGCGCACTGCAGTGACAGCTTCGCTCGCGGCTGTCACCAGCTCCGCATCGGCATCGCCGTCCGCAGTGCTGACATTCGTCACGAATCCTTCAGCATCCACATCGAACCTCAGTGTGATTTCTCCTTCCCGCCAGAGCTCACCGGGGAATGCCGGTCGGTAGATCAACGTGGGTGCTGTGCTGTCCTGACCAACGAATAACGCATGCGGCGTCGCCTGGTCACGCTGTCCCTGGCGCTCGTAGGCCTCGACGAGAGCGATATGACTGTTGACTGAAAATTGTCGTGCTTCCGGGATGGCATCGAACACTTCAGCAGAGGCTTGCAGTGGCGCAATCGCGCCAAGATAATTCGCCGCACTGATTTCGTAACGGCCGATCCAGAAATTCGCTGTGGCGAGACGAATGCGCGCAACGTCGTTGTCGATTGGTTGCAGTTTGTCACGCGCGCCGATGAAATAGTCACGTGCTTCGTCCAGACGTCCCATGCTGAACGAGGTCGTGCCGAGTTGCACGCCGATGATGGCTTCCAGAATGGGATCGCGCTGTTCCTGGGCCTGGGCGATCTCGAAGGCTCTCTCGTAGTGATCGCGCGCATCGGCGAACTCACCATGGGCGGTGGCCGAGTTCGCCAGCGCCATCAGGGGATCGATCAACTCCAGTGCGTCATCACCATGGACGTTTTCGCTGATCTCCAGCGCATGTTCCAGTATGTCGGCTGCGTCATCCCCATCGGTCAGTGCGTTGCCGTAATTGATGGCCAGGGCTGCAGTGGTGGGATTGGCATCACCGAGAACATCCAGTGCCAGTTCATAAGCCTCGCGTGCGGGCTCAATGCTCTGCTCGCGAAACTGCGGGCCCTGCGCCACGATCTCCTGATATTGACGGTATGCCGCATTCATGGCTGCACGTTTTTCATCGTCGCTTTGCGCGAATGAGGTCATCGGCGCCAGCAGGGAAAGGCCCAGCAGGGCAGCTAACATGGTGTGGCGGGGAGGGCGTGTTGAAGCGGGAAGTAACGTGAGGCGTGAAGTCGATCGTTGCATCATGGTGAAGCCCTTTTGCACAAGAGTCTGACTGTTGAGTTTTATTGTTGTTGGTCTTTTTCCTGGCGTCCGTGCTGTCCCCTTTCTGCAGCACGGTTTACACCAATGCCTTCAAACAGGCAACGGGAATCCGACTGGGCGTCCGAATTTGCCGTTGGCACTGTTCGCTTCAGTCGCAAGGGGTCATGTCATGCGCGAGCCATGAAGACAGACGTCGCGTATTTGGCTACACTCCGGCAAAACAACAACGAGGTAGATCATGTCCGGAATTACCGCTGTCAGAACTCCATTAGTCAAAACCCTGGCCCTTTGCACGCTGCTTGGTTTCACTGCCGCAGCGCAGGCCGCCGAATTGAAACTCGTCCGCTTCGGTCCGGTAGGACAGGAAAAGCCCGGTCTTGTGGATGACGGTGGTCAATTGCGAGATCTCTCGGCCCATATCAGTGACATCGGGCCCGAGCAGCTCTCGGACGAGGCGCTGGAGCAGATTGCCGCCATTCCCCTTGATCAACTTCCCCTGGTGCAGGGCGATCCCCGCCTTGGCGTGCCTCTGACCGGCATCGGCAAGATCATCGCCATCGGCTTCAACTACGTGAATCACGCGGCAGAAATGCAGGTGGAACTGCCCACGGAGCCGTTGGTATTCATGAAGGCCACCTCAGCACTGACCGGCCCATTCGACGATGTGATTCGCCCACGCGGTGGCGACAAGCTCGACTATGAATCCGAGCTGGTCGTGGTGATCGGCAAGAAGGCGCAATACGTCTCCGAAGAGGACGTTTTCGAGTACATCGCGGGATATGCGGTCGGTCACGACGTGTCAGAGCGAGCGTTTCAGCGTGAGCGCGGAGGACAGTTCACCAAGGGCAAGAGCGCCGACACGTTCGCTCCGCTCGGGCCCTGGCTGGTGACGCGCGACAGCATCGATGATGTGCAGAATCTGGCCGTCTGGTCCGAGGTCAATGGCGAGATGCGGCAACAGGGCAACACGGCCGACATGGTGTTCGGGGTTGCCCACATCGTGAGTCACCTCAGTCAGTTCATGACACTGCACCCCGGCGACGTGATCTTCACCGGCACGCCTGCGGGAGTGGGTGACGGCATGGTGCCACCTGTCTACCTCAAGCCTGGCGATGTGGTCAGACTCGGAATCGAAGGCCTGGATGAACAACGCCAGGTGATTGCCCCATCTCCGTGATGATTCTGTTGTGTCGAGCTCCGCACCCCTGATTTGGGAGCGAGCCCTGCTCGCGATTGGGATACCACTGAACCTGTCGCGGGCAGGGCCCGCTCCCACAGGGGTCTCTCGCCAGCCATTACAAAATGTCACAAAAACAACATAAGTAGTTGTTTTTCAGCCATTAAAACCTGTGCATACTTCCACCCCGTTATACCCCCTTACAATACAAAAAAGAACGCAGCCAGCGACGTGTGGTCGCTGGCATCTGCAAACCAGGCCTGGAGTCTACTTGATGAGTTTTCGTTTAATTACCCGGGGATTGCGCTCGGCAATGCACTCGCGCGCCCCTCTTGCCACGCTGGCAGCCGCTGCCATCCTGCTGGCCAGTTCCGCTTCCGCGCAGGATTCGTCGGCATCGACCGGTGAATCCACTGTCACCTATCCCGCAGAATTCTTCGCCCAGTACGAACCGTTTTCCGTCAATGACATGCTCAATCGCATCCCCGGCATCACGCTGGCGATGGGTGGCGGAGGCGGCAACAACGGCGGCCCGGGCAGTTCCGGTGGCGCAGATCGACGTGGTCTTGGCGCCGGTGGCGACCAGATCCTGATCAATGGCCGTCGCATCGCGGGCAAGGAAAACGAGGGCAACAG
>MGYS01000072.1:0-2156 GCA_001802565.1 Gammaproteobacteria bacterium RIFCSPLOWO2_02_FULL_57_10 | reverse complement strand
GCTCAGCCGTATTCCCGCCAATCAGGTGCAGTACATTGAAATCATTCGTGGCACCTCGGGCGACCTCGACGTGCGCGGCGGTGCACAGGTCATCAACATCGTGCTGCTGGAAGCGGAGACTCGGTCCAGTATTGCCGCCGAGGTGAACGTTGATCATTACCACGACGGTACTCTTGATCCGGGTGGGTCGGTATCTGTGAATGGTCAGCGTGGTGCGTTGAACTATCAGTTCAGTGCCGCTGCCGAGCCGCGCTACGAGTTCCGCGACGGTTTCGAGACCAGTATCCTCGCCGACGGTACGCCCAACGATGTCGTGATCCGCGAAGAGTATCGTGATCAGACCACCAAGACGCTAACGGCCAACATTGGCTACGATCTGACCCTCAATGATCGCGTGAATTTCAATGCACTATTGGGTGAATCTGATCCACCCGGCACCGCTGATCGCACCATCACCGATCTGCGAACCACGCCTAACCAGGTGACCATCGAGTATGACGAGATTCCTGCGACCAACAGCAACTGGGAGGTCGGCGGCGACTACGAACATACTTTCGTGAACGGCAGTCGCTTCAAGACACTGTTCATCGTGAACGAGGCTGAAGCCGAGAGCACGCGCGAAGCGTATGAAGTCAATGGCGCCACGTATGACAAATTCCTGTATCTGGCGAACCAGAGCGTGAACAAGGAGCGCATCGTGCGCAGCACCTATTCATTCAGTCTGAACGACACCCAGGATCTGGAATTCGGCATCGAGCGTGCTCAAACCATTCTGGATGCACAGTTGCAGCTCGCTGTTCCGCGCACGCCTGGCAATCCCTCGCCTGCATTCGGTGGCCTCACCCCGACAAGCGACACTGACGCTCTCGTGGAGGAAATCCGCTACGAATCGTTCGTGGTCCACAACTGGCAGCTCAACGATCGCATGTCGCTGGAAAGCACGCTGCTGTTCGAGAATTCAACCATCGAGCAGAGCGGCGATGTGCGCAACAAGCGCGACTTCGACTTCATCCGTCCGAAGGTTGACTATCGTTTCGATATCACGCCATCCATCCAGTTCCGCGCATCTGTCGAGAAAGATGTCGCACAACTGAGCTTCGGTGACTTCACTGCCAGTGTGGCCGGTGGCGACGATGATCAGGACGCACTGGCCGGCAATCCGGAGTTGGTGCAGGAGCAGTCGCTGCGTTACGAAGCGAACCTTGAGTACCGCCTGCCGAATGACGGCGGCGTGCTCAGTACCCGCGTGTTCTATCACGAGCTGGAAGATGTGATTGACCGTGTGGACATCTCCACCCCTACCAGAATCCAGTCCGCCAACGGCAACATCGGCGACGGCGAGCGCTACGGTATCAACCTCGATGCAAGCCTGCGTCTGGGCTTCATCGGTGCTCCGGAAATGCTGCTGACTTCTGGCGTGCAGTTGGAAGACTCGTCTGTGACAGACCCGTTCCTCGGCATCGACCGCAGACTGCGCCAGGCTGGACGTGGCAGCTTCCGTCTGGGCTTCCGCCACGACATTCCGTCCCGCACGATGAACTATGGTTTCAATTTCAACCATGGTTTCACGGGCAACAGGAAGGCCTATGACGTCGACAAGATCGAGGACTACAACTCTGGCGACATGCTGACGATCTTCGTTGAGACGGTAGGGTTTGCAGGATTGACCTATCGCTTCGAGTCGATGAACACGCTGGAAGGCGAGCGTTGCCGTGACCGTTACCGCTATACCGGCGGTACGATTGCCACAGGTAACCTGGCAGAAATCGAGGATTCGTGCAGCAACACCGGCATCAAGCTGGCTTTGAAGATACGCGGCACGTTCTGACGACTGATTGTGTTTGGCATTTGACCGGATTCGCGTACAGGGATCGCTCGTTTCGGAGCGTCACAACTCGGGAGCGACCCTTGTCCGCGATGATCAACCTGCAAAGGTTTATAAGAGCAGCCTGATCTGCCACAATTCGATGCCCGCTTTCGGAAACGAGGGCGGGCATTTTTATTGCGACCGATTTCTGTGGGAGCGAGCCCAGCTCGCGATCTTTTGTAGCTTCGATCGGTGGCGGGAGGCAGGGTCCGGTTCTGCGGCTGACCGGCGTCGCTCCGCGGTGCCCTCCCTCCGCAAAAAGCCCAAGGTCTTTTTGCTGCGCTCGGCG
>MGYS01000071.1:2252-6604 GCA_001802565.1 Gammaproteobacteria bacterium RIFCSPLOWO2_02_FULL_57_10 | reverse complement strand
GTCGCCAATCTGGGTTCCTCTCTTGAGGACAACAAGAAGGCGCTGGCAATCGTTCAGGACGAATTCACCGATCTGCTCATGCGTATTCCCAATGTGCCACAGGAGATCGTGCCAGCCGGAAAGGACGAGAAGGATAACGTCGAGCTGCGCAAGTGGGGGACGCCACGCACGTTCGATTTCGAAGTGAAGGATCATGTTGCTCTGGGCGAAGCCACTGAGCAGATGGATTTCCCGACGGCCACCAAACTGACCGGCGCGCGCTTTGTCGTGCTGCATGGGGCGACTGCGCGGCTGCATCGTGCGTTGATCCAGTTCATGCTCGATCAGCACACTGGCGCCCACGGTTACGAAGAAGTTTATGTGCCTTATATCGTCAATCGCGATTCGCTGATGGGCACGGGGCAACTGCCGAAATTCGCCGAAGACCTGTTCAGATTGGAAGGGGAGAACGAGTACTACCTGATTCCTACCGCGGAAGTGCCAGTCACCAATCTCGTGCGTGACAGTATTGTGCCTGCAGAAAAGATGCCGCTGAAATTCGTCTGCCACACGCCGTGTTTCCGAAGCGAGGCAGGCAGCTATGGGCGCGACACTCGCGGCATGATCCGTCAGCATCAATTTGAAAAAGTGGAGTTGGTGCAGCTGGTCAAGCCACAGGATTCCGATGCTGCATTGGAAGAGTTGACCGGCCACGCCGAGAAGATACTGCAACTGCTGGAGCTGCCGTATCGAGCCATGCTGCTGTGTGGTGGTGACATGGGAGCGAATGCTGCGCGCACGATTGATCTCGAGGTGTGGTTACCGTCGCAGAACTGCTATCGCGAGATTTCTTCCTGCAGCACGTTCGAGGATTTTCAGGCACGTCGTATGCAGGCGCGCTGGCGCAACCCGGAAACCGGTAAACCCGAGTTGCTGCATACACTGAACGGGTCAGGTCTCGCCATTGGCCGCACCTTGGTGGCCATTCTGGAGAATTTCCAGAACGCCGATGGTTCGGTGACGATTCCGGAAGTGTTGCGGCCCTACATGGGTGGAATGGAACGGCTCGCGTAAGCGCCTCCAGTTGAACGAACGAGCGTGAGCTCACGGAGTGCACCATGCAGTTCCTGCCGATTTTTTTGAATGTTCGCGCCCAGACCTGTCTCGTCGTGGGCGGCGGAGACGTCGCTTATCGCAAGGCCGTGTTGCTCGACCGTGCCGGTGCGCGCCTGCGTGTAGTCGCTCCCGAAATCTGCGTGGAACTCGAGTCTCTGGTGATTGCCGGAGCGGGAGAGTTGCGGGTACGCGGCTTTGACGAGCTGGATATGGACGGCGTTTTTCTCGCCGTCGGTGCCACCGATGATGAGGAAGTGAATGCGGCCGTTTCCGTCGCAGCCAAGTCACGTGGGCTGCCTGTCAACGTCGTGGACAAGCCATCGTTGTGCAGCTTCATCGTACCTGCCATCGTCGATCGCTCTCCTGTGGTAATCGCGATCTCCAGTGGTGGTGCCTCGCCGGTTCTTACCCGCAAGCTGAAGGAAAAACTCGAAACCATGGTGCCTGCAGCCTACGGTCGGCTGGCATTGTTGCTGGGCGGTTATCGTAGTCGCGTCAAGAGCGTCATCACCGATTTCAAGCGTCGCACGCGTTTCTGGGAGGCGTTGCTGTCCGGCCCGCTCTCGGAGATGGTGCTGTCTGGCAAGGAAGACGAGGCGCGTCGTTATATTGAACAACAACTTTCCGAGTCGGACTCCATCGTCGTACAGGGTGAAGTCTTTCTCGTTGGCGCGGGGCCAGGTGACCCCGATTTGCTGACGCTCAAGGCATTGCGACTGATGCAGGAAGCGGATGTCGTGCTGTATGACCGACTGGTCTCGAAGGAAATCATGGCGCGTGTGCGACCCGATGCCGAAAAGATCAATGTCGGCAAGGAACGCTCCAATCATCTCGTGCCACAAGAACAGATCAATGACCTGCTCGTGCGTCTTGCCCAGGAAGGCAAAAAAGTTCTGCGTCTGAAAGGGGGTGATCCTTTCATCTTCGGGCGTGGTGGTGAAGAGATCGACAGCCTTGCCGAAGCGCGCATTCCTTTTCAGGTGATTCCCGGTATTACTGCGGCGTCAGGTTGCGCATGTTACGCAGGGATTCCTTTGACGCATCGTGACTGCTCCCAATCCGTACGCTTTGTCACAGGACATCTGAAGAACGACACCATCGATCTCGACTGGCCGAATCTGGCAAATGAGAACCAGACCGTGGTGTTCTACATGGGTCTGGTGGGCCTGGAGACAATATGTGAACAGTTGATTGCGCACGGCATGGCTGCGGATATGCCGATTGCGCTGGTGCAGCAGGGCACCACACCGAATCAGAAAGTGATCACTGGCACCCTTGAAACGATGCCGGCGATTGTGAAGATGACCGAGGTACAGGCGCCGACGATCATCATCGTCGGGCGTGTGGTGAAGCTGCAGCAGCGTTACTCCTGGTTCAAGGGATCCAATCTTGTGTGACTGCTGACTGTGGGAGCGGGCCCTGCCCGCGATTGCTGACTCTCAAGTGTGCACAGAGGTGGCAATACGAATCATCGCGGGCGAGGCCCGCTCCCACAGGGTTCTTTCTACACAATCAAGCCATATTCCGCAGACAGGATGTCCAGAATCTCCTGCTTCGGATTCTCCGACAGTGTGATCTTCTTGCCGACGATCTGTTCGGCAATTCCCAGATAAGTACGTGATACCTGCATCAACATGTCTTCGGGTAACGCGTTGTCGCGCGCCAGTGCGGCACGTTCGGGCATTCTGTCCTTGTTCAACAGAATATCGGGCTCAGGGAAGTAACTCAGCAGTTGCTGACGGAATTCTTCTTTCGATTTCTCGATGACTTGGCCTGCGCGGTAGGAAGGCCCATCCCAGATGCGCGAGGAGTCGGGTGTACCAACCTCGTCCATATAGATCAGCTTTTCCTGACCGTTCTTGCCTGTCACATAGCCGAACTCGAATTTGGTGTCGACGAAGACCTGATCGATTTTCTCCAGTTCCTTGCTGATGACGTTGAAACCTTCCCTGAGCAGTTTTTCGTAGAAGTCGATATCCGCCGGCTTGCGGAAATTGAATGCTGCGTAGTTGCGATCGATATCGGCACGCGTGATGTTCACGTCGTCTGCTTCCGGCACGCCGGGAATCCCTTTGAGGATGCCTTTGGTCGAGGGTGTGATCAGCAGTTCGGGCAGACGCTGATCCTTCTTCAATCCTTCCGGCAACATGATTCCGCAGAAATCGCGCTCACCCTTGGTGTAGGAACGCCACATGGAACCTGTGATGTACTGGCGACAGATCGCCTCGATCATCACGGGACGTGCCTTCTGCACGATCCACACGAACGGGTGGGGGATCTCCAGAATGTGACTGTCAGCCAGGCCCTGCTCACGGAACAACTTGAACCAGTGATTGGAGATTGTGTTCAGCGCGGCTCCCTTGCCTGGTACGCCATTGAGCCCCCCCTCACCGTGCCAGATGCAGTCGAATGCGGAGATGCGGTCACTGATCACCATGATGGCCAGTGGCGCGTCAGGTGCCACGTCGTAGCCTCGGTCTCGAATCAGGCGTTTGCTGTCAGCCTCGGTCAACCAGTAAACGGAGCGCACCTTACCGCTGTGTACTGGCTTGTCGGTGCGGATGGGGAGGTCGTTGTTGACGGCGAGTACGCGGTCAGCGAGGCTTTTCGCAGGGCTCATGGGGCTTGTCCTGTGTGTCTCAGATTGGCGATGGATCGCACGTGCAGTGCGGGTTCAAAGGAGGGCGAATCATAGCAGAATTCGTTCCCGCCGCCACCCGCACCGCTGCTCAGAAGCAGTTGGTGGGACGTGGCAGCCCTGCGATTTTACTCGCTACAAGGGCAGGATTTCCGGGAAAGAGTTTCATCAAGTAGATGCTTCGCCCCTTGTCGGCTCCCAGTTCACGGGTCACCAGTTTCACCAGCGGACGCATGGCAGGAGAGAGTTCGTGTGCAGCGTAGAATGCTCTGAGCGCGGAGATGACTTCCCAATGAGCAGGGGTCAAATCGATATTTGCTGTCTCCGCCAGTTTTGCTGCAACCTCTTCGCTCCAGTCTTCAAGGTTTCGAAGATAGCCGTCCTTGTCGAGGGGGATTGGTTTGTGATCATGCAGGATCAGGCTGCTCATTCGTTAGAACCAGCTGACCGATTTCTGGTGCTCGCAGACCAACGCGACAAACTCGGCATACGTAATGGGCTCGATGGAGGCGGGTAGCGAATCGTGAGCAATGCCTCGAGCCTGCAGGTCTTCTTTCAATGCATAAACCCTGACTCTTGAACTGCTTCCTGTGGGAGCGGGCCTTGCCCGCGATTGGCC
>MGYS01000071.1:0-2219 GCA_001802565.1 Gammaproteobacteria bacterium RIFCSPLOWO2_02_FULL_57_10 | reverse complement strand
GCCCGCTCCCACAACGTTATATACACCGTCCTCCAGCAATAGAATGGCATCCCCCGGCAGCGCTACCCGCAGACAGGAGTCCAGCGCGGAGGAGGTCAGGCCGAACTTGTTGACGGTATGCAGTGTTGTCACAGGTTGAATACCACGTCGGATTGGCGAATCAGGGAGGCGATATGTCCTGCGGTGCAGGGCTTTGCTTCGACGACGAGATCTTCCGTCGACATACCACGGTCCTGCATGGATTGGGTGTCGACGTACACGTTGTTCACTTCGTAGAGTGGCAGGGCGGAGAAAGCGGCACTGAGATTCTTGCTGTCGATAGCCGCGGGCTCCTGTCCGCGTCGCAGTTGCAGCACGCCATCGTCCATGAATACATAGTTCACCTGTTGATCGAAGACGGCGGCGGACAGCACCATGTCCAGGCATGCTTTGGCATGACTCTGTCCATAGGGAGACTTGCGGCTGATGAAGGTGAGGATCTTGCGTTGCGGCTGATTTGCGCTGTCATTCATGGACTCATGCATTATTTCAGGCTCCAAAGCTCACCACCCTGTCCGAGACCAGTGTGGCATCCACGAGTTGGCCCAGCCCGGAGAGAGTCACATCCGAAATCAGGTTGTTGCACGTCCGCTCATAGCGGGCGGCCTCCTGTACGTCCACCACACCTCGTTTGAGCGCGGAAGAGACGCAGCTGATAGCGTCGATATGGTGTTCCGCAATGAGGGATTGCCACGCCTTCACCAGATCGAATTCATCCTGCGGCGGAATGCTCAGGGAGTTGGTGTTGTGTACGCCATCGGCATAAAAGAACAGTCGATAGATCTCATGACCCGCTGTCAGTGCCGCACGCGTGAATTGGTAGGCGCTCCAGGCGGCCTGGGAGGAGTAGGGGGCTGAATAGACGACAACGGTGAGTTTCACGGCAAATACTCGGGATTTCCCAGTTTACATCCGACCTGAAAGCAAGAGCCCCGGTCAGGACCGGGGCTCAGTGTAGCGCAATCGCGAACGATTGGATTTATTCGTCGCCGCCAAACGCTGTCAGGAGGTGGATCAGGCTCATGAACAGGTTGTATATGGACACGAACAAGGTGATGGTCGCGAGGATATAGTTGGTCTCGCCGCCGTTCACGATCTCGCCAGTCTGGTAGAGGATGATGGCGCTGGCGAACAACATGAAGCCGACCGAGATGGCCAACTGCAGGGCAGGGATCTGGACGAAGATGCCGAGGATCATCGCCGCAATCAGCACGAAACAGCCAGCAGTGATGAAGCCGCTCAGGAAGGAGAAGTCCTTGCGGGAAACGAGAGCGTACCCGGACAAACCGAGGAATATGAAGGCAGTGCCGCCCAACGCGGTGGTTACAACCTGGCTGCCACCGCTGGTGGACAGCAGGGCGCCGATCAGCGGGCCTGTGCCATAGCCAATGAAGCCGGCGAACGCGAATATGGTCAGAAGACCCCAGGCGCTACGTGCAAGCGCATGGGTGGCGAACAGCAGGCCGTAGACACCAATGATGTAGACCCACATGTTCATGGGAGCGGCATTGGTGCTGAGGAATGCCATCAGGGCACTGAAGCCCAGCGTCATGCCCAGCAGCATGTAGGTGTTCTTGAGAACCTTGTTAACAGCAACAACCGATCCACGGGTTTGCCCAACATCCAACACATCAAACTGACTCATAGTGATCTCCGTAGTAATACATTGCTGATGACAATAACCTGCGACAAACGCTGATACCAACCGTGCTGACTTAGACCGGGGCAGGTCCCGAACTGTTTCATCCCTGCTATCTGTCTTGCCTGATCAATGGGGACAAATTCCAGTAATTTCAAGCATCAGGCGAAGGCAATCATACCGTGCGTCAAGCCAAAAGCAATCCTTTCCGTACCAGCGGTAATTCCTTGATGGGGACGCATTGATTGGTGCACCGCACAATTCTCCGGTTGACTGAAGGCCGATATATAGTAAGATTGCGCCCCGTTGCGGAGGGGTGGCAGAGCGGTTGAATGCACCGGTCTTGAAAACCGGCGAGGATGAAAGTCCTTCGAGAGTTCGAATCTCTCCCCCTCCGCCAACTTCGCAGAATCTCCCACCAGCAATGCCATCCCATGAGAATGTAGAATCTTCCAATGCCAAATGGCGGGGGAGAGGTTCGAACGTTAGAGTTCGACCGATTGCATCGCAATCGGCAACGAGCGCGCAGCGCGAAGCCCGC
>MGYS01000070.1:26687-28767 GCA_001802565.1 Gammaproteobacteria bacterium RIFCSPLOWO2_02_FULL_57_10 | reverse complement strand
GCATTAATCGCGAGCAGGGCTCGCTCCTACATTCATCGCGGGCAGGGCCCGCTCCCACAGGGGATATTCAGCCCCAGGCGAACGGCACCGGCCAGAGTTTCTGGCGATCCTTGTCGTACTCAGCCCACAACTGCGCGTAGGTCTTGCCAGTCGGCGCATGCACCGCCTCGCCAAGCACCTGCGACATTGGCCACAACACGTAAGCGTTCTCGACGATCTCCTCTCTCGGCAATGTGATGCCTGCGAACATTCCATGCAGGTCGCCATAGGTGAGGATGTCGATGTCGAGTGTACGGCCACTGAAACGCGGCCCCTGCCGAGAACGGCCGTGCTGATCCTCCAGACGCTTGAGAAACAGCGCCAGATCTTCCAGCTTCTCTGTGGTATCGATCAACACAACAAGATTGAGAAAGTTGTCGCCGGAGAATCCCACCGCTTCGCTCTCGAGCACCGATGAAATGCGCAACGTTCCGAATTTTCCCTGCAGCGCGTCGAGCGCGCTGGCAAGATACTGCGCGGGGTTGGTATTGCTGCCGAGACTCAGTGCGACGATGGTCAACGCGTGCCTCGTTCTATGATGACACCGACGTCCTTCGCGCCGGTCACTGCGCCCGGCTTGCCGACACGCAGGCGCAACCAGGGCACCGTAAACTCCGTCATGACGATCTCCGCCACCTTTTCGGCCATGGTTTCGATCAGCAGGAACTCGCTTTCCTCAATGAAGGAGATCAGGCGCTTCGACACGGCCTTGTAGTCCAGAGCCTTGTTGATGTCCTCGGTCGCCGCAGCGGGACGAATATCGGCACCCATCTCCAGATCCAGGCTCACCACCTGCTTACGCAGACGCTCCCAGTCGTAGATGCCGATAATGGTCTCGATCTGCAGTTCGTGAATGTAGACGATGTCCATGCTGAAACTTCCCGATGATGGCGATGCGAATCGCGTTATTGAGCGGACTGGCCGATGGGGCTGAGACTGGAAAGTGGCCAGCGCGGTCGCACGTTGAGCTCCAGCCCGTCGCGCTCCCCTGCGAGCAGTCGCTGACACCCTGCGTACGCGATCATGGCCCCATTGTCAGTACAGAAGCGCGGCTTGGCGTAGAAGAGCTTGCTCTTCTCCTTTTCAACCATTGCCTGCAACCCCGCACGAAGCCGCAGGTTGGCGCTCACTCCGCCCGCAATGATCAGCGACTTGAGCCCTGTCTGTTGCAGGGCACGGCGGCACTTGATCACGAAGGTCTGCACCACGGCATCCTCGAATGCGAAAGCGATATCGGCCTTCGTCTGCTCGTCGACACTTCCTGCCTTCCCAACCTCCTGTTTTGCAACCTCTTCAGCCAGCGTGTTGCGGACAAAAGTCTTGAGCCCGCTGAAACTGAATTCGAGCCCGGGTCGATTGGTCATTGGGCGGGGAAACGTGAAACGTCCGGGTGTCCCCAGCTCTGCCAGCTTTGCCACTCGAGGCCCGCCGGGATAGGCCAGACCAAGCATCTTGCCCACCTTGTCGAAGGCCTCGCCAGCGGCATCATCCAGGGATTCGCCGAGCAGCTCGTAACGCCCTATGCCATCCACGCGCACCAGTTGGGTGTGTCCCCCGGATACCAGAAGAGCGACGAATGGAAATTCGGGGGGATTGTCCTCCAGCATGGGAGCCAGCAGATGGCCCTCCATGTGGTGCACGCCGACAGTGGGCACATCCAGAGACATGCCCAGAGAACGACCAAGACTGGCGCCAACCAGCAAGGCACCAATCAGTCCCGGGCCTGCTGTGTAGGCAATCCCGTCGATCTGCTGCAATGTTGTGTCGGACTTCTCGAGCACCTCCTGAATCAGCGGCAATGTCTTGCGGATATGATCGCGGGAGGCCAGCTCAGGCACCACGCCGCCGAAGCGCTCGTGCAAAGCCACCTGACTGTACAGACAGTCTCCCAGCAGTCCACGCTCGCTGTCGTAGACGGCGACGCCGGTTTCATCACAGGAGGTCTCTATACCCAGTACTCGCATGGTGTTCCAGTCCAGTCTATTGATTGATCGCTTCGCAGCCATTCTGCGACCCGGAAAAGGTCGCCATCATATGCCAC
>MGYS01000070.1:17621-26677 GCA_001802565.1 Gammaproteobacteria bacterium RIFCSPLOWO2_02_FULL_57_10 | reverse complement strand
GGCCCGCTCCCACAAGCAAATAATTGAAATCCGGAGAACGATGTCTTTGCATTTGCCGGATTGCCGCATTACCATATGCCCCCTTTGATTTTAATGGGCAAGCCTCGTTGTGGGGCGTGTCGAAACAGTACCAATTACCGCAAGACAATTATTATTTGGAAGGTATCCATTCATTATGCCGATGGTAAAACTGAAAGAGAACGAACCGTTTGACGTGGCCCTGCGTAGATTCAAGCGCTCCTGTGAGAAGGCCGGTGTACTGGCTGAAGTACGTCGCAAGGAGTTCTACGAGAAGCCCACAGCAGCGCGCAAGCGCAAGGCTGCTGCAGCGGTCAAGCGTCACCTGAAGAAACTGCAACGCGAGAACAAGAAGACTAAACGCTTCTATTGAGCCTTGATAGTCAAGCCCATGGCAGCCACGCGATGACAGAAAGCGCGCTCAAACAGCAAATCACCGAAGCAATGAAAGACGCCATGCGGGCCAAGGACAAGGTTCGCCTGGGCACTATTCGTCTGGCCCTTGCAGAGATCAAGAAGATCGAGGTGGATGAGCGCATTGATCCGGATGACACCCGAGTCACGGGCATTCTGGACAAGATGATCAAGCAGCGCCGCGAATCCGTCAGGCAGTATGAGGCTGGCGCACGTCAGGATCTGGCCGATATCGAGACCGCAGAGATCGCCGTGCTGCAGGAATTCATGCCTCAGGCGCTTTCCGCAGACGACCTCAGCGCCATCATCAGCAAGGCACTGGCAGACACAGGGGCCGCAGGCGTCCAGGACATGGGCAAGGTGATGACCGCAGTGCGACCCGCCGTGATTGGCCGTGCCGACATGGCTGCCGTCAGCCAGATGATCAAGCAGAAACTGACGCCAGGTTAGATCAGCCCCCTTTGTGGGAGCGGGCCTGCCCGCGATTTGTTTTCCCGTAGCTCGTGCCCGATTCATCGCTTGCAGGGCAAGCTCCCACAAGATCAAGCTCACACAGACACTCCCACGTTTACAGGATGGCCTCGTCAGCATGGCTGGACTGATTCCGCAAGCATTCATCGATGACCTGCTGAGCCGCGTCGACATCGTCGATGTGATCGACAAGCGCATCAAGCTGCGCAAGACCGGCAAGAACTACTCCGCGCTCTGCCCTTTCCATACCGAAAAATCCCCGTCCTTCAGCGTCGAGCCCGACAAGCAGTTCTACTATTGCTTCGGCTGTGGTGCCGGTGGCAACGCCCTCGGGTTTGTCATGGACTACGAGCGCATGGATTTCCCCCAGGCGGTCGAGACTCTGGCCGGAGACTATGGCCTGGACGTTCCTCGCGAGGAAAACAGCAAGGCCGAAGACAAGAGCCAGAGCGAGAACAAACAACTGCTGGCCGTGCTCGATGGTGCGAATCAGTACTACCAGAAGCAACTGCGTGAGCACCCCCAGAAAGCCAGAGCCGTGAACTACCTGAAGAACCGCGGCCTGACGGGCCAGATCGCCAAGCTGTTCGGCATCGGCTTCGCACCTCCCGGCTGGGACAATCTGCTCAAGGCCAAAGGCACCACTGGCACTGACATCGACATGATGATCAAGGCCGGACTGCTGATTAAGCGCGATCAGGAAGCCAACGACGGCGAAAGTGCAGCGAATACAGGCAAACGCGATGGCCAGTACGATCGCTTTCGCGATCGCATCATGTTCCCGATCCGCGACACGCGAGGCCGCGTCATTGGCTTCGGCGGCCGCGTACTCAATGACGACAAACCCAAGTATCTGAACTCGCCGGAGACACCGGTCTATCACAAGGCCAACGAGCTCTACGGGCTGTACGAAGCCAGACGCTCCAACCCGAAGCTGACCCGGTTCGTGATCGTGGAGGGGTACATGGATGTCGTGGCGCTGGCACAGCACGGCATCGACTACGCCGTGGCTACGCTGGGAACCGCCACCAATGCCACGCATCTGACCCGCCTGTTCAGGCTGGTATCGGATGTGGTCTATTGTTTCGATGGCGACAACGCCGGGCGCACTGCAGCATGGCGCGGCCTGCAGGCCACTCTCCCGGTTCTGCAGGATGGCCGTCAGGTGCGCTTCCTGTTTCTGCCCGAAGGTGAAGACCCCGACACGCTGGTACGCAAGATCGGCAAGGATCGCTTCAACACACTGATCGACAACGCGACGCCACTGGCCGACTTCTTCTTCGATCATCTGAGTGAAGGCCTGGACGTCAATGCCATCGACGGCAAGGCCAAGTTGAGCAGCCTGGCGATTCCCCTGCTGCGCCAGCTGCCTCAAGGCATCTACCGCCAGCTCATGCTCGACAAGCTGGCGTCCATGGCCGGGGTTGACAGCCGCTCCATCGAATCCATGGTGAGCAAGTCCTCACCCACCCCATCTGTCAGTAATGATGGGCCACCCGATTACGACATGCCGCCGGAAGGGGACTTCGTGCCGCGTAGCAGCACGGCAGTGCGCACTCCGATGCGTGGTGCCGCTCCGGTCCAGAAGCCCGCTCCGCGTAGCCCCGGTCTGAAAGCGATCGAGCTGTTGCTGTATCGCCCCGAAATTGCGACCGGGTTGGATAAGAACCTGGAACTATTGCGCGAGAATGGCGACCAATATACAGATTTGCTGCTGGAGCTTGTTGAACTGGTCAAAAACAGCCCCACTATAAACACCTATACGATGCTGGGACATTTCTACGGCACACCGCTGGGAAACCAGCTCACACAGCTCATGAAGAACGAGAAGATCACACCACTGGAAGGGGTTGCGGGGGAGTTTCACTATCTCATCGATACTCTCCTTCTGGAGGCACAGAAAAAGCAATACAAGAAGCAGTTGATTGAACAACTGAAGCCAAGGCTTCGGTCAGGTAAACCAGAGGGTTGATATTCAACTGGCGGCTGGCAAGACCTCCTTCATGAGGCTATAATGCCCGGCTGTTTTAAACTACCACGCCAAACCTTCGGTCATTTTCCGGCCGAGAAGGAACCCCATGTCTGACACTCGATCAGCCCTATTGCCACAAACCGGTCTCAAGGCCCTTATCGCCAAAGGTAAGGAGCAAGGCTATCTGACGTATACAGAAGTCAACGACCACCTGCCTGAGTCCATCTCCGATCCCGATCAGGTCGAAGACATCATTCAGATGATCAACGACATGGGCATGAAGGTGTACGAGACCGCACCCGATGCCGACACGCTGTTGATGAACGAAGGCGATGGCAACACGGACGAGGTCGCTGCTGCAGAAGCGGCGGCAGCCCTGGCGGCCGTGGAGAACGAAGCCGGTCGCACGACAGACCCGGTGCGCATGTACATGCGCGAAATGGGTACCGTCGAGCTGCTGACCCGTGAGGGCGAGATCGTCATCGCCAAGCGTATCGAGGAAGGCCTGCGCGAATTGATGAAGGCCATGGCCTGCTTCCCTGGCACCGTGTCGCACATCCTCAAGGAATACGATGGTGTTGATACGGAAGAGCGCCGCCTAAGTGACATCATCACCGGTTACCTGTCTGCCGACGATGGCGAAATCATTCCCGCTGCCCTGGTAGAGGCAGAAGTGGAAGAAGTCGTCGCCGTTGACGATGTGAAGGACGACGATGACGAAGTGCTGGAAGCCGCCGACGAAGAAGAAGGCGCCACCGGACCGGACCCTGAAGAGGCCCGCCTCCGCTTCACCGAACTGCGCGAACAATTCCAGAAGACCGAAGCCGTCATCAAGAAGCATGGCCGCAGCCACAAGAAGACGTTGGCCGAGCTGGACAAGCTGGGTGACTGCTTCAAGACTTTCAAGCTGACTCCCAAGCAGTTCGAACCGCTGCTGGGTCATATCCGCGTCGTACTGCAGAAAGTGCGCCGCAACGAACGCACCATCATGACGTTGTGCGTGCGCAATGCCGGCATGCCCAGAAAGACGTTCATTCAGACCTTCCCGGGCAACGAAGTGAACGAGGGCTGGGTAGACAGTCTGGCCACTTCGAAAGAGCCATGGGCTGCCGCCCTGGCCAATCTCAAGACCGAGATTCAGCGTGCACAGAAGAAACTGATCGCGCTCGAGAAGGAGAACGGCGTCAGCGTTGCCGAGATCAAGGAGATCAACCGCAACATGTCCATTGGCGAAGCGAAGTCACGCCGCGCCAAGAAAGAGATGGTCGAGGCCAACCTGCGTCTCGTGATCTCCATTGCCAAGAAATACACCAACCGTGGACTGCAGTTCCTCGACCTCATTCAGGAAGGCAACATCGGTCTGATGAAGGCCGTGGACAAGTTCGAATATCGTCGCGGCTACAAGTTCTCTACATACGCCACATGGTGGATCCGTCAGGCGATCACGCGCTCCATCGCGGATCAGGCCCGTACGATCCGTATTCCGGTGCACATGATCGAGACGATCAACAAGCTCAACCGTATCTCTCGTCAGATGGTGCACGAGAAAGGCCGCGAGCCGACACCCGAAGAACTGGGTGAGCGCATGGACATGACTGAGGACAAGGTACGCCGCGTGCTCAAGATTGCGAAAGAGCCTATCTCCATGGAGACGCCGATCGGCGACGATGAAGATTCGCATCTGGGGGATTTCATCGAGGATTCCACAGTGGATTCACCGGTCGATTCATCCATCGACGAGGGTCTGCGCGAAGCCACCAAGGAAGTTCTCGCGAGTCTGACCGCACGCGAAGCGAAAGTACTGCGTATGCGTTTCGGTATCGACATGAACACCGACCACACGCTGGAAGAAGTCGGCAAGCAGTTCGACGTTACCCGCGAACGCATCCGTCAGATCGAAGCGAAGGCATTGCGCAAGCTGCGTCATCCGACCCGCTCGGATCATCTGCGCAGCTTCCTCGACGACTGATACTCGTCACGCCCCTGTGGGAGCGGGCCCTGCCCGCGATTGCAGGAGCGAGCCCTGCTCGCGAATAATGCTGCACTGCACTCATCGCGAACCGGAGAGACAACATGCACCTGACAGCCCACACAGACTACGCCCTGCGTGTCCTGTTATACACGGCTGCGAGAAACGAACCCGTCACCATCAGCAAGGTGTCCGATGCGTTCGGCGTCTCCAAGGATCACCTGCGCAAGGTGGTGCATGGCCTGTCGCAACTGGGTTACCTCACCACCACACAAGGACGCTATGGCGGCATCCGCCTGGCGCTGGACCCGACACAGATCAACATCAAGACGGTCGTGCTGCAGTTCGAGAACACCCGGATCGTGGAGTGCTTCGACCCTCTCACCAATACCTGTCCCATCGACGGGATGTGCGGTCTCAAGGGCGCGCTTTATCGCGCTCAGGCCAGCTTCATGGACAAGCTGGGCGAGTACCATCTCAGCGACTTCCTGAAGAATCCCAACCTCATCGCTTTCTGCCGCCAGTGAGCCATCCAGCATCGTTTTGACAATTATCAATTGACCAGACTCTTTTTAAAGTTAATAATGCATTTAACATACACCATTAAACCCAATATCAATTTTCAACATTCAAAGGAGCCTGGCATGAGCAGTGTTTTCGAAAAGATCGGTGGTGCAGCCGCCGTTGATGCCGCAGTGGATATCTTCTATCGCCGTGTTCTGGGTGACGACCTGATCAGCCATTTCTTCGACAGCGTCGACATGGACAGACAGATCGGCAAGCAGAAAGCCTTCCTGACCATGGCCTTCGGTGGCCCGAACAGCTACTCCGGCAAGGACATGCGCGCCGCGCACAAGCACATGCATCTGAAGGAAGAACACTTCAATGCCGTCGCTGGCCATCTCTCCGGCACACTGCAGGAACTGAACGTACCACAGGAACTGATCAACGAAGTCATGGCGATTGCAGCCAGCACTCACGACGACGTCCTCAACGTTTGATACCAACCCTGAACTCCAGGCGATCCCCCCAATGCCCGATATCAGATTCAACGAAGCTGCCTATAGCGCGCTGGCAGACGAGAGCGTGCTCGACTGTCTGCTGCGCCACGAACAGAGCATCCCGCATGCCTGCAAGTCCGGCGTCTGTCAGGCGTGCCTGGTGAAGGCCGTTGACAATGACGCTCCGGAACAGGCGAAGAAGGCATTGAAACCCACCTTGCAGGCGCAGGGCTATGCGCTGGCTTGTCAGTGGGTTCCGGATGCCGATACGAACGTCAGTCTGCCGTCGCTCAACGAGTGTTCTGTGGCCGTACGCATTCGCAGTATCGAGCCACTTAATCACCGCGTCGTGCGCGTCCGACTCGATGTCGTCGATGACAACAGCATGTTCGAGTACTTCCCGGGCCAGTATCTGACCCTCTCCAACGCACACGGCATCAGTCGCAGCTATTCGATCGCGAACAATTTCGCGGAGGATGGTTGTATCGAACTGCACGTGCAAAAGATGCCACAGGGCCAGTTCACCGAATGGCTCTTCTCTGCAGCAAAGCCGGGTGATGTCCTGCATGTGCGAGGCCCCGCCGGAGACTGTTTCTACACCAATGCTGAGCAGGAAGATTTTCCCATTCTGCTGGCAGGGACCGGCACTGGTCTGGCGCCGCTGTATGGCATTCTGCATGAGGCACTCAGACAGGGTCATCGAGGCAGCATTCAACTCTTTCATGGCGGATTCACTGCGCGCGATCTCTACTGCGTGAACGAGTTGCGGGAACTGTCAATGCAGTATCCGCAGTTCCGCTACCATCCTTCCAGCCTGCACGCAGCGGAAGAAGGGCATGGCGCGGTGGAAACCGGCGCCCTTGATGAAGTCATCCTGCGTCATCTGGAACCGGCCACGCTGGCCAGCACACGCGTCTATCTGTGCGGCGCTCCCGATCTGGTACATCAACTGCGCAAGAAGATATTCCTGAAAGGTGCCAAGTCCAGCAACATCTACTGCGATCCGTTCATCGAACGACGGGTAGCTGCGGCGGCTTGAAATGTAGTGCTGCGACTCATGCAGCAAGTTGTAGTTGTGGATGATTTGCGGGAACATGCCGGGGGCATTTCAACTACAACCACAGCGACAACCAGATGACTCGCGAACTGCAGATCAGTGCACTGCTCGGCCTTGGCGTCCTGCTTGCTGCATGCATTGCTCTCGGTTACCAGCGTGACTTCAACATGGCCACACAATGGCTGGCGCAGAGCGGACTTTTGTGGGCGCTGGTGTGGCAGCAGACCTGGCAGCGCCGGGAGCTGAACCGCTTCTCACCCGATGCGTCCCTCTATCACGATCTCGGTCTCGCCAATCGACTCACACTGCTGCGCGGGTGGCTGATCGCAGCCACCGGTGGCTTTCTCTTTATTCCCTTTGATACGAGCTGGATCGGCTGGATTCCCGCAGCGTTGTATTCGGTCGCGGCGATACTCGATCGTGTCGATGGATTTGTCGCCAGGCGCACATCGCGAACGAGTCTGCTCGGCGGCGAACTCGACACTGTGTTCGATGCACTGGGGTTGTTCGTTGCGCCGGTACTGGCGGTCACCTACGGCAAGGTACATTGGAGTTATCTGTTCGTGAGCGTGGCGTACTATTGCTTCGTGTGGGGACTGCACTGGCGACGCACGCATCAACTGCCCGTCTATCCCCTCGCTCCCAGCAAACTGCGCCGCACGCTCGCCGGATTCCAGATGGGCTACGTGGCGGTCGTCCTGTGGCCACCTTTCGATGCGCAGATCACACTCGTCGCAGGCTTCGGCTTCATGGTTCCGCTGTTGATTGGGTTCATCGTGGACTGGCTGGTCGTGAGCGGAAGAATCGATGCGCAATCACCACAAGTGTCTTCGATGTTCGCGCGAATTAGCAGCTTCAGCGAACTCATTGTGCAACCAGCCCTGCGACTGATCACTGCAGTTTCCCTGGCGCTCATCGTGCAGAACTCAGCCTCGCTTCTGAACATTCCGCTGCTCGTCGCAGGCATGTTCATCCTGCTGGGCGCAGCAGGACGCATCGCAGCGCTGGCTGTGTTGATGCTGTTGGCGTGGCGCCTGCCGGAAGGCGCGTCCAGCTTTGTCACTCACGTCGCGCTGTTCAGCACGATCGGGGTGCTGCTGCTCGGCTGTGGTCGCTTCAGTCTCTGGCAATGGGATGACGAGTGGGTCAACCGTCAGGATGGTGCCTGATGCCACACTACAAGCTGATTGGACTGCTGTTGTGGCTGATCGCGTTTGCGCTCGTTGGCTGGGTACTGAGCCAGATGCCGCTCGACTCGATCGCGCAGACCATGGCGGCACTGACGTGGACCGACTGGCTGGCCTGGAGTGGCATCAACCTCGCCGTCATTCTCATCAGCACTCAGCGTTGGCGTGTGCTGACGAAGATGCTGCAACTGCCAGTCACTTTCCTGCAACTGCTGCTTATACGTCAGGCCGGACAGACTGTCAGCTTCATCACGCCGGGACCCCAGTTTGGTGGCGAACCGCTGCAGATTTACTGGCTGTACAAACGCTTCGGCATCGCTGTGCACAGTGCCGTGCTGGCGTTAGGGCTCGATCGCTTCTACGAATTGTGGATCAATTTCGCCGTGCTGATTCTCGGTGTGTTGTTGCTGCTCACGTCCGTCGCCGCGATGCCCGCGCTGAGCGAATCAGCAAACTGGCTGGAGATATTATCGATACTGCTGATGGTTGTGCTGATCATGACACTGATCGGGTGGGCGTTGCTGCGCCGTCCGCAGTGGATTTCGCAACGCACGGAAAGACTCGCGCAGCGCTGGCTGCAGAGTCCGCGTCTGCAGAAGATCGACGATCACTGGCAGGCGCTCGGGAGCGATCTGCAGTCGGCAGTGCGCACGCAAAAACCTGCGCTGCTGCGCGCATTCGTGCTGTCGTTGCTGACCTGGGGTTGCATCGTGAGTGAGATGATTCTGGTGCTGCACATTCTCGACATCGACGTCACGATGTCGGGTGTGATTCTGATTCTGGTCGCCACGCGTCTCGCACTGCTGCTACCTCTGCCCGGAGGCATCGGCACATTGGAAGCATCGCTGCTGTGGTCATTCCAGAGCCTGGGATTGCCGACCACTGCGGCGGTAGGTGTCATCGCGCTGATGCGACTGCGCGATGCGATTGTGCTGGTGGCGGGGCTGCTGTGCCTGCGCGCCATGCA
>MGYS01000070.1:0-17558 GCA_001802565.1 Gammaproteobacteria bacterium RIFCSPLOWO2_02_FULL_57_10 | reverse complement strand
CGGTTTCTCGTTCAACACGCAGTCGCGGAAGTACGCGACGATCTCGTTCAACCCCGCCTCGATCTCCACGATGTCCACGAGATAACCGTGCTTGTCGAGCTGAGCGGCCTCGATGCTCACTTCCGCTACGTAGTGATGAGCGTGCGGAAAATTCTCCGCGCCCCAGTCGCCACCGATGAGAAAGTGTCTGGCGATGAAATCCTTGGTGACGGCTACGGTGTACATGTTCATCTCTTCCTGATTCAGTCGTGCTTGTAAGTTAAGACCGCCTGCAATACATCGCCGGGGGTCTCGTGTAACAGTTTGTATAGCGTGCCTGCATCGGAGAGCGGCACACGATGCGTAATCATTTTCTGTGGCTGCAGTTCGCGCAACATCTTCCACGCCAGTTCGTAACGACGCTCCTTGTCCCAGCGCCCACTGAGCTGCGGCGCCACTGTGCTCACCTGACTCGTCACGATCTGCAGACGATTGCGATGTGCGTTGCCACCGAGCGCTACTGTCGCACTCTTGCTGCCATACCAGCTGCCTATGACGATACGACTGGTGTAACCACTCAGATCAATCGCCAGATTCAGCGCCTCGGGCGCGCCAGTCACTTCATAGATGAGATCCGCCCCATTGCAGGCCGCAAGTTGCGACTTCAGGATGTCGATATCGCTGACCGGATCGAACACCTGATGCACCCCCAGTTGCAGCGCGCGTTCACAACGTGCGAGTACGCCATCGACAGCGACGAGTTGCGAGAGAGGAAACTGTGCGAGCAAACTCGAGAGCAGCAATCCGACGATTCCCTGCCCCAACACCACCACGCGCTCACCGAGTTGTGGGTTGCCATCGTGAACGAGGTTCACCGCCGTCTCCATGTTGGGGAGAAACATGGCGGCCTCTGGCTCTACGCCATCCGGCAGCGGAATCAATGCGGAGTGTGCGGCGATGAAATGACTCGCATGCGGCTGAAACGAGAACACCACTTTCCCCAGCCACCACGGATCGACGTCGGCACCGACCTGCAGCACGCGACCGACACAGGCATAACCATACTGCAGCGGATAGTTCGCCTGTTCCTGCATGCCGTCGATCGTGGCATCGAGTGCCATCTCGGTCGGAATCTGTCCGCGATACACCAGCATTTCCGTGCCTGCGCTGATCGCGGAACACTGTGTCTGCACCAGCACTTCACCGGGTGCGGGTGGCTGCAGCAACTGCTCGCGCACCTCCACCTGTTGCGGTTTCGTGAACCACAGCTGTTTTGCCAATGTGGGAGACGCGGCTCTCATGAGGACTCCTCACTGTAGCGAACAGTGCCCCACAGGATCTGGTCGTCTCCGAGTTTCTCCGTGAACATCGGCGCGATGCGGGGCAATGCCGCGCGATTCGCGAATCCCAAGTCGCCGACCGCCTTGTACCCGCCCACCACAGTCGGCGCAATCGTCAACACCAATGCGTCCACGAGCTGCTCCTTCAGAAACGCGGTGATGACATTTGCTCCGCCTTCCACCATCAGACTGTTGATGCCTCGGCGCTTGAGTTCACGCAGCGCCTCGTGCAGACACACGCGCCCTTCCGCATCGCCTGCCAGCGTGATGATGTCGAGATCGGACTGCTCTCTACTGTTGCTGTGCCGACTCGTCAGCACCCAGCAATGTTTGTCGGCAATGTGGCAGAGCCGGGCATCGGCGGGAATGCGCAGATGACTGTCGAGCACGATCGGTTGCGGACTCGGACCTGTCCACTGTCGCACGTTAAGTTGCGGATCATCCGCCAGCACAGTGCCGATGCCAACGAGAATGCCGTCGTGCAGGCTGCGCAGATGATGAGTCAGACGTGTGGATTCTTCGCCACTGAGTCCGAGAGATTCGCCGGCGCGCAGCGTGATGCTGCCATCGAGGCTTTGTGCATAACTGAGCGTGACGAAGGGCCGTTCGGGATCATGAAAGCGCTCCCGGTTGTCGCCCAGCCACTGCTCAATTTGCTGATTGAGGTTCATGCGGTTCACTGACTGATTTTATCGGTCGCAGCATGTGATCCATGCGTTTGGCCTTGGTCAGAAGATATTGAGCGTTCTCGGGATTGACCGCGCCTTCGAGCGATACACGCATGGTGACGCGGATGCCCTCTGCCTGCAGGGCGCTGATCTTCAGCGGATTGTTGGTCATCAGGCGCACGGATTTGATCTGCAGCTCTTCCAGAATGCGTGCGGCAAGCGAGTACTCGCGTTCATCCGCGCCATGGCCCAGCATGAGATTGGCATCCACGGTATCGTAGCCCTGATCCTGCAGATTGTAGGCCTTGAGTTTTTCCAGCAGACCAATGCCCCGACCTTCCTGACGCAGATAGACGATGACGCCCTGCCCTTCAGCAGCCACCAACGCCATCGAGCGATGCAACTGTTCGCCGCAGTCACAGCGCTGGGACCCCATCACATCGCCGGTGAAGCACTCGGAATGAATGCGCACCAGCACATTCTCGCCCTGTGCCAAATCTCCCATGCAGAAGGCCAGATGCTCCTTGTTGTCGAGAGTATTGGTGTAATAGCAGAGCTGGAAATCCCCGTATTCAGTAGGGATGCGGGCACAAGTCATGCGTGTGACAGTTGGTTTCGACATGGCGGAGAATGGTACGGCGCAGGGCCCTATTAGGCAAGGTGCCACACCCGTAAGTTTTGACTACAATGACCCACTTCTCTCACCCCCGGATTTCTCTGTGACTTCTGACTCCCCCACCACTGTCCACTTCGCCATTCCCGGCGATCTGCAGACCCTGACCGGCGGCTATGGCTATGACCGGCGCCTGATCGTCGGGCTGCAGCAACAGGGAGTGCAGGTTGCCGTGTTGCCTCTGTCTGGTCTCTACCCAATGCCGGACGCTGCGGCGACGGCCGATGCCGAAGCACGCTTCGCTGCGTTGCCCGATGGCAGTCTCGTGATTGCCGACGGCCTGGCCTTTGGCGTGATGGACGATATCGCGGAGCGTCATGGCAAGCGCCTCAACATCATCGCGCTGTGTCATCATCCGCTGGCTCTCGAAGCGGGGCTGACCCAGGAGCGAGCGCGAATACTGCATGAATCGGAGAAACGGGCGCTGGATGCAGCGGTCGCAGTGGTAGTCACCAGTGCTGCGACAGCGACATTGCTGACGCAACAATTCGCGATTCCTGTCGCGAAGATCACGATCGCACCACCCGGTACGGATCCGCAAACCTTTGCACCGTGCAAAGGAAATCCGCCAGTGCTGCTGACCGTGGCAACGCTGATACCACGCAAGGCGCACGACGTGCTGATCGACGCGCTCGCGCAGATTCGGCATCTGCCCTGGGTCGCGCGCTTCGTCGGTGGCGCACAATTTGATCCGCAGTGGACTGCACATCTGCAGGACAAAGTGAACTCGTATCGCTTCGGTGAGCGTATCCAGTTTGTCGGCGGTGTTGCAGAGCTGCACGATGAATATGCGAGTGCCGATGTGTTCGTGCTGCCATCACTGTTCGAAGGCTATGGCATGGTGTTCGCTGAGGCACTTTCGTTTGGCCTGCCTGTGGTCGCAGCGCGCGCGGGCGCAGTGCCCGATGTCGTGCCCGACACCGCAGGCCTGCTTGCCCCCCCTGGCGATGTCGATGCGCTGGCAGATGCGTTGACCTCGATCCTGAAAGACACCGCGCTGCGCAATCGTCTGCAGCAGGGCGCACAACAGGCCGCCGCGAAATTGCCTGCCTGGAATGACACCGCGAAGATCGTCGCGCAATTGATAAAGGAAGTGACAAACAGATGAGTGGATTCTCAGTGGCATGGCTCGACCTGCGCGAAGGCCCCGACTTCGCCGCGCGCGACAAGACGTTGGCAACCCAGGCATTGCAATGGATGAGCGCGGATGCGGACGCTATCCCCCTGATCGTCGACCTCGGCTCCGGCACCGGCTCCACCCTCCGCGCCCTGACCAACCCCGATATTTCCACTCCTGTGGGAGCGGGCCCTGCCCGCGATGCCCTATCCATTGTGGGAGCGGGCCCTGCCCGCGATCTAGTCTGGCGCCTGGTAGACCACAACCCCACCCTCCTCAACGAAGCCCTGCGCCGCCACGGCAAGACTCACATCATCGAAGACTACGAGGCGGATCTGCTCGCTCTCGATTCCCTGCCGCTGACCGGTGCGCGCCTGGTATCCGCCTCCGCGCTGTTCGATCTCGTGTCACGCGATGTGGTCGACAAACTCGCGGCAAAACTCGCGGCACAGAACAGCGGCTTCTACGCCGCACTCAATTACGATGGCCGCACCGAGTGGACACCAGCGCATCCGCTAGATGCCGCAGTGCTCGAAGCATTCAACAAGGATCAGCGGCGTGACAAAGGATTAGGTCTGGCACTGGGACCGGATTCAGGCCCTTACCTGCAAGCAGCATTCGCGAAGCTGGGCTACGAAGTGCAGATGGCCGACAGCCCATGGACACTCGGGCCAGACAATCGCACGATGGTGGAAGAGTTGATCAACGGCATCGCGGCTGCAACAGGTAATGGTTACGGCCTGAATGCCGAAGCGCTGCAGGAGTGGAAAGAGTTCCGTCTGCAAAATGCGGCAACCGGCACCTGTATCGTGGGACATAACGACATTCTTGCACTGCCCCGCACCTGACTTTTCACGCGCTGCGGTGGCCAGCGGGTTCTTTAGTCGACCAGGCGTAGACCAGTCGTCGATCAGTTCTCGATCAGCCCAGGTCAAGCACAGGGATGCGCGGTGCGTGATTCCTGCGTCGATTGATCTCGGTCATCGAGTGACGGCAACTACCCGCTTTCTCGATGAGCTTGCTCTCGCAGATGTCGCAGCGCACACACTCCTTGAAGTCTATGTCGGGTCCACGGATCGCGCCAGTAGGGCACGCATGCTCGCACACCTTGCACAACGTGCACTGTTCGACTCGTGCAATGCGCAGTGGGCTGAGCAATGAGATCACACCAAGTGCAGCTCCCAGCGGACAGACATAGCGACAATAGAAGCGTTCCACCACGACGCAAGCGGCAAGCAGCACCAGCAGAATTGCCCACAGCAATACGGACGAGCTGAAGAAGAACAGCGTGCCGAACGGTTCGAAATACTGAAAGATGCTGACACTGCTGGTGACCACGGCAGTGCCAAGGATCAGGGCAAGAATGCCGTACTTGATGTAAAGCGCGTTGTCATGAATGCGTTGTGGCACCTTCAACTGCCAGCGCTTCGGCGCAAAACGTGTTATGAAATCCTGCAGTGCACCGAACGGACACAACGTTGAACAGAATACCCGTCCCCACAACAGCGTGGTGACCAGCGTGAATACAACCAGCATCAAGGTGGGGAGATTGGAAATGAAAATCACCGGCCCCTGCATGATGGCGCCGGTGATGTGCGAGACCGACAGGAAGCCGCCTTTGAAGAAACCCAGATACCCGAGTGTCAATGTCAGCGCAGTCCAGCGCACCGTGCTGCTTTTGCGCAGGAACGCCACCATCACCAGCGTGAAGATGAGCAACAGCATGAGCACTTCCGGCCACGGCGTCACGCCCCATGGCGGATCGAGAACCAGACGCGTGAAAAAACCCAGCTCGGCAATGCGCGCCCGTTCGATTTCCTCAAGCGAAAGAATCGGTTCATTCTTCGCCAGCGCCAGTCCGATGCCGCCGAGGCTGTACTCGAGACTGTAAGTCTCCAGGCTTGCCTGTGGTTTGTAGAGAATCGAGAACGGCAGAGTCGGATAAAACCCCTCCTCCATCACGATAGCTCCTGCATAGTTGGCGCGCCCGGCAATGGCCCCGACGTCGGCATTGCCCGCCGTCACAAAGCGTTGTGGCTGTACCCGGCGAGCTGGCGCATCCCCCTGCTGGAAGGAAATAAGGTTCATGCGGAAGCTAGTGGCACCGCTGCCGCCGATGGCGACCAACACCATTTCGGTGCCACCCAGACGGATGCTGGAATCACGCTCCGCACGCGCGTAGGCCTCAGGACCGATAAAGAATTCACCGAGCACCTTTCTGCCGATATAGGTCACGGTGAACTGCAATTCCTCTCCAGTCAGCAGAGGAATGGTCAGCTGCTTGACGATTCCCTGATCGAGCATGTCCTGCCACGACAACAATTCCAGTCGCTCCCGCGCATTGGCAAACCACGCATTCTGCTGCGCATCTCCTTCCTCATACTGCAGGTAGGCAGCGGCGACACGACGTGCGGCATTGCGGGCGCCCCGGGCGATGCCGAAACTGGTCATCGTGGCACCGGACAGCCCATCGACATCACGGGCAATGCGAAACTCATCAGCGATGGACTTGCCGGGGAACTGGCCCTGGAACTCTGCGTCGGCAGCGAAGTCGCCTCTGGAATAGCGAAAGGACTCGGTGTAATTCAATACCTTGAGACCCGTGAGTTGACCCTGCAGGTCCATGCCTATCAGCATGTCTATGGGAGCGCTGTAGCCCTTCTCGCCTGGTGGCACATCGGCACTCAGAAAGACAAAGCCCGCCAGTTCCTGCTCACCGCCACCTCCTGCTGCAGCGCGATAGGCGCGAAACACCGGTGGCTCGCCGCTCTTCTCGCCGAACGTCTCGGCAGCGGGCATGACCTGTCGCAGCCACTCAGGCTCCAGCTCGGTGGTCCAGGGGGTACGGATGTCTGCGCGCTCTGGGGTTTGCGCCAGCGCGTACTGTGTAACCAGTGAGAAGAACGCGACCACGATAAGAGCCGAAAGAAATTTGGGTGACATGACGAACTGAATCCTGTGGAAACCTGGTGCATCGAAAAACAATCGTGAAAGTCGAAAACCTTTCATATCGAGAGGGAAAGTCGAATTATGGTCAATATTTGATCGCGAGCAGGCTCGCTCCCACATGGTTACCGCGAGAACGCTTCGATGAAATTGTCGCGCACCGCGTCCATGCGCCACACCGGTGCATCGTCTGCGGGCAGCATGCCTTCGCTCCATTCCCAGTGCTCGATCGCGTCCATCACGGCAGGATCACCCGCGATCAGGTGAATCAGCACATCCTTGTTCTCGCTCTCGTCGGTGACGTAGGGCATGGGCTGATGATCGCCGATCACCATCACCACCAGATTGTCATCGCCATAGGTCAACACGTAGGACGTCAGCATCTCCATCACATACGCGATGGAGTCGCGATAGCCCTTCAGCACCTTGCTCTTGTCCTGCCACATCACCTCGGGCGGCTCGCCTGAGGTGGCCTGCACGTTGAACACCGAGCCATCGCCCACCGCGTTCCAATCGATCACCTCTGGAATCGGCACCCATGGCGCGTGCGAGGAGATCAGCGCGATCTCTGCCATCACTGGTGTGCGTGGTTCGAGAGAGCGTGAATCGAGAGTGCGCGACGTGGCACTGCGCTCTTCATTCTGGAAGCGCGACATCGTGAACTGATCCGGCATCGTCACATAGTTGAACGGCAGCCCCTGATAATCCAACTCCTCTGCCGCATAGACCTTGTCGTACCCGAAGTACTGCCCCTCCGGCCATGCCAGCGTGATCGCAGGCATCACCCCAATCGTGCGCCACCCGGCACGGTTGAACAGGCGCACCAGCGATGGCCGCTCGCTGACCATCAGACTGTCGTAACGAATCTGACTGTCGATCCACAACCCCGACAGCGATGTCGCATGAGCGAGCCAGCTGATGCCTCCTACTGTCGGTGAGGTGAGGAAACCGCTGCGCGATTGATAACCTGCGGTGGCGAGCGCAGCAGTCGACTGCTCCAGCACCGGCTTGATGAACGGTGCATAGTCATCACTGTCGAGCACGATGCGGCCATAGGATTCCACGAACACCACCAGCACATCCTTGCCGCGCAGATCGCCGAACAACTCCTCGCCCGGCACGTCCTCGTAATAGTCCACATTCACGACTTCGCTGAACTCGCGCAGCTCGGCAAAACTGCGCACGGTATTGGAAGCATGCATCACCAGCTGATCGTGAAAGTAATGCGAAGCGCGCGGCCAACCCGCGAAGGACAGGCCACTCCACAACACGAGTCCGGCAAGCAATGCGACACCCGACGCCTTCGGGGCAAGTTGCAACATCCCCCGCACACGTCCCAGTGCCCACCAACTCAACAAGAGAATTCCCACCGCCAGCAACGCCAGCAGTGCCGCCACCAGCAGCGCACCAATCCAGCCGATGGAGGAACTCAACAGATTCAGCCCGTCCGACAACAGATAGGTATCGAGCACAGGATTGAAGGGTCGCGCAAACACCAGAAACGCCGACATGTCCGCGATACGAAAGATCATGCCCGCCCCCAGCACAACGGCGAGAAGCCAACGGATCATGAGGCCACCCCTGCCCGGCACCAGCAGAAGCAGCCCGATCAACAGCGCTTCCAGGGGAAAATAGGCCCACGACATGGGGGTGACCCAGCTCAGTCGGTTGGGGATCACGAACACGGAAAACAGGAAGAACACGGCTAGGACGTTCAGAGTGACCTGCAGGGGGCGAAGCGAAGGGCGACTGGCGTTGCTGTCCGGAAGGTGTAGATCCATGCGAGGCTGCTTCATCAATGGGGCTGGAAAGAATGGTCGGCCGCCACTATCGCCGCGCCACCCCACCCTGTCAAGGCGCGGCAGGCTGGCATGTTCCCAGCCATCCCCTTATAATCTCGCCCCTCAAGAAGGGCCTATAGCTCAGTTGGTTAGAGCAGCGGACTCATAATCCGTTGGTCCCAGGTTCAAGTCCTGGTGGGCCCACCATCTATTCTCAGATTTTCCTCGAAAACCTCACACCTTTAATCGGATTAGCAGCCGGGTAACGGACTTTTGGCCGGTTGGGGCGACGGACTATGCATCCGTTGCTCGAAGATTTGCGCGTCTGGCACCCCGCCACCCTCAACACCTGCTTGCTTTTGGTGCAGTTCTGTCAGCTGTGTCCTCAGCATCTTGCCAGTACCTGCTCACGCCAGAATCTTGCTAGACTCCTCGTCCAAATAATAACTAAAGCAGGAACCTGCCCGTGGGTAAGCTGTTCGAGGAATTGAAGCGCCGCAAGGTCGTCCGTGTCGCCGGTGTGTACGCAGTGGTGGCATGGCTGCTGATTCAGGTCACCAACAACATCGTGCCCGCGCTGCAATTGCCGACATGGACCAGCACCTTCATCGTGGTGCTGCTGTTGATCGGCTTTCCCATTGCGCTGGTGCTGGCCTGGGCCTACGAAGTCGCGCCCGAAGGGATCCGGCAAGATTCTACCAATCAGTTTTCAGCCCATATTGCGGCTCCGCAACATCAAAAACTTATCTACGCGATGTTCGTTCTATTGGTGATCGCAGTGGAATTGCAGATAGCCGACCGGTTTCTTGCAGGCTCGAGCAGTTCAAACCCGAACTCCAATGCCGGTGCGATTCGAGCCAATCAGCCGCTGCCCGAAACCCGCGTCGACATCGTCACCCCTGCTACCGAGTCGCCCGGAGATTTCACCCTTTCACCTGATGGCCGCCAGATTGTCTTCGTGGCGTCAAATGACAGCGGCGTATCACAACTGTGGTTGCGATCCCTGGCGACTACCACCGCAGAACCATTGGTCGGGAGCGAAGGGGCTCGCAATCCGTTTTGGTCACCGGATGGCCGCTCGATCGGTTTCTCCGCTACAGGTGCACTCAAACGGCTCGATATCGGGTCCAGTGCCGCGCAAACACTAACGCCAATCAGTGTCAGCAACGGCGGCACATGGGGGGCAGACAACACGCTCTTGTTCGCACCTGTCGTAAGTTCCCTGATGCGCATATCCGCCACTGGCGGCGCGGCGATAGCGGTGACAACGCTGGAACCTAGACAAGATAGCCATTCTTCCCCGTTTTTTCTGCCCGATGGCCACAGGTTTCTTTTCTATGCCGGGGGTTCACCCGACGCCAGAGGTATCTATCTAGGCCATCTTGATGGCACGGCCTCGGTCAAACTGACACTTTCCGACACTGCTGGTGTATTTCATCCAGACGGGTGGTTGTTATGGTCACGAGCCGGCACACTCACCGCTCAGCGCCTGGATCTCGAGATAGCAGCTCTGACAGGTGAGCCGGTGATCCTCGCCGAGGGTGTAGGGGGACGCGTCTCTGTGGCCGCCACCGGGCTGATTGCCTATCGCACCAACTCAGCCACGGCGCGTCAACTGACTTGGGTCGACCGCGCTGGTACGGTGCTGGGTACGCTGGGGGAGCCAGATGGATCGATACGGAATCCCCAAATGTCCCCTGACGGTCTTCGCGTCGCGGTCCGGCGGGCTGTGCAGGACAACGGGGATATCTGGTTGCTTGACGGCGCACGCAGCAGCCGGTTTACCTTTGATACGGGCGCAGATGTGTTTCCCGTCTGGTCACCCGACGGCAGCCAGATCGTCTTCCGCTCATCACGCACCGGACGAGGCGACATTTACCAGAAATCCAGCAGCGGCGCGCGCGAAGAAACCTTGCTGATCAGTTCCGATCAGATCAAGAATCCAAGCAGCTGGTCGGCCGACGGTCGCTACCTGATGTATCTCAACTTAAGTGCTCAATCGGGGTTCGATTTGTGGGCAAAGCCCATGGACGAAAATTCCGAGCCGTTTGTGGTCCTGCAGACTCCTTTTGATGAGCGCTGGGGGGTGTTCTCGCCGGATGGCCGCTGGTTTGCCTACCACTCGAATGAGTCGGGCTTGAATGAGGTTTACGTGCGCGCCTTTGTTGCCCCCGATTCCAGCACGGGCGCAGGCGGGGGTGGCGTGTGGCAAGTATCCACAGGGGGTGGCATATACCCAGCCTGGAGCCCTGATGGGCAGGGGCTGTATTACCTTGATCCAGTGGGCAACATGATGGCGGCACCGGTCATCACTACTGGGGAGGTATTCGAGGCGGACGCCCCGGCAGAGCTGTTTCCCACGCGCGTTTTCGGTGGGGGGACGGATATCGGTTTTGGTCGTCAGTACGGCGTTGCCCCTGACGGTCGTTTCCTCATCAACACAGTGGTGAATGAAGGCGGCAACTACCCCATCACGCTGATCCAGAACTGGAGTCCAGAGGCGGCACAGTGAGGCTCAAGACTTGAGCAGGAAAATCGATTGGGTCGGAAGCGCTTGCTGGTTGTCATCTGATTAGTGGCCGGGCAACGGACTTCTGGCCGGTTGGAGCAACGGACTATGCATCCGTTGCTCCATTCAAACCATCCTGACGCGGGCGGCTTTTTAACTCCTTGTGCGGAATATTTCGTTAGCCTACCGAGACCGTATGACTAGCTCCGCTGCCACGGGATAATGGTCCGACGGCCACCGCCCGTCCACGCTGTGCAGCACCGTAACGGCTCGCTCCACTGTGACGGGCCCGCCGACCAGAACCCAGTCGATACGGCCCTCGCGCCCCTCCGGCGGTGGGCCAAAACCGTTCGACGTCAGTGGCGGTCCCTCCTGTTTTTCTGCGACAACCCAGGCATCCCTGAGGCCATCGCTCGTCGCGGCGTGCCACGTCTCGCTTGTTTCTGCGATGGCGTTGAAGTCACCCATTACCACTACCACGCTCTCGAGAGGATGTTGCGAGATGTGCGCATTGATCTGCTCTGCGGACTGGATCTGACGCGGGCCGCCACGTATCGTGAAATGCGTGTTGTAGACGTACAACTGTCGGTGACTCTCGAGATGGTGGAAGCGAGCCCAGGTCACTATGCGGGAGCCCCGACCCGGTTGAGCAGGCGGATTCGGATCATCCGCAAGCCAGAACGTGCCGGATTCTATTGGAACCAGCACCTCGTGCTTGTAGAAGATCGGAGTGGCCTCGCTCAGCCCGACGCCTCCGTTCAAACCACGGTCGACGCCCAACCATCGGTACTCGGGCATTTCCGACTGGAGAAATTCAATCTGCACCGTGAGAGCCTCCTGGAGACCGAGGACGTCCGGGTCGACGGCTCGCATGGTCTCGACCACAAGCTCTTTGCGCATTGGCCAAATGTTATCGCCGTCTTGTCCATCCGCAGTTCGAATATTGAATGTCATCACGTCGAGTTCGAAGGACGTGTCATCCGATTCTGCTTGCTGGGCAATGAGCGTCATCGGGCTGGCAGACAGTACGATCACAGTCAGGATATGGACAGCGAATCGATAGCCGGAGAATAGCTGTTGGTGGCCAAGCTGGAAGACCAGCGCTTGAGTGTATTCTGAGAAAATGGGAAGCCTCCTGGACTGTGCGTGCTTAAGAGCGCGACGTCACCCCGTAATTGAGTAGCAAACCGATTTAAGAGCGTCATACCCAAGAACTGAGTTAGGGCGGTGCTGAAAAGCAAAAGCCTAGGACACCATTCCCGGTAAATGACATTACCGGCTATATGTAGTTTCGTCTGAATCGCCGGATATTCAACTGTTTGGTGACGTCGCAATTTCACTATATAACTTCACTGTGCTTTGGTTAGCTTTTAGTGTTGTATCACCAAGTCTGAATGGATGTGAGACAGCCGAAATTCGAAAGCCTGACAGCCCTACGCCGCCACCTGATCCTCGATAACCAGTCTGCGCCCAAGCACAGTCAATGCCGCCACAACACCATCAAGCCGCGACAAGTGATCCGGATTGACCAGACGCCGCACGGCGCTTTCCGAGAGTCCCAGCAATTCTGCCAGGCGCACATTCGAGACACTCTGCTCGCTCATCGCGGAACGTAGTGCCAGCTTCGCAGCCACCAGCGGATTGATTGGAACCAGATACTCGCCAGCATTGGGCTTTGATGGCACCGGCAAGGCTCGGCCAGCCAATGAGCAACCTGCCAAGGCAGCGCTCAATGCCTCTGTCATTTCGTGAAGTGCTGCCTGCGATGTCTCCCCGTCTGTCACAGCCTCCGGGATGTCCCTGCAGGTGGCAAAGTAGCGCCCCGCAACATCTTTAACTAGTTCGACCGGGTATATGTAGCGCATTTTCAACCTCCTACAATTCACTTGGCCTGATCCCAAGATGTTGCCGGCTCACTGCTGTCCTATGGCCCTCTTCCAAATGCCAGCGATTGCCGCAAGGTCAGTCGGGCAAGCGGTAGGCCACCAGGGCGCCGGGGAAATCGGTATGGAAGCTACCGATCTGCACGACAATGTACTGTCGGCCGTTGTGCATGTAGGTCATCATGCCGTACTGCGCCGGGGCCGGTAAGGGTATCTGGCCGAGTATCTCGCCGGTGCGTTTGTCCCGGGCGTTCAGGGTCAGCGGTGCATCCGGCGCCATTTGCGCTACGCCCTCGCTGAGCGCCCGGGTCTGGATCAGCAGGTCGCCGGTGACCATCTGCAGGGAGAAGCCCACACCGCCGGAATTGGGGATGTCGACGCCGGCCAGCAGCGGGTGGTTGCGGATGGACTCCAGAGTCTCACCGACGGGCAGTGACCAGCGCTTGTCGCCACTGTTCATGTCGTAGGCCGTGAGCTGGTTATTCATCGGCTTGTAGACCGGCAGGCCGTCGACGGTCCGTAGAGGTGCCGGACGTCCCGGTAACCAGTCGGCGACGGTCGTCCCGGTAGTGGGTGTGCTGTTCGGCGTGGCGCCGCCAGCGCCCGGCTCCGGATAATCAGGGTTATCCACATCGACGCCTCCAGTCTCACGCATCATCCGCGGGGCGGAGCAGGTGCGGTAGTGAGAGGCATACAGCATGCCGGTGACCGGATCGGCTACCGGCGGGTGGGAGATCACGTTGCCGGAGCCCTGGCAGCCGACGTTGTTGATGAAGTCGTGGCCATGGTTCTCCGGCAGCGGTGGCACATAGAGGCCGCCGATGCGGTAGTCGGCCAATATCTCCATGGCCCGGGCCTTGAGTTCGGGTGTGTAGTCCAGCACGAACTCCTCGGTGATGCCGTCGATGATGATGGGGTCCACCGGTTCCGGGTGGGTGGGATAGGGCTGGGTCGCCGCGGTGTAGTTGCCCGGCACCTCCGTCTGCAGGACCGGGCGATCGACGATGGGCCACAGCGGTTCGCCGGTCTCCCGGTTGAAGGCGAACACCAGACCCTGTTTCGTATATTGCACAAGTGCCGGCACTCGCGCGCCGTCGATAGTTAGATCCATCAGCATTGGCGGTGTCGGCAGGTCGTAGTTCCACTGGTCGCTGCGATGGATCTGGAAATGCCAGCGGCGCTCGCCGGTGGCCACGTCCAGCGCCAGCACGCTGCCGCCGAAGAGATTGTCACCGGGGCGGTGGCCGGTATAGGTCTGCACGGTGGAGGCGTTGGTGACCAGGTACACCAGGCCCAGCTCCGGGTCTGCCGAGGCCGGCGCCCAGGTGGACATGTCGCCGGAAAAGCGCCAGGCGTCGTTATGCCAGGTCTCGTGGCCGATCTCGCCGGGCCGGGGGATGGTATGGAATTTCCACAGGCGCTCACCGGTTTCGGCGTCGAAGCCCATGATGTCGCCGGGGACGTTCTCGATGCGGGTCTGGCCGTAGCTTGGCTCATGACCGACCAGCACCACGACGACGCCGTTGACCACGATGGGTGGCGCCGAGGCGGTCACCATGCCCAGTTCGCGGGGAATACCGTAGTCGGCATCGTAGCGCCCGCCGCTCAAGACATAGTCTTCCCAGGGCCCCCAGTCCTCCACGAGATGCGGGATCAGATCGATCGATCCAGTCTCCGGAAAGCCGCCGACAGGAAATTCGCCGCCCCAGCCCTCCAGCGGCCGACCGGTCTTGGCATCCAGCGCCCACAGGAAGAAGCCCGGAGTGGTGTAGTAAATGACGCCGCGGCCGTTGACCTCGGCATAGGCCACGCCCTTGCCGTAGGCCTGGCGCGGCGAGCGCTGGTGCCGGATGGTCTCGGGCTCGCGGAACGTCCACAGGGTCTCGCCGGTGGCCGGGTCGATGGCGACCACCTGCCGGCGCGGCGTGGCTACCGTATAAAGTACGCCATCCACGTAGATCGGCGTGGAGCGGCTGTAGAAGTCCACATTGGGACCAAAATTATCACTACGCCAGAGCCACGCTTGTTCCAGGTCCTCGAAGTTGTCGCGGTTGATCTGATCCAGCGGGGAGTAGCAGGTCTGGCCGACCGGGCCGCCTATATAGCGCCATTCACCATTCTCGGTGCCCTCAAGCACCTGGGCATGGCTGCCAACAGGCAGGAAAGCGAGCATCGCGAGGATCAGAAACAGACGAGAGAGAGGCGCTTGGGTATCTGTGTTCATCGGCTGGGTTCTCATTTTTAGTTTACACGTAGAACAAAGGGTATATCCAAACCGGGAGATGCAGGTAGCGGCCTGCGCTGTTACGCCGGTGAGCAGTGCAAGTGGCAAAAGGGTGGTGCGGGAAAACAAATATCGCATACATTTTATTACTTCACCGTGGAGTGCCCCTTGCCAAACTTCGGAATGAGCATGGGAACCTTGCCACGGTAATCAGCGTAGTCGGCTCCGAGGAAATGCACGAGGTCGCGCTCCTCATACCTTATCCCGACCAGGATATAAATGGTCATGCCAACAGCGAATAGCAGGTGGCCCACTGTCATGTGCGGTGTGGCCCAGAATGCAAAGATGAACCCCAGATATAGTGGATGACGCACAAACCTGTACATGTACTTGACGGAGAAGCCCAGCTGACTGTAGGACTGCCTCCGAAGATTCAGCCATACCTGTCGCAAGCCGAACAATTCGAAATGACTAATGATAAACGTGGACAGCAGGACTACGAGGAAACCGCCAAACATACCGGCCCAGAGCAGCATCTTGGCGACCTCAGATTGTACAGACCATACCGGTGCCGTCAGCGGCCGCCACTGCCAGAACAGCAATATCAGCACTACACTGGACGCCAATACGTAAGTACTGCGCTCGATAGTTCTGGGCAGAACGCGCGCCAGGCGCTCCTTGAAGGCTGGGCGCGCCATTACTGAGTGCTGGATGCCAAACAGCGCAATGAGAGCCATGTTGATCGTCAGGGCAGTCGCCACTGGCGTGACTACTCCCACATCGATGCTTTTGGGCACTAACAGATTTGCGACAAAACCAATGAGATACAGAAAGGTAAGGAAGAATATCGTGTAGCAGATAACGCCGTACAGGAACGCTATTGGTCGAGCCATGATGTGATCTCCGCCGTCGGTTGAGACAGAGTCGTCAGTTCGATTACGAACTTCCAAATTAACTTCTCGCTGTCTGAAGCATAGCATGAAATTCGCCAATCTCGACCGGTCGACGAGTTGATTGTCACGGAAAGTAGACAGCCTTGTGGACCAGAGGTCGGAAGTTCAGCTTGGAGCGTTCAGTGTTTGCGAACGATTTAGCTCCCGATCACCAATGCGTCGAGACCGGTGGAGTAGAAGCAGCGAACGGCCTGTCAGGATGCGTCCGTTCATGACGCTATTCAAGGAAACTTCACCGGCTATCACAAGGTGCCGGGCCGTAGACTTCTGTTCGAGTATTCTGCACATTTGCAGCACCTTTTCTTCCAGTCCCTTCTGGAAGGACGCAGCCACATTCTCGTGATGACTTTCGAACGGGTCGACCATTCTCCGGAACCATCGAGAGGAGGCGTTCTGCCAATGATCGGAGTACCACCTCCATAGAAAAAAGGTCCCAGCACTAATGGGAGAGCTGAAGACATGGTATGTCTGTGGGTGTTATATGCGCCACCGCTTAACCACTGCGAATGAATCTGCAGCGGCTACGCGCAACAACACACCGACGCGTCAAACCAGTCTGACAATAACCAGCACGAGAACGACAACTACCAATAATCCAATCATTTTGATTTCCTTTAAGCGAGAGCAAGGGGAAGAAAGTCTTCAGGTCAGGACACTGCTTTGAATCCTGCTCAGAAACACAGAGTGTGCTTTTCAACGTCCTGACACTGTACGTTTCCGCACAAAACCCCATCAATTTTCAGCTCTGGCGCAAACCTGTGCCCAGAGTTTGCAAAGAGGTGGTCCATTGCTTGGGTGAGAGTCGTATTCACTTCCAACGCTGGTCGCTGTTCATCCTTCTTACCAGGTCAATGAAAATGGTTGCATTACGAGTGTATTACGACGGCCTCTGTCCCTTGTGTGCAGGGGAGATCAACCACATCAAACGCCTGGACACTCAGGGCCTGCTGGATATGCAGGACATCAATGCAGTGGACTTCGAGCAGCGTTTCCCTCACATCGATCGTGTAGAGGCCGACCGGATTCTGCACGGTGAGCTGCCCGATGGCCGCATCATCCTCGGCCTGGATGTCACCTGCATGGCATGGGCACTGGTGGGCAAGGGGCGCTGGTTTGCGTTCATGCGCTGGCCGCTGATCAAGCCAATCGCGGATCGGGTTTATTTGTTCTTTGCGCGGCACAGGCACCGCATTTCCGGCTGGTTCGGGCGGCCTGCAGTGTGTGATGAGCGCTGTCGGGGCAAACGTTGGAATTCTTGATGTGTCGTTTTCTGATTATCGCGAGCAGGGCTCGCTCCCACAGGGTTGTGATAGTAGAAGAAGGGAGTGCGGCGAAACACTTTGTCACAATCCTTGATAGCCTGCCTCGATTTCTCTTGATTTGAATCAATGTGGCCCGCGCGCGGCCGACTAGACTCCCCACTGTAGAAATACAAACCGACCACACAAGGCCGCCTCACGGTGGCGCCGTCACGGGGTCATCTAT
>MGYS01000069.1:53258-62924 GCA_001802565.1 Gammaproteobacteria bacterium RIFCSPLOWO2_02_FULL_57_10 | reverse complement strand
GGATGTATTTACGGCGTGTCACCGCCAGGTCCACCGGCAGCGTGCGAACGCACATTTAGTCACCCAATCTTCGGAATTCTGATTACTATCTCCTCGTTGCTCTTTTCAGTTTGCATCCCCGTGGCATCCACCGGCTCATCCAGCGTGATCGAGCGGGAGAACTGACTGACGCTGGTGCTGCTGCTCTGAAATCCGCCGTTGCTGTTGGTGATCTCGCTGCGCACCTGTGCGGAGATGGAGAGTGTGTTGTCTTCCAGTTCGGTGGACAGCTCCACTTCGCTGCCATCGGCCACCGCAATCACGACGCGATACTCCTCATCGGATTCTTCCACGGCAATCTCGGGCTGACGCATGGTGCTGGAGAACGCACTGAAGCCGCCAGGTCCATTGAGACTGAAATTCATGCTGCTGCCCGGCATGCCATTGAAGAGCTGATCCATCTGCTGTTGCATCTGTTGCAGTCGCTGGAAGGGATCGGTTCCGAAGCCCATGCTGGTCCATGGGCCAAAGAGTGACATCTGTCGCTCGGCTTCGGCGCGTTGTTCTGCGGTCTGTTCGAGTTTCTGCAGAATGTCGCGTCCGGTGTCGTTGTCGCCGCGCAACTCACTGACCTCGCGGTGCAGTGTCCAGCTGTAGACGGCGAGTGCGCCTGTGCTCAGGAGCGACAGGGCGGCCACTCCGGCGATCAGAAGGGTCTTGGTGTCTTTCATAGCGGTTTTCATTACGGGCTTCAGCACGATCATCACCTCGCTCATCAAGTATCAAAGTTCGGGTTGCCGGGGCCAGCGGGGCCATCATTGCAATTCTCAGATAGGGATTCTGTCGTGAAATTCAAGGGCGGGGTGCATCACTCTGTAGGTCGCGCTGCGCAGTGGGGTGGGGATAGTCAGAACACGCCCGCAAGTACGTCCGTGTAGGGCTCAATCGCGCCATCCATGGCGCTCAATGGTTCTGCCTACCCCTGCCCCAGCGTGTGGCTCGGGCTACGGAGTGAATCGAATCGCTTGCAAGCAAGCTCCTACAGGATGTAGTGGCAGGGTGTAGTTGCAGGGTGTGATCAGCGTTCGACGGTGTAGGTCAGGTCAATGCTCTGGGTGCTGCCGGACTTGGCTTCCAGCTTCACGCGCTCGGAGATGGTGTAGTCCACCGCCAGCGTCGACTCCGTCTCGAACAGCCCCACGCCATAGCGGATGAAGATCTTCGGCGTCAGATACTTGCCCAGCGTCAGACTGCTGTTGGTGGCGTCACCCGAACTGCTGAACGCCAGCGTGTCCAGCCCGAGTTGATTGCGCAGCTGATTCGTCAGGCCCGAGCCCTGGTTGATGCCCAGATTCGTGATAGCCCCGACCAGTGCGCTGCTGTCCTCGTTGCCGAGCTCCGCGAAGGGGCGATCGGTCAGCAGTACCGCGATGATGTCGCCGTCCGGCAGGGTCGGCGTCGAGAACAACTGGCTGCGGATATCGCGCAGCGTGCCGTTCATCTGCACCCCCACCTTCACGTCCTCGGCCTGACGTACGGCTCGGATATCCAACGCAGGATTGTCGTAGCTGCCGAAGAACAGCAGCTTGCCGTGCTCGATGTCCAGCGTGCGGCCGTAGGTCTGGTAGCTGCCATTCACGACGGTGAGTTCACCATAGGTCAGCGGTGAGCCCGTGGCGCGCTGCGTGATGTCGAGCGCACCGGACAGTTGTGTGCTCAGACCAAAACCGCGAAAGTGCACATCGTCACCCAGGACCAGTCGCAATTGAGCCGTGATGGGCGTGTCGCCGAGAATGCCGCGGTCAGCCTGCGCAGCATTGCGAACCTCCGGAGCATCGGTGGGCTGGGAGACCAGCACGGTGTCCGCAGAAACGTCGATCGCGCTCTCCGGCAGCTCGGTGATCTGCACATCCAGCACAGGCAGTGTCAGTGTGCCGTTGACATCGATGCCGGTCGCGCTGGCGGCAACGGTCATGTCCGGCGTGATGGCCAGATTGAGTTCGGGACGGTTGACCAGTTCGAAGTTCTCGCCCTGCAGTTCGACGGTGAGTGAGCGGTTCTCGCTGAGTGGCTCGTGCACTTCGCTGACGAATGTCAGCAGACCGTCGCCGGATTGCGCCTGGCCCTGCATCACGATCGTCTCGCTGCCGTCGCTCGTCAGCGTCGTTGTCAGTCCGCTGATCGTGACGCCGAGGGCCGGGACGTCCAACCCCGCATCAGCGACCGTCACCACACCTCCGAAGCGGGGCTCGGCAACGGTGCCTGACAGGATCGCCAGGCCAGTGAGTTGCCCCTCGGGATTCTGAATCTGTGGTACGAAGGCTTCGATCCAGCTCAGTTCGTCGAAGGATAGATTGATCTGACCATCAAGATTCTGCTGTGGGTCGATGCCAATGCGGGCGCGGGCAGTGCCCTCGACTGCCATTCCCGTGGCTGCCAGGTCGGGCTGGTAGAAATCCACCAGGCCATTGAGCTGCCAGACGTCGTCTTCGCGTGTGCCGCTGACTCTGGCGGTGCGCCAGTGGAATGCCTGCACCTCCGGCTCTGCCGCACTGTCGGCATCCGCTGCCGTGCTTGTGTCAGCAGCGCCTGTGTCAGCGCCGGGAATCACTTCCTCGGCCGCTTGCACCGCCACGAGGCTGATCTGCCCGGTACCGGCGTCGACACTGAAATCCACGGCCATGTTGGCAAACCGGGCCGCAAGATCGGCAGTGGGATCATCCGCGAGAGTGCCACTGATGCCGATTTCGGCGTTCAGGTTGCCACTGACAGTTGTCCCGGCGGGCAGGCGCGGGATAAGTCGGGACACCCTCTCCGCAAGCTCTCGCGCCGCAGCCTCTCTCGCGGTAATCGGGGGTGCAGCAGCTGCCGTTTGCGGGGCGAGGGCGTTGAATATGGACAGCGGATAGTTACTCAGTGCTGCCCGCGCATTGATCTCGCCACCGTCGCGCCAGCTGCCCTGCAGACACAGTTCGCTGCCCGTTTCCACCCAGCAATGTTCGGCGATGCTGGCGTGCGTGGCGGACACTTCCATCGCGACCACCTGATTGATACGCCAGTCGCCCAGTTCGGAGCGGATCGCGGCGCGTTGCAACTGGCCTGCCCAGGTCCTCTCCTCGGCATCCGTGATACCACCGGACACGGAAAGCTCGCCCTGGCCCAGTGGGCTGGTGACAGTCAGCGCGAGCGTATGAGCGGCAGGCTGGCCGTCCAGATTCAGGCGCAGGGTGTCGACACGCTGGTCGTCGAGAGCGATGTCTGCCATCTCCAGCACCACCGTGTTGCTGCCATCGCGGTAATTTCCGTCCAGACTTAGGTCGGCAATGCGGACGGATCTGTCGGGACTGTCGTAAACGATGTCACTGCCGGTTGCGTCCAGGCTGAGCTGCAGCTCGGCAGGCGTGCCGGTGATCGCACCCTCGGCGTTGAGACTGCCGCTGAGCTGGGGCGAGAGCGTCTCCAGCTCATTGGCGACGAGCTCCCACTGCAGGTCGACGGTGTCCGACCAGCGTCCCGTTGCCTGCAGTTCGTTGCTGGCGCTGCGCAGGCGTAGTCCGGAAATCTCGTAATTGTCGCGGGCAAAGGTGACGTTGCCATTGCCGGAAAGCGGGTAACCATTGAGCTGGCCATCCAGGGAGTTCATGGTGAACTCACCCTCCCAGTCGGTGTCCACCTGACGCACGGTCAGGGCCCCGGTGCTGGCGAGTGCGCCTGGGGCAAGCACCTCGGGCAACACAGCCTGATACTGGCTGGCATCCTGTTCGCGCAGGCTGTAGGTCAGGTTCAGGGCGAAGGTGTCCACCCAGCTCAGCTCACCGGTACTGCTCAATGTGCCGGTGAGCGTGCTGGCGCTGAGTTGGTCGATCGCCAGGGTTTGATCGTTCAGCAGGGCATTCCAGCTCAGCGTGACAACCGGCAGGATGCGCTCGCCTGCGGGGTTAAAGACGCCCATGTCCGCAATGCCTGTCAGGTGCAGATCATCGATCCAGCCCGTCGTGGTGATCTCAGCGGACTCGATGCGCAAGACATTGCCCTCGCCCGGATCCAGTAATGGCATGGCCTGCCCGGGCAATTGGTGCACGAGACTGAAGCGCCGCGCCGCCACCGTGTTGTCCACGAACAGCCCCGTGCCGACATTGCCCTCGCTGAGCACGTTCGCCGGGTTCTGCAACTGGTGAGAGATGATGAGGGCGCTGGCATCTCCCCCCAGATCCAGTCTGCCCGCTGCATAGCCGAGGTCGGCCAGCGTGGGATTGCCCGACTCTGCGAAATTGTAGGACCAGCCAAGATCGAGTCGCAGCGGATACGGGGGAACCAGATCGACCTGTATCGAACCGTCAAGGTTCAGTGGACTGGCGCCCAGCAGCAGTTCAGTGAGTTGCAGGCGCTTCTCGCGCAACGTCGCGACGAGACTGAGAATGCTGATGTCCATCACCTGATCGTCGATGTTCAGGTTGGCATCACGCAGGCGGAATTTCTCGATACTGACGCCGACCGGGAGTGGCAGCAGGTCTGCCAGCGGGTCCGTGAACGCTTCATCGATCTCGGGTGACGGCGCTGTCCGCCAGTTCACCTGCAGGCCATCGACCTCGATCAGCGCCAGGCTGAACTCGCCCGAGAGCATGGAGAACGGATTCCAGCTGGTCGTGATGGAGTCCATGGTGACGGTGTTTTGCTGCGCGCCGTTCGGGCCGGAGTGGTAGCGCACGTCCTGCAGTGTCATGCCCCACAGCAGTGTTCCTTCCGTGGTGGCGATCGAGAGTTGCTGAGTCTCGTCGTTGAGAAAGCTGCTGACGCCGCTGATCACCCAGCGGCTGCCGGTCGCCGTGCTGAGCAGGGCACTGATGATGGTCAGCAGGGACAGGACGACCAGCAGGACACGGAAGGTACTGACCAGGATCAGACGGATGACACGCGAGGCCCCCGTTCTGGGGGGAGCGGGTTCGCGTTCCGGATATTCCGGTGCCTGTCGCAGATTGCTCACAAGTCCGGCCCCATGGTGATGTGCAGACGGAAGCTGTCGTCGTCCAGACCCTTGGCCACGTCGGCACGGATCGGCCCGATGGGCGACATCCAGCGGATGCCGAGTCCGGCGCTGCGATACAGTTCGAAGTCGGCAAAATCGGCAAACGAGTTGCCCGCATCGACAAACACGGCCCCCTTCCAGCCCGGGCGGACATCGAAGTCATACTCGGCGCTGCCGGTCAGCAAATGCTTGCCGCCGATCACTTCGCCCAGCTCGTTCAGGGCACCGAGGCTGCGGTACTGATAGCCGCGCACGCTCTGGTCGCCACCGGTGAAGAAGCGGATGGACACGGGCAGTTCCTCCACACCATCCACGATCGTGGTGGCAGCCTCCATGCGCAGCAGCACACGGCCGGGCCCGATCGCCTGCACGACCTTGCCGCTGCCATACAGCTGCAGGAAGCTCATGTCGGAGAGAAAGGCGTTGGATGCGCCACTGACCTGGGTGAACAGCCGCCACCCGCGCGTCGGGAAGATCGGGTCATCGGCCTGGGTTTTCGCCCAGTTGATGCCGGAGATGGTCAGATTGCTCTGCTCGCGGATGTCATTGAGCTTGGAGTTCTCGCGCTGGAAGTTGACGAAGATGTTCTGCAGCCAGTCGTCGCCGAGGATCCATGCGTCCACCGTCGAGCGATAGCTGACGCCGACCTTGTAGGTGTCGGTGTCGAAGGTGTCGGTCTGCTCGCCGATGTAACCGGTCGAGATGCTCAGGCTCTCCGTGGCCGGATCGCTCAGCGGGATCACGTAACTCAGATTCGGTTCCTGGCGCAGTGGCGAGATACCGACATCGCCACTCAGACGGTGGCCACGACGATTGATGTAACGATCCTCATACGCGAGGGTGAGACGCGGCCCGATGTCGGTGGTCACGCCCATGCCGACTGTCCAGGAACGTCGCGGACGCGCTGTCAGTTCGATATCCACAGGCACTTCCCGCACGGCGGTGGCCGATGCGGTCTGCGTGGCGGTGAGCTGCGGCGTGACCGCTACCTGACTGAAATACTGGCTGTCGTTGAGGCTCTGGCGCAGGGCGATCAGCATCTCGGTGGAGTAGGGCGAGCCCTCCTCGAAGGGCAGGAAGCGCGAGATGAATCTGTCTGACAGCTCTTCCAGCGGACTGATGCGAATGGCGCCGAAGCGGTAACGCTCGCCCGGATCGAAATCGATGGTCACATCGGCGACGTTGCGTTGCAGGTCCACGGCCAGTTCGGAGCGGTTGAAGCGTGCCGCGAAATAGCCGTTCTCGACGGCGATGGCGCTGAGCGATGCCTTCAGGGATTCGTACTCGCTGTGGATCAGTTGCCCGCCCTCGGTGATGGGGGTGTCACGCAGCAACTCTGCGAAAGGATCTGCCTGACCGAGGATGCGGGTTTCGTCAGGGGTCACGTTGATGTTGATGGTACCGAACTGCACGGGCGCGCCCGGTGTCACCTCGATGCGCAACGACCAGCAGGGCTCTCCAGCGTTGAATGCGCCACTTTGCTGCAGGCTGTAGTAACCGAGTGCCTGAGCCGCTCGCTCGACGTCACGGATGACCTGGGGCAGAAGACGATCGAGGCGACGCTGCGGACTGTTGCAACGCTCGCTCTCCACGCCGAGGTGGGCGCGGATGTTTCCCTCCAGGATTGGATCTGCTCCGGTGATGACGATCGCGGGAGCGGCCAGCTGAGCCTGGCTGGTCTGCGCCGCTGCAAGCAGGGCGATCGACAGCAGGGTGAGCAGCTGTGCTCTCGATATCCGTATCGATATCTGTGCCTTCGACATCATGTTCATCTACTGCTTGTAAACTCCGGAAATCGCTTGCAGACTCGACCCAGGGTTCGGGTGTCGTGGCATGCGCATCATTATCGCACCCTGCCTGCAGCGGGGATACTTCATTTACCCCGTATGTGTGCAGTAATGCCCCGTTTCAACGCAATCGGATTGAGGATAGACAGAAACCTGTGCCAGGGTTCAGCTTAAAGGTGCAATCATGACAGGAAGACCCGATTCAGGATCAGAAACACTCGACACGCTGCGGACGCTGACAGTCAACGGCATCGCCTATCGCTACCACAGCCTGCCTGCATTGCTGGAATCGGGCTTCCCCAATCCCGCATTGCTGCCCGTCACGCTGCGCATTCTGCTGGAAAATCTGCTGCGTCGTCGCAACGGCAGCACGGTCACCATCGCCGATATCGAGCAGCTGCTGCGCTGGCCCGAGACGCGCAATTCCAGTCACGAAATCAGCTTCATGCCTGCCCGCGTTCTGATGCAGGATTTCACCGGAGTGCCTGCGGTGGTCGACCTGGCCGCGATGCGCGATGCGGTGGCCGCCAAAGGGGCAGACCCGGCACTCGTTAATCCACTCAACCCTGTGGATCTCGTCATCGATCACTCCGTGATGGTGGATCAGTTCGCACAGGGCTCAGCTTACGAGGCCAATGTCGCGATCGAGATGGAGCGCAATCGTGAACGCTACGAATTCCTGCGCTGGGGGCAGGAGGCATTCACCAATTTCCGCGTGGTGCCACCCGGCACCGGCATCTGTCATCAGGTGAATCTCGAATACCTCGCAAGAACTGTATGGTCCGCACAGATCAACGGCGAGCTGTTTGCTTATCCGGACACACTGGTCGGCACTGACAGTCACACCACGATGGTCAATGGTCTGGGAGTGCTCGGCTGGGGTGTCGGAGGGATCGAGGCAGAAGCGGCGATGCTTGGGCAGCCGATGGCCATGGTGATTCCCCAGGTCGTCGGCTTCCGTGTCGAGGGCAGGTTGCGTGAGGGAGTGACCGCCACGGATCTGGTGCTGACCGTCGCGCAGAAATTGCGCCAGCATGGGGTCGTCAACAAGTTCGTTGAATTCTACGGACCCGGTCTCGATGCGCTTTCGCTCGCGGATCGCGCCACCATCGCCAACATGTCACCGGAGTATGGTGCCACGTGCAGCTTCTTTGCGGTCGATCAGGAAACGCTGCGCTATCTCGAGTTGACTGGACGTGATGCGCAGACAATTGCGCTGGTCGAAGCCTACAGCAAGGCCCAGGGATTGTGGCGCACTGGCGAGGAAACTGCCGTGTTCAGCAGCACGCTGACGCTGGACCTTGCCGAAGTAGTGCCCTGCCTCGCGGGGCCGGGCAGACCGCAGGATCGCGTGCTGCTGCCGGAGGTGGCGCACAATATTGCGACACAGCTGGAAGGCGGCATTCGCAAATCGATCTCGGTCATGAACGAAGACTTTCAGTTGCACGATGGCGACGTGGTGATTGCCGCCATCACCTCGTGCACGAACACGTCCAACCCCGCCGTGATGATGGCGGCAGGATTGCTGGCACAGAAGGCGGTGGCGAAAGGACTGCGCCGCAAACCCTGGGTCAAGACCTCGCTGGCACCGGGCTCCAAGGTGGTGACGAATTATCTGGTGCGAGCCGGACTGCAGGCGCCGCTGGATGCCCTCGGTTTCAATCTGGTCGGTTACGGGTGCACGACCTGTATCGGCAATTCGGGTCCGCTGTTGCCCGCGATCGAAGAGGCCATCGAGGTGGCAGGACTCACGGTTTGCTCCGTACTGTCAGGCAATCGCAATTTCGAGGGACGCATTCATCCGCGTGTGCGCGCCAACTGGCTGGCTTCTCCGCCCTTGGTGGTTGCCTATGCGCTGGCGGGCACGATGAACCTCGATATCAGCAGCGACCCCGTTGGCCACGATCGCGATGGTCGTCCGGTATATCTGCGCGATATCTGGCCGAGCAGCAGCGAGATCAGCAATGCCATGGCCTTGGTGAGCCGCGAGATGTTCAGCAAGGAATACGCCGTCGTCTTCAGTGACAACCCGCAGTGGAATTCTCTGCCGGTAAACAAGGAGAAAACCTACTCATGGAATGCGGCATCCACCTATATCCGCAATCCGCCCTTCTTCACGCCGCAGATGGGCCCCGTGCGTGGTGACATCGTCGGTGCGCGCATCCTGGCCATGCTCGGAGACTCCGTGACGACTGACCATATATCGCCTGCGGGCTCGATCAGCAAGATCGGCCCGGCGGGTCGTTACCTGATCGATCACGGTATCGGGGTGAAGGACTTCAACTCCTATGGATCGCGTCGTGGCAATCATGAAGTGATGATGCGTGGCACGTTCGCCAACGTGCGCATTCGCAACGAAATGCTCGACAACATCGAGGGCGGTTATACGCTGCTGCTGCCGGAGAAACACCAGATGAGCATCTACGAGGCCGCGATGTCGTATCAGCAGCGCGAAGTGCCTTTGGTGATCATCGCCGGGCTGGAATACGGCACCGGATCGAGCCGCGACTGGGCTGCCAAGGGCACGCGCCTGTTGGGCGTGAAGGCCGTGGTGGCGGAGAGTTTTGAGCGCATTCACCGTTCCAATCTGGCAGGCATGGGCGTGTTGCCTCTGCAGTTCAAGCCGGGCACCACGCGCAGGAGTCTGCATCTGGATGGCACGGAGATCATCAGCATTCGCGGGCTCGATGTGGTGCGTCCGGGCATGACGGTGGTGATGGAGGTGCTGAGTGCCGATGGCGTGACCCGGGAGTGCGAATTGCTGTGTCGGCTCGACACTGAGGACGATGTGGTGTATTTCAGTCGCGGCGGCATCATGCCCTATGTGCTCGAACAACTGCTGTCATACCCTGTGGGAGCGGGCCCTGCCCGCGA
>MGYS01000069.1:46148-53247 GCA_001802565.1 Gammaproteobacteria bacterium RIFCSPLOWO2_02_FULL_57_10 | reverse complement strand
CCATCCATGGGGGCTCGGCAGCCGCCATCCCTGGCGGCTGACGGTCCTGCTATCCTCAACGCACAAACCAAGCTCTACCCGTGTGCCACAATCTCACCAGATAGGGAATCCACACAATGACAACCCGGCCCAACAGTCGAATTGAGAAAGACACCATGGGCGAGATCGCCGTGCCGTCCGAGGTGCTGTGGGGCGCGCAGACGCAGCGGTCGTTGGCGCACTTTCGGATTGGCACAGAGAAGTTCTCTCCGTTGTTCATTCGCGCGTTTGCGCTGGTGAAGAAGGCGGCGGCGATGACTAATCTTGAACTGGGTGCGCTGGATGAGACACGTGCTGCGCTGATCGTGCAGGCTTGTGACGAAATTCTCGCCGGGCGCCATGACGCACAGTTTCCGCTGTCGGTCTGGCAGACGGGCAGTGGCACGCAGACCAACATGAATCTGAACGAGGTGATTGCCAATCGTGGCAATGAAATTGCTGGTGGCAGGCGCGGCGATCACGCACCACTGCACCCAAATGATCACGTCAATCGCTCTCAGTCTTCCAACGATGTATTTCCCACGGTCATGCACGTAGCGGCGAGTCAATTGTTGCTGCAATCCCTGCTGCCTGCGCTCGATGCGCTTATCGTTGAGCTGACGCGCAAGAGCAACGAATTCGCGGATGATCTGAAGAGCGGGCGCACGCACATGATGGATGCGACGCCGGTGACGCTGGGGCAGGAATTCGGGGGCTATCGTGCGCAGATGGAGTACGCCAGAGCTCGTCTGGCCGAAGGCATGACAGGTTTGGCGCAATTGGCGATCGGCGGCAGCGCAGTAGGCACCGGTTTGAACACCGATATACGCTGGGCGGAACGCGTGGCCCGCCAGATCAGCGAGCTCAGCGGGATCACGTTCGTGTCGGCCCCTGACAAGTTCATGGCGCTCGCCGCCCACGATGCTCTGGTGGATATGCACGGGCGCCTCACGTTGCTGGCGACAGCTCTATTCAAGATGGCCAGCGACATACGTCTGATGAACAGCGGGCCGCGTTGTGGTCTGGCGGAAATCCGCATTCCCGCCAACGAACCGGGCAGTTCCATCATGCCTGGCAAGGTCAACCCGACCCAGGTCGAAGCGCTCACCATGGTGTGCCTGCGCGTGATGGGCAACAACACGACGGTGGCAATGGCGGGCAGTCAGGGCCATTTCGAGCTGAATGTCTTCAAGCCCCTGCTGATTCACACACTGCTGGAGTCGATGGAATTGCTGGCCGATGCCATGAACGGCTTTCGTGAACATTGCCTGAGCGGCATCGTGGCCAACGCGGAACAACTGGCCCGTTCGGTGGAGCGTTCGCTGATGCTGGTGACAATCCTGACGCCCGAGATTGGCTACGAGAAGGCCGCGCAGGCCGCGAAATACGCCGAGCAGCACGATTCCAGCCTCAAGGAAGCAGTGGTGGCGCTGGGTTTCCTCACGCCGTCACAATTCGATGCGAAGGTGGATCCGCACAAGATGCTGTTTCCGTTCTCGGAAAAACCCGGCTAAACTCGACCTCCCGTTATAACTGAATGAGGGCGTATGGAATTCCTGTTGGACCCTGCAACATGGGTCGCGTTGGTTACCTTGATTATTCTCGAGGTAGTCCTCGGCATCGACAATCTCGTTTTCATTGCCATCCTGGCAAACAAGCTTCCCCCGAACCAGCGCGACAGGGCGCGTATCATCGGTCTGAGTCTTGCCGTAGTCATGCGCCTCGGCCTGCTCAGCGTAGTGTCCTGGCTGGTCACGCTCACCACCCCCTTCTTTTCCGTATTCGGTCATCCGTTCTCGGGGCGCGATCTGATTCTTCTGTTTGGTGGCTTGTTCCTGCTCTTCAAGGGCACGACGGAGCTGCATGAGCGCCTTGAAGGCAGCATGAGCGGACACGTCGAGAACCGCGTTTACGCCGGGTTCTGGCTTGTCGTTTCACAGATTGTCGTGCTCGATGCAGTGTTCTCGCTGGACGCCGTGATCACCGCCGTGGGCATGGTTGACCATATTTCCATCATGATGGCCGCGGTGGTTATCTCCGTGAGCCTGATGCTGCTCGCCTCCAAGCCACTCACCGAATTCGTGGATGAACACCCGACGGTAGTGGTGTTGTGTCTGAGCTTCCTGCTGATGATTGGCCTGAGTCTGGTCGCCGAGGGCTTTGGCTTCCACATTCCCAAGAACTACCTCTATGCCGCGATCGGTTTCTCGATCGTCATCGAGATCTTCAACCAGATTGCCAATCGCAATCGCAAGAAGAACGAGGCCCGCATGCCCCTGCGTGAACGCACGGCGGCTGCAGTACTGAGCCTGCTCGGTGGGCGCAGCTACGACCAGCCTGAGCCGACGAGTGACAATCCCAATCCCGAGGAAGAGGACACCTTCCTGCTCGCCGAGCGCAACATGGTGACGGGTGTGCTGACGCTGGCCGAGCGCTCCGTGTGGTCGCTGATGACGCCGCGCAAGGACATTTCGTGGGTGAATCTCGAAGACAGCACGGAAGAAATTCGCAAGCTGCTGATCGAGACTCCTCACAGCTTCTTTCCGGTCTGTCGTGGCAGCCTGGATGAAATTGTCGGCATCGCCCGGGCCAAGGATCTGATCAATGACTTGGTCGTCAACGACAAGATCACGCTCAAGGACAGCCTGCGCAAACCGATCTACGTACCCGACTCAATCGCGGTACTGCCATTGATCGAGACGCTGCGCAAATCAAAAGGGCAGCTGGTGCTGGTGGTCGACGAATACGGCACGATTCAGGGCTTGATCACGCCGATCGATGTATTCGAAGCCATCGCCGGTGAATTCCCGGACGAGGACGAAGCGCCCGCGATCGAGGAGATCGGCGAGAACGAATGGCTGGTGGCGGGCCACGCTGATCTGCATGAGTTGGGTCGCGTGCTGGAGTCAGGTGTCTTCGATGACGACATCGACAACTACTCGACGATTGCCGGCTTCCTGATGAGCAAGTTCGATCAGTTGCCTGAGGTCGGAGCACGGCTGGAGCTGGACGGATTCTGTTTCACAGTGCAGCAGGTTGAGGAGCAGCGTGTCTCGTCAATCAACATCAGTCGGGTGATGCAGCAAGAGCTGTACATCGCGTAGGTAAATCACTCTGTAGGTCGAGCTGTGCGATGGGGCAGGGGTAGTCAGAACACGCCCGTGAATACATCCATGTAGGGCTCGATCGCGCCATCCGACCGCCATGGATGGCGGGCGTGCAGAAAATGCAGGAGCATTTTTCTGCCCTGGCGCTCAACGGTTCTGCCTACCCCTGCCCCATCGCGCAGCTCTGGCTTTGGTGATTGGTCCAGTCCTAATTCCAAGGCTGGAAGTGCACAGAATTTATTGGGCCACTGCAGCTTGGTAGTAAATTGCACAACTGAGTTGACTTACGTTTTCCTTGATTTGATGTCACGAGACCGTCTGAAAGTTCCGGCGATCCCGTGAGAACGGGGTAGAGCCCGACATTCTGTTAAGGCGATTGAGAGAAATAGCGATGAGCGAACTTGAAAGAGTGATGTCGTTGTTAACCCAGCCTGTGGGAGGCCAGTTTCCTCGTCCTTGGATGACAGATTTGCAGAACCCGGAAAGCGCTAATGTGTTTGTCATAGGCAAGAATCAAGCAAACGGGTTTGAAATTTCAAAGATTACGCACAAACGGCACCTTGACGCACTTTTTAACAGAGGCGGCGAATCATGCAGGGGTCTATACGACGAGATCACAGGATATTCACCATCACCAACACGAACGAACACAGATAGGATGCGGTCACTTCTAAAGCAGGCTGGCGTCGATAAAATTCTGGAAACAAATGTCGTTTGTTTCTCAACGCCAATGAGTGCTGACCTAAAATTTAGTCACAATATTTCTGGCGCCGCGAAGGGGAAGGAGATATTTGCTGCGTTACTTAGCATAGTAAAGCCCAAAGTTTTAATTGTTCATGGAGCGGGAGCGAGCAAAGAGTTAAGCGCCGTTCTAAATGCAGATCTTCCAACGGAGCCAAAGGAAGGTTCAAAGGCTCACGGTGCAAAAGTAGCCGGATATACTGTTTTTGTTATTCCTAGCTTAGCCCCACCTGCGTTTAATAAATGGTCACGATGGAGCGGACCATATCTTCAAAGCCTCGCAAAAGAGGTTGCGAAATCGCTCTAGCAAGCGCTATCAGTATGGCTTTTCGGATTTGGACGGCCGATGTGACAAACAAAAATAATTTTCCCATAGAGTCACGAAAGCATAAATCTGCCCTGAGCAACCAGAACTAGAGCGTAAATTTTTGAAATATATTCCTCCCTTCATCATCAGCCCAACCGTTCTGAATCTGCTCGCGCGGATCAGCGAGGCTGTCGGTCGGCTTTCGGTTGAGATGGATCAGGCGCAATCGTTGCGGCTGCGGCGGATCAATCGTATTCGCACGATTCATGGGTCGTTGGCGATTGAGGGCAATACGCTGAGTGAGGAGCAGATCACCGCCATTCTCGATGGCAAGCGTGTGTTGGCCCCGCCTCGTGATATTACCGAAGCGCACAACGCTCTTGCTGTCTATGACGAGCTTGCGCAGTTTGTTCCTCATCGGGAAACGGATCTGCTCGAAGCTCATAGACGGTTGATGATCGGGCTGCTACCCGATGCCGGTCGCTATCGCTTGGGTGGCGTGGGTGTCATGCAGGGTGAGCAGGTTGTGCACATGGCACCGCCTGCCAACAGGGTGTCGATATTGATGCGCAACCTGCTTGGCTGGCTCGCCGACACCGATATTCATCCGCTGATCAGCAGCAGTGTGTTTCACTACGAGTTCGAGTTCATTCATCCGTTCAGTGATGGCAACGGTCGAATGGGCAGGCTCTGGCAAACGTTGATTCTCAGTCGCTGGCAACCGCTGTTTGCATACATTCCGGTCGAAAGTCTGGTGCATCAACATCAGAACGAGTACTACCAGGCGCTGAATCAAAGCACGGCCAGATCCGACTCCGAACCTTTCATCATCTTCATGCTCAGCATGATTCTCGATGCTGTTGAAAACTCCGCGCCCCCCCATGTCACCCCCCATGCTACCCCCCATGTCAGAGCACTACTCAAAACAATAAAAGGTGAACAGGGGCGCGATGCAATCATGGCTGCACTTGGTCTGTCAGACCGCAAGTCCTTCAGCGATCGCTACCTCCGCCCAGCTCTGGCAGAGGGCCTGATAGAAATGACAATCCCCGACAAGCCTCGCAGCCCGATGCAGCGTTATCGCCTGACCGCGGCGGGCATGAAGTTGCGTGATGAGATGTGAAGATTGAGGTTGTTGTGCGGGTAACGGAATGCGGTTAGACAGGTGGTGGGTCGATCGCTTGCAGGCAAGCTCCCACAGTCAGCGACGAGTGGGGCTACAGGGGTAGGCAGAACCATTGAGCGCCATGGCAGAAAAATGCTCCTGCATTTTCTGCACTCCCGCCATCCATGGCGGTCGGATGGCGCGATTGAGCCCTCCATGGATGGATTCACGGGCGTGTTCTGACTACCCCTGTAGCCCCGCTCGTCGCGGGCTACAGAGTGGGTTCAAGACAATTAACGAGGAGCAGCAATAATCTGCAACTCTACGCGGCGGTTCTGCGCACGACCGGCTTCGGTCTGGTTGGAAGCAATCGGCTGATCCGGGCCCATGCCCTGGGACATGATGCGACCCTGATCCACACCCTGTGACGCCAGGTAGCTGGCAACGCTCGCCGCTCTGCGATTGGACAGGTTGTAGTTGTAGTCTGCGCTGCCCGTTGAGTCGGTGTGACCGTAGATCTGCAGACGCGTGTCGTTGTACTTGTACAACACCTGGGCAACAGAGTTCAGCACCGGATGAAATTCCGGGCGGATGTTGTACTGGTCTGTGTTGAACGTCACGTTGCCCGGCATGATCAGATCGAGCTGATCGCCATTACGCTGTACCTGCACTCCTGTGCCCTGCAACTCCTGACGCAACTCTGCTTCCTGCACATCCATGTACGCGCCGACGCCTGCGCCGATCACGCCACAACCCGCTGCCGCGTTGCGTGCACGCTGGCCGCTTTCCGCTGCGCCGATCAATCCGCATACCACTGCTCCTATGCCGCCATACTGGGCTGCGCGGCTAACCTGGCGTTCGCCGGTGTAGGGGTTGGTGGTACAACCGATCAGCAAAAGTGGCAGTACCAGTACTGTCAGCGATTTTTTCATAATTCCGTTGGTCATGATGCTTTCTCCTTGGGGTGTAAATCTGGGTGTAACAAATGGTCTAACAAACAATAACTACTGTGGTTTTACTCTATACAGCGTCGGTGAAAGTTGTCCACTTGCACCCCCGCCGTCATCTGAAAAGTGTGATCTATCCCATAAATCCATTGTGTTGATCTTCAAGCCTGCATTTCCCGGTGCTAACAATGGAGCCGTCCACAAATAGTGCGCGGCGGCACCATTCACACGACTGATGCCCGAGCCGCCAAGGAGACAATCATGAAGAAGTCGTCGAAAAAACCTGCAAATGCAGTAGCCGGTTACCAGACCACGTTTCACACAGCAACACGCTGGATTGCGCTGTTTGCTGCCACCGTTGTACTGGCAGCCTGCGCGTCCGGTCATACGCCTTACATGCCCGCCCAGAATGAGGACAGCTTCGGTTATCGTGAGAGCGCTCTCGGTGAGAATCGCTACCGGGTAACCTTTGCGGGCAACTCGTTCACATCCAGTGATCAGGTGCAGGACTATACGCTGTTGCGCGCGGCGGAGCTGACCATTCAGAAGGGTTACGACTGGTTCAGTGTGGCCAATCGCGATACAGCGACAATAGAGGATAGTACCGGAGATGTATCAACGTCTGTGGGTTACAGCACAGTTCCCATGGTGGAGACGCGTTGCGGTCTGCTGACTTGCAGTTCCCGTTATTCCACCTATCCGACACTGGCCACCCGCGTGGACATGCCGGACAGGGATCGCAAGAGCTATACCTCGCAGTTGGAGATCGTGATGCAGCATGGGACTGCTGAGCGCGATGCTGACTCCTACGATGCTCGTGAGTTGATCGATGTGATTCGGGCGAGGATGTAGCTCGGCGGGAAAATCTCATCGT
>MGYS01000069.1:44109-46111 GCA_001802565.1 Gammaproteobacteria bacterium RIFCSPLOWO2_02_FULL_57_10 | reverse complement strand
GGAGCGGGCCCCGCCCGCGATTGGGCTTTTGCTCAACCCCCACGCCCTGCTAAGCTTGGGCTCTTGGCAGTTTCGAGAGTACAGGGTTCATGAGTCAGGCAGACTATCAGCAACGCGTGAAGGTGCTCTCCAACCGCTTGATCGCACTGCAGCAACCCATTCGCATCCTGGACGCCATCAAGTGGCCCGCCCGTTTCGAGAAAGACTTTCTTGCCGCCAAGGGCAGGAAAATGCCCCCTGCAGATCTCGCGTTCTACGAGCGCCAACCCCTGAATTTCCAGCCCGATACGCTGCGTACACAATTCCGTCAGTTGCGGGATGATGTGCGGCGCGACCTCGGGCGTAGAGATGGTTTGGGTTCCATTCTCTGCTCCACCATCGACCAGTACCTGCTGGTCATCGATCTGCTGGTGCATCGTGGCACCTCGGCGTTCGGGGGGTACAGTCGCGAGCTGTATGGTTCGGCTGGCGACCGCCTGCGGGGTGATCGCAAGAGCCTGCGTCAGCTCGGTGAAAAGCTCTGTCAGATATTTTCCCTGCCCGCGGCGGAGCATCTGAGTCGCCCCTACGGCAAGACCATTTCTGCGCCGGATGCGGTGCAGATTCTGCAGCAGAAGCTCAACCCGTATTTTCCGCCCGGCGACATTCGCGTGATTCTCAGTGACGGTATCGTTTCCGATGCCGCGGCGGGAGGCGATTACATCAAGATCAATCAGGACTCGGAGTTCTCCGAGTTCGATCTGCAGATCCTCGAGGTGCATGAGGGTTGGGTGCACGTGGGCACGACGTTGAACGGGCGCAATCAACCGTGGGCGACCTGGCTCAGTGTGGGTTCTCCGCGCGTCACGGCGTGTCAGGAAGGGCTCGCGGTGTTGATGGAGACGCTGACGTTCAGCTCCTATCCGCAGCGTGCACTGCGGGTGAGCGACCGCGTCGTGGCCGTCGATATGGCGGAGCAGGGCGCAGACTTCATCGAGGTCTACCAGTATTTTGTCAATCGCGGCCTGAGCGAGCACGAGAGCTATCGCATCACCCAGCGCGTATTTCGTGGCGGCACGCTGACGGGTGGCTCCGTGTTCACGAAGGACCTGTCTTATCTGCGCGGATTCGTCGAGAACGTCAATTTCATCCGCAGCGCGATCAATTCCGGTGTGCCGGAGATCATTCCCATGCTCTTTGTGGGCAAGGTGACCCTGGATGACATCCCAATTCTTTATCAGCACTACCTTGAAGGAACGATAGCGGGCCCCCAACATATACCGGCCATCTTCCGCAACATGAACGGGCTGTACGTGTGGTTCGGTTTCTCCAGCGGTATCGCTGTGGTGAACATAGGCAGAGTGCAGAAGCACTTCGATCTGATGTTCCGCAAGATGCCCAAGAGCGACCCGCTCTACGATACCGGACATGCTGTGGCGCCCGAGTCCGCGCTGGACTGAGAACTGATTGTGGGAGCGGGCCCTGCCCGCGATTGCCCTTGCAGGAGCGAGCCTGCTCGCGAATGAATTCACCGCAAGGCCCGATCGCGAGCAGGGCTCGCTCCCACAGAAGTCGTTTGAATTTTCCGAGGAACTGAACAGATGAAACGCACTGCCTTGTTCCTGATGACCAACCTGGCCATCATTTTCGTGTTGAGCATCACCCTGCGCCTGCTCGGCGTGGAACGCATTCTCGATGAGCAGGGCGCCGGTCTCGATCTGAACAACCTTCTGGTGTTCGCCTCCGTGTTCGGTTTCGGCGGTGCCTTCATTTCTCTGGCCATGTCCAAGTGGATCGCCAAACGCACCACGGGTGCGCGGGTGATCACCGAGCCAGCCAACAGCACCGAACAGTGGCTGGTGGAAACGGTGCGGCGACAGGCGCAGGCCGCAGGTATCGGCATGCCGGAGGTGGCGATCTTCGATTCGCCGCAGGTCAATGCGTTTGCCACAGGTGCATCACGTAATAATTCGCTGGTGGCCGTCAGCTCCGGCCTGCTGCAGAACATGACGCGGCTGGAAGC
>MGYS01000069.1:27992-44073 GCA_001802565.1 Gammaproteobacteria bacterium RIFCSPLOWO2_02_FULL_57_10 | reverse complement strand
TGACGCTCACGCTCATTCAGGGCATCGTCAACACGTTCGTGATTTTCTTTTCGCGGGTCATTGGACACTTTGTTGATCGCGTCATCTTCAAGACCGAGCGCGGCCACGGCCCTGCATTCTGGGTGACCACCATTGTTGCCGAGCTGGTGCTGGGCATTCTCGCGTCCATCATCGTGATGTGGTTCAGCAGGCAGCGTGAGTTTCGTGCGGATGCCGGTGGCGCGTCACTGGCCGGACGACAGAACATGATTGCGGCGCTGGAGCGTCTGCAGATGGGGCAACCCACCACGGCGATGCCCGACGAACTGGTGGCTTTCGGCATCAGTAACCGTGGCGGCAAGCAACTGTCGCGTCTGTTCATGACCCACCCGCCCCTGAGCGAGAGGATTGCTGCGCTGCGCAACGCCTGATGCTCGCTTGTGTTCGATGTATGTCAAATACTTGATATATGTCATGCGGCGGGTTCTGCTTTGGGACTAGAATAGTTCCCATGAACAGCTCGCTTTCGTCCCTGTATCTCTTTCAGTCGGTATTCAATCCGCTGAACTCCTTCACCAGGCTTGCCGGTAATACACCGGCGCCTGGGCGCGTCCTGATGCGTTTCACGCTGTGGCTGCTGTTGCTGCCACCGCTGTTCTCCTGGATCGGGGGTTATCTCTTCGGCTGGCGCCTCGGGGCTGCTGAGCCTCTGATGTTCCCTGCAGCCACGCTGACCCTGATCAGTGCCGCGTATTTCGTCATTCTCGTTTTCGGTTTTGTCACTACCGCCATCATCAGTCGCTGGATGGCGGCCACCTACGGCGCCAGCGATGCGGCGGGCCTGCATTTCGCGCTGATCGGGATTGTGGGAGAACCCCTCGCGCTGGCCAGTGCCGCTCATCTGTTTCCCGACGTCTTCTTCAACGTGCTCGTGATGATCCCGGCGATGATCTGGAGCATGTATCTGCTTTACACGGGCATTCCCGTGGTGCTGGGCATTCCTCCCGAGCGCGGCATGTTGATGGCGTCCGCGCTGGTGGGCTGGTTGCTGGTGGCGGCGGTAAGTTTGCTGGGATTGACCATGGGGTTGTGGGTAGCGGGCATCGGTCCGGCACTGGCGGTCTGACAAGAAAGGGTTTAGAGGCGAAGTAATGGCAACAGGGCAGAAATACTACTACGACGAGATCGTCAGGCAACTGGTCCTGTTCTCGGTATTCTGGGCCGTGGTGGCGATGGCTGTGGGAGTCTACATCTCCGCCGAACTGATCTGGCCGACCATCGATTTCGGTCAGCCCTGGTTGTCGTTCGGACGTCTGCGTCCCCTGCATACCAATGGCATCATCTTCGGCTTCGGCGTTTCCGCGCTGATGGCCACGGGATTCTACAGCGTACAGCGAACGTCCCATGTGCCACTCTTTGCGCCGCGCCTGGCCTGGTTCGTCTGCTATGGCTGGCAACTGCTGATTCTTCTCGGTGGTCTGTCGCTCTTGGCGGGCTGGACATCCTCCAAGGAGTACGCCGAACTCGAGTGGCCCTTCGACATCGCCATCGCCATTCTGTGGGTGAGTTTCGGCATCGTGTTCTTCGGCACGATCGCCACCCGCACGATCAAACCCATCTACATTTCCAACTGGTTCTACGGCGCCCTCATCATCGTCATTGCGATGCTGCACATCGTCAACAATCTGGCGATACCGGTGTCTCTCACCAAATCGTACTCGATCTATGCCGGAGCGCAGGACGCGATCGTGCAGTGGTGGTACGGTCACAACGCGGTCGGCTTCCTGCTGACTGGTGGCTTTCTGGGCATGATGTATTACTTCCTGCCCAAGCATTCGGGCAGGCCGATCTGGAGTTACAAACTCTCCGTCGTCGCGTTCTGGGCCTTCACTTACAGCTATATCTGGGCCGGACCACATCACCTGCATTACAGCGCGATTCCGGAGTGGGTGCAGTCGCTCGCAGTGGTGATGAGCCTGATCCTCCTCGCGCCATCGTGGGCGACGATGGTCAACGGCGTCATGACGGTGAGTGGTGCGTGGCAGAAGCTCAAGACCGATCCCGCGTTGAAGTTCATCGTACTGTCACTCGCGTTCTATGGCCTTGCCACGTTCGAAGGGCCGATGATGTCGATTCGTGCCGTGAACGTCGTCAGCCATTTCACCGACTGGACAATCGGTCATGTGCACTCCGGCGCATTGGGCTGGAACGCGATGATCACCTACGGCACGTTCTACTTCCTGATGCCGCGTCTCGTTGGCGCAGAGCTGTACAGCGTGCGTCTTGCGAACATTCATTTCTGGCTCGCGCTGGGCGGCACGATGCTCTACATCATCTCCATGTGGGCGGCCGGAGTGTCGCAGGGGTTGTTGTGGTTGAGCGTGGACGAGACGGGCGAACTCAGTTACAGCTTCAGCGACATCATGGCTAGCATGGCCCCGTATTACGCATTGCGCCTGGTGGCGGGGCTCGTGTTCCTGCTCGGCACGATGCTGATGGCGTACAACTTCTACATGACTGTCAGAGGCAGGGCGACGGTGAAGATGCAGCCGCCCGCGGTTGATCCTGTCTATGGCATGACATCGGAAGACGCGACAGTGGGCGCATTAAGAGTGGGCACATTGGGAGCGTCAACATGAGTGGCATGTCACTGCACAAGAAACTGGAAGAGAACGCAGGGCTGCTGATCTTCGGCATCCTGTTTGTCTCTGCGATTGGCGGACTGGTGCAGGTTCTGCCAGCAATCCTGCAGGACTCTCTCAACACCGCAAGCGCCAACGCGCGAGTCTACAATGCAGTGGAGCTGACCGGCCGCGACATCTACATTCGCGAGGGCTGCAGTGTCTGTCATTCGCAGCAGGTGCGGCCCTTGATCGCGGAGGTCGAACGTTATGGTCCGTACTCCCAGGCCGGCGAGTTTGTCTACGACCGTCCCTTCCTGTGGGGTTCCAAGCGCACAGGCCCTGACCTGCACCGCATCGGCGGCAAGTACTCTGATGATTGGCATCGCATCCATCTGATCGATCCGCGCAGTGTCGTGCCGCGCTCCATCATGCCCGGCTATCCATGGCTCGCGGAGCGTGATGTGAAGACCTCGGACATCCAGGCGAAACTGCGTGCGCTGCAGTTGCTCGGGCATCCCTACGAACAGGCCGACATCGATGCCGCACCGGGCCAGCTCGAGGGCATGAAGGAGATCGACGCACTCATCGTCTATCTGCAGATGCTGGGATCATTCCATGCAGAGGACTCTGCCGATGGCCATTCCGAAAATCAATCTGGAGCGCACTGACCATGATGTCATTCTTCATCTTCTTTGGTGACATGCTGGTGATGCTGTTCATGATCGCCGTGGTCGTGTGGGTGTCCATGGGCGAGACGAAGGCGCGCAGTGATCACAGCGCAAGAATTCCGCTGGATGACGAGGTGCCCCATGGCTGATTTGCCCAGCGGTTTCTGGAGTGGCTGGATCGTCGTCGTCACCATCGCCTCGTTGCTCACGCTTGCATGGCTGGTGCTGAGCGTCTACTTCAGCGCGGATGCCAGCGATGCGCACGCGAGTGAGCATGAACCTGTGTGGGATGAAGACCTGCGCGAAGGCAACAGTGCACCGCCGCTGTGGTGGTTCTGGCTTTTGTTTGGTGCCATGATCTTCTCGGTGATCTACTTGATGCTGTATCCCGGCCTGGGAGCATTCCGAGGCATGTTGGGCTGGTCTCAGCACGGACGTCTCGATGGCAGCTACGCTGAGTTCGATCAGCAGTTCGAGGCCGCACGTACCACGATAGTGACGAGCAGTCTGGGCGATCTGCAGGGTGACGCGGAACTGATGGCAACAGCGGAACGTTTGTTCAACCGGAACTGCTCGGCCTGTCATGGTGAAGATGGCGGGGGGCAGGCCAACCTGTTCCCCAACCTGATGGATGCCGAGTGGCAGTGGGGGGCGACTCCCGAGCAGATCGAACAGAGCATCCGCATGGGGCGCAATGCCACCATGCCAGCGTGGTTGGCGCCGTTGACAGAGCAGGGAGTCGAGCAGGTTGCAGCTTACGTGCAGACGCTGGGCACGGCGCAAGCCACGACGCACCCCGGGCAGGTGCAGTACTCCCAGTTCTGTGCCGCCTGTCATGGCGTCGACGGCAGTGGTAACCCGATGCTCGGGGCTCCGTCGTTGAGCGATGACAACTGGCTGTATGGCGACAGTCTTGATGCGATCCGGCTGTCCATTGCTCAGGGCAGGAATGGACATATGCCAGCCTTCAACGAACAGCTTGATGATGCCCAGATCAAATTGCTGGTGGCGTTGCTGACGCGTCAGTAGTCTGTGATCTCACCGCGTGCGTCAGCGCGCCTTGAACCTCATGTCCAGCGTATACGGGTGCGCTGCGTGCGGATCACCCAGATCCGGTGTCATCACTCCTTGCGTATGTCCGTGTTGCCAGAAGCGTGCCACGCGGCGCGCCTCGGCTTCATTCGCGTTCACCGGGAAGGTGTCATAGTTGCGTCCGCCTGGATGTGAGACATGGTACGTGCACCCCCCCAGCGAACGGTTGTGATGCGTGTCCACGATGTCGATCACCAGCGGTGAGTGCACATCGATTGTCGGATGCAGAGCAGAGTAGGGTGCCCACGCCTTGTAGCGAATCCCGGCAACGAATTCCCCTTCCGTTCCCGTACTGCGCAGCGGCACCTTGCGGCCATTGCACGTGACGATGAAGCGATTCCCGGTCATGTTCTGCGTGCGCACCTGCAGGCGCTCGACGGAGGAGTCCACATAGCGCGCCGTGCCCTGTCCTGTCGATTCCTCACCCAGTACATGCCAGGGCTCAATGGCACGTTGCAGATCGAGCTGAATGCCCGCCGTGTGGATGGTGCCGTAGTGCGGAAAGCGGAACTCCTGGAATGGCGCAAACCAGTTCAGCGAGAACGGGTAGCCCGCCTTGTTCAGATCATCCACCACCCAGCCCAGATCTTCCCAGACAAAATGCGGCAGCATGAAACGATCGTGCAACTCCGTGCCCCAGTTGATGAGTGGGCGATCGTAGGGCTTCTGCCAGAAGTGCGCGACGAGTGTACGAATCAGCAGTACCTGCAGCGCGCTCATCTGCCAGTGCGGAGGCATTTCGAAGTTGCGGAACTCCACAATGCCGAGGCGACCACTCGCACTGTCGGGTGAGTAGAGTTTGTCGATGCAGAACTCCGCACGGTGAGTGTTGCCCGTGAGATCCACGAGGAAATTGCGCAGGATGCGATCGACGAGCCAGTACTGGCCGGTTGTCTCTTTTTCCAGTTGCTGTAGCGCAATCTCGAGCTCATAGAGATTGTCGTCGCGAGCCTCGTCGACACGCGGTGCCTGGCTCGTTGGTCCGATGAACTGACCCGAGAACAGGTAAGACAGGCTGGGATGATTCTGCCAGTAGCGCAGCAGACTGCCGAGCAGGTCGGGGCGGCGCAGGAAAGGGCTGTCTTCCGGCTTGGCGGCACCGAGTGTCACATGATTGCCGCCGCCGGTACCCATATGACGGCCGTCGAGCATGAACTTGTCTGTGCCGAGGCGATTCTGGCGTGCCTGCTCATAAAGTGTATGCACAAGGCTCGTCAGTTCCGGCCAGGTGGACGTTGGCTGCACGTTCACTTCGATGACGCCCGGGTCTGGCGTGATCATCAGTTTTTGCAGGCGGTGGTCCTTGGGTGGCTCATACCCTTCGATGACAAGGGGGCAGGTCAGTTCTTCAGCGGTGGCTTCAATGGCGGCCAGCAAGGCGACGTAACGCTCGAGATCAGTCTGCGGAGGCAGGAACAGATACAGTCTTCCGTCACGCACGTCCGCACACATTGCCGTGTGAAAGAGGCGACCATCACCGGGCTCGGCTGCATCCAGCTCCTCATCTATTTCGTCCACCAGCAGAGGGTAGGGAAGCTCCTCGCGAGGTGCGAACGGGTCGCGTGCAGACTCCTGTTCGTTCTTCTCGGGAGCCTGCCAGGGCAGGCTGTCCAGTGGCAGTCGGAAGCCCACGGGTGAATCGCCCGGGATCAAGACAAGCCGTTCCTTGCGGAAATACCACTTGCAGCTGAGCCACTTGATGCTGCCGTCGATCTCTGTAGAGGAGAGTGGCAGTACATACCCTGTTTCCTTGTCGAGCCCCTGTGCAAACACTCGCTTGATGCGCGCACTCTCGAGCGGGTCGATGACCTTGTTGTCCCACAACGAAACGTTCGCCGGAAGCTCGGCCTCTCGTTTCAGGTAAAAATTCTTGTCCTCGAATGCCGGCAGTACATAGCGTGGACTGATGCGCAGTCGCCGCGCCAGTGTGCCAATGAAGTTCGCTGCAATTCGCATGTTCACGGGGCCGGGGACTCTGTCATCGGCCAGCAGTTTGGGGTTGTGCCAGAGCGGTTTGTTGTCGGTGCGCCAGAACAGGCCGAGCGCCCAGCGGGGCAGTGGCTCGCCTGGATACCACTTGCCTTGACCTATATGAATGATGCCCTGCGGGCCGTAATGTTTTTTCAACGCGAGAAGCAATTCACCGGCAAGCTTGCGCTTCTCCTTGCCAAGCGCCGCCGTGTTCCACTGTGCACTCTCCATGTCGTCGATCGAGATGAACGTGGGCTCGCCTCCCACCGTCAGTCGGACGTCATGCGCTTCCAGTTCCTTGTCGACTCGCAGACCGAGTGCATCGATCTTCTTCCACTCGTCACCGGTGTAGGGTTTGGTCACTCTGGGATCTTCGTGAATGCGTGTCACCTTGTTCTCGTGAAAGAACTGCACCTCGCAGACGCCAGTGCTGCCCGTTATTGGTGCAGCGCTGACGGGATCAGGCGTACAGGCCAGAGGAATGTGTCCCTCTGCAGCAAACAGTCCGGAAGTCGGGTCGAGTCCGACCCAGCCTGCACCAGGAATGAACACTTCAGTCCAGGCGTGCAGATCAGTGAAGTCTTCTGCCGGACCGGAGGGTCCATCGATGGCACGCACATCCGCAGTCAATTGCACCAGATAACCAGAGGCGAAGCGTGCCGCGAGTCCCATATGGCGCAAAGTTTGCACCAGCAACCATGCGCTGTCGCGACACGAACCGAGTTTGCGTGTGAGAGTTTCTTCGCATGTCTGCACGCCGGGTTCCATGCGGATCACATAATTGACTGCTTGTTGAGTGCGACTGTTTTCGGCAACCAGAAAGCTGACGATAGGCTGTTTGCTCGTGTTGACGCCCTTGAGCCATTCCGTCATCTGCGAACCTTTTTCCTTTATCTCCAGGTAAGGTGCCAGGTCTTTGGCCAGTTGCGGATCGTATTTGAAAGGAAAATGTTCTGCGCTTTCTTCGACAAAAAAATCGAAAGGGTTGATGACGGTCATGTCGGCAATCAACTCGACAGTGATCGACAATTCCTTCGCTGGTTCGGGAAAAACCAGACGTGCGAGATGATTTGAAAATGGATCCTGCTGCCAGTTGATGAAGTGCGATGCTGGCGAAATCTTGAGCGAGTATGCATCGATCGGTGTGCGACAGTGTGGTGCAGGACGCAGTCGGACAACGTGCGGATGAATCGCCACCAATCGGTCGAAGCGATACGTCGTCTGGTGGTGTATTGCTACTTTAATGGTCATAAGGTAATGTGCCCGAATATGCGTATTGACTGGAAATCCTATAACCCCGGGGCGTTTTATGACGAGCTGATCAGTTCGCCAGGGCACGCTCGCAAGCCAGGCCGGATTCTGGCCAAGTATCTCGGCTCACTCAAAAGTGAAGATCTTCAGCAACGCAAGGCAGCCGCTGAACTTGCCATCAAGGCGATGGGAATTTCATTTACCGTCTACAGCGAAGCTGGCAATATCGATCGGGAGTGGCCGTTCGACATTATTCCCCGAATCATTACAGAAACACAATGGCGCCAGACAAGTAAAGGTCTTGAGCAACGTCTGCGTGCACTCAACTGTTTCATTCACGATATCTACAATGATCAGAAGATTCTCAAGGACAAGGTTGTTCCTGCGGAACTGATCGCCAAGTCCGCGAACTTTCGCAAGGAATGCGTCGGCATGAAGCCGCGCTTCGATGTCTGGGCACACATTTGTGGCACGGACTTGATTCGCGACACCGATGGGCGCTTCTATGTGCTCGAGGATAATCTTCGAGTGCCGTCCGGTGTTTCCTACATGCTGGAGAATCGACAGGTCACGAAGCGTGTTTTTCCCGAACTGTTCGAGAACTACAACATTCAGCCTATCACCGAATATACGGCGCAACTGTTCGATACGCTCGCCGCGATATCTCCGCGACCGCTCGACTATCCTGAAGTCGTTGTGCTGACTCCTGGCATCTACAATTCCGCATATTTTGAACATTCCTTCCTCGCTCAACAGATGGGAGCTGAATTGGTCGAAGGCGGTGATCTCGTCGTGGAAGATGATTGCGTCTACATGCGCACGATCAACGGACTCTCACGCGTCGATGTGATCTATCGTCGCATTGATGATCTGTTTCTCGACCCTGAAGTGTTTCACCCTGATTCCGTTCTCGGTGTGCGCGGTCTGATGCGCGCGTGGCTCAAGGGCAACGTGGCGCTTGCCAATGCGCCCGGCGCTGGTGTTGCCGATGACAAGGTGATCTACACGTACGTGCCCGCGATGATCAAATATTATCTGGGTGAAGACCCGATTCTCGAGAACGTCCCGAGTTATCTCTGCATCGACAAGAAGCAGTGCAAGTATGTGCTGGAGAATCTGGACAAGCTCGTGGTGAAGCCCGCGAATGAGTCAGGAGGCTACGGCATGCTGATGGGCCCCCAGGCCAGCAAGAAGGAACGCGATGAGTTTGCATTGAAGATCAAGGCTAATCCCCGCAACTACATGGCGCAACCATTGATCGGTCTTTCTACTGCCCCGGTGCTTGGCGAACGCGGCGCGGAGCCACGTCACATCGATCTGCGTCCCTTCATCCTGCAGGGCAAGAGTTCCTATGTCACTCCGGGCGGCCTGACACGGGTGGCCATGGTGAAGGGGTCCTATGTCGTCAATTCGTCACAGGGCGGTGGCAGCAAGGATACCTGGATCGTTTCCGAAGGAGAAAGCTGACCGATGTTGTCCCGTGTTGCAGAGAGAGTCTACTGGCTCGGTCGCTATCTGGAGCGGGCAGAAAATTCCGCACGCCTTCTCAATGTCTATTCAACCCTGCTGCTGGATCTTCCACGCGGGGCGAAGATCGGCTGGCATACGCTGGTGGAAATTACTGGCAGCCGAGCGGATTTTGATGAAAAGTATCAGGTGACTGACGAGCGTTCGGTGAACCGTTTCCTGATTGCCGATCCCAAGAATCATTCCTCGATTCTCAATTCGTTGTCGATGGCCCGTGAGAATGCTCGCACCACTCGGGAGATAATTCCGGCCGAAGCGTGGGAACAGATCAACAATCTGTATCTCTTCGCGCGTGAGAACGTGGGCAAGGCTGTCACGCGTGGCCCGCGCAATCAGTTTCTGCAGGAGATCATTTCCTACTGTCAGCAGATCACGGGTCTGTTCGCAGGTGCCATGAGTCACAACAGTGGCTACAACTTCATTCGCATTGCCCGCAGTCTGGAGCGTGCGGACATGACGACCCGCATAGTCGACGTGGGCTCTGTTGCTCTGTTGCCGAGTCTTGCAGGCAAGAGTGCCTCTGAACAGGTACCCGAGCCCTACACGAACATGATCTGGATGAGCGTGTTGCGCTCTTTGAGTGCCTATCAGATGTATCGTCAGCACGTCCTGGATCGTGTCAACGGCGAGGACGTCGTGACCTTTCTGTTGCAGGACGCGCAGTTCCCGCGTTCGGTAGTGCACAGTCTGCACAAACTGGAATCCTGCCTGCAGACACTTCCCAACAACGAGGCTGCGCTGCAGCAGCTTGCGGTGACCAGAGCGCTGGCCATTGATGCCACAATCCCTCAGCTTCTGCAGAAAGGTCTGCTGGAGTACATCGATGAACTTCAGGTCGAGATCGCTGGCATTCATGCTCGCATCACCGACACGTGGTTCCTGCCTGCTGTCAGTGGTCAGCAGCAATCCTGATGACTGTCCGGGCGGTGTGCTTGCCACGGAATGAACGGAAGGATCTGCCTCCATGAAGAATTTTCTCTGCATCTGCGGCCAGACTCTGTATTTCGAGAATACGCAGTGCACCTCCTGCCATCGCCTGCTTGGTTTCGATCCCGAGCGGCGCGCACTCCTGGCTCTTGACCCGATATACGGCGAAGACAGCGAAGCTCCCGAAAGCTGGTCTGCCGCTGATGGGGGGCAGTTGTACCAACTCTGCCGCAATAATATCGACCATGGTGTCTGCAACTGGCTGGTGTCAACGCCGGGTCTGTCCTATTGCCTGGCGTGTGGCCTCAATCACATCGTTCCGGGCGTGAAGTCGAGCTATCGACAGATGCAGAAGCGCCAGTGGTGGGCGAGCATGGAGCAGGCCAAGCGACGGCTTCTCTATACGCTGATCGCGCTCGACCTGCCGGTACGCAGCAAGACAGAAGATCCGGGGTCAGGTCTCGCATTTGCGTTTCTGGAGGATCAGCGCTCCAATCCGCTCGTGAGGGAGCAGCATGTCTTGACGGGCCACGCCGAAGGGCTCATCACGGTCAATCTTGCGGAAGCAGACAATGCGATTCGCGAGCGTGCACGGCAGAGGCTCGGAGAGCCTTATCGGACATTATTGGGACACTTCCGCCATGAGAGTGGCCACTACTATTTCGACAAGCTGATTTACCGCGAGGCAGATCTGCAGGATTTTCGTCTGTTGTTCGGCGATGAACGCATCGATTACGAGCGAGCTATCGCGGCGTATTACGATGTTCAGGATGTTGTTGAACGGAGACCCGACATGATCAGTGCCTATGCCCAGGCACATCCGCTGGAGGATTGGGCGGAATGCTGGGCGCACTATCTGCACATGATCGATACGCTGGAGACGGCGGCGGAGTATGGTGTGGTGGTGCAGACGGAGGCTGACAGCAACTGGTCGCTGAACATCGAAGCCTGCTTTGCACAGTGGTCACAGGTCAGCGTGATGCTCAATGCGTTGAATCGCAGTATGGGGCTGGAGGATGCGTATCCGTTCGTGCTCTCAGCCCAGACTCTCAATAAACTTCGCTTCGTTCATCGGATGATTTATCCCAGCTGGATGCCCACGCAAACGGAGGCATCTGCCGGAACGCATCCTTGAGCCGCTGATCCCAGCTGCGTTTCAGTTCACGCAGAAATTCGCTGTCTTCAGAGAAGCGCAGGGGTTCGTTGAGCACGAGAGTGTCTGTGCGATAGACCAGGGTCTCGATGGGTGGGCCCACGCTCAGGTTGCTGCGCATGGTGGAGTCCATGGAGACCAAGGCGCAGAGCGCGCAGGTATCCAGGTTCAGATCAGGCGTCAGGATGCGATCGAGAATCGGCTTGCCGTACTTGCTTTCACCGATCTGCAGATAGGGTGTGTCCTTGGAGCTGGTGATGTGATTGCCCTGTGGATATACCAGCATGATGCGGTGCTTGCTGTTGGCGATCTGTCCACCAATGATGAAACTTGCCTCGAAGGAATTGCCGGTCTTGGCGTGTTTTTCCTGCTGAGCGAGACTCACGTCTCCCAGATAATCGGCGGCCTCGCTGACGGTTTCCACTGTCAACAGGCTGGTATTCGCCCGCTCCTTGATGTCCCGCTTGACCTGGGCGATCGTGGCCTGGGTCGTGGCAAGATTGCCCGCGGTGAGGATGACAAACTGGCGTTGACCGTCGACGCCGAAACGATACATCTTGCCGTAGGTGCTGACTTGGTCGATGCCCGCATTGGTGCGGGAATCAGAGCAAAAGACCATGCCTGCATCTACTGCGATTGCCACACAATACGTCATGATTCTTGAACCGGGTTACTTTAGGGAAGCGTCATCGAACTGCAATGACGATGGGAACAGTACACTAGTTGGGTCTCAAGGTGAATATGTCTTTTCACTGATTGCCTCTGTTGCACCCTGAAAAAAGCGTGTCCAGAGCGGGTATGCGCGAGCTGTTCGAGAGAGTCTGACGGGGAATTTCGAGGGGGTAGAGAGCCTGCGCCTCCTGCATGGCAGGAAGCTCAGCAGACTCTCGAAAAGCCTGGATCAATGATCGTCTAGCGCATCATCAAAGTCGTCGAAATCATCGACATCGTATGTGTCTTTGAAATTGACGTCGTCGTTGTCATCGTCAAACTGCAGGTCACCGTACATGCGCTTCCAGTCGAGGCGCTCTTCGGTCTTGCGACGCAGTTCGGTCAAACGACGCTTGTGCAGACGTTTGTCATTGGGTTCTTCAAGTTCTGTCTCTGGTATGAAGGCACCGGAATCAAAAAAATCTTTTGATGGGTCGGCAATCTCATCCCATTGATGACTTTTCATGTATTGGCTCTCTCGTTTGATCTCGTTGAGTCTTTACTGCTTCTTGCAACGTGTTTTGCCGTTCGTTTCTTCGCGTGCTGCTTTGGGCTTTTCACCATTTGTCAAGGGTTTCCGGCCGGGCATTCACGATGCGAATTATGGGTATAAAATCCTAGAATGCAATAGGGCGAAAAATTATTTTTCAGGGCAATATACGCCATGAAAAACCCACGTTTCACGGGCCTTGAAAGGGTGAAACGTAACAGTGCATTGTGACTCCCGAATGACAGAAATTGGGGCGTTGTGATGGTGATGGTTGTGGTGTTGATGGTTATGGTTTTGATAGTTGTGTCGTGATGACGGTGAACGAACAAAAAATGAAGGAGCGATGGTGAGGTCAGTGAGCACAAGGTCTGCAAGAGAGTGTCTGCAATGCGGAATGCAGGTGCCAGTGGCATCCACTCATTGCCCGAAGTGTGATGCCGTGCTGCATCTGCAGACTGACGGCTCAGTGCTGCACGTCGATATCGCACACAATCACGAGACCATAAGGGTCGCGCTGCAGAAACTGGAGAGAATTCTGGTTGAGGCTCGAGCAGGCCACACCCGTGCCGTGCGTGTAGTGGTCGGGCGTGGATTCATTCGCGAGGAGGTGCTGCTGCAATTGAGTTGGTTGCAGCGTTCGGGAGAGATTCTTGCGTTCGATCATGAGGATGGCAACGCGGGGGCTATCATGGTCACCGTGCGTCGTTGATCCTTTCAGCGGACTTCCTGCTGACCTTGCATGTCCTTGATGAGTGCGTCACGAATCAGTTTCTTGGCAATCTTGCCGCTGGCGATGCGCTCCAGCTGTTCGGTCTGTATCCAGATGCGGCTGGGGATCTTGAACTGGGCAAGGCGCGTCTGCAGGAATGCTTGGAGTTCAGCCTCGTTCACATTGGCGTCGGGTTTCACCATGACCTTCGCCCCCACGATTTCCCCCAGTCGCTCGTCAGGTAGTCCGAAGACCGCAACCTCGCATACCTGCGGGTGCTCGGCGATCGCATACTCCACCTCGGCACAACCGATGTTCTCGCCGCCTCGTATCACGATGTCTTTCGCTCTGTCCTTGATGATCAGGAAGCCGTGCTCGTCCAGCAGGCCAAGGTCTCCCGTGCGGAACCACCCGTCCTTCAGGACTCTTGCCGTCTCTTCGGGCTTGTTCCAATAGCCCTTCATCACCGTGACGCCCTTGATGCAGATCTCGCCAATCTGACCGTTTTCCAGCACGTTGCCCTGTTCGTCCTCGATGCGGATGCTGGTGAGGGGCTGAATGGGACGACCGGTACTGTCGGGTTTGGCGAGATAGAACTTGCCGGTGATGATGGCGCCCACGGCATTGGTCTCGGTGAGTCCATAGCCCAGACCGGGAATGGCGCGCCCGGGAAACTTGCTCTGCATCATCGCCAGGTGCTCGGGAGGGCGGGAGGCGCCACCACTTTGCACGCTGCGCAGGCTGCTCAGGTCGGTCTGCGCGAAATTCGGCGAATTCATGACCTCCCAGGTCATCGTCGGCACGCCGTGCAGTACTGACAGGCGCTCCTTCTCGATCAATTCGAGTGCCTGCTCCGCATTCCACTTGTACATCATCACGAACTTGCGATGGTAGATGAAGCTGGCCAGAAACTGTGCGTGACTGCCGGTGACGTGAAACAAGGGGACGTTGGCCAGTATGCCGGGCTGGTACAGCGGATTGTCCTCGCGCAGTTCCGGGCGCAGGATCTCCGTGATCTCCTTGACGAAGAGCCAGCTATACAGGGCGCTGATGATGGCGCGGTGGCTGGACAATACGCCCTTTGGATGGCCAGTCGACCCCGAGGTATACATGATGGAGGCATCGTCGTCGGGAAGAATGTGGCGATCCTCGAGCAGCGATGATGGAAGATCTGCCCCCTTTTGCAGAAGCGCAGCGAAGTCCCCGTGAGTCGAGGCGGCTGCAGGTCTGATGGCGATGATTCGCAGTGACAGATCGCCAAGATGGGGGGTTAATCGGTCGATCCGCTCCTGGTCGGCAATCAATAACCTTGTGCCGCTGTCCTCCAGTCCGTAATGCATCTCGCTGCCCTGCCACCAGGAGTTCATCGGGACCACAATGGCGCCGATCATCGTGATAGCCATGTAGGCCATGCACCACTGGGGGTTGTTGCGTGAGCAGATGGCGATGCGATCGCCTTTGGCAATTCCGTACTCGCTGACGAGGGCCTTGGCCAGATTTTCGGCCAGGTGCAAGGTCTGACCATAGCTGTAGCGTTCGTCCTGATAGATCAGGAAGGGGAGGTCGGCCGCATTGAGCGCCAGCCGATAATAGTCGCCAAGAGTTTGCGGGACCTTGGTGAAGACAGGGGTTTCGATGCCATTGATGATGGCGGTGCCGACAGCCAATGGAGCATCGGGGGCCTTGTGGCGGATGACGATCTCCCTGAGCAAACCCAGGTCGCGGACAATCTCTTCGGCACTCAGCATAGTCACTGTCGCATGGTCACTGCCGGTTTTGGAGAATGCCGCAGTCACGAATGCGTGCAGGCAGCGATCTTTCGGTAGTGTTTGATTTTATTTGATATTTTTCACTATTGTGCCGATCCGTCGGCAACAGGAAGCCTGCATTATACGTTCCCGCAAAGGGGAATCAAGCTGCGGCGCGGAGGCGGACAGGGCTTACTGCTGGTCGATCAGTCTGAAGTCCGGCACGATGACCGGAGCGAGAATCTCTTCTTCGGGGATGAGCTCTGAAGCAGGGCGGGCGCCTGGACCGAACGAGAAGCTGAAGCTGCCTCTTGCCACCAGGTTGCTGGGATCGATCGCAGCCCACTCCACGGTGTAGTAATCCGCCGCCGGAAGTTCCGGCAGGTTCCACAGAAACACCCGGCTGGCATCCGGGTTATAACGGTAACCGATATCGACCGGATCGCCGTCGGGCGCTTTCAGTGTCAGTTTCACCAGGCGCACGTAAGTGCTGAAGCGCATCAACAGATCCGCTGGTGAGGCTGGCAGAATCTCGTCGTTGGCAGGCACTGACTCCACTTCCACTTCACTCTGGCTGCCCAGTGGTCCCATCACGTGTTGGGCGTGGGTATTGGTCGACACCATCATGCCGAACCATGCCGCTGCAACGACCCACATGATTGAGCGAAAGCTGATACTGCCTTTCTTGACTGCTGCCATTGTCATCCAATTGTCCTGCCGGAAACGCTGAAAATGCGGCTTTTTATAGCATGGCCACCGCGCCCCTTGTAAAGCGAATTATGGCCGAATCCGCTTTTGCAGCGTTCCTGAGAGCACGTTAACGCTGGCGCTGATGAAGTTAGAAAAGCTGTTTTTCAGAATTCGTCAGTAAGTTCAGATTAGGCCAACCTGAGCTGAAATGAACTTTGCAGTTTTCAGGAATCCATTAGAAATTTTTCAGATTGCGGGAGACGGTGGTTCGGCCGCATGGTCGAATGCCGCACTAAAGCAGTAGACAGTCGGCAACAAGAACCAATAAATCGACGAAAGACCTTGCTCAAAACAATAAGAAGGAGGTGTCTCATGCGTGTCCCCCGCCAGCAGTCCGTGGTTACTCCCCGCATTACCTATTCACACTCGAGGGCTTGCAGCGCTTCCATGCTGTTGAAGAGCCTGTCAGTGGCAGCGTTCCTGTTGCCTATGACCGCTGGTGCGCAGTCCGCAGCGGCTCCGGGTGGTGTGACGTTTCACA
>MGYS01000069.1:24548-27974 GCA_001802565.1 Gammaproteobacteria bacterium RIFCSPLOWO2_02_FULL_57_10 | reverse complement strand
TGCAGCGCAGCTGCCAGACCTGCCATCGGGAGAAGGGCGTCGCGCCCATGTCTCTGGTGACCTATGAAGAAGTGGCCCCTTATGCTGGCCTGATCGAATACAAGACCGGCCTGCGCGATCGCGCCGGTGCGATGCCTCCTTACTATCTGGAGAAGGACGTCGGCATTCAGGACTACAAGGACGACCCCTCCTTGACCGATGAAGAGATTGCCGCCATTTCTGCCTGGGCTCGCAGTGGCACCCCCAAGGGTGACGTGGCTGACGCGCCAGAGCCCCTGGTATTCTCCGATTCGGGCGTTTGGGCTGCTGGAACCCCTGATCTGATTGTCAGAACCGAGGACGTGACCGTGCTCGGCGGTGCTCCTGACTGGTGGGGTGATATTCCGCGAGTCAAGATCCCGTTGGAAGAGGATCGCTATGTGGCCTCTGTCGAGATCCGCGAATTCAATGACGTGGACACCAGCGGAGCTTCGGGCACCGTGGGCGGCCGTAACATTTTCCACCACATGATCTGGAGTACTCAGGTTCTGGATGAAAACCTGGTCGCGGTCGAAGGGGAGGAGGCCGTGGGTTGGCCCGTTCATGAGATTGCGCGTAATCCCGACATCTTCGATCCGGACGGTGGGCGCTTGCTGAAGGCGGGTTCCTATATTGTCTCCGACTCTGTGCACCTGCACTCCACTGGGGTCGATACCACTGGCTATCTGGAGATCGGCTTCCGCTTCCATCCCGTGGGATATCAGCCGAAGTATGAGCGTGCACCGGTGTCTCTGGGCAATGGTGTCGATATCAGCATCACCGGCAACGAGGATGGTCAGGAGCTGCACGCCTACGCCGTGTTGACCGAACCTACAAAGATCGTCACCTTCGAGCCCCACCTGCACGCCCCGGGCGAACGTATGTGTCTCGAAGCCATCTGGGGTTATACCGTGGAAACCCTGACCTGCGTGGGTTACGACCACAACTGGGTACGTGGTTATACCTATGCGGATCATGCTGCACCGCTGCTGCCCAAGGGCGCCGTGCTGCATATCGTTGGCTACATGAACAACACCCGCACCAACCCCAATGTGCCGGATTCCAGAAACTGGCAGGGATCGGGCAACCGCTCCGTGACCAATATGTTCATCGATCTTGGCATGCGTGTCTCCATGACCGAAGAGCAGTTCCTCGAAGAGATGGCGATGCGTCGCGAAGAGCTCAATCTGGGGCCGAATGATCACCAGATCGGTTGCCCGCTCTGCCTCGCTCCGCTGGTAGCCCCACTGGACCCTGAACCCCAAAATACTGAAGTCGCGACTTCCCAAGGAGATTGAGCAGATGTTGTTGAACGTGAAGAAATTGGTGGGCTTTGCCCTGATCATGATGATGGTGGGTTCTTCGGCACAGGCCGCGGAACCTACCTATCGCAAGGGACAGCATATCGAGCCCGCTTATGAAGGTTGGCAGGAGAACGAGGATGGCACGTTCAGCTTCCTGTTCGGTTACCACAACGAGAACTGGGAAGACGAACTGGACATTCCGGTAGGTGAGAACAATTTCTTCTCGCCAGGTGTTGAGGATCGTGGTCAGCCTACGCACTTCCTGCCGCGTCGCAATCGCTTCACGTTCAAGGTCGTCGTGCCGGCGGACTGGGGTGACAAGGAGCTGGCATGGACAGTCACCAGTAACGGGGTGACCAGGGTTGCCTATGCCACTCTCGCTCGCGACTACGTGGTCGACAACGTGGTGATAGCTTCCGAAACAGGGTCACTCGGTGCGGGGACCAGCAGTCCCGAGTCGCGCTCCAACACGCCGCCTCTGGTCACCGTGCAGGGAGACCGCGTGGGTGATCAGATCGTGCGCAACATCCGCGTGGGTGAGACGCTGAACCTGATGGCACATGTGGAAGACGATGGTCTGCCCAAACCACGCGCCGCCTCCATCGCCGCCGGAATTCCCGGCGCCGGGAGCGGGCTTGAGCGGTACATGCGTCCCCCCTCACGCGTCACCGTCGGCAAGACCAATGGCCTGTTCCTGTCCTGGAACGTCTATCGTGGCGACGGCGCCGTGACCTTCGATCCTCCCCAGATCAAGCCATGGGAAGACACTCGCACCTCGGCAAATTCGCCCTGGGGTGCCCTGTGGACTCCTCCTCCAATACCTGAAGATGGCATGTACTCGGTCAACGTCAGTTTCGACGAGCCTGGCACATACGTTCTATGGGCGCGAGCAGATGACGGAGGGCTATATCACGATCAGTACGTGACAGTGAATGTCACTCCCTGATCTGCAAGAATTGAGGTGGGTGCGCCTCTGGGATTGCTAACCGGGCCAGGACGCACAGACCGCAATGGGTTGCGTATTCCGTCGTGAGAGCGGCGGTGTTGGTGACGTAACAAAACAATAACAATTAGTATCGAGGATAATAATGAGAACCAATCGCCAAACACAACAGCACCGATTTACTGTCAAGCTTCTGAGTTCCGCAATCACGTTGGCACTTCTCGGCAGTGCCGGACAAACTCTGGCACAGACACCTGAAGTCGAAGAGGTCGTAGTGACCGGGTCTTTCATTCGACGTTCTGAAGGCATTGTTGCCGCATCCCCTCTGACACAACTCAGCGCCGAAGATCTGGAAGCTCAGGGCACCGTCAGCATGGCTCAAGTGGTGCAAAACCTGACGTTCAACAACGGTACCGCCGTCACCAACTCCATTCAGGGTGTCACCAACACCACCACGAATTTCAACCTGCGCGGCCTGGGCCCGAGGGCCACACTGACACTGATCGATGGCAAGCGCGTCGCAACAAGCAACGTGCAATCCATGCTTCCTGCATCCGCACTGCAGCGCATTGAGGTTGTGACAGATGGTGCGGCAGCGTTGTATGGTTCTGATGCCGTGGCAGGTGTGGTCAACCTGATTCCCTATACCTCCTTTGATGGCTTCGAGATCGAGTTTTTCGAAGAGGGTGACAGCCGCGGTGATTTCGGACGTATCGAAAGCTCCTTCATCTGGGGCAACAACTTTGGTGATGTCGATCTGGTCGTCGCCGGCTCGCAGGTGGATTCTTCAACGCTGGGCTGGCAGGAGCGTCCGGATTACGTCCGCTCAGGTCTGACTCATAACGGTGGCGGCAATCCTGGCAACTACCTGGTGCCACGTCGCGATGCGAACGGCAACCTTACCGGAGCGTCATCAAGCCGACCTGATCCTAATTGTGGTTACAGGACAGAAGCTGACCAGACATCCCCCGGCAACAATCCATGGGGCAACCTGTTGGGCGGCCGATGCTTCATGAGCTTCGGAGACACCCGCGATTATCAACCGGAATACGATACTTCATCCCTGTACAGCAACTTGACCTGGGACGTGAACGAAGATGTAACCGTCCATTCACAGCTCATGTGGAATCGTCATCGCATCAGGAATCGCAACAACCCCAG
>MGYS01000069.1:21711-24537 GCA_001802565.1 Gammaproteobacteria bacterium RIFCSPLOWO2_02_FULL_57_10 | reverse complement strand
GTCCGTGGTGAGTTGCCAGGCAATACGTTCAGGGCCAAGACCTCCACAGGTGTGGATCTCTTCGCACAGCCGTTGCGAAACAGCTCGGGTGCCCTGGTGCTGGATGGCTACGGCCGACCCTTGCCCATGCGCGATTCCTCCGGCCAGGTGGTACTCGCCAGCAATCGCTTCAGTTCTATCAACAGCGACCCGATGGGTGGCGTTCCGTTCTCTGAAGACGTGAACATCAATGGTGCCCAGTGGGTGCCTTTCAATAGACAGGAAGCCAATACCGTTCCTACCGATATGCAGCAGTATGGTCACTACCAGCTCAACCAGCTGGACAGGCGCACAGTCAGATTCTCGACCGGAGTCGATTTCGCGGTGCCGGTCCTGGAAGGCTGGCAGGGTTCTGCGGACTACGTGTACGGACTGTACAACGATGTCAGCAACAATACGCAGCAGTACAGCCTCAGCGCTGTGAACCAGGGTTTGAGCTGTGATGTCATCAATGACGTCGACAGTTGCTACAACCCCTTCGGTGCAGTTGATGCTCGCTTCAGAACGCCGCAGCATGTAGCTGACGCGATCTTCACTCAGGACCAGGTGGACCACAAGGATCAACTGCAGACATTCGACCTGATCATGAACGGCGAAGTGCCTCTTGGCGGTTTCGAGTTGCCCGGCGGACCGGTCTCCATGGCCGTCGGCTATCAACGTCGCGAAGAGAAGGAAACTACCGGACCCACACGCACGTCGATTCTGGATGATCAATTGATCGGCTCGCAAATACTGCCCGGCAGCCAGAGCCGTTCCAGTGACTCCTGGTTCATGGAATTCGCGATCCCTGTACTGGAGAACATGGAGATTAGTGCTGCTGTGCGAGACGAGAGTTTCAGCACCGGGCAGAGCGCTGTCGTCGACAAGTTCGGGATAGTGTATTCCCCAACTGACTGGGTCACTCTTCGTGCCACCAAAGGCGAGGCCTTCATCGTGCCGACGCTGGGACAGCTGAACTCTCCTGAGAGCTGTGGACTGAGTAATGTGGATGACCTGTTCTCGGACTTCCAGGGCTTCATTACTTCATGCGCCAGTGGTAACCCCGATCTGCGGTCCGAGTCTTCTGAAAGTCTGTCTGTGGGTGCCGATTTCGCCCTGATGGACAATCTCACCTGGTCGATCACCTGGAGTGAAACTGACTTCATCGATCGAATCGTGAGCACGACCACTCAGGACATCATTCGCTCTGACTACCGCGCTTTCCAGGCGGCCACGGGCTTCGTTCCCACCACTGCGAATCCAAATCCATCCATCGCGCAACTGCAAGCCTGGGTAAACGATCCGCGTTCAGACAAGCGTATCGTGCGCAACGCAGCAGATATCACCACGCCGGATCGCATTCTGCAGAGTGACTCCAATGCTGCAACGATGCTGGTGCGTGCGTGGGATACGCAGCTTGACTATGGCTTCTCGCTGGACGACGTGGGCCTGAACGGCTGGGGAAATATCGACGTGCAGTTGCAGGCGACGTACATGGATATCTACCAGTTCCAGTTGGAGGAAGGTGGCGTTGTACGTGATGCAGTTGGCAGGCAGAACAGCGACTTCGGTGCTGTACCAACCACGCCTCAGGTTCGCGCGAATCTGCGTATCAATTGGGGGCTTGGCAACCATATGGTGAGTGCCACAACTCGTTACATCGATGAAGTCGATTTCGATGCCAACGAGTTCAGCTTCCAGCGAGGCTTCCCCGGCTCCGAATGGGGTGGTCCAACTGACAAGCTGCGCACCTGGACACAGCTGGACATGTTCTACGCCTACCGGGGTTACGAAGCTCTCGGTGGCGAGTTCAACTTCTCGGTTGGCGCGCGTAACCTCTTCGACAGAATGCCGCAGAAAACAGGCATGATCGCCGGTGTTGCTGCAGAGAGCCAGGATGTGCTCGGTCGGGTTGTTTACGCCAGAGTGAACTACAGCTTCCAGTAAGCACTAGCCAAGAGCGATCGGGAAACGGGTATTGATCCATTCAATACCCGTTTCCCTCAGCAGTTTACAGTAGTCCAATGAGCCCCGGGATGGATAGGCCACCCGGATGTCTTCCAGTGCCTGCAAATGTGCCGACTCTGGAAATTGGGCGAAGACGTGTGCCTTAATCCGCTGACCGGCTTCCATGCTGAACGTTGCTCCGAACGGGACGCGTGGAGGTCGGCCGGTGGATCCTTTTTGACCCTTCGAGATAGTCCACATGAATTCACGAAGCTTCCGTTCCCTATCCCGTTCACGATCCAACCTGCCTGCTGCATTCCGTCGCTTGGCCATCTCTGTTGGGGTGTTGATGGCGGCGAGCCACGCAATGGCTCAGGATTCTGCGGGTCTTGACTCCACGGTGGTGTATCCGGCGGAGTACTTCGCCCAGTATTCTCCGGTGAACGTCAACGACATGATCGACCGGGTGCCCGGCATCTCGGTTGCGCTGAACGCTGGCACGCCCAGTGGCGGTGGCGCCAATAACAACAATGCGAACAACAACAATCGTGGCCTCGGGGCAGGCGCACAGATTCTCATCGACGGCAAGAGACTGGCGGGCAAGGACAACGAAGCGCGCAATCAGCTCAGCCGCATTGCGGCCAATCAGGTGCGACATATCGAAATCATCCGTGGCACATCCGGTGATCTCGATGTGCGCAGTGCTGGCCAGATCGTCAACATCGTGTTGCTGGAAACGCTCTCCAGTTCCACAGTGTCTCTGGAGGCAGGGGCGATTGCGTATCACGACGGACACACCGAGCCGCAGGGTGCTGTGGTTTACAGCGGACAGCGTGGCGGACTGAATTACCTCTTCAGTGC
>MGYS01000069.1:17214-21689 GCA_001802565.1 Gammaproteobacteria bacterium RIFCSPLOWO2_02_FULL_57_10 | reverse complement strand
GCGTTGGAGAGCTGGGAAGACAGCCTCAATGCCGATTTCTCGCCGAATGACTACATCGAAGTGGATCAGGTACGGGATCAGACCAATCTGACATTCAATACCAATCTCACTTACGACCTGACGCTCAACGATCGCATCGCCTTCAACGCTCTGGTGGGCGAAACCGATCCTCCAACTTATCTGGATCGATCGATCACGAATCTCAAAGTAACTCCACCCGTTACTCGATGGGAGCGTGAAACCATTCCCTCGGAGCGGGAAAACTGGGAAGTGGGTGGCGACTACGAGCATCAGTTCGCCAATGGCGGTCGTTATCGTCTGCTCGTGATTGCCAATGAAGAGACACACGACACCGTTCGCGAGCGTTTTGCAGGAGCAACGCAGGCCACGACGACGAACAAGAATCTCTTTCTTTCCAGTGAGACGCGCGCCATCGAACGCATCGTGCGTACCTCCTACAATTTTCAGTTGCGAGAAGGGCAGGGTGTTGAGCTGGGTATAGAGCGCGCACAGAACCGACTCGATTCATCGCTGCGCTTTGGCTTGCGGGGGACTGGCACGCCATCTGCAAACCACGGTGGTCTGGTGCCAGCGCCTCTTCCCAATGCCAATTCAGTGGTCGAGGAGATTCGCTACGAACCCTTCGCCGTGCACAACTGGCAGATCAATCCGCGCATGTCGCTGGAGAGCTCGCTGGTGGTGGAGATTTCCGAGATCGAGCAGTGGGGCGACACGCGCAACAAGCGCGATTTCAATTACCCCAAACCGAAACTGGATTACCGCTTCGACGTGAACTCATCTACTCAATTGCGTTTGTCAGTGGAGCGCTTCATCTCCCAGCTCAGCTTTGCAGACTTCACGGCGTCCAGTGCCAACAACCGGGATGAGCAGCAGGCTGTCGTGGCGGGAAACCCGGAGATCGAACAGGAAAAATCCTGGCGCTATACCGTGAACATGGAGTATCGCCTGCCCGAGGATGGCGGCGTGCTCAATGCCAATGTCTTCTTCTACGACGTGGAGGATGCGATTGGCAAGATCGATGTCTCGCCCCCGGGTGGCATTCTTTCCGCGAATGGCAACACGGGTGACGGCGAAATCTACGGCATCAATCTGGATGCCAGTGTGCGCTACAGCTTCTTCGGATTGCCTCCTGCATTGATCACTGCCGGTGTGCTGGTGCAGGAATCCACTACCATTGATCCTATGGGGGGATTCGAGCGCAGGATCGTGCCCTACGACAGAGGTAACTATCGCTTCGGCTTTCGTCAGGATTTTCCAGAGCAGGCTCTGAGCGTAGGTTTGAACTATCGCGCAGGTATCGAGGGCAATCGCAAGATCGTCGATATCGACAAGATCGATGTTGCCGAATTTCCCAAGACACTCAATCTGTTTGTTGAGAAACGTGCGTTCGCAGGTTTTGTATTCAGATTGGATGCCAACAATGTCAACGACGGTGAACGCTGCCGTCCCAGGGAGCGTTTCGCGGGCTCGTTGACCAACAATGCGCCCGTGGCCGAGTACGAATTCAACTGCAATATCACTGGACCACAATATGTATTGACTGTGAGGAAGACGTTCCAGTAGTCATGTTTTCTCACGGATGATTCGTGCCATTGTTCACCGGCTTTTCTTGCAAAGGCCGGTGGGCTGATCTATCTTCCCCGGCGAATCACCCCTATTTGCCACCATCACCAAACGACACCAGCATGCAACTGATCCAGTACGCAACAAGCTTCATGGCAATTTCACAATTGCTGTTCATGGCGCTTTTCTATCTTGTCTATTACCGTCGACAGTTGCTGGGGCGACTGATGGCGTTCTACGCCGTGTGCCTGATTGGCTACATTCTGTCCACGCTACCCGAAGTGGATAGCGGTCCGTGGAGTCTCAACCTTGCTCTGGGCATACTGGCCGTGTCTGCGCCGGCCGTCCTGTGGGTCGTTACCCGCTATCTGTTCGAGGATGATCCGAAGGTTGATCCACTGATCTGGGTGGGCATTGCGCTGTACATCGGATTGAGTATCGTCGGCAATGTGACCGGGGTACAGGAGGGATGGGGCTATTGGCTGCACTCGTTCGTGCCGCAGATCGCCATGCTGGGACTCGCCTTTCATGTCGTGTACACAGCGGTCACGGGGCTGGGTACGGATCTGGTGGAACCTCGCCGCGAATTGCGCGTGCCCTTCGCAATCACCATGGGCACGATCGTGGCGATGATCGTGGGTTCCTACTTCCTGAACCTGACTGAGCGCTGGATCTTCAACCTCTACATAGGGGTCATATTTCTCTTCATTCTGTTCTTCAATCTCGTTTCGTTCCGGGTGCATCGGGATTCTCCGCAACTGATTGATCCGGTAGTTACTCCTCCGCAGCCCGTTCCTCCGCTCAGCGAAAGGGTCAGTGACAAGGACAAGGACAAGCCGTTGATCGATCGTATTCATGCCGTCATGGAGAATGACAGGCTGTATGCACAGCACGGTCTGACCATCGGCCAATTGGCGGCAAGTGCCTCAGTACAGGAATATCGGTTGCGCCGATTGATCAATCAGAAGCTGCACTACCGCAACTTCAATCAATATCTGAATCAGTACCGGATAGCGGAAGCTGCGCGACGGTTGCAGGACCCGGCGGAGACGCATCTGCCGATCTCCACCATCGCGCTGGATGTGGGGTATGCCTCACTGTCATCTTTCAACAAGGCCTTCAAAGAGGCGCACGGTGTCACCCCTTCGATTTTCCGTAGTCGCGCCCCTCAGGCCTGACGGACGTCGATAATGACTTTGCCCATCGCACGGCGTTCGGTGAACACGCTGAACGCCGCCACGTAATCCTCCAGAGCGAAGGCCTGAGTGACGACAGGTTTGAGCTTGCCGGCGCGATACATGTCGAGCAATTCATTGAAATTCTGTTCGTAGGCTTCCGGCTCTTCCTTGCGGAATCGTCCCAGAAAGACACCTACCATCGAGGCTCCCTTGAGCAGTGCCAGGTTGGCCTTGTATTCGGGAATCCTGCCGCTGGTGAAACCAACGACAAGAATGCGACCATTCCAGTTGATGCAGCGTGTCGCCTGATCGAAGAGATTGCCACCCACCGGGTCGTAGATCACATCGGCGCCCTTGTCATCAGTCAAGGCCTTCACTTTTTCCTTCAGATCGCCATCGCCGTAGTTGAGCAACTCATCCGGGTCGGCCTGCTTGATGAAGTCCAGCTTCTCGTCGCTGCTGGCCGCAGCGATGACCCTGGCGCCCATCAGCTTGCCCAGCTCCACCGCCGCCATGCCGACGCCACCACTGGCGCCGAGTACCAGCAGAGTTTCACCGGGTTTGAGCTGTGCTCGCTGTTTGAGTGCGTGATAGGACGTGGTGTAGACCATGGCAAAGCCCGCGGCGGTGCGGAAATCCATGTTGTCGGGAATCTTGCGCACGCCTGTTTCGGAAACCAGCACCTGCTCCGCGATGCCTCCGATCGAAGGTGTCGCCATCACACGATCGCCGATGCTGAAGCCCGTGACCCCAGCGCCCACTGCACGAATGACCCCGCCCACTTCCGAGCCCGGTGTGAATGGCATCGGTGGCTGAAACTGATACTTCCCCTGAATCTGCAGCGTGTCTGGAAAGTTCAGCGACGCGGCGTACACGTCAACAAGGACCTGTCCCTTGTCGGGCGTGAGATCGGGCAGGTTTTGCAGAGAGAGATTTTCCGGTGGGCCATAGGAATGGCAGACAAGCGCTTTCATGATTTCCCCCCCTTTTGGGAACTGCTGATTCAGCGGTTTTTTCGAGTGCAGCGATTCAAGCACTTTTGCCGTGTGACTACAATCGCCCCATCGGGAGCGAAGGTCTCGGTCGCAGGCGAACCCGGAAGACTGCGCTGTCACCTTTGGCATATAATCTCCGGCAATCAATCGACAGAGACCCCAATGATCACAAGTAAGTAACAGGCACCACATGACAGGCAGAGAAGGGCTACGACAGGGATACTTGCGGGAACTGGGGATACAAAGCTATTTCCCCCGTCGTGCGCTGCCCGGTGCAAAACCGTCTCCGTCTTATGTCACAGGCAGGCTGACAGTGCCGCAGCCCGAAGGGGGCCTCGTGACCGCCAATGTGCAGAGGCTTGCTGAGCTCATCGGTACATCTCCTGTCGTCGGTTCCGCTGAGATGCGTCCGGTGTCCGCCAGGCTGGAGCCTGCAGCTGTCGTCACGCCGTCCGTTCCCCAGGCCCCTGTTGCCCCGGTACCAGCCGCTTCAGTCATCGCGCCTGCCAGTGGTGCGTCAATCCCGGTGCCAGCCCCGAGCCCTGCACGAGACGTGGAAGACGACACCCGCTTCGCCTTTGCCTATTTTCCGATCAATGAAGAGCTCGCCGTCATCAACGAGTTGCCGTGGGCCAAATCGGCGGCTGTCTCTCCCGCGTGCAGACAACTGCTTGCCGCGATTCTCAAGGCGCTCTCTGTGCCCTGCGACGAGAAGTCC
>MGYS01000069.1:7082-17199 GCA_001802565.1 Gammaproteobacteria bacterium RIFCSPLOWO2_02_FULL_57_10 | reverse complement strand
ACCGGATTTCGATCGCAGTGCCCAGAGCGCCCGCCACACGCTGGACGGTTTCCTTGCTCGCCGCTTCAAATTGCGCCCCGTGCGCTATCTGCTGATTCTGGCGGAGCAATCCGCAGAATTCCTGTTTCCAGCGCAGTTCGATTGGCGGCAGGATGGCATGAAGCGGCATCCTCATCATGCCGTCGACGTGATCGTGACCCGCAGTCTGAATGCCATGGACGCGGTGCCCGACATCAAGCGCTCGGTCTGGCAGGCGCTGCAGCCGTTGCGTGCAGCGCTGGCTCAATCCGCCAGTGATGCGTCAGGTTCAGAAAGGCCGGACTCACTCGGAAGTGGTCATTAATCCAGCCATGTTTGCATCCCGCCAACCCACCTCTGTCAATGTGTTCATGCGTGCCATGCGGCCGAGCGATCTCGATCTCGTCGTGCAGAGCGAAAATCTCTCGTATCAGCAGCCCTGGTCCAAACGCATATTTTCCGATTGTCTGCGTGCCGGTTACGAATGCTGGGTGCTGGCAACCAGGGACAGAATAGTGGCCCACGGAGTGTTGTCTGCCGGGGTGGGAGAGGCCCACGTGCTCACGCTGTGCGTGCATCCGGATTTTCGTCGTGGTGGTCATGGTAGAAGAATGCTGCGTCATCTGCTCGACAAGGCGGTGAAGAGGGATGCGACGGTGTGTTTTCTGGAAGTACGCCCGTCGAATGTGGAAGCGCGTCAGTTGTATCTTTCGATGGGGTTCGCGCAGGTGGGGGAGCGCCGCGGCTACTATCCAGCAGAGCCAGGTAGCACACAAAGAGAGGATGCGCTGATTCTATCGCGCCAGTTGCCGCTCTGAGGACGGCAATGTCCGTCGACTTCACTCATGACGTGAATCATCAAGATCATCATCCGCACCGCCACGCAATTTTCTTCCCAGTTTGCGCAGCAGCGTCACCACAGCCACTGCCGCTGCGGCAAACACCAGCACGATCAGAATCATCACCATCGTACCGACAAAGAAGCGCAGCATATTGACGCGTGCTTCCTCGTAGGCATACGCCAGCGCGATCAACGAGGCGACGGCTATCAGCAGCCCGCTGACAACCGAGCGGGTTTTCTTGCGCATTCCAAACCTGGGTAGTATCACGTTGACCTGTTTCTCTCTTCTGTGTGGGAGCGAGCCTTGCTCGCGATTCTCTTGATGTGTTTCTCTGAATAGTAATCAGGCGGACAATCGCGAGCAAGGCTCGCTCCTACAGGCTCAGGTGCCTCTGCTGAAATCCGGCTCGCCATTGTTGTCTGGCCAGGTGTGGCGGCACTCCGGAAATTGCGTGCACCCCCAGAACGGGCCATTCTTCCCGGTGCGTCTTTTCAGTAATTGTCCACACGAGGTGCAGCGAAAAGCCTTGGCCGGAACGCCATTATCGTCAGTGAGTCGCGTCTTGCAACCCTTGTCATAACCCGTGCAGTACCAGTAGAAACCTCGAGCATTTTCGGCCCGAATCAGTGCGCGTGTACACACCGGACAACGAAAGCGTTCATCGGGCTCCTTCGAGGGTTTGCCATCCTTGTCGAAGAGACTCGCCTTGCACTCCGGAAAACCCGTGCAGCCCCAGAACGGACCTTTCTTGCCATTGATCCTGCGCAGCGGCTTGTGACACTCGGGACAATAGTGCTGGCGCACTTGCACCTTTTCGGTGGAGGGTTCGGGAATGTCGCCCAGCAGGTCCTTGGCCATTGTCAGACCCCATCAAGTATTTCGCAGGTAGCTTTCCAGGTGTTGCAGCAGTTGCTGATTCTCGTCGAAGGTGCCAATTGTAATACGCAGCTTGTCACGCAGACGCGGTTGATCGAAGTAGCGGATCAGGATGCCATCGTCTTTCAGCCGTTGATAGAATTCCCTGGCCATCAGTTCGCTGTTTTCGTAGCGCGCATCGGCCGACGGGACTTGCGCGAGCAGGAAGTTGCTCTGGCTGTCCGCGCACTGAAACCCGAGATTCTCCAGCGCTTTCTTCACGCGCGCGCGTTCGGTTCTGACTTTCTCCCAGCTCACTGCCGCTGCTGCGCGATCGCTGAGTGCAGCGGTGGCGAGAACCTGGGAAATCACGTCCGTGTTGTAGCTGTCGCGGGTCTTGTAAAGCATCGGTTCTGTCAACGACGTTGCAGCAATACCGTAGGCAAATCGCAGCCCTGCCAGCGAGTAACCTTTGCTCATCGTGCGCAGGATCAGCACGTTGTCGAAACGTTTTGTCAGAGCCACAGCGTCATAGTGCAGATCGGGATCGATGAAATCCACGTAGGCCTCGTCGATCACCAGCACGCCGGTGAACTCCTGTGCGATCTCGGCGAGCCGTTCTGCAGAAGTCAGTAGACCGGAGGGCGCGTGCGGATTCACCACGAACGCGAGTTTGGCGCCAGTGGCATTCAGGCGTGCCGCGAAGTCCGCTGCCATGCTCCAGTCGTCCTGCAGATCAATACGCGCAACCTCACATCCCTGAATTTCTGCAAGTACCGGGTAGAGTGAGTAGCTCGGCTCGGCGATGGCAATGGTTTCACCCACGTCAACGAAGGTCGTGATCACCAGGCGCAAAAGTTCGTCACCGCCATTGGTGGCGATGATGTTGTCGATTCCCACCTGGTGGTACTGCGCAGCGATGCGCCGGAAGTCGTTTGCCAGAGGTTGGGGATAGCGACGCAGGGAATCCACTCGCAGATCTGCCAGAGCGGCGGCTACCGCCGGGCTGGCAGGATAGGGATTCTCGTTGGTGTTCAGCTTGATGATGCCGGGCTGGTTGGGCTGCTCGCCGGAGGCGTAACCGGTCATGCGCTTGATGTTGGATCTTTCGTAGCTCATGGGATCAGAGTCACTCGTGAACGGCAATGGTGTTGGGTCTGTGAGGCGGCCAAGGTTACTGGTTAATCCCGGCCGGTTCAATTGTTGCTGTGGGAGCCTGCCCTGCAGGCGATGAATCTTGCTTTGCGCCAATCGCGGGCAGGGCCCGGCCCCACAGAAGGGTCTCGCGGGCAGGGCCCGCTCCCACAAAATCAGTCGCGGGCGAGGCCCGCTCCCACAGGGGATTCGTAGGTCGCGATACGATTGTTCCAGCCCACCCGCCAGCGCTCCTCTCCGCGATCGGGAGGTGCATTCTCTATACGGCGTGCGAGTATGTGGCGCGCCGACTCTGCGAAGCGGTTCATCAGTGGTGCTTCGCTTGGGTTGGCCAGCATATGCTCCAGCACCTGCAGCAGGCCCCAGCCTTCGCCCCGATAGCGTTCCGACGGCGAGGTTCCGGCGCCCTTGAAGTTGATGTAATCGATCAATGCGTACATGCCCAGCGGGCTCGCACTCGCGGCAATCTCGTGGAAGAGCCTCTCCACCTCCGCGGGATGAGCGGCGGCGGCCACCAGTGTGGGCAGGCTGGCCTGCATTCGGCGAATGATGAATTCCACCTGTATGTGCCTGGTATCGTTGAGGAAGCTCCTCAGTTCCTGCATTCGCTCACTGTCTTGTTCTGCCTGAAAGTCTTCGCGCCTTTGCCAGGGGGAATCCCGATTGGGCAATGCGCTGATCCATGCGGGAAGTTCCACTGCTCGTTGTTCATAGTAGTTCAGCAAGAGAGGGAAACTCTCCACGAAGGCTTCGCGCTGGTTTTCGCGATACCAGATGAAGTGGCCGATACCGAGAGAGGGGAAATCTTCACCCGCGTTCCAACTGGTTAAACACGGTATTTTCAGGTTACACTCGTTGGCAAAAATACGCTCTCCAACCCAGGCGGCATCCGTCTTGCTGAGTTGTGGCAGGCTTGCAACGGGAGGTTGTGCGCAGCCATGCAGCATGAGCAGCAGGGACAGGGCAAGAAAACAAAAGCGTGTTGTCACAGGTTATTCCATCAGTTGCAGGGTTCGCACTGTCAGCCAGTGGGTACGGGGATGTTAGCACAATGTGTCGGAGCCTCAGGCCAGGATTACAGGCGCCGATCAGGATCACTGCCGGTGGCCCATAAAGAAGCTGTTGCCAATTCCAATAAATCCAGCGCAGGCGTGCAGACTTGAATCAGATTACAGAAGACGTCGAGACCATCGAGACGAAGGAGGCCGAACCTCAGGACGAATTTGTCCGCGGCCTTTCTCTGGTCTATCAACGGCTCAAGCAGAGCAAGCATCTGAAGAAAGCCATGAAGGAGACCGAGCGGGCATTGCTCGATCTGCTTGGCGTCAGACTCTTCACGATTTATCAGAGTGTGCAGAACGGCAAGGAGATTCTTGCCAGTTTCAAGGGCGGAGATCCCGAAGATACCAGCACCACCGAGATACGCGTTCCCTTCAGTCCAACCTCTCTCGCCGGTTATGTCGCGCTCAGTCAGCGCGCTCTGGTGATCAAGAATGTTCTTGATCAGCAGGAACTGCTCGACATTCATCCACGACTGAAATTCGACAGACGCTTCAGCGATGCAAAAGGGTGGGCGGTCAAGTCGATGATCGTGGTGCCCATCAAGGATGGCATCCTGTTGGGAGTGCTGCAGCTCATCAACTTCGTCGGCGACCGAGACTTCAGCAAGACCGATCTCAAGCACGCGATGATGGTGTCGCAGATGCTGGCCAAGCAGTTCCGTTCGGAGTTGCAAAGCACCCAGGGTCCCTACGATTACCTGGTGCAGAAGAACAAGATCACCAGCAAGGAACTGGATGAGGTGCAGCGCAAGGTGGCGCTCTACGGTGGCACTGTCTCCCGCGTCCTGATCGAGGATCACGGCATCGATGCGGACAGTATCGGCATGTCCCTCGAGTATTACTACCGCGTCCCCTACATGAAATTCCAGCCGGGGCATACGCTGCCGACGGAATTGTTCGAGAACATCGGCGTCAGCTATCTGCGCAAGAACCTCTGGTTGCCTATCGCAGGCACCAAGGAGGAAGCGGTCATCCTGATCGATGACCCGAGCGACTATCAACGCATCATGGAGATACAGGGCGTCCTGAATGCGCGCAATTATGCGTTCAGAGTGGGCCTGCCCGAGCACATTCTGCAGTATTTGCGGGACGACGACGGCGGTGACACCGAGGCTGGGTTCGATGACGTATTCTCGCGTCTTGAAGAACAGGGCAATGTGGAATTGGAATCCGAGGAAGAATCCGAGGAGGAAAATCTTGCCGCCACGTCGGCCATCATCCAGTTGGTCAATCGCGTGATCACCGAGGCCGATCGTCTGGGTGCTTCCGACATTCACGTTGAACCCGGCAAGGAAAACGCGCCTGGTGTCGTACGTATCAGGGTGGACGGTGTTTGTCGCGAACTGCTGCGGGTGCCGAGGGAGCACACATCGGCGTTGATTGCCCGCATCAAGGTGATTTCCAGGCTCAACATCGCGGAGCGACGCCTGCCTCAGGATGGCAAGTGCAAGCTCAAGGTACGTGGCAAGAAGCTGGAGCTGCGGGTGGCGACCATTCCGACGGTCAACGGTGAGAGCGCCGTGCTGCGTCTGCTTGCAGCGGGCAGTGCGATGCCTCTGGCAAAGCTGAATCTGTCCAAGCCCAATTACGACAAGATCGTTGAGCTCTCCGCTCACCCGCATGGATTGCTGCTGGTGGTCGGGCCCACAGGCTCGGGTAAGACCACAACACTGCACGGCGTCCTGGGTTATATCAATACGCCGGATCGCAAGATCTGGACAGCGGAAGACCCTGTGGAGATCACTCAACCGGGCTTGCAGCAGGTGCAGGTGTTGCCCAAGATCAACTTCACCTTCGCGACCGCGATGCGGGCATTCCTGCGAGCTGACCCTGACGTCATCCTGATCGGCGAGATGCGCGATCACGAGACAGCCAGTATCGGTATTGAGGCATCGTTGACGGGGCACCTGGTGCTGTCGACACTGCACACCAACTCGGCGCCGGAGACCATTACCCGCCTGCTCGACCTGGGGCTTGATCCTGTAAACTTCTCGGACGCATTGCTCGGCGTGCTGGCGCAACGTCTAATGCGCACTCTCTGCAGCAAGTGCAAGGAGTCCTACAAGCCCTCACAGCATGAGCTGGACCACCTGATTGACAACTACGGACCAGAGCAGTTCCCTGAATTGGGCATAGATCTCGAAACCGTGACCCTGAACAGGCCGGTAGGGTGCGAAGAGTGCGGAGGTACGGGATACAAGGGACGAACGGGTATTCATGAACTCCTTACGGGAACTCATGAGCTGCGCAAGATGATCTATAACAAGGCAGATCTTGACGCCATGCGTCAGCAGGCTCTCAAGGACGGGATGCGTACATTGAAGCAGGATGGCATCAGCAAGATATTCATGGGCTTGAGTGACTACAAGCAGTTGCTGGGGGTCGTGGCGGAATAGGTGGTGGGTTGGCGGATCCCGTCATTCGGCAGGATTTGCCTCGTTCAAGATCTGCTTTCTTGACGCAGTTCATAGTTTTCCGTGATGTTGCTCAGCAATTTCCTTGTGTATAGCTATAGTCGGCGTGCTCGCCCTGCATACTGGTAATAGGTTGCCGATCAGATGAAATTTGTGTTGTACGGGTTGATCCTGTTTCTGACCATCGGCGTGACGGTGGCGCGTGAGGCGCTGGCACGCTTTGGTCTGGAAACCAATTATTTATTGATGGCCCTGGTGGCTTTGGTATTTACCGCACTTCTTGCACATCGCAGTCTGATGCTGGTGGTGCTGGTATTGTTGCTGTGCGTCGTCATCAATCTGCCACCTGAGATGCTCGGAGGCCTCGTCATCGATCAGGACTTTCTGATCGCAGCTCTGATCGGCGTGGTCATCCTGCCCATGGTTCACAAGCTGCTGATGCGTTGATATGTTCCAGTTGGATACTGCCTATTGGGCAAATTCACCCGGAATGTAGGCGAAGTGGCTGAACTGCCAGTTCCCATCCTGATAGACAAGTATCGCTTCCGTGTAACAGATCCCATTGGTGAAGTGCCCCGCCATGCGCAGCTGCGCTGTTGCGGACTGACCAATGAACGGCAGTGGTACATCAGCGAAGCCTTCCATCTCCCCCAGTGTCACCAGACGTCCAAAATCCCTCAATGAAGTCATGTCAGCCGTTTGAATGGGTTCCTCGGGAGTCATGTTCTCCAGCACGGGGTTCCAGTCGCCGGTCTCGAGAAGAGCCTGCGTGGCCTGTGTCATCAACGCGTATGCGCGTTGCTCGATGCTGGCACGATAGGTGTTGATGGCGACTACCGCGATGATGCCCAGCAACACGACGAAGAGGGTCCCTGTCAGTACAGAAAGCCATGTGCTTTTCATGGGAGCGCCGCCTTGCCGAATGTGAGAGATGAGGGTAGATCGGGTGCGATTATAGAGGAAAAAAAGCTAATAAAAACAGCGCTCAAACAGAATCGTTTTAACCAAGAAATTAATTGTGCCCCGTTTTTATGCACACACATGCCCGGTTTGTCATCTTTCTCCCTTAAATACAGTGTTTTTCGCTGCGGGAACGCTCGATAGTTAACTATCTGTATGATTTTAAAAGATTATTCTATTTGGTTAAAAAATAACCAAGTTGAGTCAAAGTGCTTGATTTTCAGCGTTTGCGGCGTTTATTTTCAACTTATCAACTGAGTTATCCACAGAATCTGTGGAAAACAAATCGGGTCTTGGTCATCACAATTACTACGTGTCGTCAATTGAAAGCTGTGGAGATTTTTTTCGGCGCGACGAGCGCCACGATTTGGTCGATATTGTGAAACGACCGCGTTTGGGAATAGGGGAAACACCGGGGTGAATTTTTGTTACCGGTGGTGTCAGAGTCCTCGCTGGCTGGTCATTATGGCTTTGTCATGCCAAGGCATTAATGCTATTGTAAAGCCGCTTACAAACCACTTCAGAATCAGGCAATGGTCGAATTAACTGGCAATATTCCGTTTTTGTGGAGATTGAGTGCGGAGTCCAGCGAAGGGCTTTGTGCCGTGTCCATGGTTGTCCCTTACGACTCCGAGGATGATCGAAAGGATCTGACGATCGAGACCAGTGTAGTGAGCTTCTCCTCCGACAGTACCCGCTCCGAGACCGAAGAAATGCTGGAGTGGAATCAGGACGACATCAGCCTGTTTCTCAAGCTGGTGACGCACGAGCAACAGGAAAGTCGCATTCCCATTACTGACACGGTCAGAATCGATCTGACTGATCCGGCCATCATCGACATCATTCATGTGGTGGCGGCTGCCGGTTTCGGCATGGCTTTCAGCTCCAATGGAATTCTGCTGCCCTCCAACGGCCTGTACCCCGCTCATGACTGTGATATCGGCAGTTTTGCCTCCCTCAATACCCTGATGGGTTTCAAACGCTGTGTGGTGGTGGATGTGGATGGCGAAGAGGTGGTCTGTGTGCTGCTGGAGGATGTCGATGTCGAGTCCATTGGCGAGTACGACAGCCTGAATCGTCATGATCTGCTGCTGGTCAAGCGCTCCGATCTGCTGCACCCCGATTTCGCCGTCACCACGGGTCGTCCGGTTTCCGCCACCGTGCATTGAATTGTGCGGGCTTCGCTGTCGCGAAGTCCGCCTCCCCGAGCTAACTCCAAACCCAATCAAGTCTCCGAGGCATAACGCCCGGCACAAGGATCAGACCATGAGTCATGGCGCTCTCGTCGATGAAATCAGACGCCGCCGCACCTTTGCGATCATCTCTCACCCCGACGCGGGCAAGACGACTATCACGGAGAAGCTGCTGCTGTTCGGCCGTCTGATTCAGAAGGCTGGCATGGTCAAGGGCAAGAAAACCGACCGCCATGCCACATCCGACTGGATGACCATGGAACAAGAGCGCGGCATCTCCGTGACCTCCTCGGTCATGCAGTTCCCCTATCACGAGCGCATGGTCAATCTGCTCGATACGCCAGGTCACGAAGACTTCTCGGAAGACACCTATCGGGTACTGACGGCGGTGGATTCCGCTCTGATGGTGGTGGATGGTGCCAAGGGCGTCGAGGAGCGCACCATCAAGTTGATGGACGTCTGCCGCCTTCGCGATACGCCGATTTTCACATTCGTGAACAAACTGGATCGCGACACGCTTGATCCCATCGAAGTGCTGGACGATATCGAGACAGTGCTGAAGATTCGCTGCGCGCCCATCAACTGGCCACTCGGCATGGGCAAGGATTTCAAGGGGGTGTACAACCTCTACACGGACACCATCCACGTCTATCAGCCCGGGCAGGGTGACAGGATCCCCGAGGATGTGCGAATCCAGGGGCTGACGAGCCCTGAGGCACGCGAGTTTCTGGGCGACTCTGCGGACGATGTGCTGAGCGAAATCGATCTGGTGCGCGGTGCGAGCAATCTGTTCGACGTGAACGAGTATCTGGCAGGGCGCATGACACCTGTCTATTTCGGCACGGCGCTGGGCAATTTCGGCGTGCGTGAAATGCTCGACGAATTCGTGGAGTGGGCCCCGTCGCCCCTGCCACGCAGCACTCAGAGTCGAGTCGTGTCGCCGGAAGAGGAAAAATTCACTGCCTTCGTCTTCAAGATCCAGGCGAACATGGACCCGAACCATCGCGACCGTGTGGCTTTCCTGCGCGTCTGCTCCGGCGCCTACACCAGAGGCATGAAGGTCATGCATACGCGTCTGGGCAAGGAGGTGCGCGTCAGCGATGCCGTGACATTCCTGGCGGGTGAACGGGAGCAGGCGGAAGAGGCGGTCTCGGGAGACATACTGGGTTTCCACAACCATGGCACGATTCAGATTGGCGATACCTTTACCGAAGGCGAATCCCTGCAGTTCACCGGTATTCCGCACTTCGCGCCCGAGCTGTTCCGGCGCATTCGCCTGAAGGATCCGCTGAAGACCAAGCAGTTGCAGAAGGGGCTCAAACAGCTCTCCGAGGAAGGCTCCGTGCAGGTATTCATGCCTGCCAAGAACAACGATCTGATTGTGGGCGCAGTCGGCGTGCTGCAGTTCGAGGTCGTGGCCTATCGCCTGAAGGACGAGTACAGGGTGGATTGCATCTACGAACCCGTGAGCGTCTACAGCGCGCGCTGGGTACGCAGCAAGGACAAGGTCAAGCTGGACGAGTTTCGCAAGAAGGCGTATGACAACATTGCGGTGGATGGTGGCGACCATCTGACCTATCTGGCTCCCACGCGAGTGAACCTGGCGCTGATGCAGGAGC
>MGYS01000069.1:1324-7010 GCA_001802565.1 Gammaproteobacteria bacterium RIFCSPLOWO2_02_FULL_57_10 | reverse complement strand
GCAAGGCTCGCAGCCACCGGCCACAGCTCTGGCTGCAGCGCGTAATTCTGGGGGGCGGCACGCAACCTGTGGGAGCGAGCCTGCTCGCGATGGGTTTTGAGAGCAGCGACCTAATCGATCGCTTGCAGGGCAAGCTCCCACAGGGGGGCATAATTTAGTACTGCAGAACAACGCAGCAATACCCGAACACACTACAGATGGTAGAGGCGGGGAGACGGTGGGGCAGTTCAGGACTGTCATCCGCCAGGACGGCGGATGCCAAGCCCCCATGGATGGGTTCACGGCGTGTCCTGAACTGCCCCACCGTCTCCCCGCCTCGGCACACGAAGTACAAAGATATTCCGAGACTAAAATGAAGTTTGAATTGAAAGCTACAGATGGTCTGGCCCGGCGCGGCACGCTCACCTTCCCGCGAGGAGAGGTGCAGACACCTGCATTCATGCCCGTGGGGACCTACGGCACCGTCAAAGGTGTGACACCCGAACAGGTTGGCGACAGCGGTGCGCAGATACTGCTAGGCAACACCTTCCACCTCATGCTGCGTCCGGGTACCGACGTCGTTCGCAAGCATGGCGGCCTGCACGAATTCATTGGCTGGGACAAGCCCATCCTGACTGACTCCGGCGGTTTTCAGGTCTTCAGTCTTGGGGACATGAGAAAGATCACGGAGGAAGGGGTCAAGTTCCGCTCCCCCGTGGACGGCGCTCAGGTCTTCCTCGGGCCCGAGTCTGCCATCAAGGTGCAGCAGGATCTGGGCTCCGACATCATCATGATCTTCGATGAGTGCACGCCCTATCCCGTCAGTGAACAGGATGCCGAGATCTCCATGAATCTCTCATTGCGCTGGGCGCTGCGCTGCAAGGAGGCACACGGCAATCATCCCTCGGCCCTGTTCGGCATCATTCAGGGCGGGATGTACCCGGCGCTGCGAGAGCAGTCCCTCAAGGCGCTGACTGCGATGGAGTTCGATGGCTATGCCATAGGAGGGTTGTCGGTCGGAGAACCCAAGGAAGAAATGATCAAGGTGCTTGATCTGGTCGCCCATCAGATGCCAGCCCACAAGCCTCGTTATCTGATGGGAGTCGGCACGCCGGACGACATCATTCAGGCAGTGCTGCGTGGCGTCGACATGTTCGACTGCGTGATGCCTACCCGCAATGCCCGTAATGCACACCTTTTTACCAGCACCGGACTGGTCCGTTTGCGCAATGCCCGCTACCGGGACGATACCGGTCCTCTGGACGCCGAATGTGACTGTTACACCTGCCGGAATTTCAGTCGCGCATACCTGTATCACCTTGATAAATGCAAGGAAATGCTTGGTGCGCAGCTCAATACAATTCACAATCTGCGCTTCTATCAGAAGCTGATGCAAGGTTTGCGTCAGGCTATAGAACAGGGTAGATTGGGCGCCTTTGTCGCGGCCTTCCAGGCCCGGCAAGAGTCTTCAAACCCGTAACAAGACCGTCATCACCCGACCGTCGCAAAGAGACCTACGACATGAATTTTTTCATCAGCGCCGCACATGCGCAGCAAGCCGCTCCACAGGCCGCCTCTCCCATGTTCAACCTGCTGTTCATCGGCGGGATGTTCGTTCTGTTCTACCTGATTCTGTGGCGTCCGCAATCCAAGCGAGCGAAAGAGCATCGCGAACTGGTCAGTAGCCTGACGAAGGGCGATGAAGTGCTGACCAGTGGTGGTCTGCTCGGCAAGGTCACAAAAGTGACGGATGACTACGTGACACTGCAGGTAGCCGAAGGCGTCGAGCTGTGCATGCAGAAAGCCTCAGTGGCCGCGGCGTTGCCGAAAGGGACTATCAAGTCGATCCAGTAATCCGATCTCCATCGTGCGCAGTCGCCAAGTGCTGCGCACACCAAGCAAGAGTTGAAGCGCATGTTGAATAAATTCCCTCTCTGGAAGAATCTGCTGGTTCTCTTCGTCGTTCTGCTCGGTGCACTCTATTCCGCACCGAATCTTTACCCGGATGATCCTGCCGTGCAGATATCCCATGAGGACCAGGACATTACCGAGTTCGACATGGGGACTGTGACCGATGCATTGCGCGCGGCTGAAATCGAATACTTCGGCGATGTCGTCGATGGGCGGGTCGGTCTTGTTCGCTTCAACAATCTGGAAGATCAACTGCGTGGCAAGACGGTCATCGAACAGACTCTTGGCGGTGGCTATTTCAGTGCACTGAACCTGGCCCCCACGACTCCAGGATGGCTGCAGGCGATCAATGCCGGCAAGATGAGTCTCGGTCTCGACCTGCAGGGCGGCGTGCACTTCCTGATGGAAGTCGACATGGAAGCAGCGCTGTCCCGGCGCATGGAAAACAACATGAGCAACATTCGCCAGTTGCTGCGCACCGAGCGAATCCGTTCGCGAGCGCTGACACTGGAGAACAGCAATCTCATTCAGATCCGCTTTGATGACGAAGAATCGCGTTCTGCGGCACGTGCCTTGATCCGAACCAATTTTGCGGAACTGCAACCGATCAACCGCGAGCAGGGCGACAGCTATTTCCTCGAGCTGAGCCTGACTGCCGCCGATGTGCTGCAGATGCAGCGCGACACGATTGCCGCCAACAAGACCACCATTCTGAACCGTGTCGACTCGCTCGGTGTGGCAGAGCCCGTGGTGCAGCAGCAGGGCGTGAACCGCATCGTGGTCGAGCTGCCTGGCGTGCAGGACACTGCACAGGCCAAGCGTATCCTGCAGCGAATCGCGACACTGCAGTTTCATCTGGAAGCACCACCCGGTGCGCCCCCATCGTCCTACACCACATACGAATACCAGGGCCAACTGGTGAACGTCAGCAACGAAGTGATCCTGCAGGGTGATCGCGTGGCCAACGTGCGTTCAGCACTGGATCAACAAGGCCTTCCGCAAGTGGAGATCAACCTGGATGCGCAGGGTGGCGAACAATTCAGTCGCGTGACGCGCGACAACATCGGCACGCTGATGGACATCGTGTTGAGCGAGACCAAGACACGTTCTACCTTCGTTCCTGGTGAAAATGGCGAGATGATCGAACAACAGGAAACCTACGAAGAGAAGCGCCTGATCAGTCACGCAGTCATTCGCGCGGCATTGGGTCGTGTGTTCGTGATTACCGGATTGTCCACTCAGGAAGCGAACGAGTTGTCGCTGCTGATCCGATCTGGCGCGCTCGCGGCGCCAATGTACTTCGTGGAAGAGCGCACTCTCGGGCCAAGTCTTGGCGCGGAGAACATCGAGCAGGGCACACGGGCCGTGTACATAGGTTTCGGTCTGGTGCTGGTGTTCATGCTTTGGTATTACCGAGTCTTCGGTCTTGCGGCGAACATCGCGCTGGCAGTCAACGTGTTGCTGCTGATCGCCGTCATGTCCATCATTTCCGCTACGCTCACGTTGCCAGGTATTTTCGGTATCGTGCTCATCGTGGGTATGGCGGTGGATGCCAATGTACTGATCTTCACGCGCATTCGCGAGGAACTGGCATCGGGACTTTCTCCCCAGGGCGCCATCAGCGCGGGATTCGATCGGGCCCTCAGTACCATTCTGGACGCGAACATCACGACATTGCTGGTGGGTATCGTGTTGTTCTCGATTGGTACCGGTCCAGTGAAGGGATTCGCGGTGACGCTGATGATCGGCATCATCACGTCGATATTCACGTCTATCGTGGTGACTCGTGCGGTGGTGAATCTGATTTATGGTGGGCGTGCAGTGAAGACACTTTCGATTGGTCCTTATGCCTGATACTCGGCAGGGCAGCAGACGATAGCAATAAAAGCATTAGCGCAGGTTTCGGAGATAGAGATGGCAGTGTTCAGCAGGCAATTCGATTTCATGAGCAAGGGCAGACTGTTTGGCATAGTGTCGATTGTTGCCATTGTCATTTCCATTGGTTCGCTGCTGACGCAGTCATTGGAAATGGGCCTGGATTTCACTGCAGGTTCTCTCGTGGAAGTCAGCTACTCCGAGCCGGTTGTCGTCAGTGACGTGAGTGCCGCGCTGCAGGCAGCGGGTTATGAAGAGGTGCAGGTGGTGGCCTTTGGTTCCGATCAGGATGTTCTCATCCGCATGCCGGTCGATGACTCGATCAGCGAAACGGAAATGGCCAATCAACTCGTAGACATGGGCGACAATATTCTTTCGGTACTGGAGAGCAACACTGATGCCGAGGTCAGTCTGAGTCGTCTGGAGTTCGTCGGGCCACGTGTAGGCGAGGAGCTGGCGGAGAGCGGCGGCATGGGACTGCTGGTGGCGCTCGGTATGATCATGCTCTACGTTGCCGTGCGCTTCCAATCCAAGTTTGCCCTGGCGGCGGTGTTGGCTTTGATGCACGACGTCATCATCACCATGGGAATCTTCTCGATCTTCAGGCTGCAGTTCGATCTTACGGTGCTCGCAGCGGTGCTGGCCATCATCGGCTACTCGATCAACGACACCATCGTGGTATTCGATCGCATCAGGGAAAATTTCCGCGTGATGCGCAAGGGCACGCCCTACGAGCTGATCAACCTGTCGCTGAACCAGACGTTGAGCCGCACGATCATCACTGCGATGACCACGTTGCTGGTGGTGTTCGCGATGTTGTTCGCTGGCGGGGAGACGATCAAGGGTTTTGCGATCGCGCTGGCGATCGGTATCATCATCGGCACGTACTCGTCCGTGTACATTGCTTCGAATCTGCTGCTGGAAATGAAAGTCAGCAAAGAGGATCTCATGGCACCTGTCAAAGAAGGTGCGTCCGATTCCATGCCCTGACAGGTGTCAGCGGATCACGCTGCTTCAGTCAACGCTCTCAGTTTTAATAATTCCTTCTGAATTGGTGCGCGCGAGGCAATCTCGCGCTGTTCTTCGAGAATATGCTCGAGGATTTCCATCGTTGTCAGCGGATTCGCCAGTACCACGCGAAACACGATGACAGCTTCCCGATCATAGCGCGCAGGATTGAGCTGTGTACGCGACACGAACGAGCGCCCCAGTCCGCGCTGAATCTTCTGAATGTTGCGAGTGATGCCGTTGAGAATGGTGTTGGCCTTGCCGCGAATGGTCGAATCGCCGCCATCAAGAAGCGCGCGCGCGAATTCCGGCACGTAGCGATAGGTGAGGATGTTCAGCTCCGGCTCTGTGATCAGCTCGTAGTCCGGCATCGTCTTGATGAGGGCCGCAAATTTCTTCGCCTTGCCTATCCCCTGATCGATCAGCAATTCATAACCGTTGCGCGCGATGATGTGAAGTCCGGCGTGGACCAGCACCGCCATGCCTGGTCGGGAGCCCTCGACGCTGTGACTGCCCAGATCCTTCGAGCCCTTGCGAATGATGTATTCGGCGTGGTGTTCCACACTGGACAGTGTTTCCGGTTGCTTGAAGACGCAGATGCCCGCACCCATCGGCACGTAGAGCTGCTTGTGGGCGTCGAGTGTCACAGAATCCGCGCGCTCGATACCGGCGAGCAGACGACGATGCTTGTGGGAGAAAAGTGTCGGTCCACCCCACGCTGAGTCGACATGGAAATGAATGCCGCGCTCCTGCGCGATATCCGCCATCGCGTTGAGGGGGTCCACGTTGCCGGTTTCGGAAGAGCCTGCCACGCCGACGATTGCCATCACTTTCATGCCGTCTTTCTGCAGTTGGTCGCAGCGCTCTGCAAGTCGATCCAGACGAATCTTGTTATGCGCGTCGGTTTCCACCG
>MGYS01000069.1:0-1266 GCA_001802565.1 Gammaproteobacteria bacterium RIFCSPLOWO2_02_FULL_57_10 | reverse complement strand
ACCGAAATGCACCAATCCTGCTGCGAGACCTTCCTGTGCAAGTCCGGCGAATCCTGCGGCAGGTTTGAAGAGATTGTTGCGTGCCGCCCATAGCGCAGTGAGATTCGCGATCGTGCCGCCAGAACAGAAACTGCCGATGGCGTGCGTGCGATCGTGCATGTACTTGCCGTAGAAATCCGCATCCCGTTGATAGATGAGATTGTGGATCATGCCGATCACCTGGCGCTCCAGTGGCGTGAAGGCCTTGGAGGTTTCCACCTTCACCAGATTCTGGTTCAGTGCGGTCATGATGCGCGACAACGGCAACATGAAGTAGGGCAGGGCAGACGCCATGTGGCCGACGAAACTGGGAGAGGCAATGTGGACCGATTGAGCAACGAGTTTGTCGAGCAGAAAATCGATCTGGTCTGATACGAAGGCAGGATCTTCGGGAATGAAGGGATTCGAGAAGTCCTTCTCGATCAGTGCAAGATCACGTTCTGATGCAACGATATGATCCTGCAGGAATCCGGCGAGATTCTGCGAAATGGACTGATCAATCCGGCCCAGTGTGGAGTCGGGCGCCTCGGGCACGGTGAAGATGCGGTAGAGGCTTTCCAGGCTGGCGTGAGCCAGTTTCTTGTTGTCAGTCATTGTGCCTCACGCATGTGGCAAATTGCCGGTCTGCCTGCCCGCACATTCTGCGCGGAAGGGGCCGCAGTATAGAGCAATTGTCCGGTGAGTGAAATCCACTCAACTCACCTGAAAACCGTTCATTTGACGAGTTTCAGGGCTTTGTAACGGTGCATGAAGTGGCGGTTCTAATGCTTTGACAATTGAGCCTGCTCAATTAGTATAGGCCCCGACCTGAGGAATTTATCATCCCGCCGACGGTCTATCCCGACAGCGAAATGTCGTGAAAATCAGAGAGCCTTGAAACGATGTCCGAACTGCAGCGCCTGCTGAAAAATCCATTGCTTCTGACGATCAGCGTGCTGCTGTTCAGTCTCGCGAGCATGGCGTCAGCACAGCAGTCCGAGCACTTCCCACGCCCCCCGGAACTGGAGCCCGCCATCGGCTTCTGGACCCGCGTCTACACGGAAGTCGATACCGAAAGCGGATTCCTGCATGACGCCAACAACCTCGCCGTCATCTACGAACGTGTTGAATATGATCGTCCGGAGATTGAGCGCCAGCGTACTCGCATTCAGGACGCCTTGAAGGTACTGGGATCGGGCAAGCGCAGCGGTCTGACGTCTCTGGAGCAGGATATCCTTGAAAAATGGC
>MGYS01000068.1:27511-36722 GCA_001802565.1 Gammaproteobacteria bacterium RIFCSPLOWO2_02_FULL_57_10 | reverse complement strand
TCCACGCGTGCAGTGGCCTGCTCGGCAATGAGCGCAGTCAATGAGCATATCCAGCGGCGCCGCATCTCCCACTATCGACATTCCGGCTGATTACGCAGACCTGGTGGCGGCCTGTGAGGCTCTCGACGCAGGGCAGCGCGAGCAACTTGATGAATTGCTGCGTCGTCATGGCATTGCCAGCGAATACATTGAGTATTCAGGCAACATCGCCCACATTCCCCTGAGCGACCGATTGGATATCCTGCAGTTGAAAGGCGTGGATCTGTTCACACAGTCCGCCCTCGATCAGGACAAGCTGACGCGACACATACGCGAGGTGATCGAGACTCCGTGGCTCTCGCCACTGCCGTCTGTCGTCGTTCTTGCCAGGGGTGGCAGGAACAGTGTGGAGTTGCGTCTGCCCGTCGAATCACTTGGCAAGCGCTGGCAGTGGCGCGTGCTCAGTGAAAGCGGTTCGGAGTTTGCGCAGGATTTCGTGCCCGCAGATTTGCCGGAATCCGCCCAGGCTCGTATCGACGGCACGGATTACAGTGCCAAGGCACTTTCGTTGCCCCCGTTTCACAACGGGGCGCTGCAACCGGGCTATCACCAATTGTTTCTGCGTTGCCGCGATATCGAAAGCTCTAGCGGTGTGGCGATGGAGTTTGCCATTCCGCTGATCGTCGCGCCTGCGCGTTGTCATGAACCACAATGGATGCGTGACGGACAGAGACTGTGGGGCTTGTCGGTTCAGCTCTACAGCCTGCGTTCGGTGCGCAACTGGGGCATCGGTGACTTCGGCGATCTGCGCGAACTGATTCCCGTGGCGGCACAGCATGGTGCCAGCTTTCTGGTCCTCAATCCTCTGCATGCGCTGGATCTGGAGTATCCCGACAACTGCAGCCCCTACAGCCCCAACGACCGGCGGCGCCTCAACATTCTCTACATCGATCCCCTGCTGGAGCCGGATTTCTGCGACAATGCCGCACTGGTTGAGCAGACGAAGACCGAGGCGTGGAAGAAGCGCCTGAGAGCGTTGCAGGAGCGCGCCGCCATCGATTATCACGCGGTGGCAGATTTCAAGAAGCAGGCGCTGGTGCAGATGTTCCAGTTTTTCCTGGAACAGCATCTTCAGCATGGGACGGAACGTGCTACCGAGTTTCAACGCTTCGTGATGGAACAGGGCGACGCTCTGCAGGTTTTCGCCAACTTCGAGGCGGGGCGTCATCGGGACCGTCAGGATACGATTGCAGAGGCTGATCCGCGCTTCACGCTCTACACCCAATGGCTTGCAGAAAGTCAGCTGGAAGGCTGTCAGCGTCTGGCCGTCGCGCAGGGCATGCGCCTGGGTTTGATCCGTGACCTCGCGGTAGGAGGGGATGGCGGCGGCGCCGAGGGGTCATTGAATCGCGGGTTGTATTGTGATCGCGCCAGCATTGGGGCGCCACCCGATCCGCTGGCGCCACAGGGACAGAACTGGGGATTGCCGCCGCTTGACCCGGTGCAGTTGCAAAGCTCGGCTTACAGCCACTTCATTCAGCTGCTGCGGACCAACATGGCACATTGCGGCGCGCTGCGCATCGACCATGTGATGGCGCTGATGCGCTTATGGTGGTGTCCACGCTTTGCGGGACGTGGTGGCGGTGCCTATGTGCATTATCCGGTGGACGATCTGTTCGCCTTGTTGCGTCTGGAGAGCGTTCGCAACGAGTGTGTGGTGATCGGTGAAGATCTCGGTGTGGTGCCGCCGGAAGTGCGTGCGTATCTGCATTCGTCTGCCGTGTTTTCCAACGTGCTCTTCTACTTCGAGAAGTACGATGGTTATCACTTCAAGCGACCTGAACACTACAACCCGCAGGCGCTGGCCATGGTGGCGAATCACGACGTGCCTACGCTCGCCGCCTGGTGGAACTGCAGCGATCTGAACCTGCGCTTTCAACTCGGGCTGATAACAGAAGAGAAGGATCTGCAGGATCAACAGAACTGGCGGCACGTCGAGAAGCGACAGGTGCTGCAGTGGCTGGCAGATCAGTGGTTGCTGCCAGAGCAATGGCAACTTGGAGATGAGGGCGCGGGCAGGGCGTTCGATGCGCATTTGTGCGCGGCAATCTTCCGTTGTTGCGCGCGCAGCCGGTCGCTGCTGCTGTCGATACAACTGGAAGACCTGGCACTGTTGGAGACGCCTGTGAATATTCCAGGCACCAGCACGGAGTATCCGAACTGGCGACGCAAGTTGCCGGTGGACATCAAGGAATTGCTGGATTCGGACTCCGGGTTGGCAATGCTCGCTGGTTTTGCGATCGAGCGCGGGGCCGGAAAATAGCAGTATGAGAACAAGTGGAACCGAGAGAATGACCAAGAATACCAAGACGAGAACTACTGGCGACAAGACTGCAGACAAAAAACCAGACAAGAAGAAAGATGCAGGACCACTGTTGTTACAGGCGGAAGATCTCTACCTGTTCAGTCGTGGAGAACAGGAGCGAGCCTACCGATTTCTGGGCGCCAATCATTATCAGCTCGATGGAGTCGATGGTGTGTTGTTTGCCGTGTGGGCGCCAAACGCATCGCAAGTCTCTGTCGTGGGTGATTTCAATCACTGGCAGCCGCAGGCGCACATCATGCATCGTCATCCCGGGTTCGGGGTGTGGGAACTGTTCGTTCCCGGTGTGGTAGCGGGCATGCATTACAAGTATCAGCTGGTGAGCGAACACGGTGTGATACAGCCGTGGAAGGCCGATCCTTACGCGAAGACCACGCAACTGCGTCCCGAGACTGCCTCCGTGGTGCCGGAAAAAGCCGAATACGAATGGCAGGACAGTGAATGGCTGCAAAAACGTGCCGCTAGTGAACCTCACGTCGAACCGATGCTGGTTTACGAGGTGCATCTCGGATCGTGGCGCCGTCACTGGCACGACAATTCCTTCCTCGACTATCGCGAACTGGCACACCAGTTGGTTGCCTATGTGAAGGAGATGGGGTTCACGCACATTCAGTTGATGCCGGTCTCAGAGTTTCCGTTCGACGGTTCCTGGGGCTACCAGCCCATCGGCCTCTTCGCTCCGACACGCCGTTTCGGCACGCCCGACGAATTCCGCTATTTCGTCGATCATGCGCATCAGCAGGGCATCGGCATCTTTCTCGATTGGGTGCCCGCACATTTCCCTTCCGACGAACACGGCCTCGCGCGCTTCGACGGCAGTCATCTCTACGAACACGCCGATCCTCGCCAGGGTTACCACCCGGACTGGAATACGCTGATCTTCAATTTCGGGCGGGCAGAGGTCATCAGCTATCTGCTCAGCAACGCAATCTACTGGCTGGATGAGTTTCATCTGGATGGGCTGCGTTTCGATGCGGTGGCTTCCATGCTCTACCTGAACTACAGCCGCAAGGATGGAGAGTGGTTACCCAATCACTACGGTGGAATCGAGAACCTTGAAGCGATTCATCTGCTGCGCGAGATCAATCAACGCGCCTATCAGAACTTTCCCGGCATTGCGATGATTGCCGAAGAATCGACGGCATGGCCGGGTGTCACGGATTTCACTTCGCGTGGCGGATTGGGCTTCGGTTTCAAATGGAACCTCGGCTGGATGAATGACACGCTGCGCTACATGGCGCGTGATCCGATTCACCGCAAGTATCATCACTCCGACATGAGTTTCGGTCTGCTGTATGCATTCTCCGAGAGTTTCATTCTTGCGCTGAGCCACGATGAAGTCGTGCACGGCAAGCGCTCTCTGATCGAGAAGATGCCCGGTGATGACTGGCAGAAGTTTGCCAATCTGCGCGCTTATCTTGCCTTCATGTGGACACACCCGGGCAGAAAACTGCTGTTCATGGGCGGGGAATTTGCGCAGCGCAGCGAATGGAATCATGACAAGGCGCTCGACTGGCAGTTGCTGGACTGGGCTCCGCATCGCGGTGTGCAGCAGTTGGTGCGTGATCTCAATCGTACGCACATTGATCTGCCCGTGCTTTACAAACACGACGACGATTCGGAATGTTTCGAGTGGATAGATTCGGACAGTGGCGGACAGTCCGTTTTCGCTTTCGTGCGGCGTTCTCCGTACGGCAGTGCAGAAAAATTGCCAGTACTGGTGGCCGTGTGCAACATGACCCCGACGTTGTACTCTTCCTGGCGCGTTGGCGTGCCGGAGCCGGGCTTCTATCGCGAGGTGCTCAACACGGACAGCGTCGACTACGGCGGCAGCGGAGCTGGCAATATGGGGGGTGTCCATGCCCATGCCAGTCCGTGCCATGGCCGAGAGTTCTCGATAGAAATCACCGTACCCCCGCTGGCCACAGTCTTGTTCACAAAAGACCACTGACTGTGGGAGCGTGCCTGCACGCGATAGATTCTACATGTAGGAGCGTGCTCGCACGCGAATGATTAAGCAGTAGATTGGAAACAAAAATCAATGAAGCAAGCGACAACACTTTTACCAGGCCTGCCTTACCCCCTCGGTGCAACATGGGATGGCGACGGCGTCAACTTTGCCCTGTTCTCCGCGAATGCGGAGCGCGTGGAGCTGTGTCTGTTCACGCCGGATGGCTCGCGGGAATTGCAGCGTCTCGTGCTGCCGGAGTTGACCAATCAGGTCTGGCACGGTTATCTGCCCAAGGCTGCGCCCGGCACGGTCTACGCGTATCGTGTCTATGGCCCATGGCAGATCCATCTCGGACATCGCTTCAATCCTCACAAGCTTCTTCTGGACCCTTACTGTCGGCAATTGTGCGGCCAGTTCATCTGGTCGGATACGCATTACGCGTTCGATGTGAATCATCCTGACAAGGACATGAAGTTCGACAAGCGCGACAACAAGGCCTTCATGCCGAAGTGCGTCGTGGTGGCGGACACGCCGGGAGCAACGCTGCGTCATCATCGCGTTCCCGCCAGTCGCACCATTCTCTACGAAACTCATCTGAGGGGTTTCACGATCTCTCATCCGGCGATTCCCCCGGAACATCGCGGCCGTTTTCTTGGCATGGCGCACAAGGATGTCGTTGCGTATCTGAAATCGTTGGGCATCACCAGTGTCGAATTGCTGCCGGTGCAGAGTTTCATCAGCGAGGCGTTTCTGAAGGAGAAGAACCTCAGTAACTACTGGGGATACAACCCGCTGTGTTTCTTCGCCCCGCATCAGGATTACCTGAGTCACAATTCGATACTCGAATGCAGGCAGATGGTCGAGGCGTTTCACGATGCCGGTATCGAGGTCATTCTCGACATCGTCTTCAACCATACTGCCGAGGGCGGACGACTCGGGCCGACACTGTCGCTGCGTGGCATCGACAACCTGTCGTACTATCGCCTGCAGCCCGAGGACAAGCGTTTCTATATCAACGACACCGGTTGCGGCAACACGCTCAACCTGATGCATCCACGCGTGGTGCAGCTGATCATGGATTGTTTGCGCTACTGGGCTCAGACCATGCAGGTCGACGGCTTTCGCTTCGACCTGGCACCGGTGCTGGGACGCGAGTCCTATGGTTTCGATCAGGGCAGCGGTTTCTTCGACACGGTCCAGCAGGACCCGGTACTGGCAGGCGTCAAGCTGATTGCCGAACCGTGGGACATCGGACCCGGTGGCTACCAGCTCGGACGCTTTCCTCCAGGCTGGAGTGAGTGGAATGACCGCTACCGTGACACGGTCCGCCGTTTCTGGCGTGGCGATGCGGGTGTGTTGCCGGAGTTCGCAAGGCGCCTGCATGGCTCGAGCGACATCTTCGAGCGTGACGGTCGGCGCCCCTCAGCCAGTGTCAACTTCATCACCAGTCATGATGGCTACACGCTCAATGATCTCGTCAGCTATCGCGAGCGTCATAACGAGATCAATGGCGAAGATAATCAGGACGGGCATCGCGAGAATTACAGCGACAACTTCGGTGTGGAAGGCCCGACCCGCGACACCACCATCAACGTGCTGCGTCTGCGGCAGCAGAAGAATTTCCTCTGCACCCTGTTGTTGTCGCAGGGTACTCCGATGCTGCTCGGCGGCGACGAGTTCTGTCGTACGCTGCATGGCAACAACAACGCCTATTGCCAGGACAACGTGATCAGTTGGATGAATTGGGAAGGCATTGGGGATGACGGGCGCTGGCAGCAACGCTTTACCACGCACCTGACGACTTTGCGTTCGCGCTTCTCTTATCTCTTTTTTGATCGTTACGTGCACGAGCCCACGAAGCAGGATGATCCGGAGATCGCGTGGTACAACAGCAGTGGTGAGCGCATGCAGCCAGGTCACTGGCAGGAACACAATGCACGCACGCTCGGGTACATGCTCAGCGGCATTGATCCTGCGACGGGAGAGCGTGTCGAAATACTGACAGTTTTTCATGCTGATCGCGCGGCGCTCGGTATGCGCCTGCCAGTCGTGCCAGGTGTCGCGCTCTGGGAGATTCTTCTGGACACCGGCACCCAGAGTGGCATTCCCGATCCCGAGAATTGCTTTGTCGTGAGCAGGTTGAATCTGTATTCCTGCTCCACTGTGATGTTGCTCGCCCGCCGCGATTCGGAAGCGTGCGCCATCCTGGATAAGCCATATTGATTGTTTTTTTTGATTCCAGTAACGAGCAGAGGTTTTCGTCATGAGCAGTAAGTCCGAAAGTTCTGCAACCAAGGCTGCACAGAAAAAGAGTCGCACTCTCAAGGTGCTGGGCATGACGCCCAAGGCCGTCGAGAAAGATCTGGGGCGGCATTTCCATTTGACACTTGGCCGCGATCAAGGGAGTGAGACACACCATTACCTCTTCAATGCCGCTGCGCTCACTGTGCGTGATCGTCTTGTCGAGCGTTGGAGGGCGACGCGCGTTCGTTACATGGAGGAGAGACCCAAGCGCGTCGCCTACATGTCACTTGAATTCCTGATGGGCCGCACGCTGACCAATGCCGTGTTGAATCTGGACATGGAAGAGTCGCTGCGCAAGGCACTGCACAGCTACGGAGTCTCGCTGGAGGAGCTGGCAGAGGAAGAGCGCGATGCGGGGCTCGGCAATGGCGGTCTCGGTCGCCTGGCCGCGTGTTTTCTCGACAGTTGCGCGACACTGGGGCTGCCGGTAACAGGCTACGGGATTCGCTACGATTACGGCATGTTTCATCAGCGCATCGATCACGGCAATCAGGTGGAGTGCCCCGATCACTGGTTGGAATTCGGCAATCCCTGGGAATTCGAGGCGCCGCAGGATACTCGACGCGTGAAGTTTCATGGTCATACGCAGATACGCAAGGACAGCTCCGGCCGCAGCTTCGTGGAATGGGTGGACACCGATGAGGTTCTGGCGGTGCCCTATGACATGCCCATCCCCGGATTTCGCAATGACACGGTCAATACGCTGCGACTCTGGAAGGCTGTGGCGTCAGAGGAATTCAATCTCAGCGAGTTCAACGCCGGAGGTTACTCCGAAGCAGTCGCGCAGAAGAATCAGGCCGAACAGATCTCCATGGTGCTCTATCCCAATGATGTGAGCGAGAACGGCAAGGTGCTGCGATTGCGGCAGCAGTATTTCCTCTCCTCTGCCAGTCTCCAGGATGTCATCGCACGCTGGGTGCAGCGCAACGGCCGCAAGTTCGATGACTTTGCCCGGTTCAACTGCTTTCAGCTCAACGACACGCACCCCTCTATCGCAGTGGCCGAGTTGATGCGCCTGCTGATGGATGAGTACGAACTGACCTGGGATGCCGCGTGGCAGATCACCACCTCCACGATGGCCTACACGAATCACACATTGCTGCCTGAAGCGCTGGAGCGTTGGCCAGTGCGTCTGTTCCGCGAAATGCTGCCGCGCATTCTCGAGATCATTTACGAAATCAATTCGCGTTTTCTCGGTCAGGTGGCGATGCGCTGGCCAGGCGATGGCAATCGCATGAAGGAGATGTCACTGATCGAGGAGGGCGGTGAGCCGCAGGTGCGCATGGCACATCTGGCCATCGTGGGCAGTTATTCCGTCAACGGCGTCGCGCAGTTGCACACAGATCTGCTGATGGACGGTCTGTTTCGCAACTTCCACGAGTTGTGGCCGCAGAAATTCAACAACAAGACCAATGGCGTGACACCACGGCGCTGGCTGGCGTTCTGCAATCCCGGTCTTGCCGAGTTGATTACCGAGACCATTGGCGACAAGTGGCTGACCGATCTCGACAAGCTGGAGGCGCTCAAACCCTTCGCGGAGAACAAGGCCTTCTGCAAGCGTTGGGCAAAGATCAAGAAGACGAACAAGCAGGCGCTTTCCAGGCTGGTGGCGGATAACTGCGGCGTGACGTTCGATACCAATATGATGTTCGACGTGCAGGTCAAACGCATTCATGAATACAAGCGGCAATTGCTCAACGTGTTGCACGTCATTCATCTGTACGCTCGCATTCTGAAGGGCGATACCGAGGGCATGACGCCACGCTGTGTGCTGATCGGTGGCAAGGCTGCTCCCGGTTACTTCATGGCCAAGCTGATCATCAAGCTGGTGAACAACGTCGCGGAGATCATCAACAAGGATGAGAAGGCCAAACCCTTTCTGCGCGTCGCGTTTCTGCCCAACTATCGCGTGACTGCGATGGAGATCATTTGCCCTGGTACGGATTTGTCGGAACAGATATCCACCGCAGGCAAGGAGGCTTCGGGCACTGGCAACATGAAGTTCATGATGAATGGCGCCATTACAATTGGCACGCTGGACGGGGCAAACATCGAGATTCGCGACGCCGTGGGAGAGGAGAATTTCTTCCTGTTCGGATTGCAGGCGCATGAAGTGCCAGGTGTACGTCAACACTACGACCCGGTTGCCATCGTTGATGCGGACAAGGATCTGGCCGCCGTGATGGCGCTGCTGGAGTGCGGGTGCTTCAATGCCAGTGAGCCGGGTCTGTTCAGCCCGATCATCGACAGCATTCGCAATCCTCACGACCAGTGGCTGACGGCAGCGGATTTCCGCAGCTATGTGGACGCGCAGCAGCGTGCAGGCGCGTTGTTTCAGAATGCTGCGCAGTGGCACCGTGTCAGCGTATTGAATACAGCGTCCAGCGGACATTTTTCCAGTGATCGCACTATCCGCAGCTATGCGGATGAGATCTGGCATCTGTAGCGACTGACGCCTGCAGATAAAAATCTTGTAGGAGCCTGCTTGCAGGCGAACAATTGCAATCACACGCAGAATTTCAGCAACGAGGGTTATGCAATGGAAAAAGGACCACGCTACGTCAGTAAACTTACCCGCAACACCTATGCGCTGA
>MGYS01000068.1:17706-27422 GCA_001802565.1 Gammaproteobacteria bacterium RIFCSPLOWO2_02_FULL_57_10 | reverse complement strand
ATCGACTTCCCGCTCTCCAACTGCATCAACTCCGGCGTGCGGCGTGTCGGTGTGGTGACGCAATACAAGGCCCACTCACTGATCAAGCACCTGGTGCGCGGCTGGGGTCACTTCAAGAAGGAGCTGGGGGAGGGCGTGGAGATTCTGCCTGCCTCGCAGCGTCACTCTGACAACTGGTACATGGGCACCGCTGATGCCGTATTCCAGAACGTCGACATCATTCGTGGTGAGGTGCCTGACTACGTGATGATACTTTCCGGCGACCATATCTATCGCCAAGACTACGGCGAGATGCTGGCTTTTCACGCGGAGAACGATGCGGACATGACTGTGTCGTGCATGGAAGTGCCACTTGACGAAGCGGCAGGCAATTTCGGTGTGATGAGTGTGGATCGTCAGCATCGCATACTGGCATTCAACGAAAAGCCTGCGCAGCCCCAGTGCGTGCCGGACAAACCCGACATGTGCCTTGCGTCCATGGGCAACTATGTTTTCAAGACCGAGTTCCTGTTCGAGCAGTTGCGCCGCGACGCCAAGACTGCCGGCTCGGATCACGATTTCGGCAAGAACATCATTCCGTCGATCATTGCGGACCACAAGGTCTTCGCGTATCGCTTCGTCGATCCGGCCAGCGATCAGAAGGCCTACTGGCGCGATGTGGGCAATCTGGATTCGTTCTGGCTGGCCAACATGGAGCTGGTGGAACCGGTGCCGCCGCTCAATCTGTACGACCCGCGCTGGCCCATCTGGACGTTTCAGGAACAGTTGCCACCCGCCAAGTTCGTCTTCGACGATGACGACAGGCGCGGCGCTGCGATCGACTCCATGGTCTCAAGCGGCTGTATTATTTCCGGCTCAACGGTGCGAAAATCGCTGCTCTTTTCCAACGTCCGGGTGCATTCCTACTCGACCATAGAGCAGGCCGTGGTGCTGCCCGACGTGGAAATTCATCGTCACTGCAAACTGCGCAAGGTCATCATCGATCGAGGGTGCACCATTCCCGAGGGGACGGTGATCGGCTACGACAGGAAGCAGGACGTGAAGAATGGTTTCCGCGTGACCGCCAAGGGTGTCACGCTGGTGACACGGGAGATGCTCGGCCAATCGGTGGGGGGCATCTGATGGTCGGCAGTACCTAAACAAACAGTATCGAAACAAGTTGAAGGTCGCATGCACATAGTAATGATAGCCGCCGAGAACGGGGCACTGATGGGAGGCAAGGTCGGCGGCATCGGTGATGTCATTCGGGATGTGCCGCTGGCACTTGCCGCACAGGGACAGGCAGTGTCAGTGGTGACGCCGGGCTATCAGGCTCTCTCTGTGCAGAATCCGTCGACATTGCTTGGCAGCGTGACGGTGCGCTTCTGCGGACAATCCGAGACACTGGAACTGTTCCGCGTCGAGCCACGCAGCGATGCGAAATTCTCCGGCAAGAAGAAGAAAGCTGCCGGTGTCACCCATTACGTTCTCGAACATCCGCTGTTCGCTGCCTGCGGGGCAGGTTCGATCTACTGCAATGATCACTTCGGTCCCTTTGCCACGGATGCGCACAAGTTTACGCTGTTCTGCGCGGCGGTGTGCGAGTTGCTCTGTGATGGCAGACTGGCCGATGTGGACGTGCTGCATCTGCATGACTGGCACGCCGCCATGATCGCAGTGCTGCGTCGCCACGCCCATGCCTATCGCGCGCTGCGCAACATTCCGGTGGTCTATTCGATTCACAATCTGTCGTTGCAGGGCGTGCGTCCCTTGTCAGGCGATGGTTCGTCGTTGCACAGCTGGTTCCCCGAGCTGATCCCGGATCTTGGCAACATCCAGGACCCGCGTCACTGGGACTGCATCAACCTGATGCGTGCCGGTATAACACTTTCCGACCGTGTGCACGCAGTGTCGCCCAGCTACGCCCGCGAGATTCTGGTCCCGACCGATCTTGCTCATGGTTTCATCGGTGGCGAAGGTCTGGAGCGTGATCTGCAGGCGCTGCAGGCCAAGGGACAACTGATAGGCATTCTGAATGGCTGTGACTACGAACATCCACCCGCACCGCATCGTTCGCGTGCCCAGCTGCTCGATCTGATCGAGAGCTGTCTGCTCAACTGGGTAGGGGACAAGCAGTATGTGCCTGCCGCGCATTTCTACGCACAGAGTCGAGTGGCGCAGTGGCGTCGTCGTCGCAAACCGGTGACGACCACGCTGACCTCGGTCGGACGCATCACTGCGCAGAAGTCACGACTGTTTCGCGAACCTGTCAGCGATGGCATGGGCGGTACCGTCTCCGCACTTGAACGGCTGCTGCAGGAATTGGGTGATGGCGTGTTCATCATGGTGGGCAGTGGTGATGAAGACTACGAACATTTCTTCACGAGTGTCATGGCACGTTGCGAGAATTTCCTCTTCCTGCGCGGGTTCTCCGAGGCACTGGCCGAGGCTCTCTACAGTGCGGGTGATCTCTTCATGATGCCGAGCAGCTATGAGCCTTGCGGTATCAGTCAGATGCTGGCGATGCGTGCCGGGACTCCCTGCGTCGTACATCATGTGGGTGGATTGCGCGATACGGTCCAGCATGGCGTCAATGGCTTCGCCTTCACCGGCAGCACTCCTCAGGAGCAGGCACAACACATGCTCGACGTGACCCGTCAGGCCTGCGCGACCGTGACGCGCCCGGCGCAGTGGCAGAGCATTCGCCGCGCCGCGCAGGCGAGTCGTTTTTCCTGGGACGTGGCCGTGCGCCGTTACATCGATGAGTTGTATGTAAAATAGATGCAGCACTCTGCCCATCGTTTCATTCCCTTCGTCTTCGTATTCGTCTGGAGCACCGGCTTCATCGTGGCGCGCTACGGCATGCCCTATGCGGAGCCGATGACCTTCCTGTTTCTACGCTTTGTCGGCGTGGTGGCCATCATGCTGCCGGTAGCTCTTTTATGGCGTGCCAGATGGCCCTCATTGCGACAGGTCGGCCATATCGCGTTCGCTGGATTATTGCTGCAGGCGGGTTATCTCGGTGGTGTGTGGGCGGCAGTGAAACTGGGCATGTCGGCGAGTCTTGTGGCGCTCATCATGGGGTTACAGCCGATCATCACGGCGTGGCTGGCATCGCTGGTCGCGGAAAAAGTGTCGACGCGGCAGTGGCTCGGCCTGATCGCAGGACTCACAGGAGTGGGCATGGTGGTGATGGCCAAGTTCTCGTTGATCGGCCTGACCATGACAAGCCTGTCTCTGGCAGCGATTGCGCTGGCGAGCATCACGATCGGCACCTTGTATCAGAAAAAATACTGTCCGGCGTTCGATCTGCGCGCGGGGTCGGTCATCCAGTTCGGAGCATCCGCGCTGTTGTGTGTGCCGCTGATGTTCTTGTTCGAGACGCGCGAGATTGACTGGCAGCCGCCGATGATCTGGGCGTTGTTGTGGTCGATCTTTGCTTTGTCGATCGGCGCCATCACACTGCTGTTCATCATGATCCGCGATGGCGCCGCGACGCGCGTGACGAGTCTGCTGTACCTGACCCCTCCGCTGACAGCACTGATGGCGTGGATTCTCTTCGCGGAGCCCATCACGCTCACCACGATATTCGGCACGGCTCTCACCGTGCTCGCCCTGTGGCTGGTGATGCACGACAAACCCCTTGTGGGAGCGAGCCCTGCTCGCGATCCTGCCGTTGAGTGAACGCTGATCTTCAGCAGATTCTAACGGCAGCGGAAAGCAGGGCCCGGTTCTGCGACTGACCTGCGCCGCTCCGCGGTGCCCTCTCTCCACAAAAAGCCCTCATGAAAAGCTTAGGTCTTCTTTCTGCCCTCGGATGTGCGAGATGTGTGTGTTCAATCGCGAGCAGGCTCGCTCCCACCGGATATCAGTTGGAAACCCACCCAAATTGGCGTTTTACAACAGAAAAAGTTATAACACGGGCTCGTCAAAAGCCCCCGGGAGGTCGTCATGATTCGATTATTGGTGATGTTTGTCAGCGTTGCATTTCTGGTCGGTTGCGCCGATGACAGCTCCGTCAACAGCACCACCGCTACGACTGAAGAGGCCGCAGCAGCTCCGGCAGGCTATGAACTGGTCGAGACAGTGACCAGCAACGATGCGGACATTGTCATTCCCTACAAGAAATACGTTTATGCCAACGGGCTGACCGTGCTGTTGCACGAAGACGATTCCGATCCCCTCGTGCACGTCAACATCACCTATCACGTGGGCTCGGCCCGCGAGGAACCGCAGCGTTCCGGCTTCGCGCACTTCTTCGAGCACATGATGTTCCAGGGTTCGGCCCACGTGGGCGATGACGAACACTTCCAGATCGTGACGGAGGCGGGGGGTACACTCAACGGCTCCACCAGTACCGATCGCACCAACTATTTCCAGACCGTGCCGAGCAATCAACTGGAAACGATCCTCTGGCTCGAAGCGGATCGCATGGGCTTTCTCCTCGAGGCGGTGACGCAGGAGAAGTTCGAGATTCAACGCTCCACGGTGAAGAACGAACGTGGACAGAATGTTGAAAATCGTCCGTATGGTCGGGTGTATGAGGAAATCATTGCGGCGCTGTATCCGTCGGGACATCCGTACTCGTGGCCGGTGATCGGTTATCCCGAGGACCTTGATGCAGCCACGCTCGATGATCTACGACACTTTTTTCTGCGCTGGTACGGACCGAACAACGCCACGTTGATTGTTGCGGGCAATCTGGAAGAGGAGAGCACGCTCGCGCTGATCGACAAATATTTCGGCAGCATTCCTGCCGGACCTGCAGTGGATCGCGCTGTGCCCCAGAGCATCGCGCTGGATCAGGATCGTTACGTTTCCTATGTCGATCAGAACATCCGCTTTCCGCTGCTCGTGATGGCATACCCGAGCGTGCCGTATTCGCATCCCGATCGCGTGCCACTGGCAGCACTGGCGAGCATCCTCGGGGAGGGCAAGAATTCACTTCTGTATCAGGAATTCGTCGTCAGCAATCGCACCATCGACGCGAGTGCATCCAACAGTGCACAGGAACTCAGTGGCATGTTCAGTCTGGAGGCGCAGACCTTCCCCGGGGCGAACCTGGCAGAGTTTGAAACCGACATGCGCAGGCTGCTGAGTGAGTTTGGCCCGAACTCGTTTACCGACGAGGATCTGGAGACTTTCAAGGGGCGTACCGAAGCGTCGCTGATCAACGGGCTCGAAGGAGTGCAGGGCAAGGCGTCGCGTCTCGCACTCTATGACTACCTGATCGACAATCCGAATTACTTGCCACAGGAACTGGAGGCGCTGCGCAGCCTCACCAGAGAAGATGTGTTGCGGGTTTTCAATCAGTACGTGGCAAACAAGCCGGCAGTTATGCTGAGTGTGCTGACGCAGGACGCCCCCGACGCGCAAAGCCAACCGGACAATTTCTCCCCGACTCCGGCGCTGCGTGTGACGGACTCTTCATTGGACGACCTGGAGCCACGACCGGTCACCGACACGTTCGATCGTGCTGTGCGACCTGGCGCTGGCCAGACCCCGCTGGTAGAGGTACCGCCGTTCTGGCGTGAACAGCTCGCCAACGGTGCCGAGATCATCGGCACAGTCAGCAACGAGATTCCGACAGTGGCGCTGCGCCTCACGTTCATGGGCGGCCATCTTCTGAACGGTTCTGAAAACTATGGACTGGCGCGGCTGACCGCTGCCATGTTGAACGAGGGCACGGAACAACTGAGTGCCGAGCAGTTCGAGATGGAGCTGCAGAAACTGGGCAGTCGCATCAACGTCAGTGCCGGGCGGGACAACATGACGGTGACGGTCGGAGCGTTGAGTCGAAATCTGGATGCCACGCTGAGTCTGCTGGAGCAGAGACTCTTGCAGCCATCCTTCACGCAGGAAAATCTGGATCGTTTGCGCCGTCAGCAGATCGAGACGCTGCAGGCCTCCCGCGAACAGCCCAACAGCATCGCCGAGGAAGTCTACAGCAAGTTGATCTATGGCGAGGACCACAGTTTTGCCGTGCCCGTGAACGGCCGCATCGAGGCGCTCGAAGCCGTGACGCTGGACGACATCGAAGCCTTCGCACGGGAGAGTCTTGCAACCGCAGCCCTGCAGATCGTTGCCGTGGGTGATGCCGAACAGTCACAGATCGTCAGTGGTCTCGCATTCCTCGACAATCTGCAACGCGAACCTGCTCCCGAGCGGGAGCAACCGGCACTGCCCCAGATCGAAGGCAATACTCTGTATCTCGTGGACAAGCCCGGTGCGGCGCAGTCCGAGATTCGCATCGGTTATGTCACCGACATGCCTTGGGACGCCACAGGCGAGTACTTCAAGACTTCGCTGATGAATTATGTGCTGGGCGGAGCGTTCAGTAGCCGCATCAACCTGAATCTGCGTGAAGACAAGGGCTACACCTATGGCGCCAGGAGTTTCTTCTCCGGCACCACGCGTCCCGGTGACTTCACTGCATCCGCGAGTGTGCGCATGGACAGCAGCGCGGATTCCGTGCGGCAGTTCGTCAACGAGATCACGAGCTATCGCGATGCAGGAATCACGGCGGAGGAGCTGGCCTTCACACGCTCCGCTGTCGGTCAGCGCGATGCGTTGAATTACGAGACCCCCGCACAGAAGGCCGGATTCCTCGGCAGAATCGTCGAGTACGAGCTATCTGCCGATTACGTGCGTGAGCAGGCCGAGATCATCGACACGATCACGCAGGAAGAAATCAATGCACTGGCGCGCGAGAAACTGCCCTTCGAGCGCATGGTGATTCTCGTCGTGGGCGACAAGGCGGTGATTGGTGAGTCAATCGCCGAGCTCGGTTATCCGATTGTCGAGCTGGACACAACTGGCGCTGCAGTGGAATAAATGACGATTCCCTCGCGCAAACGCACGCCGGTGTGCCTTGAGACTGACAGGAATTTCGACGACCTGGCACCTCGCTTCGCGCGCAATGTCTACGGCGGGCTGAAAGGGGAATTGCGCCTCGCAGTCCTGCGCCGGGATTTTCAGGAGTTCTTGCCGCAGGCGCTTCTCCCGGCGGCAGTACCGACGACAGTCCCGGCGACAGTCCCGGCGAAGCGATTACGTGTACTCGACGCGGGAGGAGGGCAGGGGCAATTCAGTCTGCAGCTCGCTGCGTGCGGGCATCACGTGACGCTGTGTGACATCTCCATTGAAATGTTGAACCTGGCACGTCAACAGGCTGTCCAGGAGGAACTGACCGATGTGGAGTTTGTTCATTCCTCCATTCAGGAGCTCACAGGACAGGTGCAGAGCGGCGACAGAGAGCCATTCGATCTGGTGCTGTGTCACTCGGTGCTGGAATGGGTGGCGGATCAGCAGGGGTTGTTGCAGATGCTGCCGTCCTTGCTGCGCGTTGATGGCCATTTGTCCCTGACGTTCTATAACCGTCACGGTCTGGTGATGAAGAATCTGTTGCGCGGCAGACGCCCCCCGATTCTCGACAATGACTTCCTGCCCAGTGCGGGCAGCCTGACGCCCACACGTCCGCTTGATCCGCAGCAGGTCTTGCAGTGGATGCGTCCCGATGTCTGGCAAATTCTCTGTCACAGCGGTATCCGCGTGTTTCACGACCTGTTGCTGACCGAAGAGGGGCGAGCCATGCCAGCCAGTGAGCTCGTGTCGCTGGAACTGGAACTTTCCCGGCAGGAACCTTGGCGCTCACTGGGGCGTTATCAGCATGTACTGGCCAAGCGGCTTTGTGCTGCGGGGCAAACAGGGTAGAATCGCCGCCTCTTCATTCTGCTGTACCTCGAACATTTTTCCCCTGAACATACCGAGTCCGTGATCTACATGAAAACACTGCAACTGAACAAGGGCCGGGAATCCTCCCTGCTGCGTCGCCATCCCTGGATATTTTCCGGCGCCATCGATCGTGTGACAGGCAACCCCTCTTCCGGAGAGACCATACGTGTGCAGGATGCCAGCGGCAAGAGTCTGGGAGTGGCGGGTTATTCGCCGACCTCGCAGATCCGTGCCCGCATGTGGACCTTCACGAATGACGAAGTGGTGGACGAGTCGTTCTTTCTGCGCCGTCTGCGTGCATCGGTCGCGCGGCGCGAGACCATGCTCAACGATCCGCAGCGCACCGGCTGCCGTCTGGTGTACGGAGAATCCGATGATCTGCCAGGGCTGATTGTCGATCGCTACGGCGATTATCTGGTATGTCAGTTCCTGTTTGCCGGTGTCGAGAAATGGAAGTCCGTCATTGTGGAGCACCTGCGTGCACTGGTGCCATGCAAGGGCATCTACGAGAGATCCGAGGCTGCCGTGCGTGCCCGCGAGGGGTTGGAGCCGGCACAAGGCGTGCTGTGGGGTGAGGAACCCCCGGAGCTTGTGGAGATCAACGAGCAGGGCAGACGCTACGCCCTGAGCATCGCCCACGGCCACAAGACCGGTTTCTATCTGGACCAGTACGATAATCGCGAATTGGTGCGGCAATTGTCGACAGGGCGCTCTGTACTCAATTGCTTTGCGTATACCGGTGGATTCGGGATCGCCGCTTTGCAGGGTGGCGCGACCCATGTGCTCAACATCGATTCCTCCGCGCCGTCACTGGAACTGGCTGCCGAAAACTTTCGCCGCAATGGCTTCGATGCCCAGCGGTACACCAACACGAATGCCAATGTCTTCGAGATTCTGCGCGAGTTCAAGCAGGGCCAGCGCAGCTTCGATCTGATCGTGCTCGATCCGCCCAAGTTCGCCGAGACCAAGGCCCAGTTCAAGCGTGCCGCGCGCGCCTACAAGGACATCGCACTGCAGGCTGCAGCTCTGATGAACCCCGGTGGTCTGCTGGTGACGTTCTCCTGTTCCGGTGCCATCGACCTGCCGCTGTTTCAGAAGATCACGGCAGACGCAGTACTGGACGCCGGACGTCAGGGGCAGATCCAGCATTACATGCATCAGAGTGCGGATCACCCGGTGGGGCTGCCATTCCCGGAGAGCCTGTATCTGAAAGGACTGGTGTGCAGGCTGGATTGAAATCAGGCTATAATCGCCGGGCAGTTACCCATGGAGCCCTGATGAAGATTGCAGCAATCGTGACGGACATCGAAGGTACCACCAGTGGTATCGGATTTGTGCATGATGTCCTCTTTCCCTACGCCCTCAAACATGTAGCCGGTTTCGTGCGCGAGCACCAGGAAGAACGTGATGTGATGCGCGTGCTGCTGCGCATCAGTGAAAAGACCGGCATTCCGTTGCATGATATCGAAGGCATGATCCGGCAGTTGCAGCAGTGGATCAGGGACGATGAGAAGATCACCGAGCTGAAGACTCTGCAGGGAATGATCTGGGAAAAGGGCTACAAGCAGGGGCTTTTCCAGGCTCATATCTATGATGATGTGCCCGAGCAGTTGCAACGCTGGCAGCAGGAGGAGCGCAATCTTTACGTTTTTTCCTCGGGTTCGGTGAAGGCGCAGCAGTTGTTCTTCCGCTACTCCATTTTTGGGGACATGCGGCTCCTGTTTTCCGGTTACTACGACACCACCATCGGCCCCAAGCGCGAAGCGAATTCCTATCGCAAGATCGCCGAGGCCATTGCGCTCAAGCCACAGTCCATCCTGTTCCTGTCTGATTCCCGAGAGGAATTGGACGCAGCGGCAGAGGCAGGCTTGCGCACGACCTGGGTCATCAGGCCGCAGGACACGTCACTTGATCCGGAAAGAGTGCGCCTGAAGTCTCCGCATCCGGTCGTCACGAGTTTCGAACAGATACACCCCGACTGATTTCTCTCTGATACCGACCAC
>MGYS01000068.1:0-17679 GCA_001802565.1 Gammaproteobacteria bacterium RIFCSPLOWO2_02_FULL_57_10 | reverse complement strand
GCTCCCACAGAATCAATCGCGGGCAGGGCCCGCTCCCACAGAGTCAATCGCGTGCAGCTTTCAGTTTGCGGTAGCCGCATCGCGCTCCTGTGTGCGGGCTCCCGCCAGAATCCCCGGCAGCGCGTAGTTGCCCTCGTGGCAGGCGTACTCGAACATGCGGCCCTCGGCCTTGCGCATGGCGACCTCACCACTCCACGGCACTTCGTAGGCCTCTGCATCTTCCACCGTGAACTGATAAACCAGTTCGCCTTCTGCCGTCGGGGTGAAACGCTCAGTGATCTTCGCCGTGGTGGGCACATAGAGTCTGTGCGTGGTGGCGAAACGGAAGGCCTGCTGTGGGTGCTGGTTGATGGTCTCGACCACGAGCGTATCACCCTCCCAGCGGCCGACCGAGTCTCCCAGCCAGGGCTTGATGACATCCGGCAGGTGTTCGCCATCGAGACGAATGATGCGCGCATCATGGTTCATTTCCACGAGAATCATCACGTGGTCGGGTGTCTGCACGATCTGGTAATTGTTGTTGTACAGCACCGGGATCATGGGTGGCCCGCCGGAGGAGCCGAAGCCAACGAGGCAGCGCTCGCCAAGCGGGCGTTGCTCAGGCCCGTCGTAGCCGGAACGTGCCCCATAGGCCATGAAGGCTCCGACGCCTGCTGCGCTGTAGGGAATCCTGCCATTGGGCGGGTCGGTGATGATGGAGGTGCGATGCTCACCATTGATGACCATCAGGTGAGTCCCCGGGTCGATCCAGAACGCGTTGTAACCCGCATCCGTATCGCCGTCGCTGGGTGGTGGACGCTCCGGGTCGCTGGGCGCGGCGTCCTGTTCAGAGAGCACGTTGTAGATATAGCTGCCTTCCAGCTCCAGGGCTTCCTCGGCGCTGACCACCAGCTTGTCGGCCAGCTCCGGACTGCGTTCCAGCGAGCTGATGGTGGAGTTGTTCCACAGGCCCTGGATGTCGGGATGACCCCAGGGCGTCCGGGCCAGTTCTGCAGCCTGGAGGTTGGCCGATCCTGCTGTGGCCAGTAACGATATTGCTATTGCCAATGTCGCCAATGGCGTTCCCGCTTGCTCGCTCATTCTTTGTTCCCCCTTTGTTCTTGTCTGTTTCAGGGTGTTTCGAGCGACCGTTTTATCACAGATTCGGCACACAGCGGTAATGCCGGCGATGGACTGTGGCGAATGACCGGCACCACGATTGTTTGCTACACTCGCCGACCTGACAGGTAGCGTCCCCGCAGTGGCGGGCAGCCAGGAAAAGGTAGTGTTGTTAATGCACCGCAGAAAACTCTATTTCGTCGCAGCACTGACTGTCCTGATGATTGTCGGATTCATGGCCACCAGTCTGACCAGTTATTTCGTGGCAAGGGAATCGCTCTCCGAGAACATTTCGGAGCAGATGCTGCCCCTCACCAGCGATAACATCTACTCCGAAATCCAGCGCGATCTGTTGCGACCGATACTGATTTCCTCATTGATGGCAACTGACACCTTCCTGCATGACTGGGTCATCAACGGCGAAGAGGACACGCAGCTGGTTCGCAATTATCTGCGGGAAATCCAGCAGCAGTACGGCACCATCACCTCATTCTTCGTGTCTGATGCGACCCGCAACTACTACCATCCCGATGGCATCATCAAGACGGTGTCGGCCGACAACCCCGACGACGCCTGGTACTTTCGTGTGCGCTCCCAGCGCGAGCCCTACGAGATCAATGTCGATGTGGATACGGCGGACAGAAGTCGTCTGAGCATCTTCATCAACTATCGAGTGGAGGATGGTCGAGGCAATTTTCTGGGGGTCACAGGTGTCGGTCTTGCCGTGAGCGCAGTCACCAGCCTGATAGAGACCTATCAGTTACGTTATGGTCGCGATATCTACTTCATCGACAGAGAAGGGAATGTTGCCCTAACTCAGGATCTGTCGGGACCGGCGCAGCGCATTCAGGACAGACCTGGCCTGGGACCTCTTGCCACGCAGATTCTGACAACCCCCAGTGCGTCGCTGACTTACGAGCGCAATCCCGGTGAGACCGTGTATCTCAACAGTCGTCTGGTACCCGAGTTTGACTGGTACCTCATGGTGGAAGAGCACGACAGCGCAGCGGAAGAGCGCATCGAGAATACCTTGCTCATCAACATCGGCCTTTCCCTCGGCATCATGACATTGGTGTTACTGGTCGCACATTTCACGCTCAAGGCGTATCAGGGAAGGCTGGAGGAGATGGCCACCACCGACCGACTGACCGGAGCCGCGAATCGTCACGTGTTCGATGGCATTTTCGACAACGTGCAGCGCAGCGCGCGCCGCAACGGCAGGCCGGTGGCTATTGCCTGCATCGACATCGATCACTTCAAGGAGGTCAACGACACGTTCGGGCACCAGGCCGGTGATATGGTCATTCGTGCCGTGGCAGACGTGATCCGACAACACGCTCGTGCATCGGACACGCTGTGCCGCTGGGGAGGTGAAGAGTTTCTCCTGTTGCTGGACGGCTGCACTGCCGAGGAGGCTGCGGAGCGCGCCGAGACCATTCGCAAGGCGGTCAAGAAGCAGTCTGTGGTCTTTGGTCGCGAGGATATTCGTGTCACTCTGAGCTGCGGCGTGGCACAGTACCACCCCGGAGAGGAATTGTTTTCCTTGATAGCCAGAGTCGATGCGGTACTGTACCGGGCAAAACATGAAGGTCGCGACAGAGTCAGCGTCGCCACCTGAAGCAGAGTGCTCGCCCGAACGTCATGGAGAGAGTTGTGGCCGTAAAGCGATTATTGATTCTTGACGATGACCTGATGGTGGGCACGACCATCCGCTTCATTGCGGAAGGTGTTGGGTTCGATTGTCAGGCAACTGACAGTCCACAGGAATTCTTTGCCCTGCTAGAAGACTGGTGTCCGACGCATATCGCGCTCGATCTCGTCATGCCACAGATGGATGGGGTCGAGGTCATGCTGGAGCTGTCGCGGCGCTCCTGCACGGCGCATATCATCATCAGTAGTGGCGTGGGCAGTCGCGTTCTGGATGCGGCTAGGCGTTCGGCGGCCGAGCACGACCTCAACATCATCGGTATTCTTTCCAAACCCTTCAAGCCCACGACGTTGCAGACATTGTTGAACAGCAATGACGCCGTTCGCATGCAGTCCGTGGTGCCGCTGCACACAGAAGAGCACGAGCAGCCAGTCTGTGAAGCGGACCTGTTGCGTGCGCTGGAACAGCGCGAATTGTTCCTGATGTATCAGCCGAAGATCGACTGCTCGACTCGCTCCCCTGTAGGGTTCGAGGCGCTGGTGCGATGGCAGCATCCCGAGCGCGGTCTGGTCATGCCCAGTGAATTCATTCCACTGGCCGAACGCAGCGGCCTGATTGATCCGCTGACCATGCAGGTGGTGGACACCGCGTTGTCCTGGTTCGCCACGCATTTCGCCGCAGAGGAGTTGCATCTGTCGGTGAACATTTCCGCGCGCAATCTGCGGGACCTTGGTTTTGCCGATCATGTTGCCACGCTGTGTGCGGAGCTGGGTCTCTCGCCAACCAAACTCGTCTGTGAGCTCACCGAAACGAGCACGATGGAAGATCCCGTGGCGTCGCTGGACCTGCTGACGCGTTTGCGCTTGAAGGGATTCATGCTGTCGATTGATGACTTCGGCACCGGATTTTCGTCGATGCTACAGTTGGTGAGGCTACCGTTCTCGGAAATCAAGATAGACAAATCCTTTGTCATGACGGCGATGCGCTCAGGCGAGTCCCGCGCCGTCATCAAGTCGATCGTGGAACTTGGGCATAGCCTCGGACTGCGCAGCAGTGCGGAGGGTGTGGAAGATGACGAAACGCTTGGCTTTCTGGATGAGATTGGTTGTCAGTTGGCGCAGGGCTATCGGATTGCCCGCCCGATGATGGCCGACGACGCACTCGCCTGGTATCGCGATTATGTGGGCGACCCGGGCACCTGAGTGACTTCAGACGGTTGCATCTCCAGTGCCGCGTGAATAGCCTGGCTGAGTTTTATCACCACGTATTCCTCGAATGATTCCACGGGATCGGCACAATCGCCAAATGCCTCGCCGATAGTACTCAGCTGTTCCATCACAACCGCTCTGGCCTCGGCCGCGTCGACGCTCTCGATCAACTCCGCTGTCGCCAGCAGATGATTCCAGAAATGGACGTTGGATTCCGAAGTGCTCATGGGTGATGTTCTCGAGTGAAGAGATGAAAATTTTCTGCCGGGGAGTATAACAGCTCTCTTTTCTTATACAATTGCTCCACATTTGCCGCAAACAGGCGGAATGACGGACAGGAGCTGGAAATGAGTTTTGTCAGAATCAATGTCGACCAGGCGCGCGAGTTGATCGCCGATAACGCGATCGTGGTGGATATTCGCGATCCGCGCTCCTACGCTGAAGGTTGTATCGAGAACGCCGTGCATATTGACGGTGACAATGTGGATGACTTCATCAGTCGCAGCGATCTCACCCGACCGTTGATCGTCTGTTGTTATCATGGCAACACCAGTCAGAGCGCCGCCGCGTATTTTTCGGAGAATGGATTTCTGCAGACTTACAGTCTGGATGGCGGGTACGAGGCCTGGCAGGAAAGGAACGACGTCAACTAGATTGCCTACTTGAGATTGCGCAGGAACTCTGCCGGATCATGTTCGTTGAACCAGGCGGCGAACTCGGCAGCAGGCAACGGCTTCTGAAAGTGAAAACCCTGAATGTGGTGACAGCTCTGCTGCGCCAGGAATTGCAACTGCTCGGGGGTTTCCACTCCCTCTGCGACCACGGTCAACCCCAGGGTCTTTGCCATCGAGATGATGGCTGTCGTGATCGCCTTGTCGTCTTCGTCTCCGGGAATTTCGTTGATGAAGGTACGGTCGATCTTCAGCGTGTCGACAGGGTAGTGCTTGAGCTGTCCGAGCGATGAATAGCCCGTGCCAAAATCATCCAGCGCAATTTTCAAGCCGAGGGATTTCATGTCCTCCAGCAATTTCATGGCCCGTTTCGGATGATTGATCACCATGCTTTCCGTGATTTCGATCTCCAGTTGATGTGCCGACATTCCAGAGACGTGCAGGGCGGCCTTGATCTTGTTCATCAGTTCCGGATCGTTGAATTGCCGCGCGGAAAGATTCACGGCGATGCAGAAGGGAAACAGGCCCTCCTTCTGCCAGGCCATTGATTGCATGCAGGCCGTGCGCAGTACCCATTCGCCGATGGGGATGATCATGCCATTTTCTTCGGCAATCGGAATGAAGCGATCAGGAGAAATATTGCCAAGCTGCGGATTCTTCCAGCGCAGCAAGGCCTCCACTCCTGCCACCAGACCGCTGCGCAGATTCAGCTTGGGTTGATAGTGCAGCGTCAGTTCGTCATTCTTGAGCGCATTGCGAAGGTTCACTTCCAGATCGATCTTCTCCTGCGTGCGCAGATGAATGCTGCGGGAATAGAACTGGAAGTTGTCCTTGCCTTCGTCCTTTGCCACATACATGGCGGCATCGGCGTGCTTCATCAATGTTTCCTCATCCAGCGCATCCACGCCATAAATGCTGATGCCGATGCTGACTGTGACTCTGCACTCCTTGTTGTTCACGATGATGGGCTCTGCGAAGGCATGCAGGACACTGCTGGCAACCTTGCTGATCTTCTTCCGATCTGTCACTTCCTGCAGGAGAATCACGAACTCGTCTCCACCCATGCGCGCCACCACATCGCTGGCACGCAAGGGTTGGCGCAATCTGACGGCCACAACCTTCAACAGCTCATCGCCCATGTGATGACCGTAGGTGTCGTTGATCAACTTGAAGCGATCGAGATCGATGAAGAGGATGGCGAAACTGCGACTGCTGTAGCGAGCCGCAAGTTTTGTTGCCTGTTCGAGCAGTTCAGTGAACATGACTCTATTGGGCAGTCCCGTCAGACTGTCGTGAGTGGCCAGATACTTGATGTGGTCGGAGATACGTTTGCGTTCGGTGACGTCGCGCGTGATGCCCCGATAACCATGGAAGTTTCCATTCTCATCAAGGATGGGTTCTCCTCCCATGGTGAAGTGATAGACGGAATCTTCATCGTTGCGAAAACTGATTTCGAAGTCGCGGAAGCGTTCATGTTTTTCCAGCGTATGGCGGAACTGCTCCCAGCTCATGGAGGTGGGGGTGACAGAATCCAGGTTCCAGATATGGTTGCCGATCAGTTGCACGACGGCGTTGGCGTTACTCTCACCGACAATCTTGCCCTCGTACTTGGTGAAACGCAGCTGCGCGTCCACTTCCCAGTAGAAGTCAGACGATAGCTGCGTGAGACTGCGAAAACGGGCTTCGCTCTCGCGCAGTACTTTCTCGGCCTCGCGTCGCTGATCTTCGTGATAAAAATTATCCAGTGCAAACGAGACGTTGTCTGCCATGCCCTGCAGCAACTCGATCATTTCTTCGTCGAAGGGATTTTTCTCCGAGGAATAAAACAACAGGACGGCAGTACAGGCCTTGTTGGTGAGCAGTGGGTAGGCAGCTGCGGAAGCCACGCTCTGCAGGGTCGCAATGTCATGCCAGGCGCGCGTGCGTTCATCCAGCAGGAAGTCGTTACTGATGCATGCTTGTCCTGTGCGAAATGCCGTTCCAGCCAGACCTTTCCCCTCGCTGACTGTCTCGTCTGCCGAGATGCGAATGTCCTTGATGACTGACGCGATGGTACCGGCCGATGCCACCGCCCGCATGCGACCACTGGCATCCGGGATGAGCACTGATGCCATGTTGAACTTGCCACCCTTGATCGCTGCCTCGCACACGCTCTGATAGAGAGTGGTGGGTGAATCGGCGCGCAGGATCGCCGCATTGGTTTCGCTGAGAGCGGAAAACATCTGCTGCAGCCTCAGCGCCGCGAGTTCCGAATTCTTGCGGCGGGTGATGTTGCGCGTGACGCCGATGATGATCCACTGACCGTCGATGCAACTCGCCCGGCTGTAAGTCTCCAGCACGACCGGTTTGCCTTCCTGGTTCACGCTACGGGTTTCGACCCGACTGCTGATGCCTTCTAGAATCAATCTGTCATAACGCCTTTCGATCTCATCCATGGGTTCGCCGAGCGCTACGCTCAGGTCCGCCGCGAGCAGCTGCTGACGCGAGATGCCTGCATTGCGCCACGCGGTTTCGTTGACGTCGATGAATTTCAGAGTGGCGCGATCCACCAGATAGATCATGTCGCCGGACATGTCCATCGCGGCGCGAAAGCGGCGCAGCGAGTGTTCATTGTCGACCTGGTGTGTGATGTCGCGTGCGACGCAGTGATAGCCAACGAACTTGTTTTCGCCATCGAAGCGCGGCTGGCCGCTGATGCAGAGGTAATGGGTTTGTCCGTGGCCAGAGTCCGGGTCCGTGAGCTGGCAGATGAGATCGAAGAAGGGTTCATGTCTCTTGCGGATGTAGAGGTGTTCGGCCCAACTTTGCCCCTTTCCTGTCACGAGCATGCCCAGTTCCCAGGGGGTCGCGCCGACCAGTTTGCCAAGCAGCGCCGTGGCAGATTTTTTGGACCGGCTGCTATGCAGGAACTGGCAGCGGTAGTCGTGATCCTCCTGCCAATAATAGTCGGCACATAGGTCCAGCAGCATGCGGAGGTCATTTTCCGCAAGGCGATGCACCAAATCATGGTTGTAAGGAGATTTGCCCATTGCTGTGAGTGACTCGGTTGGAACTGACTCGCATGATGTGGCCACCGGCCTATTGGACACAACAGACAGGACACGTCACAAGAGGCTTATCCGATAGCGTTGTTTGTGAATGTGAAGGACGTCACAAAGTTTATTGCAGTGAGTTGAAAACCGAGCCTGTTGCGCGGCAGTGCGACAGGCTCATGGAGACGGTTTGCAGCCCTTCAGTGAGCAGGGTTGTGTGGTCGAAACCTCTTCAGGCAGATTGCGTGAGTCTTGCGCAGACACCACGCATGGTCTCTACCGCCAGATCGATCTCTGTGGTGGTGATGTTGAGCGGTGGCAGCAGGCGGATGGTGTTGGCACCAGCCTTCACCACCAGCATCCTTGCCTCCTTGAGAGCGGCAATGACGTCGGTGTTCGGAATAACGCACTTCAGTCCCACCATGAATCCAAGGCCGGTCTGTTCGGCAACCACCAGTGGAAAGTCGGCAATGATTTTCTCCAGACCTGCGCGCAGATAAGCCGCACGCTCCATTGATTCAGCCAGGAAGCCAGGCGCCATGATGACGTCCAGAACGGCATTTCCCACAGCCGTCGCCAGTGGATTACCGCCGAACGTGCTGCCATGCGTGCCCGCTACCATCGGGGCTGCCACGCGTTCCGTGGACAGGCAGGCACCAATCGGGAATCCGCCGCCCAGGCCCTTCGCCGACGCCAGCAGGTCTGGCGTTACGCCGGAGGCCTGATAGGCGTAGAGGTGGCCCGAGCGACCCACACCGGATTGCACTTCATCGAACATCAGCAGGATGCCTTTTTCATCGCACAATTCGCGGACCTTGCGCAGATAGTCGAACGGGGTCACGCGGATGCCACCCTCACCCTGAATCGGTTCCAGAATCACGCCAGCGGTCTTGTTGGTAATCGCAGCGCGCAGGGCGTCGATATCCCCCCACTGCACCTGGTCGAATCCGGGATCTCCGGTCAGGAAGCCTTCGCAGTGCAGGGGATTGGCGCTGGCGGCGATTGGCGCCAGCGTGCGACCATGGAACGACTGTGTCAGGGCGATGATGCGCACGCGATCCGTGTCGCCTCGACTGTAATGATAACGGCGCATCATCTTGAATCCGGCTTCCACGGCCTCGGTACCGGAATTGCTGAAGAACACGCGATCGGCAAAGGTGAGTTCCACCAAGCGGGCCGCCAGTCGCTCGGTCTGTGGGATGCGGAACAGATTGGAACTGTGCCAGATCTTTTCGGCCTGCTGCTGCAAAGCGGCAACCAGATGCGGATGGCAGTGACCGAGGCAGTTGACCGCGATTCCCATGGTGAAATCGAGATAGCGCTCGCCGGTGGCGGTATACAGGAAGCAGCCCTTGCCGTGGTCGAATTCGAGCTCGGGGTTGCCGTAGTTACTCATCAGTGCGGAAGTCATCAGCTTGATCCTTGGGCCTCTCAAATGAGGCGCGATCATGCACTATTGGGGTGTATCATTCAAGCTGGAGGGCCGCGTACAGCGCGCCCTGCAGCCAATCGACGGGGCGCGTACCAGTATCACGCGAGAGGAGAAAACATGATGTTCGGCAAACCCGACAGACTTCCCGATGCCGCCGGCGCACTGCCTGGTCGAAGTGCGGCGATTCCGGTCAGCAACCGCCATTACGTCAACGGACGTCCTTACGTTGCACCGCTGCCCGACGGGATCGAGATGGCCGTATTTGCCCTGGGTTGCTTCTGGGGCGCGGAGCGTCTGTTCTGGAAACAGACAGGGGTCTACAGCACAGCGGTCGGTTACGCGGGCGGCTTCACGCCGAACCCTACCTACGAGGAAGTGTGCAGTGGCTACACCGGACACACCGAGGTGGTCTATGTGTTCTTTGATCCCGCGCTCATTTCCTATCAGGAGCTGCTGAAGCTGTTCTGGGAGGCTCACAATCCAACGCAGGGAATGCGCCAAGGCAATGATCGCGGCACGCAATACCGTTCGGCTATCTACACGGTCAATGCCGATCAGGCCGCGTTGGCGAGTGCCTCGGCACAGCAGTACCAGCGCGTCTTGCAACGCGCTGGATATGGATTTATAACCACTGAAATCAAGGCGTTGGAAGCGTTTTATTATGCAGAAGATTACCATCAGCAATATTTGGCCAAGAACCCGAATGGCTACTGTGGCCTGGCCGGGCTGGGGCTCACCTGCGAGCCGGCTTGAGCGCCCGGACAACGCTCAGCGCGGTCTGAAGAACTCGAGAATCTGCGCTTCCTTTTCCATGGCATCGCTGTAGCCCAGTTCTATCAGGCGTCGGCAATAGGCCTTCTCGAACATCAGTAGACTGAGGATGGTGCTCGACCCGGCGTCCTTGATGAACATCCTGATGGCGCGCGGCAGGTCGTCGAAGTGCTCTGCCGCGATGTTGCTCAGGTTCTGGCTCGGCGAAACCTCCAGCAGATCGACATGGCGCAGCTTCAGATCGGGGTCTGCCGTACCGGCATCCTCTGGCAGCAGGGGCGCCAGCTTGTTCAGGCGGCGCAGGATTTCCATGTCACTGGTCAGCGTGTCCACGAATGCGCTGTTGAGAATATGTGCCAGTATCTGCGCAAGGGATGGGTGAGGCGGTGAGGCATCTGCAGGGGGGCGGTTCGGCTTGTTGCTGCTGACGCCGATTGCCAAAATCCGGTCGGCGCCCAGGTGAAACGCCGGGCTCAGGGGGGCCAGCTGACGAATGGCGCCGTCACCGAAATACTCGCGCTTGATGCGTACCGCAGGAAACAGCGTCGGAATAGCTGTGGATGCCAGCAGATGCTGCAGATTCAGTTCGGTGCGTACGCCGACCCGGTGAGGCCGCTGCCAGGTCGTGAGGTCGGGAATGCCCTGAAAGAATGATACGGACTCTCCGCTGGTATAACCGGACGCGGTGATCGCGAGTGCGTCGATGTACCCCGCATCAATGCCACGTTGAATGCGCTCGAACTTGATGACCTTGGTCAGCAGTTGCTCAAGGGGTTCGTTGTTGAGCAGCGAGGTCGGCGTGTCGCGGCGCCGGTTGGCCAGGAATGAAAACACCCAGTTGGATGCGTTGGTGATGAGGCCGGAGGAGTCGAGTCGATATACCTGGCTGCTGGTGATGTTCTGCCAGACGTACTCCAGCGTGCGAACACCGGTACGCAGACGCTGGGCGTGCGTCGCCAGCGAGGCTGCGTTGAGCGCACCTGCCGAGGCGCCTGTGATGATGGGGAAGGGATTGGGGGTGTCCCGGGGGAGCAGGTTGGCCACCGCACGCATGACGCCGACCTGATAGGAGGCGCGCGCACCACCACCGGACAGCACCAGGGCTCTCTTGTCTGTCGATTTGCTACTGCTCATGCCAGCGCTGGTTTTCCTCGCAATGCTTCCGTGGTGACTGCCGATGTTCAATTTTACCGTTGTCCAATTCTAACGTTGCCCGGTGCTCGTGTGCCATGTATTTGACGAACCCCCGAGCCAATCTGCGCAGTGAATGGACTATACTGGCGGCGAACTCAGAAAAAACCGCGAGGGAGGATCATGGCTGACAAGGGTGTGGAAAAACTGGTCATTGCGATTTCTTCGCGTGCGCTGTTCGATCTTGGGGACAGCCACAGGGTTTATGAGGAGCAGGGGCTGGAGGCGTATCAGCAATACCAGATTGCTCACGAAGATGAACCGTTGGCGCCTGGCGATGCGTTCGTGCTGGTGAACAAGCTTCTGAATCTCAACACGCTCATCAAGGCGCAGCGTGTCGAGGTCATTCTGCTCTCGCGCAACAGTGCCGATACCGGACTGCGCATCTTCAACTCCATTCGACATTACGGCCTGAACATCACGCGCGCTGCATTCTGTGGTGGCGACAATCCGTGGCGCTACATTTCAGCCTTCAACAGTCATCTGTTTCTCTCCACCGATGGGGGAGACGTGCGTCATGCGCTGGAGCTGGGTATCGCCGCCGCGACCATTCTGCCCTCCAACGTCACGGCCAATTCCGAGGACCGACTCAAGTTCGCGTTCGACGGTGATGCCGTGCTGTTTTCCGACGAGGCAGAAAAAATCTACAAGGCCAGTGGCCTGGAGGCCTTTACCGAAAGCGAATTGAAGGCGGCGAATCGTCCGCTCTCGGGCGGACCCTTCAAACCTTTCCTTGCAGCACTGCAGCAATTGCAGATGGAGTTTGCGCCTGGCGAGTCGCCCATCCGCACCTGCCTGGTGACGGCGCGCTCGGCCCCTACGCATGAGCGCGTGGTGAAGACACTGCGTGCCTGGAACATCCGCATCGACGAATCGCTGTTTCTCGGAGGCATGGACAAGGGCGCTTTCCTGCGTGCCTACAACGCAGATGTGTTCTTCGACGACCAGCAGGGACACTGCGATTCAGCGCGCAACCATGTGGCGACCGGGCATGTTCCGCACGGGGTTGCCAATAACGGTGTGGCCAATAACAGTGTTGCCAACAATGGTGTCGCTAACAACAAGGCCGAACGATGAAGCTGCAGCAGCTGCGCTATATCTGGGAGGTTGCCCGCCGGGGGATGAATGTCTCGGCGGCCGCGCAGACTCTTTACACATCGCAGCCGGGCATCAGCAAGCAGATTCTGCTGCTTGAGGAAGAGCTGGGTGTACAGATCTTCGTGCGCAGTGGCAAACATCTGACGGGTCTCACACCCGCGGGCGAGCGCATTCTGGAGGTGGCGGGAGACGTGTTGCTGCGCGTCGACAACATCAGAGGCATCGCGGAAGAATTCGCGGATGACAAATCCGGCAGCCTGTCCATTGCTACCACGCACACCCAGTCACGCTATGTGCTGCCGCCGGTGATTCAACGGTTTGTGACGAAGTATCCGGACGTGGCGCTGCACATGCATCAGGGCACACCGATACAGATTGCGGAACTCGCCGCCGAAGGAACGGCTGACTTTGCAATCGCCACCGAGGCGATGGAGACGGTGGGGGATCTGATCATGATGCCCTGCTACCGCTGGAACCGTGTCCTGCTGCTGCCGGTCGGACATCCGCTGAGTCAGGTCGGCAGGGTCAGTCACGCCGATATTGCGGGGTACCCGATCGTCACGTATGTGTCGGGGTTCACCGGGCGGGCCAAACTTGACGAAGCGTTTCATGATCGCGGACTGTCACTGCGCGTGGTGGTGACGGCGGCCGATGCGGATGTGATCAAGACCTATGTCCGTCTCGGCATTGGCATCGGCATCGTGGCGAGCATGGCGCATGATCCGATCAAGGACAGCGATCTGGCGGCCGTCGATGTCAGCCATCTGTTCGATTACAGCGTCACTCGCATCGGCTTCCGGCGCGGTGCCTATCTGCGCAGTTTCATGATCGATTTCATCAGCATGTTCGCCCCGCATCTGGATCGTCAGATCGTCGATGCGGTGCTGGAGTGTCACAGTCAGGAAGAGATCGATGGGCTGTTCAAGATGGCGAAGATTCCGGTGCACCACTGATGTGGGAGCGGGCCTGCCCGCGATGCCGTGCCACACTGCACTACTCTCAAACGCTTATCGCGGGCAGGGCCCGCTCCCACAGGAAATCAACTCAGCGGCGAGTGGAGAAGTCAGTGGCAATCACGCCGGGCTTGTGCAGGCCGCATTCCTTCGCAGTGGCTTCTTCCCACCACCAGCGTCCTTCCCGTTCATGCTGATTGGGCCCTACCGGGCGCGTGCAGGGTTCGCAGCCGATGCTGATGTAGCCACGATCGTGAAGAGGGTTGTAGGGCACATCAAACATGCGGATGTAGTCCCAGACCTGCTTTGAAGTCCAATTCGCGAACGGATTGAACTTGAGCAGGGTTTTCTCCGGCGTCGAGAATGCCGGGTCGATCTGCGCGATGGCCACGTTTGCCCGGGTTGGGCTCTGGTCCTGGCGCTGGCCGGTGATCCAGCCGTCGAGCTCGGCCAGTTTGCGGCGCAGTGGCTCGATCTTGCGGATGCCACAGCACTCCTCGTGACCCTCTTCGTAGAAACTGAACAGCCCCTTGCTGCTGGTGAGTGCCTGAAGACGCTGGGCGTCGGGGGTCAGGAATTCGATATCGATGCTGTACTGCTTGCGGACCTGCTCCAGGAAGCGCAGGGTTTCGGGATGCAGACGCCCGGTGTCGAGGCTGAAGACCTTGATCGATTTGTTGAGTTTCCAGGCCATGACGACCAGTGCGACGTCTTCGGCACCGCTGAAGGAGATCGCGATGTTCGGCACGTCAGCCAGCACCCGCCGAAGAATCTCCTTGGGTTGCTTGTCCTGAAAAAAGTCATTCAGTTCAGAGATGTCATGTGCATTCATCATGTACTTTGTCGCGTCCTTTTGGGTGTGGTCACACCTCTGTGGGAGCGGGCCTTGCCCGCGATTGCCCGTGCCTGGAATGGTGGCCATTCTCTATGATTTGCCCAGGCGCGTAAACACACTCCATGTGGGAGCTTGCCTGCAAGCGATCGAATTTGGGAAAAAGTATCGCTTGCAGGCAAGCTCCCACATGGCGCTCTGCCTTGCATCCCCATCATGATGTGGGTACATTGACGCGTCTTGAAAACCGGCCCGAAACGGGCCCTTTATCCGAGGGGAATGACGTTGGAAGTTGTCTGTCTTGATCTGGAAGGCGTACTGGTACCGGAAATCTGGATCGGTTTTGCCGAGCGCACAGGAATCACTGAATTGCGCGCCACCACACGGGATATTCCCGACTATGACGTGCTGATGAAACAGCGTCTGAAGATTCTGGCCGACCACAATCTGGGGCTCAAGGATATTCAGGAAGTGATTGCAGGCATGAGTCCGATGCCGGGCGCCCGAGAGTTCATCGACTGGCTGCGTGAGCGTTTTCAGGTCGTTATTCTGTCCGACACCTTCTACGAATTCTCCCAGCCGTTGATGCGACAGTTGGGCTTTCCCACGTTGTTCTGCCACCGTCTCATTACCGATGCCAATGGCATGGTCACCGATTACAAGCTGCGCCAGAAAGACCCGAAGCGTCAGTGCGTCAAGGCTTTCCATGACTTGAATTACCGCGTGCTCGCCGCAGGAGATTCCTACAACGACACCAGCATGTTGTCCGAGGCTGATCTGGGGGTGTTGTTCCGTGCTCCCGACAATGTGATTGCAGAGTTTCCTCAGTTTGCAGCGGTCACCGAGTATGACGAGCTGCGTCAGGCGTTCATCAAAGGCAGTCTGCGCGATTTGTCGTGATATAAAGCAGCACCTTAAGTGACTACCCTAACGCGTTGATCAAATTGTTTATTTTGTCGTAACACTCCTGATATTCCTGATGCCAGACGGAGTCGGCCACGATGCCGCCTCCGCCCCAGCAGTGAATATCGGGGGCTTCGCAAAGCAGTGTGCGGATGGTGATGTTGGTGTCCATCCGACCATCGAAGCCCACGTAGGCAATACTGCCGCAGTACACCTTCCTGCCGTCCGGCTCCACTTCAGCAATGATTTCCATCGCACGCCTCTTCGGTGCTCCGGTAATGGAGCCTCCCGGGAAACAGTTGCGCAGCAGAGCGAGCGGCGAGTGCCTGTCGCCTAACGTGCCACTGATGGTGCTGACCAGGTGATGAACGTTGCTGAAGCTCTGCAACTCGAAAAGCTTTTCGACTCTGACCGAACCGGTCTCGCACAGCGTGCCCAGATCGTTGCGCAGCAGGTCGACGATCATCAGATTTTCGGCGCGGTCCTTGTCGCTGTTGAGCAGATCCTCCGCGAGCGCCTTGTCCAGGGTTGCATCTGAAGAGCGGGGCCTGGTGCCCTTGATGGGTTGTGTGGTCACTCCGCCATGGTTCACGGCGATGAAGCGTTCCGGCGAGAAGCTGAGCACGGCGCCATTGTCACGTTGCATGTACGCGGCGAATGGGCTGTGGATTTTCTGGCGCAACTGCAGATAGGCGCTCAGTGGGTTGCCGTCATAGCGGGCACTGAAGCGTTGTGCCAGGTTGACCTGATAGCAGTCGCCCGCCTGAATGTAATCCTGCACCTTGTCGAATGCAGTCTTGTAGGTGTCTGGAGTGAAGTTGGCGCGGAAATTTTCGCGCAGCGCGAAAGGCTTGAGTGGTGGAGTTTCTCCCTGCAGTGTCTCCAGTACGCGGAGTCGCGTTGCCTGTGCACAGCCTGGCAGGATGAACAAGGTGGTGCGTTGTTGCTGGTGATCGACGACGATGGCCCACTGATAGATGCCAACCTCCGCGATGCTCTCGTAACCGAAGAAGCCGATCGCTCCGCCCTTGAACGGCAGCGCGTCGAGCAATTCGAGTGCGGTCTGCGATGGGGCCATGTCACGCAGTTTGTGATCGACGGCTGCGAACACGTCGCCCGCGAACTCTTCACCATGCCCATCCGTGTGGATGGAGACGTGACCATCAAGCAGGGTGACAGTCGCATCCGGTAGCGCGCTCAGAATGTCATGGCGCATGTTTTCGCCGCTGCCATTGCCGCTGTCGAGGAACACCAGACCCGGCAGCCTTGCAAAGCGTTGCAGCAGCGAGGCACTGTCACGCTCATAAGGGAGAAGCTGAATCTGCGTGTCACTCATGGCAGTCGCTTTCAGGGCAGCACTTCCACACGTACTGCGATGGAATCCGGCTGCGGGGTCAGGACTTGCCATTGATTCAAGCTGACGTCCACTGTTCTGCTGACGACACGAGCCTGCAGGTTACCGTTCAGGTCAGGTTCTCTTTGCAGTGTCGCAAGTTCGATGACAGCACCCGTATCGCGTGGATGCGCCGTGAGGCCGAGAGTCTGTGCGCCTCCCGAGGACTGTTGCTCCAGCAGCGCAGCAACCTCCGTGAAACGGAGGCCACCGACAGGGTTGCCGCTGGCAAGATCGAAGTGGGCAAATTCGCCCTCGGTGACGACCAGGGTCTGCACGGTGTTTTCGGGCGGTCTGATTTCCGGTGTGGTCGCGATCGTGGCGTCGTCCACAAGTCCGGTTGCTGGCGTCAGTGTTGGGGTCACAGTCGGTGTCACAGTCGCCACCGGTACCGGTGGTCGACCATAGCGGAAGTCGACGCTGATGCGTAACTGGCGCAGCGGAACGTCCAGTTCCGTGATGAGTTCTTCAAGTCGTACAAGATTCGCGCGCGAGGTGCTGATGATCAGGTTGTTGTCGATCTGGTTGATGGCGCCGCGCTCGTCAAGATAGGGGGTGATCGCGGCGCGGATCTGCGTTGGATCGCGATGTTGCAGACGTACGATCTCGATGACTGCCTGCTGACCGGATACATCACCCTGGGCCAATACCCGTGAGCCGGGGAGGAGGATGGGCAGGGTCAGCAGGGCAAGAGTCAGCCAGAGTGTTGCGGTGGCAACGTGGCGAGGAGGTATGTGTGAAACCATGATGTCAGATTCCGCTGTCGGTTTTCCGGGTTTAATCGTCGTTGCCATCGTCGAGCAACAGGCTGCCCTGATTATATAGACGCGCCACCATGTTTGCGCTGTCATCGTGTGCGGTCTCGTCGTTTGTGTTCTCATCGATGTCACCCAGCAGTATGGCCCAGTCGGGATCAGCGGCATGGGTGTCGCACACAGCAGGAAGCAGCGAGGCGATGGCGCGCGGGCAGGGGATGGTGATGCCATCCACGTGCAGTTCGGCTGTGTCTCCGCCATTGTCCACGAAGGCAAAACGCGAAGCGGGGTTGCGCACCAGCACGGCGCCGTCGGCCAGCGCCTGGCGCAGTTGTTGTGGGCTCAGTGTTTCCGGGCTGGGGCTGACAAGTTCCGAATACTTCGGGCTGGTCATATAGCGGCCGAACCAGCGTGCCAGTTTTTCAGGATCAAGAAGATGGGTCTGCAGCAATTCAATGAGCTGACTGCTGACTTGTTGTGTGATCTCGCCAGTACGTGCAGGCAACTGCGGTGCGGTGTCCAGATAGCGCTGATCTTCGCGCAACTCCTGCATCACGTCGCTGCCGAAATCATCGATGATCTCCGCCACTGACGGTGTGCGAAACCCGATGGAATACGTGATGCTGTCGCCGATCGCCACGCCGTGATGGGCGACATTGGGTGGCAGATAAAGAATGTCACCCGGCTCCACGAT
>MGYS01000067.1:5517-9201 GCA_001802565.1 Gammaproteobacteria bacterium RIFCSPLOWO2_02_FULL_57_10 | reverse complement strand
GCAGTGTGGCGGCGTTGTTGCGGTTGCAACAGGAGCAACGTCGCAATGCCCTGTTGGAAGTACTACCCAGCCAGTTGGCAAAGCCGCTGGCCCGCTCGCTGGCCTACCAGGAGAATACTGTCGGCGCATGGATGGACATGTCCACGCCGCACTTCTACGCCGAACTCAGCGCGTGGGAGTGCATCGCGCTGCTGAAGAAGATCCGCAAACCCTTCGGCAGTAGTCTGACGGTCATCAGTCACAGTCATCACATTGTGGGCGTGGTCAGCCTGGACGTATTGTTGATGAGCCCCGACGAGCAGCCTCTGGGCAAGCTGATGGATCCGTCCGTGCAGCCCTTGCCTGCAGAGATGAGTCTCGATGTGGCAAGAAATACTCCGGACTGGCACAGCCACAGCGTGCTGCCCGTGCGCAATGCCAATGGCAATTATCTGGGCACCTTGAGTCGCATTGCGCTGCGTGCGGCGTTGGCCAGCAACAAGGCTCCGGCAGTGCCCGAGCTGGGCGATTCGGTGCTCGCGCATCTGGTGCGGGCCATGGGCGCAACGACGACCGGGTTGCTGCAATTCTCCTCGGCCAACAACATCAATTGGCAGGCTGAAGAGCAGGAGACGCGCCATGGAGAATAATGCTGTGCAACCCATCGTCGATCCCGCCGCGGGTGTGGACGCCGCGCTTACCCGCAAGTTCCTGCTCGACTATCCCCGGGATGCAGCTCTGAAGATCGAAGCCATGGCCCCGGCCGAGGCGGCAGAGGTTCTCGCGCTGCAACCCGTCTACGTGTTGTTGCCGATGTGGAAATATCTGATGCCGAGCGCGGCCAGCGAGACTCTGGGTCTGTTGCCAGCCAGCCACATTCGCGAGCTGCTGGCTGAGCTGCCGCCGCAGGATACCGTGCGCATGCTGGGACAGCTCGACGACGACAAGCGTGAGCAGATGCTGCAGGAGCTCGCGGAACCTGTACGCAACGAGCTGGCGTCGTTGATGAGCTATCCGGAGAACAGCGCGGGCAGATTGATGGATACCCGCACTCTGGCTTTTCACGGCGAGATGACCATTGCCGAAACTCTGAAGATTCTGCGCAAGGGCCAACTGAAGACGGCGCGCGCGGTGTTCCTGATGGACAGTGATGGTCGCCTCACGGCCAAGGTGTTCCTGCAGGACATCGCGATTTCCGAGCCGCAGATCACGCTGAGCAGTCTCGCCCAGCCAGTGGTGGCCGTGGTGCCGAGCACAGCAGGACGTGAGGAGATCTCCGAACTGTTCGAGAAGCACCAGCTCTTCGACCTGCCGGTGGTGGACATCGACCAGCGTCTGCTCGGCATCATCAATCACAATAGTCTGGTGCAGGTGTCTCAGGAAGACATGTCGTCGGATGTGCTGGCGATGGTGGGCGCGAGCCGTGAAGAGCGTGCGCTGTCCAGCCCCATGTTCGCGGTGAAGAAGCGCATGCCGTGGTTGCAGATCAATCTGCTGACCGCGTTTCTGGCGGCGTCGGTGGTGGGTTTGTTTGAAAGCACCATTGCCAGTTTCACCGCACTCGCCGTGCTGTTGCCGGTGGTGGCCGGGCAGTCCGGTAATGCCGGTGCCCAGGCGCTGGCGGTGACCATGCGCGGTCTCGCGCTGCGCGAGATCACCATTCGGCACTGGTTCCGGGTCATGTTCAAGGAGGTGCGCGTGGGCTTCATGAACGGCCTCGGCATTGCCGTCACCTGTGGCATCGGCGTGTTTCTGTGGAGCCAATCCATCGGTCTGGTACTCGTGATCTGTTCGGCCATGGTGCTGGCGATGGTGGCAGCGGGATTTGCCGGTGCGGTAGTGCCCATCGTGCTGGTGCGGATGGGGCAGGACCCGGCGCAGGCGTCATCGATCATCCTCACCACGGTCACGGACATCATTGGCTTCTTTGCGTTTCTGGGGATTGCGACGTTGCTGTCGGGAATGCTTTAGAAATCTTCAGATTGGGTCGCGGGCAAGGTCTTCATGCCCGGACGGGCCCGCTCCCACAATGGGTATTTTCACTGTGACACGCCGATCCTGAAAGATCGCCGCTTTTTTGTGCCGCCCTTGTCTTGAGAAACAATCTCGATTGTGTGCTTAATGTTGGTGCAACGTCCCGCTTCAATGATGCCGTCAACCCTAACCCCTTGCGAATATGAAGATGTTGATAAAACACAGGTCCGCAGTCTATGCAGGGGTTCTGATTCTTTTCAGCGGCGTGTCGGAGCGGATTGAAATGGAGACGACCATACTGGATGCCGATCTTGCCGCGTCCACCGGTCCGGTAGTGCCAAGGAGCCACGCATGCTGAGCCTTGACGATCTGTTCACGCTGATCGCCACCACCAGCTATTGGGTCATCGTGGTCCTCTGGTTGGCGATCCTGAGTATTTTTCTGGGCAAGCTCAGGCGCACGCATGGACACGACGAGGCATTTCGCGTGCTCATCCTCGTGCTGGCGATTGATGCGTTCCGCACGGTATTCGAGAATCTCTACTTCGGGATCTATTTCAACGCTTTTTACGGGATCATCCCGGCTAGCTTGCAGCAGCTGCTCGGCGATCCGGCGCTGTTGATGCTGCCCAAGCTGGCCAACGTGGCGGCGGGCGTGCTGGTGTTCGCCCTGCTGGCGCGACGCTGGCTACCCTCGGCAGAACGCGAACGGGAGGCAATGGTGCGCACGTTGCACGAAAGCCAGGACGAGGCGGCGCGGCTGAAGGACCGCTACCAGCTTCTGGTCGATGCCTCGCCGGACCTGATCTGCTCGCTCGATCGCCAGGGCAGGCTGGTCGACGTGGGCGCGCGCAGCCAACCTATGCTTGGCTATGCGCCGGCCGAGCTTGTCGGGCGTGCGCTGGCGTCCCTGCTGGAGGGTAAAGACGCCGCATGGCTGCAGCGACTGCTGGACGACGTGCTCGAGAGCGAGACGGCGCGCGAAGCCACCTGTCGGCTGGTGCGCCAGGATGGGGCGCCGGTGCGCATCACGTGGTCGATCAGCTGGTCAGCCACCGATCAGCTGTTCATCGCGGTCGGCCGCGACACCACCCGGCAGTTCGCACTCGAGATGCAGGTGAACCGTTCGCTGCGCCTTGAGTCGGTGGGGCAGCTGACCGGCGGGGTGGCGCACGATTTCAACAACCTGCTCACGGTGATCCTGGGCAATGCCGACCTGTTGCGCGAGGAACTGCAGGCGCAACCCACCCTGGCGCCGCTGGCGCAGATGATCGGCGGCGCGGCCCAGCGCGGCGCCGAGCTGACCCAGCGCCTGCTCGCCTTCGCCGGCCGCCAGGCCCTCGAACCCGAGTCGGTCGACGCCAACCGTCTGATCTCCGGCATGGACGGCATGCTCCGGCGTACTCTGGGCGAACATGTCGAGATCGAGACGGTGCGCGGCGCTGACCTGTGGCCTGCCCTGGTCGATCCCGCACAGTTGGAAAGCGCCCTGCTTAACCTGTGCCTGAACGCCCGCGACGCCATGCCCGAAGGCGGCCTGTTGACCATACTGACCGCCAACGCGCCCCTCGACAGAGAGCATGCCGACCAGCATGCCGGTGCCGAGCCCGGCGATTACGTGCAGTTGGCGGTGTCCGACACCGGCAGCGGCATCAGCCCCGAGCATCTTGGGCGCGTGTTCGAGCCCTTCTACACCACCAAGGAGGCCGGCAAGGGCACCGGTCTCGGCCTG
>MGYS01000067.1:0-5493 GCA_001802565.1 Gammaproteobacteria bacterium RIFCSPLOWO2_02_FULL_57_10 | reverse complement strand
CCCTCCACTCCGAGCTTGGCCGCGGCACCACGGTGACTATGTACTTGCCGCGCGCGGACGTCGCCGCCGCTCCTGTCGAGAGGCGCAGCGCGGCGCCCGCCGAGGGCGGCAGCGCGACTATCCTGTTGGTCGAGGACGACGAACTGGTGCGCCACTATGCCAGCTCCCAACTGGCGGCGCTGGGCTACCGAGTGATCGAGGCGACCAACGGCGCCACCGCCATGGAGATCGTGCAGACACAGGCCGACATCGACCTCCTGTTCACTGACGTGGTGATGCCCGGCGGAATGAGCGGGCATCAGCTGGCCGACGCCGCTCGCGCCCTGCGCCCCGCCATCAAGGTGCTCTACACCTCCGGCTATGCCGAGAACGTCATCGTGCACCACGGCCGTCTCGACGCCGGCGTGCACCTGCTGCAAAAACCCTATCGCCGCGCCGATCTGGCGCGCCATGTGCGCGATGCCCTGTACGCATCATGCTGAGCCCCGTGATTCGGTTCTGGTTCCGGGTGATGTTCAAGGAAGTGCGGGTGGGCGTCATCGATCATCCTCACTACGGTGACCGACATCATTGGCTTCTTCGCCTTTCTGGGGATTGCGACGCTGTTGTCCGGAATGCTCTAGGCTGGTGTTGGATGAGGTGTTGGCGGAGCGACTGGAATCGGCACACTGACCGTGATGCGTGCACCCTGTTGTTCCAGCCGGGCGCCGACTACCTGCAGACGCTTCTGCAGCACGGGCAGTTGTGGCAATCGGATGGTTGTGTGTAGATCAATCTCGACACATTCAATTTCGGCTCTCAGCGTTCTGGCCTCATCGCTTCAGTCGCCTGTGTCCGGCGCAATGTCGGTGATGAAGATCGTCCAGAATGCCAGAAACACGGCGGCGATGAGCGGCCCGATCACGAACCCATTGATGCCCATCAGTGCGAGACCACCCATCGTGGAGAACAGCACGATGTAGTCCGGAAGTTTGGTATCCCGGCCCACCAGAATCGGGCGCAGCACATTGTCGGCGAGTCCGATGATGACGGCGCCGTAAGCTACCAGCACGGAAGCTTCCATCCACCTGCCGGTCGCATAGAGATAGATTGCCACAGGCACCCACACCAGCGCAGCTCCCACCGCCGGGATCAGCGACAGGAACGCCATCACCACGGCCCACAGCACCGCGGCGGGAATGCCGAGCAGCCAGAAGATCAGACCGCCAAGCGCCCCCTGCACGGCCGCCACCAGCAGATTGCCTTTCACGGTGGCACGTGTCACTTCCACAAACTTGCTGAACAGCAGCTTCTTGCGCCCGGGGTTCAGTGGCACGGCTTCCTCCATCATGCGCACAATCTTCTCACCGTCGCGCAGCAGGAAGAATGTCAGATAGAGCATCAGCGCCAGGCTGATGGTGAAATTGACGGCATTGCGGCCAACGCTCAGAGCCTGTTGAGCAATGACTTCGCTGATACCAACAGCCGAGCTGGAAAGATAGCCACGAATGCTGCTGGTATCGATACCGATGCGATCCATCAGGCCGGGCAGAAACGGAATGGCCCCCACGATCTGATCGATGAAGAGCGCCGGGTCGAGCTCTTCGGCTTCGATCCGGGCATAGAGGTTGGCTCCTTCGGTGATGAATGCGGAGAACAGCAACAGCACAGGAATGATCACGATGACAGAACAGATCAGCAGCGTCAGCAGCGCAGCTCGGTTGCGATGTCCGCCGAGTGCCGGAAGAAGCCGTGCCTGCATGGGTGCGAACAGCACGGTGATCACCACGGCCCAGAAGATGGCACTCCAGAATGGCCGCAGAATCATGGCAAAAAGTAGAGTGACTACCGCCAACAGGCCAAGAAAAGTGCGTTGTTCAAGGACTTTGTGCATGTTCTTATTCCCGCTCCCGGTAATATTTCTGGAGCCAGTATGGCATCAATGCCGGTGGCGCAACATCCGCACGATCTCGACAACGCGTGGTGGCTGTCCCGTGCGCAGGACGCCCTGGCGAAAAATCTTGCCGGACAGCCAGAGCACCAGCGCAATGCTCAGCACCAGTACGATGGTGGTTCCCACAATGTCCAGCATGGGTGGCTCAGCGGCGGCGCGGTTCATCATGGTGAACGGTGTGAACAACGGAATCCACGACATGATCCGCGCCATCGGTCCGTTCGGGTCCTGTGCAATGAAGGTCATGGTGACAAGTGGCACCATCAGAATCATCATCATCGGCATCATCAGGCTCTGCGCTTCCTTGAGAGTGTTGCACAGGCTGCCAATCGCAAGAAAGATCCCTGCGTAGAGCGCGTAGCCGGCCAGGTAGTAGAACACGAAATAGGGAATGAGATCCGACGACAACATGACATTGAACAGTTGCCCAAGCATCTCCGTCTGAGTGCTGGGATAGAACATGATGAAGAGCAAGAAAGTGGCGAGCCATGCCAGAATGGTGGTGATTCCACTGATGCCGATGCCCAGCAATTTACCCATCATCAATTCCAGTGGGGTGACAGAAGCCAGCAAGACTTCGATGATACGATTGGATTTCTCTTCGATCGTGTTGCTGAGCAGGTATTGCACGCTCTGCATGAGCGACACAAACATCAGGTATACAAAGCCGACTGGTGCCCACTGCCTGATCGTGTCTGCAACGCTGACGGCTTCCTGTCCCTGTTCGGCAGTGGGATCCAGTCTGCTGACAGGCAAGCGCGTGCGCTGCACTTCTCGGACGATCTGAGCATCCACGCCTCGCCTGGCGAACTCATTGTTGCGCAGCGTGCTGTTGATGGTATTTTCAATCGCATTGGGCAAGCGCACATCAGTCAGATTGCTGGCCCAGTATTGCATCCCGTTGCTGTTCTGATTGACCGCCATCGGCGCGATGCCTGGACGCTGAATGGTTTCGTCGACCCGCGCCGGAATGAGTATCACGGCGAAGAGATTGCTGTTCACCCCATCAACAACGAGCTGGCGGGCGCCGGTCAGCCAGGGACGCAACTGTTCGATGATGCGCTGTGGTTCATCCTGCGGATCGATGCCTTCTGGCAAAGGTGCCGGGATGAACTGTTCACGGGGTGCAACAAAAGGCGGTGCATCTTCGCGCAGATTGGGTGTTGCCAGCGTCAGTGCGAAGTTCAAGCCGCCGTTTTCCAGCCATTGATCGAGTGCCGCCACTTCATCCGCACTCACATCGCTGATGAGCTGATCGATCTGCGCGTCCGCGTTCGCGGCTGTCACCTCGGGATTGGAATCCTTGCGATTCTCGACGACATACGCCACGAACTCCTGCAGGATACGACGCTGATGATCCTGACGAATCGCCAACTCTACCGCTTCGGCATAGCGACCGGACTGGTCGATCAGAATGTAGTGACGTGTTGGCGCTGATTCCGCCAGAACCGTCTGGAAAACGAAAACTGCGATCAGAATCATCGGAAACAACAGGATGCCGATCCAGAAACCCTTGGTCTTCACGTTCTCCGCATATTCGCGCAGGGCAATGAGCCAGATCATCTTCATCGGAAACTGTGCTCCCTGGCATCGTTGCCCACCAGGTGCACGAAGACATCGTGCAGGCTTGGTTGTGTGTAGTCGAAACGGGTCAGCGGAATACCATTCTCGAAACAGCGCTGCAGGATCAGTTGCGGACTGGCGTGCTCCTGAATCTGGATTTCCCAGTGGCGTGTGCCGTTTGCATCGGATATGTCACCAGGAGTCTTCTCTGTGACGCCGATGATGCCATCGGTATGCAGCACCGCCGCGATGTCACCCTGACATTCCAGAATGACACGTCGAGGAATGATGGCGCGCGCCTGATCAAGAGTGCCGTCGAAGATCTTCCTGCCTTTGGCGATCAGCAACATTCGGCTGCAGAGTCGCTCGGCGTGTTGCATGATATGTGTCGAGAAGATGACAGTCTGCCCCGCGGCGGACATGTCATTGATGAGTTGTTCGAGCACTTCCTGGTTGACTGGATCGAGGCCGGAGAAAGGCTCATCGAGAATGACGAGCTCGGGGCGATGCGCGACGGCGGAGAGCACCTGTACCTTTTGTCCCATGCCCTTGGACAGGGACTCCACTCTAGCTTCCGCGAAATCCTTGAGGCCATATTGCTCGAGCAACTCGTATGCGCGCTGCCTCGCTGCCTTTTTTTCCATTCCCTTGAGCATGGCGAAGTAACTGATGATGGCCCACGCCTTCATCTTCTTGTAGAGGCCTTTCTCTTCCGGCAGGTAGCCGATGCGCTTGCGCACATTCAACGCCGAGGTCTCGCCGAGGATCTTGATGCTGCCCGAGTCGGGCTTGAGGATATCCAGAATCATCCGGATTGTGGTGGTCTTGCCGGCGCCGTTGGGGCCGAGGAAGCCGTAGATGGCACCTTTGGGAATTGCAAAGCTCATGTCGTCGACGGCAGTGAAGGCACCGTACTTCTTACAGACCTTGCTGAGTTCCAGCACGTTCTCTTGCATGGCAGTTCCTTCTGTGGGAGCGGGCCTTGCCCGCGATTGAGTTCAACACAGGATTCAATCGCCGGCAAGGCCCGCCCCCACGAAGAATTCAGCGAGACAGGAACTTGTTGATCTCTTCTGCCACCAGGCGACCTTCGTCGATTGCACGCACCACCAGAGACTGGCCACGGCGGCAGTCGCCAGCCGCAAACACTTTCGGATTGCTGGTGACAAACGACTTGTACGCCGCCTTGTAGTTGGAGCGTTGATCAAGTTCCAGCGCCAGAGGCGCAGCCACGTAGTTCTCTGGTCCGAGGAAGCCCATGGAGAGCAGAATCAGATCGGCTTCCCAGAACTTCACGGTGCCGGGAATCTCCTGGAACTTGCTGTCGACGTTCACAGTGTTGATGCCGAGCAGCTTGCCATTGGCATCACGCACGAACTCCTTGCCGGAGATCGAATACGTGCGCGGATCGGTGCCGAACTTGTGCTGCGCCTCGAGGTGACCGTAGTCCTCACGATAGATCTTTGGCCACAGCGGCCACGGATTGTCGTCGGCGCGATCAACGGGTGGGCGCGGCATGATCTCGAAATTCACGAGTGACTTGCAGCCGTGACGCAGAGACGTCGCGATACAGTCAGTACCCGTGTCGCCGCCACCGATGACGATGACGTTCTTGTCCTTGGCGCTGATGTACTTGCCGTCTTCCAGACTGGAATCGAGCAGGCTGCGGGTATTGGCAGTCAGGAATTCCATGGCGAAGTGAATGCCGTCGCCTTCGCGGTGTGGAATCTTCAGGTCTCGGGCATTGGTGGCACCCGTAGCGAGACAAAGTGCATCCACCTGGCTCAGCAATGTGTCAGTCGCTATCGCGTTCTTGCCGCTGCCACCGATGTCGGCGTTGACCACAAACTTCACGCCCTCTTCTTCCAGCAATTTCACGCGACGCGCCACGACATCCTTTTCGAGCTTCATGTTGGGAATGCCGTACATGAGCAGGCCGCCGATGCGATCCTCGCGCTCATAGACGGTCACTTCATGGCCGGCCTGATTGAGTTGCG
>MGYS01000066.1:6039-10549 GCA_001802565.1 Gammaproteobacteria bacterium RIFCSPLOWO2_02_FULL_57_10 | reverse complement strand
AATCCTGTGGGAGCGAGCCGTGCTCGCGATGCTTTTCAGAATCAATCGCGAGCAGGCTCGCTCCCACTCAAAATCTATCGCGGGCAGGCCCGCTCCCACAGGGTTCACAAAACATCCCCAAACGCGTGCTTGATGCGCATGAACACCCAGCCGCCGAAGAAATAGGTCAGCAGCGACACCGGCACGATGATCTGGAAGCTGGTCATGGAAAACGTCTCCAGCAGAATCAGCTCACGATACATCTGCACGAAGCTGTGCATGGGGTTGAGTATCAGCAGCGGCTGCCAATTCTCGGGAATCATCGACACCGGATAGATGATCGGCGTGAGAAAGAACCAGGTAGTCAGCGCGAGTGTGACCATCTGCTGAATGTCGCGCAGGAAGACACACAGCGCAGACAGAATCGCGACCAGTCCCATCGTGAAAAGGAACTGCAGAAAGAACACGACCGGCAGCCACAACCACATCAGGGTGAAGTAACCCTTCGCCATGAGATAGACCAGAAAAACACCCAGCGCGATGCCATGCACAAGGTAAGGCACGATCGTGCCGACCACGGGAATGATCTGCACGGGAAACATCACCTTGGTAATCAGCGGCGCCTTCTCCAGTAGCAGTGTGCTGGCTCGCCCCATCGCGTCGGCGAACGCAAACCATGGCAGGTAGCCCATCATCAGAAAAATCACGAACGGCGTGTCGCCATATTCGACAGGCATCGGCGCGCGAAACACGACGCTGAAGACGAAGGAATAGATCAGGATGTTGACGATCGGCGTGACGAACAACCACACCACACCGCCGAGCGACCCTGCAAACTGGCCGGAAAAATCCTGGCGGGTGAAATTGTGAAACAGACGATAATTGACGATGGGAGCGAGCACCCACTGCTGAAGCAATCTGAAGAACATTCCCGGTTCCTGGCCTATGAATAGAATATTGTTGTGGGAGCGAGCCCTGCTCGCGATTGCCGAACCGAGTGGTTATCCACCGCAGACCTCGCGTCCCGACGCCGTCACATCTCCGGAGGAATAAGCCAGCTGCCGACATCCAGCAGATCGTCTGCGGTCAGTGTTCCTGCTTCGCGCTTCAACAACAGGTTGTATTTCACGTGTTCGTAACGCGCCTGCTGCAGATCGCGCTCGGCGCTGAAGCGATCGCGCAGCGCATTGAGAACATCCACGCTGGTGACTGTGCCGAGTTCGAAACCACGCTGCATGGCCGTCAGTGACAGTTCGGTGGAGTCATAAAGTCGCTGGGCAGCCTGCACGCGCAGCTCCGCAGACTTGACCTGCAGATAGGCTGTGCGCGTGCGCTCGACGATTTCCAACTGCACCTGACGCAATTCATTCTGCGCAATGTTGCGCATGCTGGAGGCCTCGCTGACCGAGGCACGATTGGTGCCACCCGCGAAGAGAGGGATCGAGACATCGACACCCACATAGGTCGTGTCCGTTCTGTCCGGCAGCAGTGCGTTGTCATAACCCAGGTCGGACAATTGCTGTTGAGCAATCAGCGATACACGTGGCATGTAGGTACCGCGCTGCTGAGAGACACGCTTGTGCGCCGCCTCCACTGCGAATTCACGTGCGAGGATCTGCTGGTTACCTTCGCGCGCCCGGTCCAGCCACACCTCCACGGCCTCTTCGATCGGGGGGATGACGGCGTTCTCATCGAGACGAAACAGCGGGCCGACGTTCACGCCGCTGACGGCGCGCAATTCTTCCCGTGCCAGCGCGTACTGACTCTCCAGATCAAGTTGCTGAGCCTGCACGGCAGCCTGACGTGCCTGAGCATTGTAGAGATCCGTGATCTGCGCTTGTTGCAGCTCGTAGAGACTCTCGATCTGCGCCAGTTGATTGTTCACGGCATCGAGCTCGGCGCTGCTGGAATTCACGGCGTCTTCAGCCTGCAACACGTTGAAGTATTTCTCAGCCACGTCTGTCAGTAGCCAGGCGAGTTCGGCGAAGTATTCTGCCTCGGCCTGATCTTCCAGCGATGCCGCTGCGCTGCGCGCAGAGAACGCCTGCCAGTTGAACAGCACTTGTGTCAGCTGCAGCGAGTAGCGTTCACCACGGTACTTGCTCGTGCGGTCAAGTGACTCCTGCGTGTTGTCCGATACGGTGCCGTTGGCGTTGAGTTGTGGCAGCAGCTGACCCGTGGCCTGCTGCTTGCGCGCAGTGCCTACATTCCAGCGTTCCTCCGCAATACGCAGTTGCGGGCTGTAATCCATCGCGGCAGTGAAGAAGTCTTCCAGCGTCGTGCCTTCGACGATGATTCTGGTGGTGTCGCCTTCCTCTTCATCTGCGCTGAAGGCGGGACCACTCCAATTGAACATCAGGCCAAGACAGAGCGCGGGAAGCAGAGAGTTTTTCATACGCATCAGTCTTCAATGAGGCTGCGCGCGAGCGCATTGGAAAAGGGTTTCATCACGTACTGCAGGAAGGTACGTGAACCTGAGGCAATGAAGACCTCTGCGGGCATTCCCGGCACAAGTGCCAGGTTGCCCAGATCCTGCATGCCTTCCGGGGTCACCTGCACGCGTGCGAGGTAGTAAGGCATTCTTGTGGCCTCATCGATCATGGCATCGGCAGAAATGCTCAGCACGGTGCCGAAGATGGTCGGCACGGAACTGCTGAAGCTTGAGAAGCGAATGGTGGCTTCCTGACCGACGTTGACGCGATCGATATCCATCGGCGAGACCTTGGCCTCTATCACCAGCTCATCACTCTGTGGCACTACTTCGGCGATGGGAGTACCGGGCCCGATCACGCCGCCGATGGTGTGAAACTGCATGCCGGTCACGATGCCGGCAACCGGGGCGCGGATAACTGTTCTGTCAACCACATCGTTCAACGCCGTCATGCGCTCTCGGGCGTCCTTCAGACGAGTCTGGGTTTCACTGAGCAGTGTGACGACTTCGGACTGGAATTCATTCTCGAGTTGCAGTATCTGCAACTGTGTTTCGCCAATCTGCATTTCGGTGGAGGACAACTGGGACACCAGGTCTGCGGCTTCGCCACGCAGCAGCGCAGCATTACGTTCCAGCTCGCGCAGACGATTCTTGTCGGAGAAGCCTTCCTTGAGCAGCAACTGCACGTCTTCCAGTTCCTCGCCGAAGGATGCAGCCAGTTCTTCCTTGCTGGTCTTCATCGCCTCCAGACCAACCAGCTTCGAGCGCAGTTGTTCGATGCGCTGCTCCAGAACGGCAATACTGCCCTCGCGCGCCGTCTTGCGGGCAGTGAATATCTGTGTCTGCGCGTTCATTTCTTCGCGGGCATTGGCGCTTTCCTGCGAGAGGGTTGCGGGAAAGACGATGCTGTCCAGACCATCGCGTTCGGCAATCAGCCGGGCTTCGAGTGCCGCCAGCGCGACAAATTGAGCATTGGCAATCTCCAGCTGGGCCAGCGATTGGGTGCTGTCCAGTATCATCAGCGGGTCACCTTCGGTCACCACGTCGCCGTTCTGCGCGCGGATGTCGCTGATCATGCCGCCTTCGAGATGCTGAATCGTTTTCTTGTAAGAGCGGACGGTCACACTGCCGGGCGCATGCGCTGCGCCTTCGATGGGCGCCAGTACTGCCCACAGGCCGAATACGCCAAATACCAGGAAGGCGATGATCATGCCCGCCCGGCGGGGTGCTTCGATGCCGGTTTCAACCTGCGCCGTCTCGCTTTGATCTGATCGCGGGCGAGGCGCGCTCCCACCTGTGGGAGCTTGCCGCGCAAGCGATGTGCCTGGATTGTCTCGATTCTGTGTCACTGTGTTGTGTTCCCAATCAAATCGTAAAAGTGAAGTCGCTGTTTTTCAGATTGTTCAAGAATTCAGACCGCTCAAGCCGCGTTGCTATCCCCGCCACTGCCCGGCCCCGCCTTGCGTACATCGGATTGTGCAACCAACCCTGCCAGCACCTGGTCTCGCGGCCCGAAGCCCACGGCCGCGCCATCCTTCATCACCAGTATCTTGTCCACGCTGAGCAGCACCATCGTGCGATGGGTTATCACTATGACCGTGCAGCCCTGAGCCTTCACACGCTGCAATGCAGCCACGAGCTCTTTTTCACCCTGATCGTCCAGGTTGGAGTTTGGTTCATCCAGCACCAGCAGGCGCGGATTGCCATACACCGCGCGAGCAAGGCCGATGCGCTGACGCTGGCCGCCGGAGAGAATGCCGCCGCCACCGCTGATGACAGTGTCGTAGCCCTGAGGCAGGCGCAGGATCAATTCGTGCACCCCTGCCAGTCTGGCCGCAGCCACGATCTGGTCGGAGTCGATCTCGCCGAAGCGACAGATATTCTCGGAAATGCTGCCGTCGAACAGTTCGATGTCCTGAGGCAGATAACCGACGTAAGGGCCAAGCTCACCCCGATCCCATGCGGCGATGTCGGCACCGTCCAGACGCACCTTGCCACCGGCCGAGGGCCAGATACCCAGCAGCGCGCGCGCCAGACTCGACTTGCCCGATGCGCTCGGGCCGACGATGCCCAGGGCTTCGCCCGCCTTCAATTCAAATG
>MGYS01000066.1:2994-6018 GCA_001802565.1 Gammaproteobacteria bacterium RIFCSPLOWO2_02_FULL_57_10 | reverse complement strand
GGCAGGAATCGCCTCAAGCAATTGGCCAAGCCTCTCGTATTGAGCGCGCGCCACGGAAAAGCCTTTCCATGTGCCGACGAGCATGTCGATCGGCGCCAGGGCGCGGCCAAGCAACAAGGAACCAGCGATCATCATGCCCGGGGAAATTTCCTGCTGGAGTGCCAGCAATGCGCCGAGGCCCAGAATCAGAGACTGGGTGATGACACGAAAACTCTTGGAGAGGTTGCTGAGGATTGCTGCGCTCTTGCTGGCATCGGTCTGCAGCACCAACACACGATCGGCGCGCTTCTGCTGACGCTGACGGATGTTCTCGGTCATGCCCATGGCGGCGATGACTTCGGCGTTGCGGATACTGCCATTGATCTGGTTGTTCACCCAGTTGGCTTCGGAGTTGGCGTCCTTAAGCTTCTTCGTGGTGACCATTTCCGTGGCATAGGCCAGCGCCACCATGACGATACCTGCGACGATGGCGACCACCCCGAACCAGAAGTGGAACATGAACATGACGGCGACATAGATCGGAAACCACGGCGCGTCGAAGAAGGCGAACAAGCCGTTGCCAGTGAGGAACTGACGCAGATTCGACAGATCGTTGTTGGCCTGCGCGCCGCCTGCTCCGCCGTAGAGCAGTGCACTCTTGAAGCTAGCATTGAATACGCGCTGGCGCAGGTTCTGCTCGATCTTGTTGCTGGCGCTGATCAGGATCATGGAACGTACCCACTCGAAGCCGCCCAGCCCGATAAGCAGGAAAACCATGATGATGGTGAGCGCGCCGAGCGTCGACAGACTGCCGCTGGATACCACCCTGTCGTAAACCTGCATCATGTACAGGATGGGCACGAGCATCAGAATATTTACCGCAGCACTGAAGAGTCCTGCGTAAATGAAGTAATGGCGAACGGCTTTGAAGGCCTCAAGGAGTTCTTTGTACCGTGGGCTGTTTCTTGTGTCTTTCATCGAGGCTTCTTGTTGTTGGGGTTGTTAGGCGCTTCTTTGCGCAATTGAATGAGACGACCTAAGTTGGGGGACATCCTGAGATTTTTCAACCCTGGTCGAGAATTAGGGCGGGATTGTACACCCAAATCTATAATTCCTGCTTGCCCTCGGCCAGCTCCCGGAGCGTGTGAACATCGGTGATCAGCAGGCACGCCGGGCCATCCCGCTTGACGATCTGGCGGGTCTGCAGTGTCTGGAAAACCCGCGTCACCGTCTCCCTGCTCAGGTTCAACATGATGGCAATTTCCATGTGCGTCGGCGGGTTGTTGATCAGCGATTCTGTCTTGGTCGCCTTGTCCGATTCGGGCACGAGCATCCAGAGCTGGCAGCAGACTCTCTGGCTGATGCTGGGCAGGCCGAGCAGCGAGCGCTGGCGGGTCATCTGGCGCAGCCGTGCCGCGAGTCGCTCCCCCAGTGTCTTGATGACGCCCGGCTGGCGTAGCATCAGGTCGCGCAGCGCTTCCATTGGCACGAACACCGTGACGACGGCAGTCAGGGCGATCACGTACTCTGGCTGCGGTCCGTGGTCGAAAAGCCCCAGCTCGCCACAAAAATCACCCGGCTCCACAAAATAGAGTCCCACTTCGCGGCCATCAATCGTAAAATCCACCCCCTGCAATCTCCCTTCGAAGAGAAAGCAGAGACACTCCTCCCGAATCCCTGCGTTCAGCACGATGCCACGGCGTGCAAACTTGCGCAGTGTAGAGAGCGGAGCCAGTTGACTCAGAACTTCGTGAGGCAGTTGCTTGAGCAGTGGGAAGGCACTTAACAGCTCTGGAGTAACCACGATAGATGTATGATCTCGGCTGCGGCGCACAGATGGCGGGAGTCGGCGTTGCCCCGGCATTATAGGAGCTTGAGGGCGAATAGCAAACGGCAGTATTTCGGTCTGGTGTGACTGTAATCACCCGAAACACAAGGCTTCTGGCGTAAAGTTGCCGTCATCAATATGGACCCGTTCCATCCAGATCGAGCGTTGACTCCCCGGCGGAGAAAAGACATGAATTCAAGACTCAAGACATCTGCGACACTCTCTGTGGGAGCGAGCCCTGCTCGCGATAACCTCCTGCCCCGCCGAATATCTACACTGCTCGGCGCCGCCGCCCTGTTTCTCCTGACCCAAACCGCCGCAGCCGAAACTGCAGCTCCCGTCGGCAAGGTCAATCTGGTGCTCGGCAAAGCCTATCTGGAATCCGCAGACAAGCCTCGTCAGCGCGTCCGCCCTGGCACGCAGATCCACGTCACCGACCAGATCGTGACCGAAGCCAATGGCCACGTGCATATCGAGTTCGCTGACAGTGCGCTGGTCAGCGTGCGCCCTGACAGCCTGTTGGAAATCGTGCGTTACGATTGGGATGCGGCCAACCCCGAACAGTCCTCCATCAAATTGAATCTGGTGGAAGGCGTTACCCGAGCCATTTCTGGCGAGGGTGCTCGCGCCGCACGTGAGCGCTTCCGACTGAATACCCCCATTGCCGCGATCGGCGTGCGAGGGACAGACTTCGTGGTCAGTGCCACCGGCCAGTCCGTGCGTGCCTTGGTGAATGAGGGTGCCATCGTAGTGGCCCCATTCTCCAATGACTGTCTCGCGGCCAATTTCGGCCCCTGCGCGACCAATGCCGTGGAGCTGACCCAGGAATCCCTGCAGGTCGTGCAACTGGATGGCAACACGCCTTTGCCGAGACTGGTCCCGGCGCCCGATGAGCGTGGTCCGCTCTCTCGCGAGGAAGTGGAGGTGGCGAATGCGGATACCAGTGCTGACGACAAGACGGTCGGCACAGGAGTCTATCTGGAGTCAGTGACTTCCCGAAAAGTGACGGAGGTTGCCAGCAACACGGTGGTCCCGACCCCTCCGACTCCACCGATTCCTCCGGTCACGGTGCTTCCTGACTTCACCCCTTCCAGCCCCGATCTGGGCGTGGCATTGGCCAGCAATCAGCTGGCGTGGGGACGCTGGACGGATGGTCAGGGCAGTCGTGAGCGCATTACCACCGCGCGAGAAGAGGCGGCCTTGGGTCGCAATATCAC
>MGYS01000066.1:0-2975 GCA_001802565.1 Gammaproteobacteria bacterium RIFCSPLOWO2_02_FULL_57_10 | reverse complement strand
ATCTGGGCGTCGTCAGCTTCGGCCTAGACAGCGCGCAGGCCTTCTACCACTCCGCCACCGGCGTGGTCGCGATGCAGGTCAATAGCGGCAGCCTCAACATCGACTTCAACCAGAACACCTTCTCCACCCAGCTCGGACTCAGCCATGCCATGACGGGTGCGGTCGATTTCGTTGCTGCGGACAGGATTCGTGACGGCGGGACATTCTTCAGCAATAGCGATACCCAGAAGATGGCCGGTGCGGTCAGTCTCGACGGTGCCGAGGCTGGTTACTTCTTCGAGAAGCAACTGAGCGACGGCAACGTGAAAGGTCTCACGCTCTGGGACAAGCAGTAATCATGCAGAAACTCTCCAGTCTTCAGCAGCTCCCTGGCCCCCTGGCATTCCTCGTGCGCTTGGCACCGGCTGGCGCGCGCGCGTTGATGCTGGGGGCAGCGGCTGTGCTGACTATGCTGCTGCTGACGATCTTCAGTGGCGGCATGGATACCATTGAAGAGCGCCTGGGCTCCCTTGGCTGGACCCTGAATTCCGATACCACGCCCGAGCAACGCATCACGATCATCGCCATCGACGAGAAGAGTCTGGCGCAGGAAGGCCCGTTCCCCTGGCCGCGCGAGACCATGGCGCGGTTGGTCACAGCCTTGAATGAGGCCGGTGTACAGCTGCAACTGCACGATATCGTCTACCCCGAAAGCAGTGCTGGCGACGATGCGTTGCTGGCAGCGCTGCAGGCGTCCCCCGGAGCCGTGCTGGCGCAGGTGCCGGTGCTGCAGTCCGAACAATTCGTGCAGACAGGCGTCATGACACACGCCCTTTCCGGTGTCAGCTGCAGCGACAGCGGTGCGGTGCTGCCACAGACAGCCAGTTACCTGGGCAACAATGCCACTTTTACTGCCATCCCCAAGGGTCACATCGCGCCGATCGTTGCCTCTGATGGTGCTGTGCGTGAAGTGCCAGCCGTCATCTGTGTGGATGGCAACGCCTATCCCGCATTGGCAATCAGTGCCTTCCTGCAGGCGGTGAACAGTCCGTCGTGGGGTGCCACCATAGAGCAAGGCACTTCTCTGTTCGGCCCCGAGCAACTGATGCAGTTGAATGCCTACCCAGGGCTGCGTATTCCACTGGATGCGGATGGCCACCTGCGCATCTCCTATCGCAGTGCGCCGGAAGCCTTTCAGGCAATCTCTGCGGCTGATGTGCTGAACGGCGACTTTGAGGCAGACATGCTCGACAACGCCTGGGTGCTGGTCGGCGCGACGGCCTTCGGTATTGGTGACATCGTCCCGACGCCATACAACGGCGCGACACCCGGAGTGGAACTTCAGGCCCGTATGCTGGGCAGCCTCCTCGATACCGCCGTGCCCTACACGCCAAAGGTCGCTGCCCCGTTGATGGTGTTGTTGAGTGCGCTGTTTGCCGTGATTCTCTTTATGCTGGCCAGTGCCCGCGAGCGCTTTGCCAGCTATGGCCTGCCCGCCGCGGGTGTGTTGCTGCCGATTCTGGCGCTGGGTCTGCACGTACAACTGCTGGGCACCAGCAATATCTGGCTCGGCTGGGTGACTCCCGCGATCTATGGCCTGTTGGGCGCCAGCTTCCTGATGCTGCTCGAACAGTCCCGTGTGCGCCACGAGCGCAGCCGCGTGTTCGGTAACCTCAACAGCTACCTGCCCAGCGACGTCGCCAGTGAGATTGCCTACAGCCTGCCCAGCTCCAGCATCAATGCCAAGCGTAGCGAAGTGACATTGCTGAGTGCCGATCTGCGCAACTTCTCTGCGTTCGGCGAGTCCCGGCCACCGGAAGAATCTGCAGCGTTGCTGCACTACTTCTTCGTGCGCGCTGCCGAGATCGTGGAAGAGCACGGTGGTCGAATTCACGAGTTCAAGGGTGACAGCCTGCTGGCCGTCTGGGATGGCCACGATACCGTCGCCGCTGCTCAGGCACTGAAAGCCGCTCAAGAGATGCAGGCGTCCATCAGCAAGGATATGCCCCAGAATCCGCCCGAAGGTCTGGAGCCGTTGGCCCTGGGCATCGGTATCGAACAAGGCCCTGTGCTGATCGGCTCCATCGGTCCCGCGCAGCGCCGCACCCACACTCTGCTGGGCGACACGGTCACCATTACCCTGCGCATCCAGGAGCTGACTGCCGAGCTGGCGCAGCCGATCCTGATCGGCGAATGCGCCGCACGCCAACTCAGTGATCAGAAGCTCGAATCCCAGGGCAGCTACCTGCTCAATGGTCTGCGGATTCCGCACACGCTCTTTGCCCCATCCGTTGCCGATGCCACGGCGCGTCGCGGCCGCAACGATCAGGTATCCCTGACCGTAGTCTCCGGCGGTCGCCGCTAATATCCCCACAAAGATCGTGCTTCCTTTATATTGCGTGTGCCGCGTTGAATCATGATAATTGCGCGCAACTTCAATAAACGACATATGCTCAGCTATGTCCACGGCATGTCCGGAACCAGGGTGTATGCGTCGGTCCGTTCTTCCTCTAGCATTTCTGCTGCCATTGTCTGTCCAGGCCTGCCCTGATCTGCAGCCGTTCTACCTGTTGGCGGACTCGCCCGAACAGGCCGCGCAACTGGAAGCCCAGCTCGCTCCCCTGATGAACGAATGTCTCGAAAGCTCCGAGTTCTTCGCCCTCTATGGCGCAGCCCAGATGGACGTGGGCAAGCTCGCCGAAGCACTGGAAACCCTCGAACGCGCGTTGCTGCTTGATGCCAGCAACGGTGCCGCGCAGGTCGACTATGCCCAGGCTCTCTATCTGCGAGGCCAGCTGTTCTCAGCCCTCGACCTGAATGACCAGATTCTGGCGCGGCAAGACCTGCCGCCGAATCTGCAGGATCTGCTTCTGGAACGCCGTCAGCAATGGCGCAGACAAACCCGACAGCACGGCTTTCATGCCGACGTTCTGGCGGGTCACGACAACAACCTCAACGGCGCGCCCGACCCCGGCCAGATCACGCTGACCCTGTCG
>MGYS01000065.1:10650-11984 GCA_001802565.1 Gammaproteobacteria bacterium RIFCSPLOWO2_02_FULL_57_10 | reverse complement strand
AACGCACGAGCTCGGATTCGGTTGACCGTAAGTCCATCAACATAACGATTTGTCCGCAGGCGGGCAACACAAGCATGAAAATCAAGTAATGCTTGCATTAATTATTGTTACACGATAATTTATTGCCACTCTACAACAAACGAGGACATCATGCCTGACTCCCAGACCCCGAATTTGCAGAAAGCCCAGGACATTGCCCGCACTGCTCAGGTGTTCGCCATCATCGCCCTCGTGCTCCTGGTGGTGACGATTGTATTCAACGGAGGGTTCCCGATAGGCAGGCTCCTCATCGCTGATGACCTGGAGTGGCGCGAACGCGTCAACGAAGGCGGGCTGATTCTCATCCACCTGTTCCCGACTCTCTTCTTCTACGCAGCGGTCAACCACCTCCACAAGGCCCTGCAGCATTACGGCGATGGCGACTTCTTCGCCTCGGCCGCCGCAGACAACGTCGCAAAGTCGGGCGAATACGCCGTCGAAGGCATGATCGGGGTGATTCTCATCGTGCCCCTGTTGACCTTGTGGGTAGGTGAGCGCAGCGGCGGCTTCGACATCAATCTCGAGCCGGAGGCCATCGGCATGCTCGCCGTCGCCTTCTTCATCTCCGCCATCGGACGCGTTCTCAGTGCGGCCACTCAGCTCAAGGCTGAGAATGAAGCCTTCGTATGAAAGAGATCATTGTTCGTCTCGATGTGATGCTCGCGCTGCGCAAGATGCGCGCGAAGGAACTGGCGGAACAGATTGGTATCACCGAAGCCAATCTGTCACTGCTGCGCACCGGCAAGGTCAAGGGCGTGCGCTTCGATACACTCGCGAAACTGTGCGAGGTGCTCGACTGCACGCCAGGAGATCTGCTCGACATTGGCGAGGCTGTTGACTCTCACCCAACGTGATGGCTGAGACTGCACTGGGTGTGTGAAATCGCTGTGTGAAATTGGAGCCCGAGAAGATGTCTTACACCGTCAAGCAACTGGCTGAGCTGTCCGGGGTCAGCGTGCGTGCCCTGCACCACTACGACGAGACCGGCCTGCTCAAACCCGTCGCCCGCACCGATGCCGGTTACCGGCTCTACGGTGAGAAGGAACTGCTGCGCCTGCAGCAGATCCTCTTCTACCGGGCGCTGGGCATGGAGCTGCGCGAGATAAAGACACTTCTGGACGCTCCCGATTTCGACACATTGCAGGCGCTGACGCAGCATCGCAAGGCTCTGGCTTCGAAGAGGAAGGAGCTGGCCACGATGCTCACCACCGTCGATAAAACCATTGCAAAATTGAAGGGGGACATCATGATGAGTGACAAGGAGTTGTACGACGGTTTTCCCGAGGATGCGAGAA
>MGYS01000065.1:10285-10570 GCA_001802565.1 Gammaproteobacteria bacterium RIFCSPLOWO2_02_FULL_57_10 | reverse complement strand
ACGCAGTTGCAGGCATTGCAGGACGAAAGCACGCGAGTGATCGATGATCTGGCCGCGTCCACGCACTTGCCGCCCGACAGCAAGGAGGTGCAGAAACTGATTGCGCGCCACTATGAATTGATCCAACAGTTCTGGGGCACGAGTGGTCTGGCAGACAATCAAGCCTGCGCCTATGCCGGTCTCGGTCAATTGTTCGTGGACGACGAACGCTTCATGAGCAGGGACGGCGAGCCGCGCCCTGAATTCGCCGTGTTCATGCGCGATGCGATGAAGCACTTCAGTGAG
>MGYS01000065.1:7289-10258 GCA_001802565.1 Gammaproteobacteria bacterium RIFCSPLOWO2_02_FULL_57_10 | reverse complement strand
GAACGTTCGCGAGCAAGCTCGCTCCTACATCAGCAGTTATTGCTGCGCGGCAGACAAGCGTCTCAACCCCTGCCACTCCAGCGTTGCCAGAACGGCCACCACCACCGCGATCTCGATGATGAAGACAGTGCCGGTCGAAGGGATGCGCTCTGCCATCACAATCAGCAGCACGGGGGTTGCCAGCAACCAGAGAACATCGGCTATGAAGATGCTCATCACCAGGGTGTGTGACAACGGCGTGGCCCTCGCCACCATGAAGACGAAGAGTGCGAAGGCGACCAGCCCGACCCCCAGAACCTGAAACACCAGGGGCGGCACCGAGAGTACATGGGAGACGAGCAGATCGGTCGCAACAAAGGTAGCGACCGCGCAAACAGTGGAAAAAAAAGCATTCACGTAAAGCACGTTCTGCAGACTGGGTAAACGCATGGTGTGGCTCCTGTGCAACGATGGGTTGTGTGCTCATTATCGATGCCGAAGTAAGAGCCGCAATTACCTCGGAGGTAATGGCGTTCACAAGCATCCTGACGTAAAGTCCTCGCCAATCGAACCCGACCGGAGAAAGAGATGAAGGCCGAAGCAGGCAGACTGCTCAGCGAATATCGAAGGCGCTCGCGTCTTTCGCAACTGGATCTGGCCAACCTGGCAGAGGTGTCACCACGTCATATCAGTTTCATCGAGAATGGCCGAACCCAACCCAGTCGCACGATGCTGATGCGCCTCACGACCGCTCTTGATGTCGATCTGCAGGACAGCAACCTCCTGTTGCAGGCCGCGGGGTTTGCTCCCGCCTACAGCCGCTGTGACCTCAACAGCCCCGACATGGCTCCGGTACGTACCGCGCTCGCACTGATGCTGGAGAAGCAGGAGCCCTACCCCGCAGTCGTGTTCGACGGTCACTGGAATATCCTCATGGCAAATCAGGCACAGCTGCGCATGACGGCGGCGCTGCTGCATACCAGTGAGGTGCCACCCGGCACCAACCTGCTGCACCTGGTATTCAGCCACGAGGCGTTGCGTCCGCACATCGTGAACTGGGACGAGGTGGCGGGATATCTGCTGCGCCGTCTGCGTCGTCAGGTACTGAGCTACTCGCGGCCGCAACACCGGCAACTGCTGCAGGAGTTGTTGCATATACAACCTCCGCAAGGCTGGCAGACACCATCGCATGCCCATGACAAGCCGATGCTCACCGTCGATGTCCGGATGGGCGATCAGGTGCTGCGGCTGTTCTCCACGCTGAGTCAGTTCGGCACCGCGCTGGATATCGGGATGGAGGAGCTGCTGATCGAGAGTTACTTCCCGGCAGATGACACCACACGCGACTTTTTCCTCGCGATGGGCAGTTAGCTGCAGACGACGCTTGATGGATTCGGTTTCGTGGGTTATTTTCCCACGCAGACAGATACACAAACGGCCGCCGCCCTCTTTCGTCGTTTTCCAAAGGACACTGGAATCATGAAATGCCACTTCGCGAAAGCAATACATTCTGCTTTTTTTCTTTTAAATCTTATGGTTGGAACAACTCACGCTGATGACTCAGTGGCTGTCACGGGCACTCTGGAATCATTGCCCTGCGTAGCGATGTGCGGTGCCTGTTGTGGCTCCTATCAACTGCAGGACACCAGTGGTGAGCTTCGCCTGAACATCGGCAAGAGTGCTGTGAACCTGAGTCCCCTGTCGGACAAAGGCACTTTGCACAGAATCACAGGCTCCTTCTACGAGACCACAGGTCAGTGCGGGATCAATCAATGCATACTGTTTGGAGTGGAAACCGTAGACGAGGCACCGACGGCAGGGGCAGTTTATGACGAGCAGGCGGGTGAACTGGTCATTCCTTCGGCCACCTTGGGCGCTACAGGAGAGAAATTCGCCGTTACGTTGTCGCCCCCGTTCAACATCAAGTCCATCACACAGATCGGCAAGAACAGGTTTGCTCTGCAGGGCGAGAGCTGCACGGTGGCCAGTGGAGCTCAATGCGACACGGGGCTGAGTTGCCTGAGCTACTACGGCATCGCCGGTCCGTCCGGCCCCGAGTTCAGAACCTGCGAGATTTCCTGCGCTGCACCCGGCTCCCAGTGCCCCAGCGGACAAGCCTGTGTGACCGTGGCCGATGGGCCGGGCCAGGTCTGCCAGGTGCAGCCCTGATACCATCCGGCCGGAGCGCGCCGCAACGCGTTTTGCTCCGGTCAGCCATCTGCACTATGATCCTCCTACTTTTTCACAATACCCGTCGCATGGATAAACGGGAGTCAGGGGGTTTTCGCATGAAAGCATCATCCGCAACACACGTGTTCTTCAGGTCCACCATGGCGGCAGCCCTGCTGCTGACATCGCTCTCCAGCTTCGGTCAGGACAGCTCCATCAAGATGATCGATGCCAGCACCTTCAGCATCGACCAGGCCGAGATGGATGCCATCAAGGCGCAGATGCAGGCCGCGGTCGACAGTGGGCATCTGCCCGGGGCTCTGCTCATGGTTGGCAATAATGATGGGGTTGGCGTCATGCTGAGTGTGGGCACTCAAGGCCCGGGCGACAGCACACCCATCGATCAGGAAACCATCTTCCGCATCTATTCCATGACCAAGCCCATCATCAGCGTAGCGGCGATGTCGCTGGTAGAAGACGGGCTGTTGAACGTGGAGGATCCGGTCGGCAAGTACATCCCCGAGTTCAACGACATGCAGGTGATCAACTCCGAAACCGGCGCAGTGACAGCTGCACAGAACGTGATGACGGTGGAGCATCTGTTGACGCACAAGTCCGGACTGATCCAGGCAATCTTTTCGCCGGACACTGCGCTCGGCAAGATGTACATGGAACAGATCCCCAGCGACGGCAGTCTGACGGCACTGGAGACAGCGAAGCGACTGGGTCAGTTGCCCCTCTTTTTCGAACCGGGTACAGCATGGCACTACGGACACTCCACCGATGTGCTCGGCGCGGTGCTGGAGGTCGCGGCCGGAAAG
>MGYS01000065.1:6659-7281 GCA_001802565.1 Gammaproteobacteria bacterium RIFCSPLOWO2_02_FULL_57_10 | reverse complement strand
CGATACACGGCGAGATGGCGGACAACACAGTGGTACGCCCTTTTCTCTCCGGAGGTGGCGGCCTGAACTCCACGACGGAAGATTACACGCGCTTTGCGAACATGCTGCTCAACGGGGGGGAGTATCGCGGTGCCCGCATTCTCGACGAGGCAACACTTGATCTGATGAGCGAACCGCGCATCGACGAAAACGTGTCACGTCAATTCTTTTTCTACGGCAATCGCGGCAACTGGAGCATGGGTTTCCACCTGCAGCCAACCGATGGCGACAATCCCAATGGCCCGCACAATATCGGCTGGCGCGGCATTGGCGGCACACTGGTCGTGGTCGATCGCGAGAATGATTTCTACATGCTCTACATGGAGCAGAGACGCGGTGGCCCGAGAGGCGCTCCGTTCGACAACACGACTGCACAGCGTGTTGTCTACGAAGCGATGGCAGACTAACAAGAAACCACTGACTGTGGGAGCGGGCCTGCCCGCGATTGCTTTTGAACTCGGCATTGATGCCGATCGCAACCAATCGCGGGCAGGGCCCGCTCCCACAAGAGGGTTCAAATCACGAGCGATACAGCAGTGTCGTGCCCGATGATGACTTGGCAGCCGGACGCCCCTGTCCTTGC
>MGYS01000065.1:0-6649 GCA_001802565.1 Gammaproteobacteria bacterium RIFCSPLOWO2_02_FULL_57_10 | reverse complement strand
ACTGGCCTGGTTGACCGCCCGAACGACCTCGATTCTCACCGCCGGTGCCACGCTCTGCACCTCCACCCTGACCACGGCTCTGCTCACTGCGGAGCTGTTCCGTGCGGCGCTGACCGCTGCTGCGACTATCAGCACGCTGTTCGTTGGTGCGTGGTGCCGTGTCACCGTAAGTGCCACGATTACCACTATTGCCATTGCCCGCACTGTTCCCAGTGCTGGAAGCTGCTCGTGGCGCACGAGGCTGGTCTGAACGGCCTTGGTCTGCACGACCACGCCCGTCACGGCTCTGGCCTTGACGACCCTGGCCACCACGGCTTTGACCATCTCGACCACCATCACGACCACCTTCACGACCTTGGCCACCATTGCTGCCACGTCCACCTTGCGCCAGCGGTTTGGCCGTCGCGAAATTCTCGGTGGATTTGAATCCTTGCAGCTCGATGCGATCGATCGGGCGCTTCAACAGACGCTCGATGTCCTTCAACATCTTGTTCTCTTCGCCGCACACCAGAGAGATGGCATGGCCGTTCGAACCCGCACGACCGGTACGGCCGATGCGATGCACATAATCTTCCGGCACGTTGGGCAGATCGTAGTTGACAACCTGAGGCAGCTGATCGATATCGATACCGCGTGCCGCGATGTCGGTGGCCACAAGGATTTGCAGTTTGCCTTCCTTGAAGCGCTCCAGCACCTTGGTTCTATGGGCCTGACTCTTGTTGCCATGAATCGCGGCCGCGTGAATGCCGTCGTCTTCCAACTGCTTCACCAGCTTGTTCGCGCCGTGCTTGGTGCGGCTGAACACCAGCGCCTGATACCAGTCCTGCGACTTGATGAGGTGCTTGAGCAGTTCGGTCTTGCGACCTTTGTCGACGATGTACAAGTTCTGCTGGACAAGTTCGGTCGCCGTGTTCAACGGCGCAACGCTGATCTGCACAGGATTGTTGAGCAAGCCCTTGGCCAGGCCCTGAATCTCCGGTGAGAACGTGGCAGAGAACAGCAGGTTCTGTCGCTGTTTCGGCAACTTCGCCAGAATCTTCTTGATGTCATTGATGAAACCCATGTCGAGCATGCGGTCTGCTTCATCGAGAATCAGTGTGTTGATCTGATCGAACTTGATCGCGTTCTGCTGGAACAGATCGAGCAGACGGCCCGGTGTCGCCACCAGAATTTCCACGCCTGCGCGCAGTTTCAGCATTTGCGGGTTGATCTTGACGCCACCGAACACGACGGTGGAACGCAGATTCAGATACTTGCCATAGGTCTCGATACTGTCGTGCACCTGCGCCGCAAGTTCGCGAGTCGGGGTGAGGATCAGTGCGCGTGTATGATTCGCTCCGGCACGTGGGCCTTCGGAGAGGCGCTGCAGCAGCGGCAGCGTGAAACCCGCAGTCTTGCCAGTGCCGGTCTGGGCAGAGGCCATGATGTCATTGCCGAGCAGGATGGCCGGGATGGCCTGTGCCTGGATCGGAGTTGGTTCGGTGTATTCCTGGTCGTGCAGGGCTTTCAGCAGGGCTGGACTCAGCCCCAGATTTTCAAAACTCATTGGTATTTCCTGATTTAAAGTTCCTGAATGTGCCATGTGGCACCTCAAGCTCCGCAACCCGAGAAGATCTTTCGCGATGATATTCGCGAAGCGATTTCCGTACCGACGGGCTGAAGAAAAATAGGGCAAACGAAAACGCAGCTGTCAGGAATTCAGGACATGATTTCACTGACTTGGATAAAAACCGGGTTTCACTACGTTGCAGCGTTGCCAATTATTGTGCGATACACACAGTGCGGCATGCAGTAATTGGCACTCAGAGGAGGGGTAAGCGACAGCACAAGTCTACGATGACAGGCTGCGATGACCAGAACAATTAACGATGACGCCTTTGATCGAGTTGTTTGAGACTCAGATCAAAGCTCAGGCGGCACTGTAACACAGAGGGCAAGGATCGCCTAATCATTCGTTTGCGGCTGCATTGTGCAGCTCCTGTGGGGGCGGGCCTGCCCGCGATTTCTGTGTCACAAAAAGGCAATCGCGGGCAGGCCCGCTCCCACAGTCAGTGAATTCGAGACGCTCAACCTTGATTCAGCAACTCACGCAGATCAATGATCGCGGCATTGGCGCGGGAGACATAATTGGCCATGACGAGGGAATGATTGGCAAACAGGCCGAAGCCGCCGCCGTTGAGAATCACCGGGGAAAACACCGTGCGCTGACTCGCCTCCAGCTCGCGGATGATCTGACGTACGCTGACCAGTGCATTCTTGTCGCGCAGTACCGCTTCGAAATCAATCTCCACCGCCTGCAGGAAATGCATGAGCGCCCAGGTGGTGCCACGTGCCTCATAAAATACATCGTCTATCTGCAAGTAGGGCGTCTTCACGATACGCGCTGTTGCAGGGGCTACGGCGACGTCGGCCTGCGCGGTATCACCTGAAAGTGGCGCCACGAAATTGCTGGCCTGCGTCTGCCCCACACTCGCACTCAAACGCTGCGACAGACTGCCGAGCCGGGACTCCACACTCGTCAACCAGCGGGAAAGGTTGTCGGCACGGGCATAGAACTGTCCATCCTGATCACTCGGATTGGAGATTCGACGCAGGTAGGATTCCATCGCAGCGATGGCATCCCGATACTGATCCTCCGAAGCCGGAAGTATCCAACTGTCATTGGGGACATTGAAATTCGGGTCGGCGATGATCAGATCCACATCCTCGGTGGACTGGGACTGCGAACGGCTGAAGTTCTCCCGAAATGCCTTGGTCAGATCGCGCACCTGCACCAGCACGCCGAACTCCCAATTGGGAATATTGTCGAGATACAGGCCGGGGGGCGTGATGTCATTGCTGAGATAACCACCGGGCTTGTCCAGCATGGTCTCGGCAGCGCGGATCAGAGCAGTTGCAGTCGCGGCACCGATCACCGGCGTATTGGTCGAATTCAGCTTCTGTGCCATGTTCTCGGTCACTGAGAACGCGTCGGGCTCAGCACTCCAGTAGAAGCCGAGCGCGATGACGATGATCAGGTAAACGGCTATCAGCACGGCGCCGACCTTGCCGAACCGGCCAAGGGAACTCAGGAACAGCGTCGAGGGAACCAGCGATTTCATGCGTGCAAGCATCGGAAACGTACCTCGGAAGTGAGTTCATCTGACAAGCGTGAGCGCGGATCAGGCATCGCCATCCGTCGGCATGATCAGGCGAATGGTGGGCGTGTCACCCAGTTCGATGTTGCCACGCAGACGATGACCTTCCACCGCCGCCTGCATCTGCAGATAGATCCAGCGCGCCTGCGCGTCGTTGGGCGCCGTGATCAGGAAGAAAGCGCCGGAGTCGCGGGCCTGTACCGCAATCTGGGCCAATTGTGCCGTGAGGGCCGCAGACTGACTGGCAAGGTCGCGTGCATTGATGCTGTGCACGACATCGGTGGACTCCATTTCCGCTTCGAGAGCGGCCCACGCAGCGGCGATTCCGGCATGAGTACGATCCACCTGCTCTGCACGGCGCAGGTAATTCTGGGCATTCTCGAACTGACCCTGCCGTGACGCCTGCTCCGCAAGTTGCAGATACTGCGCCACGATGTCCTGAATGCCCTGCAGAGCGACGGCGTTCTCGGGCTCGATGGCCAGCACACGCATGAAGTAGGCGTGCGCGCTGGTGTCGGCCGGAGTCAGCAGACGATTGGCGTTGAGTGCCTTGCGGCCCTCGAACAACAGATCGGCGATCATGCGCTGATAACGCAGTTCGGCCTCGAAGCGGGCTCGGGCTTCCGCCTCGTCGATCTCCGACGTGTCGGGCACCACCGGTTCGGGCTGTGGCATTACAACCACGCGCTGCTGAGTCGGCTGACACGCCGCAAGCAGCAGAAAGCCCATCATGGCGATGGGAAAGGTGGTTCTACGAAGTATCAATGCAGTGTTCACGATTTGCTCTCTTGCCAGCCTGACTTTACGGTCCGGTGTGCCGGGAGGACTGTGCGCAACGCCAAGTCTGGCGCGGGTTCAGACCTGACCGACTATCTCACTCAGTGGTATGAATTTCAACCTGTCGCCCCTGTTCACTGCGGTGAACGGCGGTATCACCGCCAACCCGTCGGCATGACTCACCGACGACAGCACCCCTGAGCTCTGACTGCCTGCCAGACGCAGCACTGTTTCGCCCTCGTCACCGCCTGCCCCGGGATGACAACGCACACGCAGGTACTCCTGTCGCACACCCGATGCGGGTAACTCGAAGTCTGCCGTCAGACGCCACGACGGCGCAGGCGTGGCGACGACTCCCGACATGCGCTCCAGACACGGACGCACGATCAACGTGAAATTCACGAAGGCCGAGACCGGGTTGCCCGGCAGTCCGAAGAACGGCTTACCCGCAACACGACCGAAAGCGAAAGGCTTGCCCGGTTTGATCGCCAGCTTCCACAACGACAGCTCGCCGATATTTTCCAGCGCCACCCGCACGTGATCCTCTTCGCCCGCCGAGACGCCGCCACTGCTGATGACGCAATCGACTTGCGCGACTGCAGCGCGCAACGCCGCTTCCGTCGCGGCAAGCGTATCGGCCACGATGCCGCAATCGACGACCTCATGTCCGAGCCCCTGCAACAGCGCGCGCAGCATGGCGTAATTCGAGTTGTAGATCTGACCCGGTTGCAGAGGCACTCCCGGGCGCACCAGCTCATCGCCGGTGGTCAGCACTGCGACGCGCAGTGGCTTACGCACCTCGACATCAACCCTGCCCACACCTGCCAGCATGCCGATGTCCGGCGCCCGCAGACGATGACCAGCCTCGAACAGCACACTGCCACGCAGCACATCGCTGCCCGCGCGACGCACATTCTCGCCCGACTCCACGGGTTGCAATACGGTGATTGCGTCGCCCTCCACGCTGCAGTTTTCCTGCATCACCACGGCATCGGCCCCCTCGGGAATCGGGGCACCAGTGAAGATGCGGGCGGCAGTACCAGGCACCAGCGCCACACCGACCCGCCCGGCGGGAATACGCTGGCTGACGTGAAAGCGCGTCTGTCCACTGGCCAGCGCTCGGCTATCCAGGGCATAGCCATCCATCGCACTGTTGGCGTGTCCCGGAACATCGACTGCCGCCGTCTCGGTATTCGCCAGGACCCGGTGCAACGCGCTCGCCAGCGGGACCCGTTCGCTGCCCGCCACCAGCTCCATGCCCCGCAGTATCTGCGCGAGCGCCTCGTCGATGGGAGTCAGTGTGGAGCTTCGTGATGTGGTGTTGTTCACGGATATTGTCATCAGACTTTCGCTTCAGACGTGTCCGGCTGAGTTTTCGTGACTGCTGCTTCCGAGGCCCGCACCTCTGGCGTCTTCGCCAGCGTCTTGATCAGTGCCTGGAGACTGCCATGCCAGGAGCGTTGCTTGATGCCGAATGTGTCGAAGATCTTCTTGGTCGCCAGCGTCGTGTTGGCAATCTCGGGCGGATCGGCCCGCAACAGGTTCAGGCTCAGATGATCGAGCAGCTTGTAGATACTCTCGTTGTGCTGGGCCGCCAGCTTCAGCACATGCTGCACGAACTCGCTCTCGCGCTTGGTCTCCAGCCCGCAGTAATGGTAGACACCCCAGACGTTGGCGTGACAATCCACCTGATGCGAGATGGCCATCAGAACACGCGCCACGTCCTCGACCGGGGTGGGGCTGAACTTGCGGCGCAGCACGGTCACCGCCCCTTCGGCTTCGCGGGCCTCGGTCAGCCAGCGGCGAATGAGCTCATCCTGCCCTGCCCCGAAGATCCAGCCGGTGCGCACGATGATGTGCTTGCTGAGCACCTTGGCGATCGCTTCTTCACCCAGAAGTGATGTGGCGCCATAGACGCCCACGGGCTTGGCGACATCGAGTTCGTTGTAACCGAGTTTCTTGTCGCCATTGAAGACATAGGCTGACGACAGATGCACGAGGGGAATGTTCAGATGATCGCAGACCTGGGCAATCACCGAGGCCTGTATGTGGTTGATGGCATCGCATTCCTGCAGGTTCTTTTCCGCCTCCAGAATCGCGAGCTGACTGCCGGCGCGGTACGAGGCGAGATTGACGACCTGGTCCGGCTCGCACTGCGTGATCACCTTGGCCACGCTCAGGGGATCGCGTGCATCGATGCGGCCGGGTTCGGGAGCGAAATGGTCCACTCCGCGTTGCTGGAGCTGTTTGACCAACTCCTTTCCGACCGCACTTTCGGCACCAACAATTAAAAGCTTCACCTTGTGCGCTTACCCTGAGACAAGATCAGAATGGGATATCGTCATCAAAATTATCGAAGTTCGATGGCGCAGGCGCAGGCGAGGATTCCCGTGGGCGATTGTTGCCGTATTGCTGCTGGGGAGCAGTGTCCTGACCGAACTGACTGTCGTAGCCGCCATCGTTGCCGCCGTAAGACCCACCGCCCTGTCCACCACCCTGACCACCACGGGAGTCGAGCATCTGCATCTCACCCGCGACGATCTCCGTGGCATAACGCTTGATGCCGTCCTGCTCCCAGGAGCGGGTGCGCAGGCTGCCTTCGATGTAGAGCTTGGAGCCCTTCTTCACATACTCGCCGACGATCTCCGCCAGACGGTTGAAGAACACCACTCGGTGCCATTCGGTTTTTTCCTGTGGCTGACCGGTGTTCTTGTCTTTCCAGCTCTCACTGGTGG
>MGYS01000064.1:230-8043 GCA_001802565.1 Gammaproteobacteria bacterium RIFCSPLOWO2_02_FULL_57_10 | reverse complement strand
CAGAACTCGTCGTGTGGAGTCATGGCGCCAGATTTGTTCTTGGCACGGTGTGATTGTTGCGCCAGAATGACAATCCCTTGTCGTCATGGTGACCGCCAAATGCCTCCACGACCCGGCTTCAGCCCCTGTGTTGTTGACGCATCTGGTTAAACGGGGCATCATTACCAGCCTTTTTGGGCACCCGGCGCACACTGGTGACAGGAATTTGCCAGTTATCAGCGCCCATCATGTGCACTCATTTTTACAACCAGTTTCTACAATCAGTTCCACCTCTTAACTATGGAGAATCCATGAAGATTCTTGTGGCAGTCAAACGTGTTGTCGACGCGAACGTCAAGGTGCGCGTCAAGGCCGATAACAGCGGCGTCGAGCTGACCAATGCCAAGATGGCAATCAACCCGTTCTGTGAAATCGCCGTCGAAGAGGCGATTCGCATCAAGGAGAAAGGCCAGGCTGAAGAGGTGATCGTTGTCTCCATCGGTGACAAGGCCAGCCAGGAACAGATTCGCACGGCGTTGGCGCTGGGTGCTGATCGTGGCATTCATGTCGATGCACCGGACGGTCTCCAACCACTCGCGGTGGCGAAGATACTGCACAGCCTGGTCAAGAAGGAGGGAATCGATCTGGTGATCGTGGGCAAACAGTCCATCGACACCGACAACAACCAGGTTGCCCAGATGCTGGCGGCTCTGGCCGGCATGCCGCAGGGCACGTTTGCCTGTGGTCTCGAGCTGGCAGACGGCAAGGCAAAGGTGACCCGTGAGATCGATGGTGGTGAACAGACCGTATTGTTGGCGCTGCCCGCCGTCATTTCCTCTGATCTGCGGCTGAACGAGCCGCGTTACGCCTCTTTGCCCAACATCATGAAGGCCAAGAAGAAGCCCATCGACACCGTGACGCCTCAGGATCTCGGTGTGGATACCACTTCCGGGCTGCGCATTGTCAGCGTCGAGCCTCCACCCGTGCGAACCGCCGGGATTCGCGTGAGCAGCGTCGACGAGCTGATCAGCAAACTCAAAACCGAGGCCAAAGTGATCTAGTGTCCTCATCGGACACCGCCCCTGGCAACCAATCAATCGCTGAACCAGAAGGACATTTCATGAGCGTATTAGTCATTGCAGAGCACGATAACGTTGCTCTTAAGCCCGCGAGCCTGAGTGCTGTTACTGCCGCACAGGCCATTGGACAGGATGTTGTCGTACTGGTGGCCGGAGCGGGTTGCGCCTCCGTGGCCAGTGCCGCGGCCGCGATCAGTGGTATCTCCAAAGTGCTTCTGGCGGATAATGCCGCGTATGCTCACCAGCTGCCCGAGAGTGTCGCGGCATTGGTTGCCGAAGTCGGCAAGGGTTATTCACACATCCTGGCGGCGGCGACCACCACTGGCAAGAACCTGCTGCCACGTGTCGCGGCGCTGCTCGATGTGGCACAGATTTCCGATATCGTCGCAGTCAAGAGTGCCGATACCTTCGTGAGGCCGATCTACGCAGGCAATGCTCTGGCGACAGTGCAGTCCTCCGATGCGGTCAAGGTCATTACTGTGCGCAGTACCGCCTTTGCCGAAGCCTCTGCCACTGGCGGAGCAGCAGCAGTTGAGACTCTCAATGCTGCAAATGCACAGACGCTGTCCAGTTTCGTCAGTGAACAACTGTCAGTGTCCGAGCGACCAGAACTGACGGCGGCCTCCATCGTGATTTCCGGTGGTCGTGGCATGCAGAGTGGCGAGAATTTTGTGTTGATCGAGAAGGTCGCAGACAAGCTCGGCGCAGCGATCGGTGCTTCACGCGCAGCTGTAGACGCAGGCTTCGTCCCGAATGACATGCAGGTAGGTCAGACTGGCAAGATCGTTGCCCCTGATCTCTATATTGCGGTGGGTATCTCCGGCGCGATTCAGCATCTGGCCGGCATGAAGGACAGCAAGGTGATCGTTGCCATCAACAAGGATGAAGAGGCGCCGATTTTCCAGGTGGCTGATTACGGACTCGTGGGGGATCTGTTCCAGGTGTTGCCGGAGCTGGCGGAGAAGCTCTAAAAAAAGTGTGTTCGCGAGGTCATTCGCGAGCAGGCCCGCTCCTACGAAATAAAAAAGCCCCGTCGCACGAAAGTGCCACGGGGCTTTTTTTCTGCTATCAGACTTCCGTAGTGGAGTCCGAATTACCGGCCGCAGCCTGCATCTGCTGTCTGCGCTTGATTTCGCGCGGATCGTTCGGTGCACGACCTGCAAGTGCCGGAATGACGGGAGCTGGAGTCGGGGCAGGCGCAGCCTCCGGAGTGCTCACGACTGGCACTACGACGGTCTCGACAACTGCTTCAGGAATCGATTCGACTGTTTCTGCCATGGTGTTGTGTTCAACTTCCAGTGCCAACGCCACTGGAGCAGGTTCCACAGCCACACTTTCGCTGCCATTGATATCCAGAGTCTCCTGGATCATTTCCATGGCAGGTGCCAGGTCACTCTCTACAGCAGGTTCCACAGCCACTGTTTCGACAGCGGCAATCGGCGCATCAGCGATTGAATCGACGTCGGTCTCTTCACTGCCTTCCGACACGATGCTCTCTTCTCCATCTGCTGCAGCATTCTGCGCGCCACGATTGCGATTGCGACGACGCTCGGACGGACGACGATTGCGGCGTGATGATCTGCCGCCTTCTGTGCCCGCTTCGCTGCCTTCGATGGCCTCGTTGCCTGGTGTCGCTTCGTCATCGATCTCGTCAGACGCTTCTACCGCGACATCGGCATCCACCACCGGCTCGCGTCGTGGATGCGGCCTGCGAGTGGTTTCGCGCACGGCTGCCTGCTGGCTATCTGTCGTCGCACTGTCGGTGGCCACATTTTCGGTGTTCAGTTCCGCACCAGGCTCGATGTTGCCTTCCACACTGCCTTCTACTGCATTGGCTTCAACATCCGGACGTGGGCCACGACGACGCTGGTTGGTATTCTTCGGACGGCGATTGCCGCTGCGACGCTGTGCGTTGCGCGCTTCATCATCGCCGCCTGCTTCAGCAGCGTCATCCGCACGCGGTTCGTCTTTGCGGGGTTCTTCACGACGAGCATCGTCACGACGTGGCTCATCGCGACGACCGTCTCTGCGTCCGTCCTTGCGCTCTTCACGATTGCCGGACTGTGCCTGACCACCCTCGGCATTCCTGCCGCGATTGCCACGCTTGCGACCCTGGCCGCCTTCGCGCTGCGCTCCGCCCTCGGCAGGGGCTGCATCGCCTCTTGTTTCAGTTCTTGCTTCCGGTTTCTGATCGCCGCCTTCGCGACGATTGTTCGGTTTGCCGCCACGACGCTGATCGCGATCACGATCACCACGCTCGCGTCGACCATCGCCACGATTGCGATTGCCTGCAGCGGACTTCTCTTCCTTCTTGACCTCTTCCTCGTCATCGCTGAACAGGAAGCCGAATATGCTCGCGAAGAAACCTTTCTTTTCCTTTTCCTTCTCTTTCTTTTTCTCGGGCACCACTACCGGAGCCGGGGGCTGGGAAAGAGTAGGGGCCTGCACTGCCGCCTGTTGTGGCGGAGGAGTGGGGCGTGCGTGTTTGTGATTGTGTTCCGGAGCCTCCGGATGAATCTCGATCTCGTAGCTCGCGGTATGGACGCCGTCCTGCTGTGTCACACCTTGTATCTCGTAGTGTGGCGTTTCCAGCGACGCATTGGCGACGATGACCAGCTTGGTGCCGCTCTGGGATTCGATGCCGGATACTGCCGCACGCTTTTCGTTCAGCAGATAAGAGGCGACGGAGATTGGCACGATGGCGCGAATCTCGGAGCTCTTGCGCTTGTTGGCTTCTTCCTGCAGAACACGCAGGATCGAAAGAGCCTGTGATTTCACATCACGGATTGCACCCTGGCCGCTGCAACGCGGGCAGACGATCGTGCTGGTTTCTTCCAGGGAAGGACGCAGACGCTGACGTGACATCTCCAGCAAACCGAAGCGGGAAATGCGACCGACCTGAACGCGGGCACGGTCAGCTTCCAGCGCATCGCGTACGCGATTTTCCACTTCCTTCTGGTTGCGCGCGGAGCTCATGTCGATGAAGTCGATCACGATCAGGCCGCCCATGTCGCGCAGACGCAGTTGGCGGGCAATCTCGTCAGCCGCTTCGAGGTTGGTGTTCAGTGCTGTCTCTTCGATGTCGGAACCGCGTGTTGCGCGTGAAGAGTTGATGTCGATGGAGACAAGCGCCTCTGTCGGATCGATCACGATGGAGCCGCCAGACGGCAGCTTCACTTCGCGCTGGAATGCCGTCTCGATCTGACCTTCAATCTGGTAACGGTTGAACAGTGGTAATGATTCGGAATACTGCTTGATGCGAGCCTCATAGTGCGGCATCACCTGACGCACGAATGTGATTGCCTCGTCGAAGGCTTCCTTGGTGTCGATCAGCACTTCGCCGATGTCCTGGCGCAGATAGTCGCGAATGGTGCGGATGATGACGTTGCTTTCCTGATAGATCAGGAAGGGTGCGGCTTTCTGTGTGGAGGCTTCGGTGATGGAGCTCCACAGCGACAGCAGGTAATCGAGGTCCCACTGCAGTTCCTGTTGCTGTTTGCCAACACCTGCCGTGCGCACGATCATGCCCATGCCGTCCGGAATCTCCAGACTGCCGAGTGCTTCGCGGATCTCGGAGCGGTCATCGCCTTCAATGCGGCGGGAAATTCCACCAGCGCGCGGATTGTTCGGCATCAGGACAAGATAACGGCCAGCGAGGCTGACGAAAGTGGTGAGTGCGGCACCTTTATTGCCGCGCTCTTCCTTCTCGACCTGCACGATCACTTCGGTGCCTTCGGCAACCACTTCCTTGATGTTGACGCGGCCGCCATCGCCACCACCGCCACGCTTGGTGAAGTACTGGGGAGAAATTTCTTTCAGGGGGAGGAAGCCGTGACGCTCTGCACCGAAGTCGACAAACGCGGCTTCAAGGCTGGGCTCCACGCGGGTAATCTTGCCCTTGTAGATGCTGGCCTTTTTCTGGATTCTTGCACGGTTTTCGATGTCCAGGTCGTATAGACGCTGTCCATCAACGAGGGCTACGCGCAACTCTTCTTCTTGAGTTGCATTGATCAACATTCTCTTCATTGTAAGGTTCACTTTTCTGTTGAGCCAGAACAGTAAACCCGGGGTACATCAAACCTGCGGGCAGTGAGTTACGGAAAGCGGATTTGCTTTCTTTTCAAGAGAACCATGGTGACATCTGAAAATCATTGCTGACCCTGGTGATCTGGGAACCGAAAATCCGATAACGAAAATCTCTGACTTTTGCGTGAGCTGCATCGCAGCACTACGCTGACAGACGTTGGCGTTTGTTGCCAGTTCCTGTCATAAAGTCGATTCATGTAAAACTGACTGCTTCTGGTGTTGCCTCATCTGCGATTGGCGTGAGGCACCACCGTCCTGAATTTGATACGACCCGAATTTATCTGGCTGTATTGGTTTTTCGTGTCGGCAGTTGACGCCGCCACTCCGTATTTTTTGTGTCGACCTTCCGACACCTTGCTTGTTGCATTCACTCTTTTAAATCTTTGGCTTGAAACCTTTTAATTCGAAATCCTTTGGCGCGAAATCTTTGCCTTCAAATCTCTTGCGACACGGCGTCCGATCTGGCCTGAAGTGACAAGATGACATGGGGTCACAGGTTCAGGGTCTTCGCACGTCGGGGGACGGCCTTACAGGATCGCTCTACCCCAACTCTGCCTTCAACGGTTCGCAGCGCCCGCGCAGTATGCCAGTAAATACTTTTTAATTCAAACACCTGGAGTGCGTGCATTGGGCTGCTAGCCCCTGTGCGCCGAAGCTTGCTCAGCTTGTTGGTGCGGGTTTAGAATGCACCCTCTCGTGGCATTGTGCAAACAAAGACACATTCATTGCAGCATACGATGGAGCACCTATGGCAGCCTATCTCTATGTACGCACCACCGAGTTCGAAAACGCCGACCGTGGCCATGCAACAGATTCTCCCCCCAGCCAGGTGCTGCAGACGGAACAGGAGTCGATGGAGCGCTACTGTGCAGAGCATGCCTTGCCTATCTCCGGTATGGTGACCGACCTCGATGTGCCCTGGAACGCCGATTTCGCCTCCAGAGAGGGAGGTGCCAGACTGCTCGCCAGGCTGACGAGAGGGGATGCGGTGGTGGTCTTTGCCATGGAGCGACTCTTCAGCTCCTGCTATGATGCCAGCGCCGTTCTGAAGCGCTTTCGGGCCGAGGGAGTTGCCTTGCATGTTGTGGAACTCGACGGAGATGTCACCGATCCGCGCCTGCAGCTCGACTTGATCAGCGCGGCCCGGCTCTTTGCGGGGTTGGAAAAACGCCGCTCGGTGGAGCGCATCAAGAACGTCAAGAGGGCGCAGCGCGGCAAGGGCAGATATCTGGGGGGCAGTCGACCATTCGGATACATGATCCACTCGAATGGCCGCCTCATCGAGAATCCCATGGAGCAAAAAGTGTTGAAGAAGATCTTGTTGTTGCGGGAGCAGGGACTGTCACTGCGCAGTATCGCCGAACAAGTCAGCACTCCTGTGGCTCCCGTCAGCTTCAAGACTGTGCAGAGGATTCTGCAACGCAATGTTTAAACCCGTCGCTCTCTTCATAGGCCTGCGCTACACCCGGACCCGCAAGAAGAGTCAGATCATTTCCTTTGTCTCCATCGTTTCCACCCTTGGCATTACCGTGGGGGTGCTCGCATTGATCGTCGTGTTGTCGGTCATCAACGGGTCCACCAGCACCATGCGTGACGAAACCCTCAAGGCCGTGCCTCACGCCAGCATCGGAGACTCATCCGGGATGGAGCAGTGGCCCGAGGTTCTTGCGGCAGTACGCAGCCACCCTCAGGTCAGCGGTGCCGCACCCTATATCGAGGGCGAAGGCTGGCTGCGCTATGACGGTGGCGGCGAGTTCATCCAGATTCGCGGTGTCGACCCTGCCTATGAGACAGAGGTTGTGCAGGTTGAGTCTCCGGACTTTGCTGCGCTGCTGGACACCCTGGCGACCACCGAGAACGGCATCATTCTGGGTATCAGCCTTGCCAATCGCCTGGGCATTTATCTGGACGATGAAATGACGCTGATGTCGCTCAACAGTCTGATCACGCGCGAACTGGGTGATGTCATGAATTTCCGCGTGATCGGCGCTGCCGATTTCGGCTTCTATGGCAACAACAATACCGTGATGATCGGACTTGAGGCCGCACAGGCGCTGTTCGGTTCCGGTAATGCCGCTCAGGATGTGCGTGTGCGGCTGCGGGTGACGGATGTTTTCAATGCCGGAGTCATCGCCGAGGATGCCTTGGCGAGTCTGCCGGATTCCGTGCCGGCCCGGACCATGAATACCAGCAGTTGGAGCGAGACTCAGAGCAGCCTCTTCGATGCACTGCGTCTTGAGAAGACACTGACGGGATTCATGCTGCTGATGATTGTGGTGATTGGCGCCGTCAACATCGTCTCGACACTGGTGATGGTGGTCGCGGACAAGAGTGCGGACATTGCGATCCTGCGTACCATGGGTGCGAGTCGTGCGACCATCATGACGGTGTTCGTGACACAGGGCACGACCGTGGGCATCTTCGGCACGCTGCTGGGAGCGATCCTTGGCGTGCTCCTGTCGCTGAATTTGACGCGCGTCATGCAGGGTTTCGAGAATCTGCTCAATTCGGTTTTCTCGCCTCAGGACGTGTACATGATTTCCTACCTGCGAGCGGAGCTGCGGGTGGAAGATGTGGTGATGATCTGCATCAGCGCCCTGACAGTGAGCTTCCTTGCCACCCTTTATCCTGCCTACCGGGCGACGCGTATCCAGCCCGCCGAAGTGCTG
>MGYS01000064.1:0-221 GCA_001802565.1 Gammaproteobacteria bacterium RIFCSPLOWO2_02_FULL_57_10 | reverse complement strand
TGACCATGAACGAAAAATTCCCTTCCGACACCCCGGCCTTTGACTCAAGAGTTCCCAGTGCTGAGCTAGAGCAGGAGCTGATGCTGGAGTGTCGCCATCTGAGCAAGACCTATTCCTCCGGGCCGGAAGAAGTGCGGGTATTGCAGGATGTGAATCTACAGGTGTATGCCGGAGATCGCATCGCCATAGTCGGCAGTTCGGGTTCCGGCAAGACGACGTTG
>MGYS01000063.1:2482-10929 GCA_001802565.1 Gammaproteobacteria bacterium RIFCSPLOWO2_02_FULL_57_10 | reverse complement strand
GAACCCATCCATGGGGGCTCGGCATCCGCCATCCTGGCGGCTGACGGTCCTGCCGTCCACTACCCACAAGCCCGTCTCTGACTTCAGTGGTGCGTCGGTCGCTTGCAGGCAAGCTCCTGAATCCGGCAGTGGCATTGACTGTGGGAGGGCGATCGATTCAATCATCGTGGGTCATGTGACCCATCTTGCTGGCTTTCACTTCGAGGTAGGACTTGTTGTGGGAGTTGTGGCCCGTATGGATCGGCACGCGCTCCGTCACCGGAATGCCCATCGCTTCGAGCGCCGCCACCTTCGCTGGATTGTTGGTCAGCAGACGCAACTCCTTGACTCCGAAATGATCCAGCATCGGGCGACAGATCGCATACTCGCGACCATCGGCCAGGAATCCCAGCTGCACATTGGCCTCCACTGTATCTGCGCCCTTGTCCTGCAACGCATAGGCCTTGATCTTGTTCAACAGACCGATCCCGCGACCTTCCTGACGCAGGTAGAGAATCAGGCCACGACCTTCCTTCGCGATTTGTCGCATCGCATACTGCAACTGAGGACCACAGTCACAACGCAGGCTGAACAGCGCATCGCCTGTCAGACATTCAGAATGCACACGGCACAGCACCGGAGCACCCGAATCCAGATCTCCCATCGCCAGCGCAATGTGTTCCTTGCCGGTCGCCGGATCCTCGAATCCGTGAATGGTGAAATCGCCCCACGCTGTCGGCAGGGTTGCGCCCGCCACGAATTTTACTTGCACTCGCTATTCCTTCTACTGGTTTACTACAAATTGATTACGACAAATGAGTGACTTCAACTGAAAAAATACTTACCGAATTGCAGGCAGACACACGCCATGATCCCCGCCAGCACATCATCGATCATGACCCCGAGCCCGCCCTCGACATGGCTGTCGAGCCAACTGATAGGCCACGGCTTGATGATGTCGAACAAGCGAAACAGTACGAACCCGGCGACGATCCAGATCCATCCTGGTGGCGCGAGAAACATCGCGATCCAGTAGCCGACGAATTCATCCCAGACGATGCCGCCGTGATCATGCACACCGATGTCCTGCGCAGTTCTTCCACACAACCACACGCCGAGTGCAAACATCACCAACAGAAACAACAGATACACTGTCCAGCTCAAGGACGGTAGCAGCAGGTAGATCGCCACTGCCATCAGTGTACCGAAGGTGCCGGGTGCCACAGGTACCGCGCCACTGCCGAAACCGAATGCGGCGAAGTGTATCGGGTTGCGCCACACCGACCGGGGTGTTGCTGCCATCACGTTCGCTCCTGCGTTAACTGCTGCGGCGCGAAATGGTTGTAGCCCTGCACCTGCAACGCGATCTCTTCACCTTTGCTCAGCCAGCGTATCGGGCCGCTACCGCTTTCTATTCTGCCGATGCACGTCGCTGCGGTGCCCGTCGCACTCAACTGCCGTTCCAACTGCGGCACGTCATCATTCGACACCGTGAAACATAATTCATAATCGTCACCGCCGCCCAGCACCAGCGACAGCCTCGCTGCTTCGGGAACCAGTGCACGAAACGCGGCCGACGTTGGCAACGCCTCTGTGTCGATCGCAGCACTCACACCACTGCCGCGCAGTATGTGCCCCAGATCGGAGGCGAGTCCGTCAGAGATGTCGATGGCGGCCGAGGCCAGTCCACGCAGCGCCATGCCGCAGGCGACACGCGACTCGGGCTGGTAGAAAGCGGAGATCAATGCCGCCTCGAATTCTGTGGGAGCGGGCCTGCCCGCGATGGATTCCGGAGAAAAGCCATCGCGAGCAGGGCTCGCTCCCACAGGCAGTCTTCCTTGCAGTACAGCAAGACCTGCAGCAGCATCGCCCAGCGTACCGGTCACGTACACGAGATCGCCGGGCCTGGCGCCGCTGCGCAGCATGCCCGCACCAGCAGGCCGCTGCCCATGAACCTGCACACACAGGGTTATCGTGCCATGCTCGGGATGCGCTGCCGTCAGATCTCCTCCCACCAGTGGGCAATCATGCGCCTGCGCCACGACGGCGAGTCCGGCACTGAAACGCTCCAGCCAGAGTTCGTCCGCCTTGGGAATACTCACGCCCAGTGTGAAGCACAGGGGTTCGGCACCCATGGCGGCGAGGTCACTCAGATTCACAAGCAAGGTACGTTGTCCGAGCAGGAACGGATCTGCATCTGACAGAAAGTGCACGCCTTCCTGCAGCAGATCCATGGAGATGGCGAGTTGTTGCGAGGAATCTGCAGCGAGCAACGCGCAGTCATCACCAATGCCCAGCATCACACTGGATTTCGCAAAGGCCAATCCCTTCTGATTGAAGTGACGGCGGATGATGTCAAACTCGTCGGACGCCAAGTCGGAACCTCGATGCAAAACGATGAACTACTGTAGGAGCGAGCCTCGCTCGCGAATGGTGCGGCACGATCTTCGCGAGCAGGCTCGCTCCTACAGGGATTGGAGTAATCCCTACTGGATTTCCAGAGTTCGAATGGAACGCGCCGCGCGATCGAGAATGCCATTGATGTACTTGTGACCATCCGTTGCCCCGAACACTCGAGCCAACTCGACGCACTCATTGATGACGACCTTGTACGGCACATCGATGCGGTGCAGCAACTCGTACATGCCAAAGCGCAGCAGCGAAAGTTCGACCGGATCAAGCGCATCGATGTCGCGATCCAGCATCGGCACGAGCGCAGCATCCAGCTCCTTCACGCGCGGTGGAATCGCAGGAAAGACTTCATTGAAGTAGGCCCAGTCGATCTTGCCGAGATAGTAGCTGCGAAACTCTGCCTGGATGTCACTGACCGGCGCACCGGCGAGCTGCCACTGATACAGTGCCTGCAACACCATGCGCCGCGCCTTCTGACGATCGGAGAGTTTCTTCTTCGGACTTTCCGGCTCAGCCATCGCTGGCAGCGGAGCCTTGCCCTTGGGCATGGGGGACTCTGACACTGTCTTCACCTACGCTCCCAGCTTCTTGATCACACTGACCATTTCCATCGCACTCAGTGCTGCTTCCGCACCCTTGTTGCCTGCCTTGGTGCCGGAGCGCTCGATGGCCTGCTCGATGGTGTCGACGGTGAGCACACCGAATGCGACAGGAATGCTGCTCTCCAGACTCACGACACTCAATCCTTTCACACATTCACCGGCCACATACTCGAAGTGAGGAGTGCCGCCACGAATCACCGCACCCAGTGCGATCACGGCATCATACTTGCCCTTGGCCAGTACGTTGCGCGTCAGCACCGGCAACTCGAAGGCACCTGGCGCCTTGATGATGGTAATGTCGCCGTCCTTCACGCCGTGACGACGCAACACGTCGAGAGCGCCTTCGAGCAGCTTGTCGACAACGAAGCTGTTGAAGCGGGCCACCACGATCGCATAGCGTGCGCTGCCGCCGAGAAAATCGCCTTCAATGGTCTTGATCGTACTCATCTATTGTTCACCTTTTTAATCAGAAACTTGTTGCGCCTTCAAAAACGCCTCGTCGAACGGGACGAACTCCACGACCTCCAGATCGAACCCGGAGATGGCATGGAACTTCGCCGGATAACTCAGCAGGCGCATCTTGCCCACACCGAGATCACGCAGGATCTGTGAACCCGTGCCGATGGTCAGGTCGTGCCCCTTGCGGTTGGCACGCGGCGCTCCGGCTTCCTCGCCAAAGGCGGCCGTCAGCGTCTCGTTGATGTCCTCGGCATATTCTGCGCCGGATAGTAACACAGCCACCCCCCGGCCTTCCTGTGCGATCCGCGCGAGGGCGGTGCTGAACGACCAGCTCGGCCAGGCCGGATTCACCACATCACACACGTCACGCAGCGTATTGGCGATGTGGACACGCACCAGAGTGGGAGTCTTGGGATCGAGCTTGCCCATGCTGAAGGCCAGGTGCGGCCCACCCAGAATGGTGTCCGTGAAGGTATGCAGGGTGAACTCGCCGTGCTCCGTGTGCACCTGGCGGGACTCCTTGCGAACTACCGTGCGCTCATTGGCAATGCGGTAATGAATCAGATCCACGATGGTGCCGATCTTGAGGCCGTGCTTCTGGGCAAAGATCTCCAGATCCGGTCGACGCGCCATGGTGCCGTCGTCATTCATGATTTCGACAATGGCCGCTGCGGGCGTGAAGCCGGCGAGCCTGGCCAGGTCGCAACCGGCCTCGGTATGACCCGCGCGCTGCAATACGCCGCCCGGCTGAGCCATGATCGGGAACACGTGACCAGGCTGCACGATGTCTTCGGGTTTGGTATCACGGGCCACCGCTACCTGAATCGTGCGGGCACGATCGGCCGCAGAAATCCCTGTCGTCACGCCGGTCGCGGCCTCGATGGACGCGGTGAAGTTGGTGTGAAACTGGGTGGCATTCTTGTTGACCATGGGTCGCAGATTGAGAAAGTCGCAGCGCTCACGGCTCAACGTCAGGCAGATCAGCCCGCGCGCATTGGTGGCCATGAAGTTGATGTCCTCAGTGCGCACGCGCTCGGCGGCAATCACCAGATCGCCTTCGTTCTCGCGATCCTCGTCGTCCATGAGAATAACCATCCGCCCCTGGCGAATGTCTTCGATGATCTCTTCTACGGTGTTCAATTTCATGATCGGTCAGTCACTCTGTTGTGAATCGATTTCTATCCTGTGGGAGCGGGCCTTGCCCGCGATTGAGCGTACTGCATAATTCATCGCGGGCAAGGCCCGCTCCCACAGGGTCATGCAAAGCCATTCTCTGCCAGGAACCCTCGGGTGAGTTTTACTGCATCACCATCGTCAGCTTCATCAGCAGCATGCTCACCCTGCATCAGGCGCTCGAGGTAGCGGGCGATCAGGTCCACTTCCAGGTTCACCTTCTGACCCAGGCGGTAGTCCTGAATGATGGTCTGGGCCTGCGTATGCGGGATTATGTTCACGCTGAACGTCGCGCCCTTGACCGTGTTGACGGTGAGGCTGGTGCCGTCGATGCAGATCGAGCCTTTCTGGGCGATGTACTTGGCCAGCTCCGTCGGGGCGCGGAAGTCCATGCGCACACTGGCGCCGTCCGGGCGGCGATCGATGAGCTCGCCCACCCCATCCACATGACCGCTGACGATATGACCGCCGAGGCGTTTGGTCGGCGTCAGCGCCTTTTCCAGATTCAGTTTCGCGCCCCTGGTCAGACCATGCAGCGTGGTCAGTTGCATGGTTTCATTGGACACATCGGCCTCGAACTGCGCATGGCCGAGACGAGTAACCGTCAGGCAGACGCCGTTGACGGCAATGCTGTCGCCGAGCACCACGTCGCTGAAATCCAGCGCAGGGCTGCTGACGCTGAGACGCCATTCGCCGCCCCGCAGTTGCAGGTCGGCTACCGAGCCCAGTGCTTCGATGATGCCTGTGAACATGTCAGTCTCTCTCTGTTGATCCGTTCGCTCAGCGATTGATGAGGCGAGCGGTGATACGGCAATCACCCTCGATGCCAAGCACGTCGACGATTTCCAGTCCGACGTGATCACTCATGTGCCGCAGCCCCGGCAGGTTGAGCAACGGCAGAGCGTCGCTGCCCAGGAACTTGGCGCCGATGTAAATGATCACTTCGTCTACCAGACCAGCCTGTATCATCGCGCCGCCCAGCGTCGGACCCGCTTCCAGCAGGACTTCATTGCAATTGAACTCACTGGCCAGCAGTGCCATGGCGGCGCGCAGGTCCACGCGTCCACCAGCGACGGTTGCCACTTCGCGAATGATGGCCTTGCTGTCCTTGAAGCGGCCGTACTGCTGCTGATGCGGGGCTCCGACCAGGAACAGGACGTCGCCGGGCAGGCTGAGAATCTTCGACTCCGGTGGCGTGCGCAGGGAGGAGTCGAGGATGACGCGCAGGGGTTGGCGGGGAGCTCCATCGACAAGCGAATCGCGAGCAGGGCTCGCTCCCACAGTGGCAGTGGCCAACAGTTGTTCGGGGCGGACGTTCAGGCTGGGGTTGTCGCTCAGGACCGTGTTGACGCCCGTCAGCACCGCGCAGGATTCGGCGCGCAGACGCTGTACATCTGCCCGCGCCGCAGGGCCCGTGATCCACTGGCTCTCGCCCGACGCCATCGCTGTGCGACCATCCAGACTCATCGCCAGCTTGCAGCGCACGAACGGCAGACCTTCGTCCATGCGTTTGATGAAGCCGCGATTCAATGCTCTGGCCTCGTCCTCCAGCATCGGCCAGGTCACCTTGACACCCGCGTCGCGCAGCGCCTGGGCGCCCTTGCCCGCCACCAGGGGATTCGGGTCCAGCATGGCGAAGACAACTTCCGTCACGCCAGCGGTGATCAGCGCATCGGTACAGGGAGGTGTTCTGCCATGGTGACAGCAGGGCTCAAGGGACACGTAGGCGGTGGCACCGCGAGCCAGCTCACCGGCCTCACGCAGCGCATTGACCTCGGCGTGGGGCAACCCAGGCTTCTCATGCCAGCCGGTGCCAACCACCACGCCATCACGCACGATCACACAACCCACGCGAGGGTTGGGTGTCGTCGAAAAGACGTTGGCGGCGGCGGAGATCGCCATGTTCATGAAAGAGACAGCTGTGCTGTTCATCGCAGGAGTCCGGAGGCTCAGTTGTCGTTGGCCAGACGGTCGATTTCGGCGCGGAACTCGTTCAGATCCTTGAAGCTGCGGTACACCGAGGCGAAGCGCACAAACGCCACTTCGTCGAGCTGCCGCAGTTCTGCCATCACCTGCTCGCCAACCATGCGCGAGGGCACTTCGCGCTCGCCGGTAGCACGCAGGTGGTTCTTGATCCGGTTGATGGCCTCATCCACTTTCTCGATGCTGACCGGGCGCTTTTCCAGTGCCTTGAGCAAGCCCGCGTGCAGCTTGTTCTCATCGAAGGGTTCGCGGTTGCCGTTCTGCTTGACGATGCGTGGCATCACCAGCTCCGCCGTTTCGAAGGTCGTGAAACGCTCGGCACAGGTGATGCACTCACGCCTGCGCCGCACCTGATTGCCTTCGGCAACCAGGCGTGAGTCGATGACCTTGGTATCCAGCGCGCTGCAGAACGGACAATGCATAAGCGATCCCGCTTGGTTTTAAACGAACAGGTTACTGGAACGTGTCAGTAGTTCAGCCGTAGACCGGGAAGCGTTCGCACAGCGCGAGCACCTTGTTCTTCACCTGACCGATCACCGCCTCGTTTTCGATGTTGTCGAGGACGTCGCAGATCCATTCGGTCAGTTGCGTCACTTCCGCTTCCTTGAAGCCACGGCGCGTGACCGCAGGCGAACCGATGCGCAGACCACTCGTCACGAACGGAGGACGCGGGTCGTTCGGCACAGCGTTCTTGTTGACCGTGATGTTGGCGCGACCAAGAGCGGCGTCCGCGTCCTTGCCGGTGATGCCCTGCTTCACGAGGCTCAGCAGGAACAGGTGATCGTCGGTGCCGTTGGAGACGATGTCGTAACCGCGCTTGATGAAGCCATTGGCCATCGCCTGGGCGTTCTTCACCACCTGCTGCTGGTAGGCCTTGAACTCGGGGCTCATGGCTTCCTTGAAGCAGACGGCTTTCGCAGCGATGACGTGCATCAGCGGTCCGCCCTGACTCTCGGGGAATACCGCGAAGTTGAGTTTCTTCTCCAGCTCGGGGTTGGACTTGGCCAGAATCAGGCCGCCGCGCGGGCCGCCCAGTGTCTTGTGCGTCGTGGACGTGGTGACGTCCGCGATCTGCACCGGATTCGGGTACACACCTGCAGCCACCAGACCTGCCACGTGAGCCATGTCCACGACGAAGTAAGCGCCGACCTTGTCGGCGATATCGCGGAAGCGCTGCCAATCCACCACTCGGGAGTAAGCGGAGAAACCGGCCATGATCATCTTCGGCTTGTGTTCCAGCGCCAGCTTCTCGACCTGATCGTAGTCGATCTCACCGGTCTCGCTGTTCAGACCATACTGCACCGCGTTGTAGATGCGGCCGGAGAAGCTCACAGCCGCGCCATGGGTCAGGTGACCGCCGTCGGCCAGACTCATGCCCAGCACGGTGTCGCCCGGCTTGAGAAGCGCCATGTATACGGCGGCATTGGCCTGGGAACCGGAGTGGGGCTGCACGTTGGCGTAGTCGGCACCGAAGAGCTGCTTGGCGCGCTCGATGGCGAGGGTCTCGACGACATCGACGTGCTCGCAGCCGCCGTAGTAGCGCTTGCCGGGATAGCCTTCGGCGTACTTGTTGGTGAGCACGGAGCCCTGGGCTTCCATGACACGCGGGCTGGTGTAGTTCTCGGAAGCGATCAGTTCGATATGGTGTTCCTGGCGCTGGGCCTCCGCGTTGATGGCGGCGCTCAGTTCCGGATCAAATTCGGCAATGGTCATGTCACGACTAAACATTCAAAACCCCGTTGGCTGGTATTCAGTGGAGCGGCATTTTAACCCAAGGCCCCGACCTGAGCACCCACAATGTGCCGCCAACCCAGCCTTTTATCAGGAATTCTTTGCATA
>MGYS01000063.1:0-2473 GCA_001802565.1 Gammaproteobacteria bacterium RIFCSPLOWO2_02_FULL_57_10 | reverse complement strand
CATGCCGGCCACGCCGTGAACCCATCCATGGGGGCTCGTCGTGTCCGCTGGGGCCTTCCTCTACACCGACGCTCGGCATCCGGAGTGATGACGAGAAGCAAGTGAGGTGTGCCATAATGGCCGCGCTCAATTCAGCTTACACACCACGGGAATACGTTCGTTATGGCTCAGTTTGTTTACACCATGCATCGCGTGGGCAAGGTCGTTCCGCCCAAGAAAGAAATCCTCAAGGACATCTCGCTGTCATTCTTCCCCGGCGCCAAGATCGGTGTGCTCGGCCTGAATGGCTCCGGTAAATCCACGCTGCTACGCATCATGGCCGGCATCGACAAGGAGCACCTCGGCGAGGCTCGCGCCCAGACCGGCATCAACATCGGCTATCTGCCTCAGGAACCGGCACTGAATCCCGAGAAGGACGTGCGCGGCAATGTCGAGGAGGCCATGGGTCCGGTCATCAAATTGATCGAGGACTTCAACGCCATCAGCGACCGCTTCGCCGAGCCGATGAGCGATGACGAGATGAACGAGTTGCTGGAGAAGCAGGGCGAGCTGCAGAACGCCATCGATGCCGCTGAAGGCTGGGACATCGAGCGCAAGCTGGAGATCGCCGCCGATGCGCTGCGACTGCCGCCATGGGATGCCGATGTGAGTACTCTCTCCGGCGGTGAGAAGCGCCGCGTGGCGCTGTGCCGCCTGCTGCTCTCGAACCCTGACATGCTGTTGCTCGACGAACCAACCAACCATCTGGACGCCGAGAGCGTGGCCTGGCTCGAACGCTTCCTGCACGACTATCCCGGCACCGTGGTGGCGATTACTCACGACCGCTACTTCCTCGACAACGCCGCCGGCTGGATTCTCGAACTCGACCGTGGCCACGGCATTCCCTACGAGGGCAATTACACGAACTGGCTCGAAACGAAAGAAGCGCGACTGGCCACAGAGGCGAAGCAGGAAGCCGCGCGTGAGCGCACAATCAAGGCAGAGCTGGAATGGGTCCGCGCCAATCCCAAGGGTCGGCAGGCCAAGAGCAAGGCCCGTATCGCCCGCTTCGAGGAACTCAATTCCCAGGACTTCCAGAAACGCAACGAGACCACCGAGCTGTACATTCCGCCCGGTCAGCGTCTGGGTGACATGGTCATCGAGGTCAATAACCTCACCAAGGGATTCGGTGATCGCACGCTGATCGACAACCTCAGCTTCAGCATTCCCAAGGGCAGTATCGTCGGCATCATCGGCGGCAACGGCGCTGGTAAAACCACGTTCCTGCGCATGCTGGTGGGACAGGAGCAGCCGGACAGCGGCAGCATCCGCCTCGGCGAGACCGTGGAGCTGGCCTATGTGGACCAGAGCCGCGACGCCCTGAATGACAACGTGACCGTGTGGGAGGAAATCTCCGGCGGGCACGAGATATTGCAGATCGGCCGCTATGAAGTGCAGTCACGCTCCTACGCCAGCCGCTTCAACTTCCGTGGCAGCGACCAGCAGAAATTCGTGAAGGATCTCTCCGGAGGTGAACGCAACCGCCTGCACCTGGCGAAGCTGCTCAAGCGCGGCGCCAACGTGCTTCTATTGGACGAACCGACCAACGATCTGGACGTGGAAACTCTGCGCGCACTGGAGGAAGGATTGATGAACTTCCCCGGCAACGTCATCGTCGTCTCACACGATCGCTGGTTCCTCGACCGTCTGTGTACGCACATCCTCGCGTTCGAGGGCAACAGCCAGGTGGTGTTCCACGAAGGCAACTACAGCGACTACGAAGCCGATCGCAAGAAGCGTCTGGGTGACAATGCGCAGCCGACGCGGATCAAGTACAAGAAGTTGGCTTAGCAACACTGTGGGAGCGAGCCCTGCTCGCGATTGATTTAACGCCGACCACCGCGAACAGATCTCGCTCCCACGATAGCTTGAACCACAACCCTTTGAGTCAGATTGGGCTCATCAGAATAACTATAACAAATATCGAAAAATTCCTTTAAAAAGGGAATTTTTCGTGTCAATGTATAGTGATCATGATGACTGGAAACCCCCTGCCCGCTTCGCGCGCCCGGCTTGCTGCTGTACTGCGCGCCACCAAGGACGTCGTGTCGATAGACACAGCGGCGCAAGCACTTGACCTTGATCGCACAAAAGCGGCAAAGCTACTTTCACGCTGGCGCGAGCAAGGCTGGCTGCGGCGCATCGGTAGCGGTCTCTACGTGCCTGTGCCGCTCGACCTGGCGGGCAGTGAGCAGGTGGTCGAAGACCCCTGGGTCCTGATTCCAGCCCTGTTCGGCGAGTGCTATGTCGGTGGCTGGACCGCCGCGCATCATTGGGATATGACCGAGCAGCTCTTCAATGAGACATTCGTGTTTACAACGCAGCGCGTGAGCGAAAAACGCCTGACCGCGCAGGGTGTGACCTTCGTTGTGCACCACATTACTCGCGGGCGTATCTTCGGACTCAAGTCGATCTGGCGCGGAGCACGGCGAGT
>MGYS01000062.1:4713-5239 GCA_001802565.1 Gammaproteobacteria bacterium RIFCSPLOWO2_02_FULL_57_10 | reverse complement strand
GACTGAAAAGGCCCCTTCGCCAGAAAACGCGACAGGAACAATTGTTGATCGAATAGCGAGCCCATTTTCTCCAGTATTCCACCCGAAAGATAAAAACCACCCAGACTGCCCATGGACAGCGCGATGTCACCACAGACCGAGCCGAAAATGCCGGTGAAGTCCTGCACGGTAGCCAGCGCGAGTTCGTCACCGTTGCATGCTGCCTCGACAATCGACGCGGCACTCTGCAAACAGACTCTCTCTGGCAACCCGCGCAAACGCACATTGGCCCAGTGGAGGTTTGCAAGCCCCGGGCCAGAAAGCAGATGTTCGACAGAGACTCGCGGATAACGCTGCCACAACTCCCGCAGCAGATCGGCTTCGTGCTGACACACTGGCGCGAAGGAGACATGCCCGGGTTCGGACTCCAGCACCTCACCTCCGGCCGTGACGGTCGCTCCCCCGAAACCGGTGCCGGGTCCCACAATCGTTCTGGCACCCACGATCAGGAGGTCATCCACTGGAGACTCCGCGCGTTGCAGCCATT
>MGYS01000062.1:0-4701 GCA_001802565.1 Gammaproteobacteria bacterium RIFCSPLOWO2_02_FULL_57_10 | reverse complement strand
AAAAACCGAGTCTGACGGCCAATTCACTGCGACTGAAGCGCCAGTTGAAGTTGGTCAACGCGATGACATCGTGATGCACCGAAGCGGCGACTGCGAGCGTGAGACTGACCGGTTTCGGCGCACGCTCCTCGCAAAGGCGCGCCAGATAAGCCTGCAGCGCGTCCTCGAAGTGCACGAAATCGGCACAGCGGAAAGCGGTCACGCACTGTAACAGGGCATCGGTGCCGTCGGTGTCAGTAGTGTCACCGGCGTCATCTGCCCTCAGCCACGCAAATCGGGCATTGGTACCCCCGATATCGGCGACCACGTGGCAGATGTCATCCCTTGCAGCAATACTCACAAATCCATCCTCACACGCGCTTCAGTTCCGTGACGCAATCACGGGACAGCTGTTCAATGCTGCTCCAACGTTCCTGCTTGATCAGGGCAGCATCCACCATCCAGGAGCCGCCAATGCACAGTACATTCGGCAGCGCGAGATAGTCGAGGAAATTGTGCGTCCCGATACCTCCTGTGGGGCAGAAAGCAATTCCTGCAAAGGGGGACACCAGCGCCTTGAGCATTGGGATACCTCCTGCGGCCTCTGCCGGAAAGAACTTGAAACTGGCATGACCGCACTCCATTCCGGCAATGATCTCGGAGGGCGTCGCGACACCTGGCAGAAACGGCAGCCCCAACTCACGGGCACAGGCCGAGAGCGCAGGAGTGAACCCGGGGCTGACGGCAAAATCGACGCCAGCGGCGGCGACGGCACGCATGTCCGCGACCGTGCGCACCGTGCCTGCGGCGACGATGAAATCGGGTCGCGCCTTCTTCACTGCGGCGATCGCAGCCAACGCCGCCGGTGTACGCAATGTGATCTCCACTGCACGCAGACCCCCTGCCGCCAGCGCCTTGACCACCGCCAGCGCCTCGGCCTCGGTATTGATCGTCAGCACGGGCAGCACTCGAGCCGAACGCATGTAGTCACTCAATCGCTCATTCACTTGCACCTTGATTCTCCCGTTACTTCCCAATCTGTGGGAGCGAGCCCTGCTCGCGATGATCTCAACACAACATTCCTCGCGGGCAAGGCCCGCTCCCACAGTATCTGTTTTTCAGAACACCGACGCCCCGCTCTTGGCCGAGCTCGTCGCGTAGCGGAAACTCGCAAACAGACTACGCCCAAGCGTACTGTGCAGCATGGCGTCCTCCACACTGTGCACTGGCACCGCCAGCGGTCGCGCCATGAATTCCTCGATATCCATCAGGACTTCCAGTGTTCCCGCCTCGGCATCCAGCGCGACGACATCACCATCGCGCAGACGCGCAAGAGGCCCGCCGTCCAGCGCTTCGGGGCTCATGTGAATGGCAGCTGGCACCTTCCCGGACGCCCCGGACATCCGCCCATCGGTCACGAGTGCCACGCTGAAGCCCTTGTCCTGCAACGCACCGAGGTGCGGCGTCAGTTGATGCAACTCCGGCATGCCGTTGGCCTTGGGCCCCTGGAACCTCACCACTGCCACGAAATCGCGCTCCAGCTCACCTCGCTTCAGCGCCGCCACCATGGCGTCCTGATCATTGAAGATCACACATGGCGCCGTGACAACGCGATGCGATGGTTTCACTGCAGACGTCTTGATGATGCCCTCACCGAGATTGCCGTGCAGCAAGCGCAATCCGCTGTCGGTGGCAAAGGGTGCGGAAGCCGGACTGAGCACATCGGGCAGCAACGACGCGGCTGTGTGCGGAATCCACTCGACACCCCCCGCATCATTGAGCCGCGGCGCGCGTTCAAGCGGGTCGAGGCCCGGGCCCATCAGCGACATCACATCTTCATTGAGAAGACCGGCACCACGCAGTTCGCGCACCAGAAACGCCATGCCCCCGGCGCGCTGGAATGCGTTCACATCGGCCTCGCCGTTGGGATAGACACGCGCCAGCAGTGGAGTGACGCGCGACAACGCATCGAAGTCCTGCCACGTGAGATCGATACCGGCCGCTCTGGCCATGGCCACCAGGTGTAATGTGTGATTCGTGGAACCTCCGGTGGCCAACAGTGCAACGAGAGCGTTCACCAGTGATCTTTCCGTCACCATCGCCGATAGCGGCGTGTGTGCCCCGGAGACATCGGCCGCACTGATCACTCGCAACACTGTCTCGCGAGTCAATGCCTGCCGCAGCGGATCTTCCGGGTTGATGAAGGACGCACCCGGCAACTGTACACCGAGCATCTCCATCAGCACCTGATTGCTGTTGGCTGTGCCATAGAACGTGCAGGTACCCGGGCTGTGGTACGAGGCCGACTCGGCAGCGAGCAGTTCGTCGCGGGTTGCCAGTCCCTGAGTGTAACGCTGGCGGACCAGCGCCTTCTCCTTGTTGGGAATGCCCGACGGCATGGGGCCCGCTGGAATGAATCCCGCAGGCAGGTGACCGAACTGCAATGCGCCGATCAACATGCCCGGCACGATCTTGTCGCACACGCCCAGACACAGGACTCCGTCGAAGAGGTTGTGGCTCAGGCTGACGGCGGTGGACATCGCGATCAGATCGCGACTGAACAGACTCAACTCCATGCCCGCCTGTCCCTGCGTGACCCCATCACACATCGCGGGCACGCCGCCTGCAACCTGGGCACTCGAACCCACCTCGCGTGCCACTTGCTTGATGTAACCGGGATAACTTTCCAATGGTTGATGCGCGGAGAGCATGTCGTTGTAGGCAGTGACGATGCCCAGATTCACACTCTGCATCAAACGGATACGCTGCTTGTCGGGCTCTCCACAGGCAGCAAAGCCATGTGCGAGATTGCCGCAGGAAAGCTTGCGGCGCGGTGGCAATTCTTCACGCGTACGCTGCATCTTCAACAGGTAGGCCTTGCGTGACGCTTCGCTGCGCAACGCAATCGCAGCGGTGACGGCTTCTATGACGGGGTGCATGACAATCTCCAGTAATTCCTGTGGGAGCGGGCCCTGCCCGCGATAAATTTCCCCATCACTCTGAATCGCGGGCAAGGCCCGCTCCCACAGACGATGTTTTCAATGAGTGGCATGGTATATCTCCACAGGCACGCGCTCCTGATGCAGCACCGCACGTACGGGCAGTTCGCTGACAGTGCCTGGCTGCATGGCAGCGTGCAGTACCGATAACTTCTTTTCACCGATGCAGTGCAACACCAGACGTCTTGCACCCAGCAGTGTGTTCAATGTCAGTGTCATGCGATTGTGGGGGGCTCCCGTTGGAGTGACACCTGCACAGGCCTCACGCGTCTGTGGAGATAGCGCCACGTCAAATCCTTTTGAGCCGCTGAAGAATGATGCGGTGTGTCCGTCATCCCCTACCCCCAGCACAGCGATATCCAACGGCAAAACCCGTGCCCGCAACTGCGCATCGACTGCAGCCACTGCCGCAAACGGATCAGGGCTTGCCGTTTTCAATTCCACAAATGACGCAGCCGCTGCAAAACCCTGCAACAGATGCCGCCTGACCAACAGCGCATTGGAGGCCGGATCATCGCCATCCACCCAACGCTCATCCACCAGCGTGACAACCACCTGTGCCCACGGCAGATCGATGCCAGCCAGCGCATCGAACAATGTGCGCGGCGTGCTGCCTCCGGAAACTGCGATAGCGGCGCGACCACGCGCACCAATCGCCTCGCGCAACATCGTGGCAATCTCCCGCGCCAACGCTGTCACCAGCGTCTCATTATCCGCAAAACTGTGCATCAACCAGGCCATGCCCTACTCCTGCCAATTGCGACCATCACGGGCAATCAGCGCAATGCTCTCCGACGGCCCCCAGCTGCCTGCCACATAAGGCATCGGACGCTGCTTGCCCGCCTGCCAACCTGCAGCGATGCCGTCCACCCATTGCCATGCAGCTTCCACCTGATCCGCGCGCATGAACAGCGTGGAGTTGGCACGCATCACATCCAGCAGCAAGCGTTCGTAGGCATCCGGCACACGACGTTGTGTGAAGACATCCGACAGTGACAAGTTCAGAGAGACCACTTCCAGCGGCATCGCATCATCAAGACCAGGCACCTTGTTGAGCAGATGCAGACGTATGCCCTCCTCCGGCTGCAGGCGAATCACCAGGCGGTTGGCAGTCCCGGAGCGCATTTGATCGCCAAAGATGGCATGTGGCACCTCATTGAACTGCACGACAATCTCCGAGAAACGCTTCTGCATCCGCTTGCCGGTGCGCAGATAGAATGGCACTCCGGCCCAGCGCCAGTTGTTGATCTGTGCCTTGATTGCCACGAAAGTCTCGGTCTGCGAGCCGCTCGCCTTCGCACCCTCCTCCTGAGTATAACCTGGCACCGCCTGCCCGCCGCTGTTGCCTGCCACATACTGACCGCGCACGGTATTGTCGTGCACTTCACGCTTTGACATCGGCGCCAGACTGCGCAACACCTTGAGCTTCTCATCGTGCACGGCCCAGGGTGCCAGCGATGCCGGGGGCTCCATCGCCACGAGACAAAGCAGTTGCAGCAGATGATTCTGCACCATGTCGCGCAGCGCACCGGCCTCGTCATAGAACTGCCAGCGCCCTTCCGCACCCACGGTCTCGGCCGCAGTGATCTGCACATGATCGATGTAGTTGCTGTTCCACAGCGGCTCGAACAGTGCGTTGGCAAAGCGCATGGCCAACAGATTCTGCACTGTTTCCTTGCCCAGGTAGTGATCGATGCGATACACCTGATCCTCGTCGAACAGT
>MGYS01000061.1:7756-9995 GCA_001802565.1 Gammaproteobacteria bacterium RIFCSPLOWO2_02_FULL_57_10 | reverse complement strand
CCTGCCATGCGGCCAGCGCCGCTGGGGTCAGGCGCTGCTCGCGTCCAAAGAAATCGGGCTCCGTGGACACCAGTTCGTCCGGTTCCTCATGCAGCACCAGAGCCGTGCCCTGCCCGTAGTCCTCGGGAATGCACAACTGCTGATGAATCTGCCTGATGCGCTCTGCGAAACGGTTGGGGATCATGCTGAACTCGCTGGGATGATGAAACGCTATGCTATAGCGCGCCGCTTGGGTAGCGCAATCTCTGGCCAGAATACCACTAATAATGTCCATAATGACCTGTTCGCCCTATCAGTGATTGTCTATATTACTGACACGGAATTGGGAAGTAACAGGAGAGCATCATGTCACGGTTGCCGGTCATCATCGGTCTGGGTGGAGTCAATCCAGCCGGACGCAGTTCGCACCATCACGGCTACCGACGCCTGGTACTCGACGCTCTTGGCGAACAGGATGCGCTTGCCACCCGCGCCAGCCTTGCCAGCCTGATGGGATTGCTGAGGAAGACTGAGGGCCAATGGTGCGATGGACAAGGCAATGCCGTCGAGCTTGCCACGTATCTGCACGGCCTCGATCCCGTATTGAAGGCAGGCACATTGATCCGCCGCCTGGAAGACAATCTCTTCGACCCCTCCAGAGTGTTGTTTCACAAACGCGCCACCCTCAACGCCGACGCCGAGAAGCCCTTCAGTTTCCTGATTCGCAAACAGCACCTGCCGGATGCGATCCCGCTGGACTGGCAGTTGAGTGAACACGGCGCCGGAGAGGTGCGCGTGGACGTGCACGGCGCCATGGATGTGCTCACCGAAAACTATCAACGTTCGACAGTGAACAGCGCGGGCCAGCTGCCCACCGGATTCGATCCCAAGGAGCTGTACGCGTCCCGCAACCATCCACGCGGGCTGCAGATGACCATCTACGGTGCGAGCGATGCCATCCAGTCACTCGGCATCGACTGGGACACCATTCTGGGCCACGTGGCACCTGACCAGATCAGTGTGTACGCGGGCAGCTGCATGACGCAACTGGACTACAACGGCAACGGCGGTCTGTTGCAGGCACGCCTGCTCGGCAAGAAGGTCTCCTCCAAGCAGCTGCCACTCGGCTTTGCGGAAATGCCAGCCGACTTCATCAACGCCTACATCCTCGGCAATCTGGGGACAACCGGCACCAACGTAGCAGCCTGTGCCACATTCCTCTACAACCTGCGGCAAGGCATTCGCGACATTCAGGCCGGCACGCATCGCATCGCCATCATCGGCACCAGCGAGGCACCAATCACACCGGAAGTGATCGAAGGCTATGCCACGATGGGGGCCTTGGCGGACGACGTCGCACTGCTGGCACTGGATGCACACAAGAAGCTGCAGCAACCCGATCACGCCCGCGCCTGCCGCCCCTTCGGCGATAACATCGGTTTCACATTGTCGGAGTCTGCGCAGTACGTGGTGCTGTGTGACGATGATCTGGCCATCGAACTGGGTGCCAAGATCCTCGGCTCGGTGAACGACGTGTTCGTGAATGCCGACGGCTACAAGAAATCCATCGCCAGCCCCGGCGTCGGCAACTACATCACCATGGCCAAGGCTGCCTCCGCCACGCGCAATGTGATTGGTGAAGAAGGCCTGCGCCTGCGCAGCTACGTGCATGCCCACGGCACGGGCACGCCGCAGAATCGCGTCACCGAATCGCACATCATGAGTACGGTGGCGGCAACCTGGAAGATTCCCCGCTGGCCAGTGGCAGCACTGAAATCCTATATCGGCCATTCACTGGCAAGCTCGGCGGGCGACCAGTTGGCTTGCAGTCTGGGCATGTGGCAATACGGCATCATCCCCGGCATTCTCACGACGGAACGCATCGCGGATGACGTGTTCAAGGACAACCTGGATTTCCTGCTGCAGCATCGCGAGGTCGGCAAGACCGGCATGGACGCAGTGCTGATCAATTCGAAGGGATTCGGTGGTAACAACGCCACTGCTTCCATCCTGGCCCCACATGTCACACTCCGAATGCTGGAGAAGAAACACGGCAGAAGCGCCATGACCGCCTATGCGCAGCGCAACGAAACCGTGCAGGAACACTCACGCGCTTATGATGAGGCGGCGACAGCCGGTGAAGTCGGACCGATCTACCGCTTCGATCACAATGTGCTGGACGGGGACTCGCTGGAACTGTCGCAGTCGAAGCTGCAGGTGAAGGGTTCGCAGAGGAGCATTGATCTGAACGTGCCGAATG
>MGYS01000061.1:3095-7737 GCA_001802565.1 Gammaproteobacteria bacterium RIFCSPLOWO2_02_FULL_57_10 | reverse complement strand
AATGTGGGAGCGGGCCCTGCCCGCGATGAACATCCGCAAAATCTGTACGAATTGGCTACTTCACCACCACCTTCTGCGCGATCTTCTCCTGCCACTCCACCGGCCCGGTCCTGTGGACTGACGTCCCGTTCACGTCCACCGCCACCGTCACGGGCATGTCTTCCACTTCGAACTCGTGAATGGCCTCCATCCCCAGATCGTGGAACGCGACGATCTTCGCCTTGCGAATTGCCTTCGACACGAGATAAGCCGCACCACCTACCGCCATCAGATAGACAGCCTTGTGCTTCTTGATCGCATCGATGGCGATCTGACCACGCTCGGCCTTGCCGATCATTCCCAGCAACCCGGTCTTGTCGAGCAGAGTCTCGGTGAACTTGTCCATGCGTGTTGCAGTGGTCGGACCCGCTGGCCCGATGACTTCGTCGCGTACGGGGTCAACCGGTCCGACGTAATAAATGAACTTGCCTTTCAAATCGACACCGTCCGGCAGTGATTCACCACGCGCGAACATCTCCACCATGCGTTTGTGCGCCGCGTCGCGGCCTGTGAGCATTTTGCCAGACAGCAACAACGTATCGCCGGGCTGCCACTGCTCCACATCCGCTTGTGTCACCGTGTCGAGATTGACGCGACGTGCACGGGGTCCGACGTCCCAGGTAATCTCTGGCCAGTCTTCCAGACGCGGTGGTTCCAGATGCGCCGGGCCACTGCCATCGAGCACGAAATGCGCGTGACGCGTGGCCGCACAGTTCGGAATCATCGCCACCGGCAATGAGGCAGCGTGAGTCGGGTAGTCCTTGATCTTGATATCCAGCACGGTGGTCAGACCACCGAGACCCTGTGCACCAATGCCGAGCGCATTGACCTTGTCCATGATCTCCAGGCGCAGTTCTTCCACACGATTCTGCGGGCCGCGCTTGCGCAGCTCATGAATGTCGATCGGGTCCATCAGCGCTTCCTTGGCCAACACGGCGGCCTTCTCTGCCGTGCCTCCGATGCCGATGCCGAGCATGCCGGGCGGACACCAGCCAGCGCCCATGGTCGGCACCGTCTTCAGTACCCAGTCGACAATGCTGTCGCTGGGGTTGAGCATGACCATCTTCGCCTTGTTCTCGGAACCGCCGCCCTTGGCTGCGACGGTCACTTCCAGCTCATCACCAGGAACAACTTCCATGTGAATCACGGCGGGGGTGTTGTCCTTGGTGTTCTTGCGGGCGCCAGCGGGATCATTGAGGATGGAGGCACGCAGCACATTGTCAGGGTGCAGGTAGGCGCGACGCACGCCTTCATTGATCATGTCCGCGACACTCATCTCGCCTTCCCACTGCACCTTCATGCCGATCTTGAGAAACACCGTCACGATGCCGGTGTCCTGACAGATCGGGCGCTTGCCCTCGGCGCACAGGCGCGAGTTGATGAGAATCTGCGCCATCGCATCCTTCGCGGCAGGCGACTCTTCACGCTCGTAGGCCTCGTTGACGGCCTGAATGAAGTCCAGCGGGTGATAGTAGGAAATGTACTGGAGGGCGTCGGCGACGCTCTGGATAAGATCTTCCTGGCGAATGACAGACATGATGAGTTCCTGATCCTGTGGTTCCTGGTGACGTGTAGAGGATTCTGGCAAATTTGGAAGGCGGCGATTCTAGCATGAAAGGACGGGTATTTTATTCCTCTGTCATGACATAGAATCGACTGAAACTCTGTGGGAGCGGGCCTGCCCGCGATTGAATCAAACCCATGAACCAGAACGAATCGCGAGCAGGGCTCGCTCCCACAAAAGTGTGGAAGGATCTCGACCATGATTGAATCCTGCGACCCCCATGTCCGATATACCCAGGACGGCTCCGTGTTCGTGCTGCAAATGCACAGGCCCGAGAAAAAGAACGCGCTGACGCAGACGATGTACCGCGCGCTGGCCGAAGGTGTGCGCTACGCCGACGCCAATGAGACCGTGAACGTCATCCTGATTCGCGGCACCAACGACTGTTTCACCAGCGGCAACGATGTGAACGATTTCGTCGCTGCCACGGACCGTGGCACCGAGCGTCCTTCCGTGCAATACATGAAAGCCATCAGTCATGCACGCAAACCACTCGTGGCGGCCGTCAACGGCCTGGCCGTCGGGATCGGCACCACCATGCTCCTGCATTGCGACCTCGTGTATGCGGCAGAGGACTCCTGGCTGCATCTTCCGTTTACCCGTCTTGGATTGTGTCCTGAAGCCGGCTCCAGTTATCTCACGCCCGCACTCATGGGGCATCAGCGCGCGGCGGAACTGCTGCTGCTGGGCGAACGCTTCACAGCGGCCAAGGCAAGGGAATATGGAATGATCAATGAAGTGCTGCCAACAGGGAATGTGCTCGCGCACGCCATGCAGAAGGCGCGTGATCTGGCCGCTCTGCCGAGTGAGGCAGTGCAGACATCGAAGCATCTGCTGAAGCGCGCTCAACAGGGCGTGATCGACGAAACCATTTCACTGGAACTGGTGAATTTTGCGCGGCTCCTGCATTCGCCGGATGCACAGGCCATCATGCAGGCGTTCTTGAACCGCAAGCGCGGCTAGTTCGCACCAACCCCTGTGGGAGCGGGCCCTGCCCGCGATGACTTAATCGAAAGACGCAAGATATTGCGAAAAATCGCGAGCAAGGCTCGCTCCCACAGAGCGCAGTGGGCTACAAACGATCCAGCAGGAAATCCCGCGCCGCATTGATCTTCTTGGCAAGATAATCCGAGCCTCCACGGTCCGGATGCATCTTCTGCATCAGTCTGCGATGCGCCTGCACCACTTCGTCACGCGATGCCCCGGGCTGCAGTCCCAGAATCTCCAGCGCCATCGCCTCTGTCATCGCAGTTTCACCGGGACCCGCGCTTCCCTCGGTCGATGCCTGTGACGCGGAGGCATCAGCTCCCGCGCGCCAGTGCGGGTGAATGCGATCGAGATAGGCCTCCAGTATCTGCAGCGAATCGGCATCGCGGCTGCACTCCTCCGCAAGCACCAACAAGTCTTCGACAGTCATCGTGGACAACCTGGCACCCTTGAAACGTCCTTCCAGAACGTCGCCATCCATGTCGCCTGTGCTGAGCTGCAACTGCATGAGGAGGAATCGCGTGCGGATGCTGGAAGTGTCGGCCGCCCCTGCGGCACCGTAGGCACTCTTCGCGGTCCTGTTGCGAAACATCTGCACGATGGGCAGAAGACGAATCAACAGCGGCAGATTACGCAACAGAAATGTCAGGCCCACCATGATGGGAGCAACGATGAAGTGAACAGGCAATCGTCCCAGGAGAATCAGAACGACCACGGTGACCAGAATCGCCGCCAGCACCAGCAGCATGTTGAACTGACGCTGATTGAGTGAATAGCGGATGGCCAGCTTGCGCAACCCGATGTAGGCCAGGACTGGCAACAGGAGTATTAGGATGTAGCGCAGCAGAAACACCGACCCTATGCCCCCATCTGCCGACTCAGACGCTTGATCGCATCACCGGACGAGCGACTGAAATTCTCGAGCGCCTGCAATCCCCCGCTGGCATATACAGCCACCGCCCTGAGCAATTCCCGCAGTTGGTCGGCGCTGGTACTGTCAAACTGGGAATACGCCCCTCGGGATGCACGAGCAATGGCCTGGAAAGCATTTCTCGCCACAGGATCCCCCCCTTCCTGAAACACGAACACGGGGACGTTGAGTATGCCGAGCTGCCCTGCCAGTTGCGCCAATACATCGGCGTTTTCCTCCATGGCATCGCCCACGTAGACGAGGCAGTGGATGCGTTGCTCGCGGTTCTCTGCCAGGGCGTGGCGCAGCACACGCTCGATCTGCGTGGTTCCCGCACGGCACTGGATGCCGGTCATGAGTCCGAGCAGCACTGCCGAGTCACGGCACCACGGCGTTTTGTAGAACTCGGCAAACCCACGGAAGTAAGTCAGTTGTACCTGCAGACCACCCTGCGCCTGCGCGGCCAGAAACATCTCGGACTGCAGTCTGCTGGCCTGATCCCAGGTATGTTCGCGACTGCCCGTCGCATCCAGAGCAAACAGCAGGCGACCGGAACCCGCGGCCTTGCTTACGGCAGGCAGTGACGCGACCTTCTTCAGGAATGCAGCGACTTCGCTCCTGTCGGCGACCGCCTTGCCGCCGCTTACGCGGGTGAGATCCTTGCTTGAATCAGACATGACTTCCTCTGCGAATGCCGCACGGTTGACGCATGCCTGCGATTCTGTGGGAATGCATAACGGAAGACAAGGAGGGTTACATGCGCCGCTGAGTCAGGCGTCGATAGCGCAGGGCAAGTGTCACCAGCATGATCGTGGTAGTTGGGATGACAAACCACAGCATTGCCATGCTGAAAGTCTGCAAACTGTCGTGCCCCATGGAGTTGAGAACAAGATAGGCGGTGTAGGCACAGTAGTAGAACAGGAACAATGCGCCATTCCAGCGCGAGATACGGTAACCGGTAAAGAAGACCGGCAGGCAGATCAGTGCCACTCCGATCATCACCGGAATGTCGAACACCAGAGCGGCAGGTGCCACTTGTATCCCACTGGTGGACACCGCGCTCGACAGACCGAGCACCGCGAGAATGTTGAAGAGATTGCTGCCCACCACATTGCCCACGGCGATGTCGCGCTCGCCCCGAA
>MGYS01000061.1:0-3067 GCA_001802565.1 Gammaproteobacteria bacterium RIFCSPLOWO2_02_FULL_57_10 | reverse complement strand
GCTGACGGCGCCATCCACCAACCAGCGTGATCCCCACACCAGCAGCACCAGTCCTCCCGCGATGAACAGCCCATTGCGAACATAGCCACTGAGCCCGGAGACAACCTCGCTGTAGTTGTCATCATATTGTGCGGTGACCGCAGCCTGACTCTCCCTGCGGCTAGCCCTGATCAGAAAACCGGTATACGCCAGAATGCTGCCGAAAAGCAGAACACCATCCAGGCGACCGATACGCCCATCCAACCCCATGAGCATGAGCACGATTGACGCCACGATCATCAACGGCACGTCCAGACGCACGAGTTGCTGAGACACGACCAAAGGGGCAACCAGGGCAGACAGCCCCAGAATGAACAGGATATTGAAGATGTTGCTGCCGATGACATTACCAAGCGCGAGGTCTGCCTGGTCTGTCCATGACGCTCCCACACTGACAGCCATCTCGGGAGCACTGGTGCCGAACGCCACAATGGTCAGGCCGATGACCAACGGGGAAATGCCCATCGTCGCTGCCAGTCGGGACGCGCCCTTGACCAGGAATTCCGCACCCAGAACGAGAAGGACCAAACCTGCAACCAGAAATACGATGGCCATAAAAGCTCACGCTGGAAATTGACGGAACAGCGGTGCAATACATCAGAAAGTACTGGCAGGAACACAGCCCCACTGGTGCGGACGGAGAGACTCGAACTCTCACACCTTTCGGCGCTGGAACCTAAATCCAGTGCGTCTACCAATTCCGCCACATCCGCGATGCGGGGCTGCTCGAAGAGGCGCGCATTATACCCGAAGCGCCCGGCATGCCAACGTTTAAATCAGAATCAGTGGAGCATCAGGGCGTGGGGTTGCTCACGCTCTCGATACTCTCCTGCAATCTGATAAGGGCCTGATTCACCTGGAGACGATAGGCATCAATGGACTCGACGGCTTCCTCGATATTCACCATGCGATCCTGCAGACCGACGAGGGTACTGTCGCCATTGTTGAGACTGGCGCGAATGTTGGCCATGTCCTGCGCGACGTTCTGCACACTCTGCATGTTGGTGTTCAGATTGGCGATGGCCTGCTGGGCCTGAGCCAGATCTGTCTGCAGTCGGTTCACTCCCACCAGGCTCTCCTGAGTCTGAGCGGTGGTGCGGGAAAGCAGCTCCGCCAGAGTGTCGGTGGTTTCGGTGTGACCCTGACTCTGATCCTCAAGCACGGCGAGCTTGCCGGTCAGCTCATTGACTGTCTGATTGGTGGCATTGCGGGCAGCCCACAGCTTGTCGATCTCTGCGAAATTGAAGTCCAGACGCTCGATGACATTGGCGGTGGTTTCCTCTGCGGAATCGCCCACCAGTGCCAATCTGCTCTCAAGATCCTCGATCCGCAGATTCGCCTGCTGCAGCGCTTCAAGATTCTGGGTATAGACGCGATAACCCAGCGTACCACCTGCGGCAATCGCAAGGGTCAGCAGGAGCAGCATGATGCGCACAGGCCAGGTGCTGACCTTGATCACTTCACCATAGCGCATGGGCTTTTCAATATCAGAGTGCTTGCGGCTTGCCTGACGTTGAACCACTTCATCCCGGGCGGGAATCATCGAAGGAATATCATGTAAATCGTCATTGTCTCTCATGGCAGCATTATCCTTGATACAGAACCCAAAAATCCACCGTTACACCAGAGCCCAGGACACTTTCATTGAAATGACCGTTTCCTTGAATTGACCTGCTGAGTGCTTTAATCTCTGCCCTCTCCATCCGTCATTGGCCATTACTGGCCATGAACGACCAGTTTCCACGGCTCTTTACATTGACGCTCAGACGTAGCGGCGAATGTTAGCCACGGACGCGGAAAAAGCAAGATTCACAAGGCTCAAACCAAACGAGGTCACCATGAAATTAGAACTCCCCGCACTGCCCTACGCCACCAATGCACTCGAACCACACATGTCTGCAGAGACCTTCAGCTTCCACCATGCCAAACACCACAATGCCTACGTCGTGAAGGGCAACGAACTCCTCGCTGATGCCGGCATCGATGCCAGCACACTCGAAGATCTGGTGAAGGCCGCACACAAGGTCGGTGGCCCGCTCTTCAACAATGTGGGTCAGTGCTACAACCACGAATTCTTCTGGAAGAGCATGAAGCCAAACGGCGGTGGCGCTCCAACTGGCGCAATCGCGGCAAAGATCACCGCCGACTTTGGCAGCTATGAGAACTTCAAGAAAGAGTTCGTGAACGGTGGTGTGACGCAGTTCGGCAGCGGCTGGGTATGGCTGGTGTCTGATGGCGGCAAACTGAAGATCGCCAAGTCTGCCAATGCCGAGACGCCACTGACCAGCGGCGCAACACCGATCCTCGTGTGCGACGTGTGGGAACACGCCTATTACATCGACTTCCAGAACCGCCGCCCCGACTTCCTGGCGACCTTCGTGGATCATCTGATCAACTGGGACTTCGCGAACGCGAATCTCGCCAAGGCCTGATCACTTCACTCTTCATCGCTTGCAAGGCAAGCTCCTACAATGTGGGAGCGGGCCTTGCCCGCGATGGACTCCATACAATATTCATCGCTTGCAGGGCAAGCTCCCACAGTATCGTCCAAACTACCCACTTCTCCATCCACCATCGCATGAACCCGATCTTCATGTGACCCGGTTTCACCCCATTCCCTCCTGTCAAAGCGCGAAAGAGAAATCCTGAACTCTGCTATCGCGGGCGAGGCCCGCTCCCACAGGGCGCGTCAATCTTTCTTCCAGTTCATCCAGCGTCACATGTCCCTTGAATGAACGACTCTTCGCAGTCGGATCGCCCTGCTCGATTCTTCGGGCAAACTTCACTGCGGGATCGCTTTCAAGCCTGCACAGATGGCGATGCAGGTGCGGATACTCACGCGCAGTATCGAACAGCTTGTGATAATCCGCCCAGCGTGCAACGCCGATCAGGTAAGCATCGGCCATTGAGTGACTCCTGCCACCGAGCAACCATTCGCGCCGCTCCAGTAACGAGTTCAGATATGCAAAATTTCTCGCCACGCCGTCCTCACCCACCGCGCGCAACAACGCCTTGCAGCCCTCATCCA
>MGYS01000060.1:5641-10468 GCA_001802565.1 Gammaproteobacteria bacterium RIFCSPLOWO2_02_FULL_57_10 | reverse complement strand
AAACTCCACCGCCACGATCTCGTTGTCATCTGCATGCAGATCGAAAGCCCATGAGCTGTGTGTGTCGCCTGCCAGTACGATGACATTATTGGCGTGTTCGCGAAATGCTTCGAGCACACGCGAGCGGTTCGCTGGGTAGCCGTCCCATGCATCCAGATTCAGAGGCAACCCCTGTCGGCCGCGATTTCGCAACATGCCGTAGCGACCAGCCAGAATGGCCTCGCGCTGTATCGGATCGAGTTCATCGTCACTGACCTGAGGCGGGAAGAGCTTGCCCATCAACAGCTGCTGACCAACGATTTGCCAAGGCTTTCCCGCCCGTGCGGAGCGCATCAATTCGCCAGCCAGCCAGCTTTCCTGAGTCGTGCCCATGATGCTGCGCTGATCGTTCGCGAGGCGGCTGCGCAACGTGTCAATGTTCATGTCATGGGTCAGCTGTTCGTCGCGACCCACGAGCCGAGTGTCGAGCATGATCAGCGTGGCGAGATCGCCGAATTCGAATGAGCGATAGATGATCCCTTCCTCGACTGTGCCCTGGTCGCGAATCGGCAGCCATTCGTAGTAAGCCTGTATCGCCGCCAGACGACGTGCGTCAAAAGGCCCTTCCCCCTCATTGTGATTCTGGGCGCCGGTCTGCCAGGTGTTGTTGGTGATCTCATGGTCGTCCCAGACACAGATGAAGGGATGGTTCTGATGCGCCGCTTGCAGGTCAGCATCGGTGCGATAGAGACCATAGCGCATGCGATAGTCCTCGATGCTGACGATCTCGTTCACTGGTTGCACGTTGCGGCCAAGTTCAAGCATCACCGGGTTGGCGTAGCCTCCCTCGGCATATTCGTAGATGTAGTCGCCCAGATGCAATACGGCGTCGCACGGACGGTTTGCCACTTCCTTGTAGACATTGAAATAGCCCTGCGGATAGTTGGAGCAGGAGAGCACGGCGAGGCGCAGAGACTCGACGCCGGCGTCAGGTAATGTGCGTGTTCGGCCCGTGACGCTGTACACGCCATGGGCAGAGAAGCGATAAAAATACTGTGTGGCGGGGGAGAGTCCTGCGGCGTCGACCTTGACCGTGTAGTCGCGACTGCTGTCAGTGATGACCGTGCCACTGGAGATGACCTGCTGGAACGACTCGTCAGCGGCTATCTCCCAAGCCACATCCAGTCCATCGGCAGTGCCGCTGCCCGGCAATACCCGCGTCCACAGGATGACCCTGTCCGCAAGCGGATCGCCGCTGGCAACTCCATGAGTAAAATGAGCGGCGGCAGCCGCCAGCACCGGGTAGCCGCGTAGCGCCAGCACTCCCAGGGTGGCAGAGGCTCCGACGAGGAAGTGACGACGATTGACGCGAAGGCGGTCGAGGGACATTGCAGAGCTCCTGTTGTGATCCATGTTGAGGAGATACTCTACGGGCACGATGCGACATTCCTGTGACATCGCATGTGGGAGCAGGCCCTGCCCGCGATTAATTCGGCGCCAACTTCAATCGCGAGCGGGGCCCGCTCCCACAGGGGTTACTGCATCAGCTTCACGAACTCGTCGGCGGGTATGGGGCGGCCCAGCAGATAGCCCTGGATCTCGTCACAGCCGGCGTTGTGCAGGTAGTCGAGCTGCTGTCGGGTTTCCACTCCTTCTGCAAGCGTGCGGTACCCCAAGCCCTTGGCCATGCCGATGATGGCGGTGACGATTGCCTCGTCTTCGCTGTCGTGGCCGAGACCACGGACGAAGGACTGATCGATCTTGAGTTTGTCGATGCGGAAACGCTTCAGGTAATTCAACGATGAGTAACCAATACCGAAGTCATCGATTGCGAGCGAGATGCCAAGTTCGTGCAGGTCCTGCAGCAGATCCAGCGTGCGCTCGGAGTCATCCATTGCAATGCCTTCGGTAATCTCCAGCTCAAGCAGCGAAGGTGCCAGGTTACAGGCTTTGAGCGCATCCACCACATCCTGATAGAAAGACTTCTGGCGGAACTGCACCACCGAGAGGTTGACAGCCACCGGCACCACATTCAAACCCTGGTTCTGCCAGAGCGCGATCTGGCAGACTGCCTTGCGCATGACCCAGTTGCCGATCTCGATGATGAGCCCGCTTTCCTCCGCGACGGGAATGAAGTGGGCGGGCGACACCAATCCTCGTACCGGATGCATCCAGCGCACCAGCGCTTCGGCTCCGGTCAGTTTGCCCGTATTTGCGTCGAACTGGGGTTGGTAGTGCAGCACCAGTTCCTCTCGCTCCAGGGCCTGCCGGAGTTCATTCTCCATGTGCAGCAGCGCGCTGGCCTGTTCATGCATTTCTCGCGTGAAGAACTGGAAATTGTTGCGCCCGCTCTGCTTGGCACGGAATAGAGCCGCGTCGGCCGACTGTACCAGTTCGCCGAAATCGGCGGCGTCTTCGGGGAACTGCGCAATGCCGATACTGGCGGTCAGTGTCAGCTTTTGATCCCCCATCAGGAACGGTCTGGTAACAATGTCCAGGATACTGCCTGCGGTATGTGCTGCAGCCTCTGCGTCGGTGTCCGGCAGCAGCAGGATGAAATCGTCCCCGCCCTGACGGCACAGTGTGAAGTCTGGGTCCAGATGTTGCTGTAGACGATCTGCGAGTTGCTTGAGCAGATTGTCTCCCACCTGATGCCCGAGCGTTTCGTTGACCAGCTTGAAGCGATCCAGATCGATGAACATCAGCGCCACAGGGGAATGCGTCTTGCGTGCGCTGGCGATCGCGTGCAGAGCCAGATCCTGCAACAACTGGCGATTGGGCAGGCGTGTGAGAGGATCGTAGTTGCTGAGGAACTGGATGCGCTCTTCACTCGCCTTGTATTCGGAGAGATCGGTCAGCATGCCGATGTATTGGACCACGCGGCCCTCGGCGTTGCGCACGACGTTGATGGACAGCCACTGCGGATAGGTATTGCCATTCTTGCGACGATTCAGCAGTTCCCCCTGCCAATGGCCGTGCTTGTCGATCTGCTGCCACATGGCCTCGTAGAAGGTCTTGTCGTGATGACCAGAAGCGATGATTGAGGGGTTCTCGCCAAGCGCCTCGATTTCGCTGTAACCGGTTATCTGTGTATACGCACGATTGACGGAGATAATACGATTGTCGGCATTGGTAATCACTATGCCATCACGGTTGGACTCGAACACCTGAGCCTGTAAGCGCAGCGTTGTCTCCAGTTTCTTGCGTTCGCTGATGTCGGTGGAAATTCCACACAAGGCATATATGGTGCCATCGACCCTGCGCAGCGGCAGTTTGGTGGACCAGTACGTCACCACAGCACCCGTACTGGCGACAATATTGGTTTCCTCCTTGTGCACTGTCTGACCATGCTCGAGTACCAGGCTGTCATTGGTGCGGATATTCTGCGCGGTCTCAGGATCGAGGAATTTGCTGTCGTCGGCACCGATCACGTCATCGAGCTCGACGCCCCACAGATCCAGTACAGGCTGGTTCGCATAGAGATAGCGACCCTCGATGTCTTTCAAGTAGATGCATGCGCTGACATTCTCCATGATGGTGGTGATTCGCGCTTCGCTTTCTGCGAGGGCATGGGCGGCCTGCTGGCGCTTGATCTCGCGATCAAAGTTGTCGAGAGCGAAGCTGATGTCGCTCACCAGTTCGCTGAGGAGTGCAATGATCTCATCATCGAACGCACCGACGTCGCTGTGGTAGACATTGAGGACAGCAAATGGGTTGCCACTGCGCTGCACAGGAAAGGCGCCACTTGCCCCCCAGCCGAACTCCCGCGCCAGATCATGCCACGGACGAGTGCTGGGGTCGGCCATATAGTGATTGATGATGATTGGGCTGTTCTCGCGCAGTGCTCTGCTCGTGGGGCCGCGACCTTGAGGAGTGTCGTTTCTTGTCGAGATGACCAGCCCGTCGAGATATCCCAGTCCGGAGCCGAAGGAGGCTTTCGGCTCAATGTGATCGGTATCCGGATTCAACTGGCCGATCCACGCCATGCGCATGCCGCCCAGCTCCACCGCAATGCGACAGACCAGAGGGAACAACTCCTGCTCATCGCTCATGCGGATGATGGCCTGGTTGGTTTCAGTCATCGCTTGATAGAGATGCGTGAGATAGTGAATGCGCCTCTCGGCCTTCCGGTGTGCTGAGTAGTCACGGATGATCGCAATGTAGTGTTGATCGTCCAGTCGACTGGCGTGAATTTCCGTAGGCAATGTGGTGCCATCCTTTTTCAACAGTGTCCACTGTGCCAGATGGGCATTGCCGGTGGTCATTACTGGCAGCTCCCGTGACAACCGCTCATATTCTGAGGGGGAGACCACGTCCAGAGGTTGCATGCTAAGCAACTCGTCCCGCCTGTAGCCGAGGAGACGTGGTGCCATGATGTTGCAGTCAATGACGCGGTAGTTCCGGTCAAGCACGACGATACCATCTCCGGCGTGATTGAACAGACGACGGAAACGGCTTTCCGCGCTGACCCGCCCCTTGATCAACAGCAGCGCGACCATGCTGAGCAGCGCACTGATCAAGCCTCCAGTCAACAGTACGAGAGGGCTTCTGCGTTCAGGCATCACTATTGACCTGAATTCCGGCGTATCACTGAACAGCAGCGTCCATTCGCGGCCTCCTATGGTCAGTGGCAGTTGCATCTGCAGCTGTTGTTCTGCAGCACGCGTGTCATGTGACACGTTATCAGAGTGATACAACAGGCTGACTTCGCCCCGCGGTTCCCCATCGTGTATCTCAATATCGATATAGGGGCTGATCTCTCCTTCCAGCCCGGCCATGAAGTCGATCATGCGAAACGGTACGTCCACCCAGCCGATGATGGCCGCCTGCCGTTGTGCAAGAGTGTCA
>MGYS01000060.1:0-5628 GCA_001802565.1 Gammaproteobacteria bacterium RIFCSPLOWO2_02_FULL_57_10 | reverse complement strand
GTACATGACGAACGAGGCAGTCGCCTCGCGCTGACTGTCTTGCACCAGTGTAATGGGGGCCGTGATGGAAATGTCGTTTTGCAAAAGTGCCTGGTCTGTCGCTTCGCGCGCAGCGGACACCGTCAGAATATCGAATCCCAGTGCCGCGAGATTGTCGCCTGCCAGCGGCTCGATGTAGACGATCGGCGCATAGCGCGTGCGCTCGCCTGGGGGGGACACTGAATAGTCGGGTGAGACGCTGGCGCGCATGCTGGCCAGATGATCAGGCAGTTCACTTTGAGATACGTACCTCACGTAGGCGACACCGAGGACTCCTCGCAAGCGTTCGGGAACCTCCAACGCGTTGACGTAATCGCGGAAGTCCTCGTAACTGACTTCGGTCGACGCACCGAAGAAGCCCTGCACGCCGCGCATGACCACCTGGAAGGTCTCGACCTTGTGCTCGATGTTGACGGTGGCACGACGTGCCGCGGTATCGAAGACGTCCCACAGGCTGGTGTCGTCCTGCTTTCGGGTCTGCTGCCAGAGGAAAACTGTTATGCCTAGACCGGCGAACAGAATGAGACTCGAAAACAGGTAGGGGGTGACTCTGTGTTTCCTGAAGTAGCGCCTGCTGAAGCTCATACGACTGCCCGGTGGAGGATTCTACTTTTCGACAAGAGTAGTCTTCCGTACGATCGCTGTCCATTGAAACGGATGCAGGGCTCGGAAGGGGCTCGACACCCGCCAAATTGCCGAAATTCGGCGAAACTTTCAATCAGTCACGAAAATAGCTGTGAATCAGCTCACTTTTTGTACAAATTCTTCTTGGGGTTCACATGCGATTGGAAAATATAATCAAATCCGACAGTTGTACCTAGCCCGTTGCAGCTCCCTTATTGCCGGTTTTTGCCAGAGAACGCCGATGAGATCAGAAAGACGTGCCCAGCCCCGCTACGAGGTGGAGTTCCCGGTACAGATGCGAATACATGAAGCCGACGTCCATGACGGACTGGCCCTCAATGTATCGCGCAATGCCCTCGAGGTGGACTGCGATACCGTCGCGGTCAAGTCGCTGCAGGCGCAGACTCCCTACCCTCACTCCTGCGAGGTCGAGTTCAGTCTGCCAGGATTGGATGAAGAAGTACGTCTGCCGTGCCAGCTGGTGCGGTTTCGTCGCCTGTCCCAGCATCGCTACAGAATTGTGCTGGGTTTTCGCGACGCACTGCCTGTGTCGCTGGCAGAGCTCTCCTTCTCCACGAGAAACCAGTCTGCCAACGACCAGAGCGCGCAGTAGTTTCCTGTCAAACCCGGCGTATTTCACCCGTGGTCACTTTCTTCGAAACCTCCTATGATGGTTGCAAATCATGAAGGGGGGAGAGTGCCATGTCAGTATTCAATGCCACCACGATGTCATCCAGAGCCAGAACAGGATTGCTGGCGCTGCTGATGTCTGCATGCAAACTGCTCGTTCCATCCATTGCGCTGGCCGATCCGTGGGAGCGGGTCGAGCATGGCTACGCAGACAGTGATGGCGTCAGGATTCACTACGCGAGCCTCGGCCAGGGGCCCCTGGTCATCATGATCCATGGCTTTCCGGATTTCTGGTACAGCTGGCGCCACCAGATGGAAGCACTGGAAGGCGAGTATCAGGTGGTGGCCATCGATCAACGGGGTTACAACCTCAGCGACAAACCCTCAGGTGATGAGCAATACGACATGCGCCTGCTGATGGCCGATGTCGCGGCGGTCATTCGCCACTTCGGTCAGGAGAGGGCGATCATAGTGGGTCACGATTGGGGCGGCTCTGTCTCATGGCAGTTCGCATTCAACTATCCGCAGATGGTGGACAAACTGGTCATTCTGAATCTGCCTCATCCTCTTGGCATGCTGCGTGAGCTGATCATCAATCCGCAGCAACGCGCCAACAGCGCCTACGCTCAGCGCTTTCAGGCCGGGACGCCGAGTGATCCCGATATTTTCTTCGGCCGTCCGATGACCGCAGAGGCCCTGGCGGGGTGGGTCACTGATCCGGCCGCAAAAGCGCGCTACGTGGATGCCTTCCGGCAGTCAGATTTCAATGCGATGCTGGCCTACTACAAACGCAACTATCCGCGCCTGCCTGCTGCGGCTGACGTGGCACCGCCACCGCCTCCCGTGCCACGACTGCAGATGCCCGTGCTGATCTTCCACGGTCTTGCCGATACTGCGCTGCACAGCAACGGATTGAACAACACCTGGGACTGGATCGATGCCGACACCACGATCGTGACGGTACCGGGGGCGGGTCACTTTGTTCAGCAGGATGGCGCGGAGCTTGTCTCATCCACCTTGCTGTGGTGGCTGCGAGCCCGCATGTAGGAGGGCGCGGCGCAGCACCAGATATCCGACCACACCGGAAAGCAGCGAGCCGATGATGATGCCGAGGCGCTCATCGAAGATTCGGTCAACTCCGGTACTCTCGAATGCCAGCGAGCCAATGAATAGACTCATGGTGAAACCCACTCCGCAGAGAATGGCTGTGCCATAGAGTGACAGCCAGGACATTCCCTCCGGCATATCAGCAAGTCGCAGCCTGATGGCGAGCCAACACATGCCGAATACTCCCAGCTGCTTGCCGACAAACAATCCCAGCGCAATGCCCATTGGCACGCCGTGGGTGAGCTGATCCAATCCAACTCCCTGCAAACTGATGCCCGCATTGACGAACGCAAACAGCGGCAGCGTGAAGAATGCGACCACGACATGCAGATCGTGCTCCCACTCCCGCAACGGGGAATAGTCGGGATCTGCTGCCGAACGCATGGGGATGAATATTGCCAGAATGACGCCGGTCAGAGTCGCATGGACGCCGGACTTCAGCATCGATACCCACATCACCAGCCCAATCGCGATGTACACGCTGCGCGCCTCAACGCCCCGTCGATTGAACAGCGCCAGTAACGGAATGCACGAGCCCGCGATCAACAACGACAGCAGCGATATCTGATCGGTATAGAACACTGCAATGATGACGATGGCCCCGATATCGTCAAAGATCGCCAGTGACGTCAGGAACACCTTCACCGAGATGGGCACTCGTGAACCCAGCAGCGCGAGAATGCCCAGCGCGAACGCGATATCCGTAGCGGCTGGAATCGCCCAGCCGGAGGTAGCCTGAGGGTCACCGGCATTGATCAGCAGATAAACCGTTGCGGGGATCAGCATGCCGCCCACAGCGCCAAAACCGGGAAGCACCACCTTCCTCATGCTCGAAAGTTCCCCTTCGAGTAATTCGCGTTTGAGCTCCAGCCCGACCAGGAAGAAGAAAACCGCCATCAGACCGTCATTGATCCATAGCAACAGTGGTTTGGCGATTTCCAGGGCGCCGATCTGCACCTGCACTGGCGTGTCGATGAACAATGCGTAGTACGGTGCCAGCGGAGAATTGGCCATCACCAGTGCCAGCACGGCGGCAACCATGAGCAGAATGCCGCTGGAGGATTCCATGCGGAAGAAGTTGGCAATGGCGTTGTTGGCGGCGTTGAGCATGTTGGAAAGTATCCTGGTTGACAGATACTCAGTGTACACAGGCAAATGGTGCGGTGGAAAGCGCTGCTGTGGCTACAGGCCCACCGTGTGGGAGCGAGCCTGCTCGCGAAGTGGCTTCGACATTTTCGCGAGCAGGCTCGCTCCCACAGGGGGAAGGTGCTGGTTCTGACACTTTTTGTCACAGGTGTCTATGGACAGGCAAACGTGCCATGTCGTAGGCTCCCTTATCCCTTCCAAACTGTATGGCTGACAGCGTCTTGTGAGTAGCGAGTTGGCTTGAAACTGACCAATGGGTTTGATAATGAAAAAGACATTCGCTCTGCTCGCGCTCGTCACCTGCTCGCTCTCCCAACCGCTTCTCGCTCAGGAACACGGCGCCGACGTCGCCGACCCCGAAGCATTCAACACGCCGATCCCGATCTACGACAAGGCGCTCGGTTCTTTCAGCTATCCGATATCGTCCACGAACCCCGAGGCGCAGGCCTATTTTGATCAGGGCTTCCAGATGATGTACTCGTTCACCACACTCGATGCGGCGCGCTCGTTCCGCGAAGCGCAGCGTCGCGATCCGGACTGTGCGATCTGCTACTGGGGCGAGGCATGGGCATGGGGCTCGTATCTGAATGGCCCGATGCCTGCCGAGAATTCGCCACGTGCCTATGCTGCGATCCGCGAGGCGCTCAGGCGATTGGATAAAGCCTCCGAGAAGGAGGCAGATCTGATCATGGCGATGCAGGCCCGCTATGTACAGGACTTCGATCCGGACCTGCGCATGGAGCAGGAACGTGCCTATTCTCTCGAAATGGAAAAACTCGCCGCCAAGTATCCCGATGATCTCGACATCGTGACGCTCTATGGTGATTCGCTTTTCCTGCTCGAGCCGCGTCGTGGAACACGTGACCTGAGTGATCCGAACGTGATACGACTGCACAGCGTACTCACCAGCGTGCTTGAGAAAGACATCCGGCACCCTGGTGCATGTCACCTTTATGTCCATGCCACCGAATCGACACCGAATCCCGGTCTGGCGGAGGAGTGTGCGGAGTTTCTCGGTACATCGATTCCCGGTGCCAGCCACATCAATCACATGCCCAGTCATACCTGGAACGAGATCGGGCGCTGGAACGATTCCATCCGCGCCAATCTGATGGCATTCCACTCCGATCAGAAGGCGGCGATCGGCGAGGGCTTTGCGATTTACCCGATGCACAATCTGGCGATGCTGTTGTTTGCCGCAAGCATGGACGGGCAGGGTGCCATCGCCATTCAGGCCGGCAAGGATTTCGACAAGCTCATGGACAACTCGGCGAATCACGTGCTGACGCTGGTGCGCTTCGGTCGTTTCGATGAGGTAGCTGCGGTCAGCAAGCGGCCGACCAACAGCGATGTGGAAGGCGGCTGGTGGGATTTCGCGCAGGGTTACGCGGCGCTGAAAATGGGTGATGCCATGACGGCGCGCGACTATCTCGCGAAGGTGCAGCAGTTGTCCCAGGACACCACGGATAATTTCCGCTTCCACGATGGCGGCAATCTGCTGGCGGTGGTTGCAGGAATTCTGGAAGGTGAGATCGCCTGGAGTACGGGCGACATGCCCAGCGCCATCGATGCCTTCGAAAGGGCGACAGCGGCCTACAACAACATCATGTACGACGAGCCGGAGCCGCTGCCATTCTCCGCCAAACACTGGCTGGGGGCTGCCTATATCGAGGTGGGTGAGTACGACAAGGCCATCACGCTGTACGAAGAAGATCTGCGCGAACATCCACACAACGGCTGGGCGCTGCTGGGCATCAAGCAGGCCCTGGAAGCCCAAGGCAAGTCAGACCCCGAGATCGATGCCCGCTACACCGAAGCTTGGGCGCGCTCCGACACCTGGGCTCTGAGCTCCAAATTCTGATTGTGTTGTCACTCCGTACGTCGCGCCGTGCAGAGGGGCGGGGGTAGTCAGAACACGCCACGTGAATCCATCCATGGAGGGCTCAATCGCGAAGTCCGACCGCCACGGATGGCGGGAGTGCAGAAAATGCAGGAGCATTTTTCTGCCATGGCGCTCAATGGTTCTGCCTATCCCCACCCCTCTGCGTGGCGCTGGCTCCAGTAGTACACCAGTCGATATTC
>MGYS01000059.1:33900-36260 GCA_001802565.1 Gammaproteobacteria bacterium RIFCSPLOWO2_02_FULL_57_10 | reverse complement strand
ACCAATCTTTCATGCATCTCTTAACAAATCACTTTAACTATCCGTTTTAGTGATTTGATATCATTGTTTTTACACTTCTCTGCTTTATCCTTCGCTCGTAACTTCCGGATTTATATACGCATTTTTGCGTTCACCCCCTGCCAAAAACACCAAATTTCCCTTGCGGATTGCTTTTGCTGTGCTAAAGTGTCGACAAGTGGAAAAAAGTGGATATTTCTGTAGAAAAGTGGGATTTAAAGGGTTCGTTTTCCATCTTCTTCTCAGCGCGCAACAGGGGAATCGCAGGTGTTCAGAGGCGTCAACACAATCAATCTCGATCCGAAGGGGCGAATGGCCATGCCATCGCGCTATCGCGACGACTTGATGAGCCAGTTTGGCGGACGTCTGGTAGCGACGATCGACCCCATGGCGAAGTGCCTTCTGCTGTATCCGATAGATGTCTGGGAAGAAATTCAGAAGAAGATCGAGGCGCTGTCCAGCTTCAATGCGGATACGCGGAAATTCCAGCGCATGATGATTGGTTATGCGACGGACCTAGAGCTGGATGGCAGTGGTCGCATCCTGCTTTCCCAGGTGTTGCGCAATCACGCTGAGCTGGACAAGCATGTGGCGCTGGTAGGTCAGGGCAAGAAGCTGGAGTTGTGGAGCGAGAAGAACTGGGCGGAGCAGACCGAGCTCTGGCTGTCGCAGGCTACTGCTGGTGGTGAATTGCCTGCAGAGCTGCAATCGCTCTCTCTGTAAGGCGTGAACGTCAATCAACCAGCGTGATGGTGAGCAGCCTTATGTCAGACCAGTCGGTGCATGAAACCGTTTTGCTTGAGCCCGCCGTCGCAGCACTGCTGACAGATGAAGCGGGCTTTTATGTAGATGGGACATTCGGACGCGGAGGGCACTCCCGCCTGATTCTGAAGCACTTGCGACAGACAGGTCGCCTGCTGGCGATAGACAAGGATCCGGAGGCGATCCGTGCAGCGCGCACCGAGTTTGGAGCAGATGAGCGTTTCGAAATTGTACAGGGATCTTTCTCCCGGCTCGGCGAGTTTGTCGCGAATCTGAGAAGAACAGGGAAGGTGAATGGCGTGTTATTGGATCTCGGCGTGTCTTCTCCGCAACTGGACGAAGCGCAGCGCGGTTTCAGCTTCACTCATGATGGGCCTTTGGATATGCGCATGAATCCGAATGAAGGGCAGAGTGCTGCACAGTGGCTGGCTTCCGCGCCGGAACAGGAAATCGCCGACGTCATTTATCGCTACGGCGAGGAGCGCTTTTCCAGGCGCATGGCTCGCGCAATAGTTGAGCAGCGCAAGATTGCTCCTCTGACCAGTACCCTGCAACTCGCGGAACTCATCAAGAATGCCAATCCTGCCTGGGAGAAACACAAGCACCCGGCCACCAGAGCATTTCAGGCGATCCGCATTCACATCAACAGTGAGCTCGATGATCTGCAAAGTGTGTTGCGGCAGGCGCTTGATGTGCTGTGTGTTGGTGGGCGGCTTGCCGTGATCAGCTTCCATTCACTGGAAGACCGCATAGTGAAGCAATTCATCAGCGAGCAGGCGAAGGGCGATGATTATCCTGTCGGCGTTCCTGTGCAGTACGTCGATCTGAATCCGAGAATGAAGAAAGTGGGTAAGCCGGTGAAGGCTGACGACGCAGAGCTTGCGGGCAATCCGCGAGCGCGCAGCGCCATCATGCGTGTAGCGGAAAAGATTGCCTAGAAAAAACAGCGGTCCCGACAAGAAAATCAGCAACAAGAAGATGCCGGAAGTATGAGCGCACAGACAACAAGAACAGCAAGAGTTCAACACAGCGCCGGAACGCGCCGGGGGCAGCAGTCCGTGCTTGTCTGGGCAGATCTGTTTTCTGCGCGCATGACTTTCGTTCTGGTTCTCTTGACCCTTCTGCTGATCTCGGGTGTCTCGGTTATCTACACAACATTCAAGAATCGCTACCTGCTCAATGAATTGCAGCAGCTCAAGAATGAGCGCAACGAGCTGCAGGTGCAGTGGGGGCAGTTGCTGATAGAGCAGAGCACCTTCAGTCTCGAAGGTCGTATCGAGCGCAAGGCGATTGACGAATTGCAGATGGTGGTGCCGGATTTTTCCGAGATAGTCATGGTGCGATATGAGTAACATGGAAACTCAACACAAGCCGCTGACGTGGCGCCTGTACCTGATTTTCTTCGTCATGGTGCTGTGTGTGCTCGCTGTGCTGTGGAAGCTGACATCGCTGCATATCCTTGACAAGGAATTCCTGCAGGATCAGGGCGATGCGCGCACGATCAGAACCGAACCCCTGTCCGCTCATCGCGGAGTCATAACCGATCGCAATGGCGAGCCTCTGGCTGTCAGCACGCCGGT
>MGYS01000059.1:14615-33868 GCA_001802565.1 Gammaproteobacteria bacterium RIFCSPLOWO2_02_FULL_57_10 | reverse complement strand
TCCTCTTCGTGAAGCGTCGTATGCCGCCAGCCGAAGCGGATCGTGTGCTTGCTCTGCGCATTCCCGGGGTTTATGCCCGCCAGGAGTATCAGCGCTACTACCCACAGGGCGAGATTGCGGCCCACGTTGTGGGCTTCACCAATGTTGATGACGTTGGTCAGGATGGTCTTGAGCTTGCGTACGATACCTGGTTGCAAGGCGTTCCAGGCAGACAGCAGGTCATGAAGGATCGTCGCGGCAGAGTGATTCGTGAGCTCGATACCATCCAGCCTGCGCAGCCAGGCAAGGACGTGGAATTGAGTCTCGACTTCCGCATTCAGAATCTTGCCTACAAGGAACTCAAAGCGGAATACCTGGCGCGTAACGCGAAGGGCGCTTCTGTCGTTGTCATGGATGTGAAGACTGGCGAAGTGTTGGCCATGGCGAATCAACCCTCCTACAACCCCAATAATCGCAGCACGATTACTGACTTCAGTGCGCTGCGCAATCGTGCAGTGACCGATCTCATCGAGCCTGGTTCCACCGCCAAGGCGTTCACGGTTGCCGCAGCACTCGAGTCCGGCATGTTTACCGCTGAAACGCTGGTGGACACGAATCCGGGACGCATGCGAGTTGGGCGCGACTGGGTCACCGATGCCACAACGCGCGACATCAACCACGGCATGTTGACCGTGCAAGGCGTCATCACCAAGTCAAGCAACGTTGGGGCGACCAAGCTTGCACTCGCCATCGGACCGGAGGCTCTGCGAGGTGTTCTGGCGCGCGTTGGTTTCGGCACTGACACAGGCAGTGGTTTCCCCGGAGAGCGCGGGGGTGTGTTGCCCAGCCACAGACGCTGGAGCGACATCGAAACCGCAACCCTTTCCTACGGCTACGGCTTGTCGGTGTCAGCGCTGCAGCTCGCGCAGGCGTATGTGTCGATTGCCAGTGGCGGAATCAAGAAGCCCGTGTCGCTCTTGAAACTTGATGCCAATGCTCTGGACTCCATCGCACAGGAGCGCGTGTTCAGTGAGGAAATTGCTCATCAGGTCATGTCCGCTCTGGAGACGGTGGTGGATGAAGAGAGGGGCGGTGGGGCCATTGCTGCCAACATTCCGTTCTATAGCGTCGCCGGAAAAACCGGTACTGCACACGTGGTGGGTTCGGCTGGATATGTCAGTAACTTGTATAACACTTTTTTTGTGGGCTACGCACCCGCCTCGGACCCAAGAATAGTAGTGGTTGTGGTGATGAACGAGCTGAGTGGCAGGGAGCACTATGGCAGCCAGGTAGCGGCGCCAATCTTTTCAAAGATTGCCGGAGGTGCCATGCGAATTCTGAATGTGCCGCCTGACAGAATCAACGAAGCCGAACTCCTTAATCTGAGCGCTCTGTAACGGATGCGACAGCATGAATACAGCGGAAAAGATCTTGTATAAAACATCACTTGAACAGTTGCTTGATGGCATTGTGGAACTTCCACAGGATTTGCCGCGCGAGTTTGCCGTTCAGATTAGCGGTGTGCGGATGGATAGCAGACAGGTCCAGTCCGGGGATCTCTTTCTCGCGTGTTTCGGCAGCAATCACGATGCGCGGGATTACATCGATTTCGCAATCGACAAGGGTGCTGTCGCGGTTCTGGCGCATGCAGGAGGTCGCTGGCAAGGGGCGACCGTGCGGCGCGGCGTCGTGGTACTCGCGGTTGATGATCTCTCTGCACGAATTGGCGAGATCGCCGCCAGATTCTTCGATGAACCCAGTGCCGCCATGACGATGATTGGTGTGACTGGTACCAATGGCAAGACAAGTTGCACGCAGTTCATCGCGCAGGCGCTGACGTCCATGCATCGCAAATGCGGCGTGATTGGCACGCTGGGTTACGGGTTCTACGGCCATATGGAAGAGTCCTCGTACACAACACCCGATCCAGTCTTCATCCAGTCTGCACTGGCGCAGATGCGTCTGCAGGAAGCTGACACGGTTGCGATGGAAGTGTCCTCGCAGGGTTTGCATCAACATCGCGTCAATGGAGTGCGCTTCGATGTCGCCGTGTTCACCAACCTGACTCGCGATCATCTGGATTATCACGGCAGCATGGAGGCATACGCCGAAACCAAGCGCCGACTCTTCATGATGGATGGTCTGAGCAGTGCGGTTGTGAATGCGGATGATCCGTTCGCGTCTTCCATACTCAACAGCGTTGCGCCGACAGTGAAATGTTACACCTTCAGCGCGACCAGTCCTCGTGCCGATGTGCACGCATTGAGCGTCGAATTCAATCGTGGTGGATATAAGTCACGCGTTCGCACGCCTTACGGCGATGGAGAATTGAGCGGGGGATTGCTTGGCAGTTTCAACTTCAGCAACCTCCTGGCGGTTCTGACCACTTTGCTGGCCACCGAGTCTGGCCGTAGTGATTTCCGTCTCGACAAGCTTCTTGCGCAGCTGTCCCGTCTGCAGCCGGTCAGCGGCCGCATGGAGATTGTTGGCGAAAACGCCGATATCACTGCTGTAGTCGACTATGCCCATACCCCGGACGCGTTGCGCAGTGCCTTGCTTGCGCTACGAGAACACTTCACCGGCAATATCTGGTGTGTCTTTGGTTGCGGTGGAAACCGAGACCAGGGCAAGCGGCCGTTGATGGCAGAGGTGGCCGAGAAGTACGCCAGTCATTTGATCGTGACAGATGACAATCCGCGCACCGAATGTGCCGACGATATCGTCAAGCAGATCGTGCTTGGCATTGAAGACATGACTCGCGTTGTGGTGGAAAGAGATCGTGCCAAGGCAATCACGTTGGCGATCAACAGCGCCAAGCCAGGCGATGTGGTGCTCATCGCCGGTAAAGGGCACGAGACCTATCAGGATGTGAATGGCAAGAAGATGGCGTTCAGCGATGTGAGTCAGGCGCGCATCGCTCTGCAGAACAGAATAACTCTCTTGGACCAGGCGGACAGGTGAATCAGGTGATTGGCAGCATGTCATTGTCAGCAGTGCGAAGTGCGGTGAAGGGGCGTCATTACGGCCCGGATGCGCATTTTTCCCGTGTCTCTACAGACACGCGGACGCTGCGTGCGAATGATCTCTATGTTGCGCTGGTGGGAGAGACTTTCGACGGCAACGATTTCACACAGCAGGCGTTTGCAAAGGGTGCCTGCGCGGCTGTCGTGAACGATCCGATTCCGGGAGATTGGCCGGTTCTGTGTGTTGTCGATACCACGCAGGCGCTTGGCGAGATCGCGCGGCTGAATCGCCTGCAGTCGACTGCAAGAATCGTGGCCATCACGGGAAGTCAGGGCAAGACCACGGTCAAGGAAATCACCGGAAGCATTCTCGGCGTCAATCATTCGGTGCTGGTGACAAAAGCCAATTTCAATAATCACGTCGGAGTTCCCCTGACTCTGCTGGAACTCGATGCATCACATGATCGCGCAGTGATCGAACTGGGTGCCAGCGGTCTTGGCGAGATTGCCTACACCGTCCGCATGACCATGCCACACGTTGCCGTGATCACGAATGCCGCCGCCACACACATCGAAGGCTTCGGCGATCTGCAGGGTGTCGTGACGACAAAGGGCGAGATCATCGATGGTCTGAGCGCAGATGGTGTGGCAGTGCTCAATGCCGATGACCGCAACTTACCGGCATGGAAAACAAGGGCGGCCGGGAAGAGGGTTGTCACGTTCAGCGTCGGAGCAGGAGCGAACGAAGCGGACTATCGAGCAGCGGATATCGTGCTGGACAGTGGCGCTGGTGTCGCATTCACGCTGTGTACTCCTCTTGGTGAGTTGCCTGTCACGATTGGACTTTCGGGATTGCACAATGTGGCCAACGCGGTGGCGGCCGCGGCCGCGAGCATGGAGGCCGGTGCAACTCTTGCGGAGGTGAAGCAGGGATTCGCGCTGGTCAAGCCGGTCCCTGGTCGACTGAATATTCTGAAGGGACCATCCGGTTCGGTGCTGATCGACGATAGCTACAACGCGAGCCCATCGTCATTCCGGGCTGCCATCGATGTGCTGGCGGGCTACCGTGGCACCCGTGTGCTTATTGTGGGAGACATGGGTGAATTGGGTGAGCAGAGCGAGTCTGCCCATCGCGAACTTGGTGAATATGCCCGTGCGCAGGGGATCGATTCGCTGTGGTCTACGGGCAAGCTGAGTGCATTGGCGTCAGAAGCCTTCGGTAATGGCGGAGAGCACTTTGTTGAACAGAATCAGCTTGTCGTGAAGGCTCTGGCGACGCTGGGGGAAGGGTTCGTGGCTCTGGTCAAAGGCTCGCGCAGCGCGGCGATGGACAAGGTAGTGCAAAAGTTGCTTGCACATGAAAACAAGAACGGAATCACGCAGAGAGAGATCCGATAATGCTCGTATGGCTTGCAAACTATCTGACACAGATCGACAGCGGATTCGCGGTACTGCAGTACATCACCGTGCGCGGAATCTTCGCGATTCTGACAGCGTTGATGATCTCGCTGATCATCGGACCATGGATGATTCGCAAGCTCAACATGCTGCAGATTGGTCAGGTGGTCAGAGATGATGGTCCCAAGAGCCACTTCAGCAAGGCTGGCACTCCAACCATGGGGGGAGCACTCATTCTGGTGAGCATGGGCTTCAGCACACTGCTGTGGTCCGATCTCGGCAATCACTATGTATGGACAACGCTGCTCGTGACACTTCTGTTTGGTGCGATCGGCTGGGTGGATGATTACCGCAAGGTGTTCGAGAAGAATCCGAAGGGCCTCGCCGCCCGCTGGAAGTACTTCTGGCAATCGGTGATCGGGCTGGGTGCTGCAGTGTTTCTCTATTACAGCGCGCTGGGCCCTGCTGAGACGCACTACATCATTCCATTCTTTGCGAATGTGTCTCTGAATGTCGGCATTGTCTACGTCATCATTACCTATTTTGTCATCGTCGGCAGCAGCAATGCAGTGAACCTCACGGATGGTCTTGATGGTCTCGCAATTCTGCCCACCGTCATGGTAGGTGGCGCGCTGGGCATCATCGCCTACCTGTCGGGTCATGTGGAATTCTCCGAGTACCTGCGAATTCCCTATGTCGCCGGAGCGGGCGAGTTGGTGATCTTCTGCGGCACCCTTGTCGGCGCTGGATTGGGCTTCCTCTGGTTCAACACGTACCCCGCTCAGGTCTTCATGGGCGACGTGGGGGCTCTGGCATTGGGTGCAGCTCTTGGCATCGTCGCAGTGATTGCCCGCCACGAAATCGTGCTCTTCATCATGGGCGGTATCTTCGTGATGGAGACCGTGTCCGTGATTCTCCAGGTTGGTTCCTTCAAGTTGACTGGCAAGCGCATCTTCCGCATGGCACCGCTGCATCACCATTTCGAATTGAAGGGCTGGCCGGAGCCACGCGTGATTGTCCGCTTCTGGATCATCACCGTGATGCTGGTGTTGTTTGGATTGGCCACACTGAAACTGCGTTAGTCAGAAAATTATTCAAGCGAGTTTGCTGGTTGAGTCAGTGAACGAATACGGGATGAAGACGAAAGTGGAAAGAAAATCGCGAGTCATAGTAGGGCTGGGAAAGACAGGATTGTCCTGTGCCCGCTATCTGCATTCGCTGGGTGAAGTGTTCACGGTGACTGACAGTCGCCTGACACCACCTGGTCTTGCGGACTTTCGCGCGGAGTTTCCCAACGTGAAGATTGAACTGGGTGGATTTCGAGAAGAGACATTCGTGGGCGCTGCCGAGCTTGTCGTCAGTCCGGGTATCAGCCTGCAGACGCCGGAGATTCAGGCGGCGATCAAGGCCGGTGTCAGCATCACGGGCGACATCGATATTTTCAGTCGTGCGGCGGGCGCACCGATCGTGGCTGTGACCGGTTCGAATGGCAAGAGTACTGTTGTTTCATTGCTTGGTGCGATGGCAAGAGAAGAGGGTGTCAATGCCGCAGTGGGCGGAAATCTCGACGGCGCCGAAGCGGCACCAGCGCTCGATCTGCTGCGCAAGGAGCCACGTGATCTCTACATTCTCGAACTCTCCAGCTTTCAACTCGAGACTACACGGCATCTCGGTGCCGAGGCTGCCGTGATTCTGAATGTCAGCGACGATCACATGGACCGCTATGCGACGTTGCAGGAATACAAGGATGCCAAACAGCGCATCTTCCGCGGTTGCCGGCACGCGATAGTGAATCGCGATGATCTGGCCAGTGAACCCGCAGATGGACATGACCTGATTACGCACAGCTACGGTCTTGACGCACCACAGACCAATTCATGGGGGCTGGTGAGAAAAGACGGGCAGGACTATCTCATGTTCGGTGATGAGACGCTGGTTGCCGCCAGTGATCTGAAGATTGCAGGCAAGCATAATCTCTCCAATGCATTGGCGGCTCTGGCTCTTGGCAGCGCCATTGGACTTTCCCGCAACAGCATGATTGCAGCGTTGAAGAAATTTCCTGGCCTGCCCCATCGCTGCCAGTGGGTGCGCAATCTGCGTGGCGTCGATTATTACAACGATTCAAAAGGCACCAATGTTGGCGCGTCGATGGTTGCCATCGAGAGTCTGGGTGAGCTTGTGGAAGGGAGCGTGGTGCTGATCGCTGGTGGCATCGACAAGGAAGCGGACTTCACTCCCATGCGACCTGTCGTGGAAAAATTCGTCAAGCTCGCGATCCTGATAGGTCGCGATGCGAAGAAGATCGCAGCAGTTCTGAAAGGCGCCACGGAAACCATTTTCGCCGACACGCTGCCGGAAGCCGTTGCTGTTTCCGCGACCAGAGCGACTGCGGGTGACGCAGTGTTGTTGTCCCCCGCATGCGCCAGTTTCGACATGTTCACGGATTTCACGCATCGCGGTCGCGTGTTCACTGAAGCGGTGGAGGGGCTGCGATGAGTACGTCTGCCATCACTGCACTGGGGACTTTGCAGCGCCGCATCGAGGCACCTGGACAGGTCAATGTTCTGCTTGTCGTCATGCTGTTGTTGATGACGATTGGGCTGTTGATGATGACGTCTGCATCTGTGGAAATTGCCAACGGCCAGTACGGCGATCCGTTCTTCTATTTCAAGCGTCAACTCTTCTTCACCGTGCTGAGTGGCGTCATCGTGCTCGTGACACTCATGGTGCCAGTGCGTTTCTGGTACTCCGTCAGCTGGTTCCTGCTGATGCTCTCATTCGCGTTGCTTCTGTTGGTGCTTGTTCCTGGAATAGGCAAAGTCGTCAATGGCAGTGCGCGCTGGATAGATCTGGGCTTCTATAACCTTCAGCCATCGGAAATGGCCAAGGTATTCATTGTCTTCTATCTCGCTGCATACCTGGAGCGACGTCGTATTGAAGTGTCGGAGACATGGGTGGGCTTCATCAAACCGATGCTGATTCTCGCCGCGGCGATTGTGCTTCTGCATTTCGAACCGGATCACGGCGCGATGGTGATTCTGATCGGCACGACTTTCAGCATGATCTTCCTGGCGGGAGCAAAGCTGCACCGTTTTGCCTTGGTGCTGGCGACCTGTCTTGCTGCGGTTGCCGCGCTGGCGATCATGAAACCTTATGTGATCGATCGATTCTCGTCCTTCCTCAATCCGTGGGCAGCTGAGTATGTCTACGGTGAAGGCTATCAGCTGACTCAGGCGCTGATCGCCTTCGGTCGCGGCGGCTGGTTCGGAGAAGGTTTGGGTAACAGCATTCAGAAGCTCTATTTCCTGCCCGAGGCGCACACGGACTTCGTGTTGGCGATTGTGGCTGAAGAGTTCGGGCTGGTGGGTGTGTCGGTGGTTCTTGCGCTGTTCATCACACTGGTGGCTCAGGGCTTCCAGATTGGCAAGCGAGTGGAGAAGAGCGGTGACCTGTTCCCCGCATATGTCGCCTATGGCATAGCGCTGCTGTTTGCGTGTCAGACCCTGATCAACGTCGGAGTGAACATCGGACTTCTGCCGACCAAGGGTTTGACGCTGCCGTTTCTGAGTTACGGTGGCAACAGTCTTCTCATCAGCTGCTTCATGGTGGCCGTGTTGGTCCGTATCCAGTTCGAACACGCCGCGTCTGCAGTGCGCAACATCAAGCGGGGTGAGCGATGAACACCGGCGCGCCGATGACTACTGGTAATGCAGGAACAGTGCTGATCATGGCGGGAGGTACCGGTGGGCACATTTTCCCGGCGCTGAGCATCGCGCGCAATCTGCAGAGCAAAGGTTATCGCACAGAGTGGCTCGGCACAGAGCGTGGCATGGAAGTGGAAGTGCTGCGTGATACTGACATTCCGCTGCACTTCATTCGCGTACGCGGTCTGCGTGGCAAGGGAATCTTGAGTGTCCTGCTGGCCCCTTTCATGATCGTTGGCGCAGTGATGCAGTCTCTGAAAGTGCTGCGTGCCGTCAAGCCCTGCTGTGTACTCGGCATGGGCGGTTACGTGACGGGTCCGGGTGGTGTCGCTGCAAAGTTGTCTGGCAGAAAGTTGTTGATCCACGAGCAGAACGCCATCGCCGGTTTCAGTAATCGAATGCTGGCGCGCATCGCCGATCGCGTAATGGAAGCCTTTCCGGGAACCTTTCGTTCTGGAACCAAGGTGATTCACACGGGTAATCCAGTACGCAGCGAAATAGTGGCTCTGGCGGAGCCGCAGTGGCGAGTGCGCGACTCGGCAGCAGCTCTGCGTGTGCTGGTACTCGGTGGCAGTCTGGGTGCGGTCGCCATCAATCGTCTAGTCCCTGCAGCTCTCAGGGAACTCCCAGAGCAGGACAGGCCGGAGATCTGGCATCAGTCGGGTCGCAACAATCTGGAAGAAACACGCAAGGCCTACGCGGATGCTGGAATCGAACTGCACGACAAGTGCCGGGTAGACCCCTTTATTTCCGATATGGCATCTGCATATGGATGGGCGGATCTGGTGATTTGCCGCGCGGGTGCACTGACAGTCAGCGAGATCGCAGCGGCAGGCGTGCCATCGGTGCTGATCCCGTTTCCCCACGCAGTGGATGATCATCAGACACGCAACGCACAGTGGTTGAGCGATGCCGGTGCGGCGCTGCTCATACAGCAGGCCGATCTGCATGAGCAGGATCTGGCGAAGCGCTTGAAAGAGTTCAAGGACAATAGAGAAACACTGGCCGCCATGGCGGCGTCTGCGAGAGTACTTGCGCGTCCCGATGCGTGTGATCTGGTTGCACGCGAATGCATGGAGGCCTGCAAGGGTTAGAGAACTTATGACAAATCATGTAGCACAAGGAAAACTGCATTCCGTTCCGGAGATGCGCCGTATCAAGACAATCCACTTTGTCGGGATTGGGGGCGCAGGCATGTGCGGCATCGCTGAAGTATTGCTGAATCAGGGGTATCGCATCACGGGGTCCGATCTGAAGACTTCGTCCGTGACGGAGCGTCTCGTCGCGCTGGGCGCCACAGTATTCATCGGGCATCGTGCCGGGAATATCGAGACCGCAGATGTCGTGGTGTATTCCAGTGCAGTGAATCCAGCAAACCCGGAGCTCGCGGCTGCGCGGGAACTGGGCAAGCCAATCATCGCGCGTGCGGAGATGCTCGCTGAACTGATGCGTTATCGGCACGCCATCGCCATCGCAGGCACGCACGGCAAGACAACGACAACGAGCCTGGTGGCTTCCATTTTCGCCGAAGCGAACCTGGATCCGACTTTCGTGATCGGAGGCCTTCTCAACAGTGCGGGAGCGAACGCCAGATTGGGTGAGAGTCGCTACCTTGTGGCCGAGGCTGATGAGAGCGACGCATCATTCCTGCATCTTCAGCCGATGGTGGCCGCAGTCACCAATATCGATGCGGACCACATGAGCACCTACGAAGGAGACTTCAACAAGTTGAAGAAGTCCTTCATCGAGTTTCTGCACAACCTGCCATTCTATGGATTGGCCGTGTTGTGCATCGATGATCCTGTCGTGGAGGAAATTCTGCCTCAGATCTCCCGCCCGAAACTCACCTATGGTTTTTCCGAGAAGGCGGATTACCGAATTCTCAATCTGCGGCAAAGTCGGCAGTTCACGGAGTTCGAGATAGTTCGTCCCGAGCGCACCGGCACGCTGAAAGTGAACTTGAGTATTCCTGGCAAACACAATGCCCTCAATGCCACTGCGGCAGTCGCCATTGCCAGCGACGAAGGCATCAGCGACGAAGCCATCTGTGCCGGCCTCAGCAAATTCCAGGGTGTCGGTCGTCGCTTCGAGATACAAGGCCAGTTCCCGCTGCAAAACGGCAGCGCGATGCTTCTGGACGACTATGGTCATCATCCTCGCGAAGTGGCGGCCACCATCGCTGCGTTGCGTGATGGTTGGCCGGATTCGCGTCTGGTCATGATCTATCAACCGCATCGCTACACGCGAACCAAGGATCTTTACGAGGACTTCGTCAAGGTTCTATCGGACGTGGATGTGCTTCTGATGCTGGATGTCTACTCCGCGGGAGAGGATGTGATTCCTGGCGCCGACTCTCGCAATCTGTGTCGCAGTATTCGCGCCAGAGGCAAGATCGATCCTGTGTTTGTTCAGGACGATGAAGACATTCGCAAGGTGCTGACAGGAATTCTGCGTGACGGTGACATCGTGATAACGCAGGGAGCGGGCAGTGTTGGCCTTCTCGCAAAGCAATTGGCTGCTCAGGGTTTGGTTCTGTAAGAGACGAGTGTGAGTAGAAGCATGAAAACTGCAATGACAACAGTGAAGAATTTTGGTCACGTCGCCGTGGTGATGGGAGGCAATTCCGCCGAGCGGGAAGTGTCACTCAAGAGCGGCGCTGCAGTGCTCGCTGCACTGCTGGAGTCAGGTGTTGATGCCGTTGGCATCGATGCTGCAACTGATCTCGTTGGACAGCTGCAGATGCACAAGATCAATCGCGTATTCAATGTATTGCATGGCCGTGGCGGAGAAGATGGAAAGCTGCAGGGCCTGCTCGATTTCATGGGCATTCCCTACACTGGCAGCGGAGTACTTGCGTCGGCATTGTCGATGGACAAGGTGAGAACCAAGTTGATCTGGCAGCGTCTCGGACTTTCCACACCTGCATTTCATCTGCTGAGTGCTGACAGCGACTGGAGTGCCATCATGGCGGAGCTGAAGGCCGCCGTGGTCAAGCCCGTGCGTGAAGGTTCCAGTATCGGAATGTCGATCGTCAGTGACGCGCAGTCATTGCAGTCGGCCTGGAAAAAAGCGAGCACCTATGATTCAGAAGTCATGGCAGAGCAATACATCAAGGGCTCGGAATTTTCTGTCTCCATGCTGGCCGGAGATGTGTTGCCGGCGATCGAGTTGCGCACAACTCATGAGTTCTATGACTACGACGCCAAATACATCGCCAATGACACGGTGTATCTGTGCCCGGCTCCGCTGAGTGCGGACGAGACAAGTGAGCTCGCAGAGCTGTGTCGTCGCGCCTTCGATGCGCTCGGGTGCTCGGGCTGGGGAAGAGTGGATGTGATGCGGGACGCGCAGGGCAGTTTCTGGCTGCTGGAGGTGAATACCGTGCCCGGAATGACTGATCACAGTCTGGTGCCCATGGCGGCAAAGGCACGTGGATTGAGTTTTCCACAACTGCTGCTGGAAGTGCTGGCGGCGACATTGAAGGCAAACTGATTTTCATGCACTCGCATGAGAAGACGACAAGGAAAGACTGAAGAAATGAAAACGGCGGTTAACAACAATTCTTTCTCCGCGCATGGCGGTATACGGGACGTCCCACGTGGTGCCGTGCTCGTGGAGAAGAATAAACCGCAGGAGAAGAAGCCGTCGAAGAGCAGGACAGGAACTTTGCTTGTGGTGTTGGCTCTTGCACTCGTTGTGCTGTTCAGTCAACACGCTGAGAAAATGGCTGCCTACATGAGCAAGCCAGTACAAACGGTTCTGATGGAGAATCCGCTGCTGCGAGTGGATGAACGCAATGTGCGATCGGTTCTGGCTGCACACATCGACACCGGTTTCCTGGCCCTCGACGTGCAGGCGATCAAGGCTGAACTGGAGGCGGATCCGTGGATCGATCAGGCCGTGATCACGAGAGTCTGGCCCGACACTCTATCGGTTGCGATCACTGAAGAGATCGCGATTGCGCGTTGGGGTGACGACAGTCTGCTCAACCAGCATGGTGTCATCTTCAAACCTCAGACCATTGAGGAAGATATGGCGCTTCCTCTGTTGAGGGGGCCGGAGGGTACTCAGAACCGAGTGATGGAGCAGTATCAGAGTTTCAGTCAGATGCTGTTTTCCTCAGGGTTGCGAGTACGAGAACTTGAGTTGAGCGAACGTGGCAGCTGGACTCTGCGCATGGACAACGATGTGCTGGTCACGATCGGTCGCAATGATGTTGTGGAGAGAATGCAGCGCCTCGTCAAACTCTACGACAAACTTTTCTACGCACAGATCGATGAGATAGAAGCGTTCGATCTGCGCTACAACAGTGGGATTTCAATCAGGAACAAAGCAGATATGCCGGACAGGGTCGCATCCAAATGAATTGCGTCAAGACATGCACAGTGAAGAGTAATAACGCTCGCGCAGCAGCGCAGCGCTCAACATCGGGGGGAGCACGCAGATCATGAGCGAAACAACACGCGGTAATCTGATCGTTGGTCTGGATATTGGCACCTCGAAAGTAGTGGCTATCGTCGGTGACATAAAGTCCGACGGCAGTCTGGACATCGTCGGCATAGGCAGTCACAGGTCTCGCGGGCTGAAGAAGGGGACTGTGGTCAATATCGAATCCACCGTCGAGTCCATTCAGCGCGCGATCGAAGAGGCGGAACTGATGGCGGGTTGTCAGATCCACTCCGTTTACGCGGGGATCGCTGGCAGTCACATTCGCAGCATGAACTCTCACGGCATCGTGGCGATTCGTGATGGCGAGGTCACTCGCGCCGATATCGAAAGAGTGATCGATGCTGCACAGGCAGTGGCGATACCGGCGGATCAGAAAGTGCTGCATATACTGCCTCAGGAATACATCATCGATGCGCAGGAAGGGGTCAAGGAGCCACTTGGCATGTCCGGTGTTCGCCTTGAAGCCAAGGTGCATCTTGTCACCTGTGCGATCAATGCCGTGCAGAATATCGAGAAGTGCATCAAGCGCTGCGGTCTGGTGACGGAAGAAATCATTCTGGAACAGCTTGCATCCAGTTACGCCGTGCTGACCGAAGACGAGAAGGAGCTGGGTGTCTGCCTCGTGGACATCGGCGGCGGCACCTCGGACATCGCAGTCTTCACCGAGGGGGCGATTCGCCACACGGGTGTGATACCGATCGCTGGCGACCAGGTGACCAATGACATCGCCATGGCGCTGCGGACCCCTACCGAGAATGCCGACGAGATCAAGATCAAGTACGCGTGTGCGCTCACACAGCTGGCCAGCGCCGGTGAGACGATCAAGGTGCCCAGTGTGGGCGACCGGCCACCTCGCGAACTTTCCCGCCAGGCATTGGCGGAGGTGGTCGAGCCACGTTATGACGAATTGTTCACGCTGATTCGTGCGGAGCTGCAGCGCAGTGGCTACGAGAACATGTTGGCCGCAGGTATCGTCCTGACCGGCGGCACCAGCAAGATGGAAGGCGTAGTCGAGTTGGCAGAAGAGATTTTCCATGCCCCGGTGCGCATAGGCTCACCGCAGAACGTCAAAGGGTTGGCCGACATTGTGCGCAATCCCATTTATTCAACAGGGGTCGGATTGTTGCTGTATGGGTTGAAGCAGCAGCAGGACAAGGATTTCCAGGCGCCAGTCAAGGAGTCGAATGCAGCTGGGTTGATCGATCGTTTCATGGCATGGATAAAGAAGAATTTGTGAGCGTCATTTTTCAAGTGAAAAGTTTTAAATAGATATTTTGGATTTTCAGTCATAAACCGCAGAAAGAATTTTAAAATTGATAATAACCGGAGGCCGTATGTTTGAATTAGTCGATAGTATTCCGCAGAACGCAGTGATCAAGGTGATTGGTGTGGGCGGCGGCGGCGGAAACGCGGTGCGTCACATGATTGCCAATCATATTGAAGGAGTCGAGTTCATCTGTGCCAACACGGATGCACAGGCGCTCAACAATGTGCGTGCCAAGACCCTGCTGCAGATGGGCAGTTGCGTCACCAAGGGGCTTGGTGCAGGCGCCAACCCCGAGGTCGGTCGTCAGGCGGCTCTGGAAGATCGTGACGAGATTGCCGAGATTCTTTCCGGTGCCGATATGGTGTTCATCACTGCAGGTATGGGGGGCGGCACGGGTACGGGTGCAGCGCCAATCTTTGCAGAAGTCGCGAGAGAGCTCGGCATTCTCACCGTGGCAGTTGTCACCAAACCATTCCCGTTCGAAGGCAAGAAGCGTGCACTGGTTGCGGAAGAAGGCATTCGCGCTCTGTCTCAGCACGTGGACTCGCTGATCACGATCCCCAACGAGAAGCTGCTGGAAGTGCTCGGCAAATCAGCATCACTGCTTGATGCATTCAAGGCTGCCAATGATGTGCTTCTTGGCGCCGTCAAGGGCATCGCAGATCTGATCATGCGTCCAGGGATGATCAACGTGGACTTTGCCGACGTGCGCACCGTGATGTCCGAAATGGGCATGGCGATGATGGGCACCGGTTACGCCAGAGGTGAAGGTCGTGCCAGAGAGGCAGCCGAGTCTGCGATTCGCAGTCCGTTGCTGGAAGATGTCAATCTGCACGGTGCACGCGGCATTCTGGTCAACATCACGGCGGGTGAGAATCTGTCACTGGGTGAGTTCACTGAAGTGGGCGACACAATCGAAGAGTTCGCTTCCGATGATGCGACGGTCGTCGTGGGCACGGTCATCGATCCGGACATGGGTGACGAGATTCGTGTGACAGTTGTTGCCACTGGTCTGGGTTCACGAGTTGCGGTTGCGGCGACACCAGCGAAAGTTGTCGAGATGCCTGCGAAAGTGGCAACTCCTGACTATCGCCAACTGGACAGACCTGCAGCGATGCGTACTCGCACTGCGTCCGCACACACCATGCCCCAGTCGGGTCTGGCGCGCGCGGTGGGTTCTGATACAGACATGGACTACCTCGACATTCCTGCGTTCCTGCGTCGTCAGGCGGATTGAATCGGTAGTGCGAGATTGTGAAAGGAAAACGGATTTCACGTCGTGCAATCGCGAATGAAATCCTGCAATACCCGGCATGGCGGAGATGTGACGCAGTGCTCCGCCAGGCTTGAAATCAGCGGGATTTGCCGGGGTAAGTCCGATCGAGTTGTTGGGTTATTGTTTGATCTTTGCTATCATCCGGCCTGCGCTGAAACTGGCGGACATGCAGGCGCCACATCTAACCGGGAAAAGACAATCTATGCTTAATCAAAGAACCTTGAAGAACGTTATCAGAGCCACTGGCGTGGGACTGCATAACGGTGAGAAAGTCTACCTGACCCTGCGTCCTGCACCGATCAACACCGGCATCATCTTCACTCGTACGGATCTCGATCCGATGGTGCAGATTCCGGCCAAAGCCTCCTATGTGGGAGACACCACCCTGTCGACTACCCTGATCAAGGGTGACGTCAGGATTTCCACCATTGAACACCTGATGTCGGCGATGTGCGGTCTGGGTATCGACAACGCTTATATCGATGTCAGCGCTCCCGAGGTGCCTATCATGGACGGCAGCGCCGGTCCGTTCGTGTTCCTGATTCAGTCAGCAGGTATCGAGGAGCAATCGGCACTGAAGAAATTCATCCGGATCAAGAAGCCACTGCGGGTCGAGGATGGTGACAAGTCTGTCAGCCTTGAGCCCTTCGATGGCTTCAAGGTCAGCTATACCCTGTTGTACGACCATCCCGTATATCGCAAGTACACCAAGACTGCGACGGTCGATTTTTCCAGCATGTCCTTCGTGAAGGAAGTCAGTCGCGCCCGTACCTTCGGTTTCATGCACGAGTTCGAAGAGCTGCGCAATCGCAATCTCGCTCTCGGCGCGAGCATGGACAACGCGATTGCCGTCGGCGACTACAAAGTGCTCAACGAGGATGGTCTGCGTTACGAAGACGAGTTCGTGAAGCACAAGATCCTGGATGCGATCGGCGACCTGTACATGAGTGGCTACAGCCTCATAGGCGAGTTCAAGGGATATAAATCTGGACACGCCTTGAATAATGCATTATTAAGGTCGCTGGAAGTAAACAAAGACGCCTGGGAAATTGTAAGTTTCGATAGTGATACGCACGTACCTATTTCCTACATGAAACCCGTATTGGCAGCATAGTTCCGCATTCTTTGCCGTCAGACCATTTTAACCTGTTGATTTTCAGGGGGTTTGACTTGCGGCTGCCCGTGCATGCTCAGGTGTTCTGATCACGTATTTTGAGAACACCCTGAGCATGAAAGTCATACTTGTTGACCAGCGCCACGGTCACACCCGAACTATCGTCCTGAAAGGATGGCTGAAAGGTCTCCTTTCCATATGCATTCTTGGCGCCCCGGTGGCGCTCGGCTATCTTGGCTATCAGGTTGCCGTATCGCACGACTCCCGCGAATACTCCCTCGAAAGTGCCCTGGGCTTGACCGATGAAATCGAGTCTCAGGCTGACACGCTTGCCCAGCTCAAACAGGAATCATCAGAACATCTTGAAGCGTTGACTCTGCGCCTCGCCACCTTGCAGGCGCGCCTGTTGCGGCTTGAGGCCCTTGGCGAACGCATCACGACCGTTGCCGATCTGGACTCCGGTGAGTTCGATTTCAGTCAGGCTCCGCCAGTCGGTGGTCCGTTGATGGAAGATTCCGTCGCCTATGCGCCACCGGAGTTCCTGCAAGCCATCGTGGAGCTGGAAGAGCAGATCGCTGATCGTGCCCAGCAGCTGGAAATTCTTGAAGGTCTGATGGCCGAACGACAGTTCGAGTCGGATGTCTTCCTCGCTGGCCGTCCCGTCAAACAGGGCTGGATTTCCTCCCCGTTTGGTCGTCGTACCGATCCCTTCACAGGTCGCATCGCCTCTCATTACGGCATTGATTTCGCCACTGGCGAAGCGGGTGCCGATATCGTGTCGGTTGCCGCCGGCGTGGTGACCAGTGCGGGCGAGCGTCAGGGCTATGGTCTGGCGATCGATGTGAATCACGGCAATGGTTATGTCACCCGTTACGGGCATGCCGAGTCGCTGCTGGTTGACGTGGGCGAAGTCATCATGAAAGGGCAGACCATCGCCCTGGTGGGCAGTACCGGGCGCTCCACAGGCCCACACGTCCATTTTGAGGTCTACAAGAATGGTCGGGTCGTTGACCCCGCCAGCTACATCCATCGCACGGCGCGCTAATCCCCCTTCCGTACCATTTGAATCTCCTGCTGCCTCGACAGGGTTGGCGGAGAACTTCATGACCCGGTCAGACAAACAAGACACACACATCACGACACCCGAAGCTGGTGATATCCAGCAATAGAGACGAGCTAAACACGATCATGGATTTCAAATTCTTAAAAGCGATATTCGGCAGCAGCAATTCCAGACAACTGAAGCGACTGCAGAAAAATGTAAACAAGATCAATGCACTTGAGGATGCAATGGCGGCTTTGTCCAACGCGGAGCTCAAGGCCAAGACCGTCGAGTTCAAGCAGCGTTTCGACAAGGGCGAGACGCTCGATCAACTGCTGCCCGAAGCCTTCGCGGTGGTTCGCGAAGCGAGCAAGCGCACGATGGGGATGCGTCACTTCGATGTTCAGCTGATCGGCGGCATGGTGCTGCACGAAGGCAATATCGCCGAGATGAAGACGGGCGAGGGCAAGACTCTTGTGGCGACGCTGCCTGCCTATCTGAATGGATTGACCGGGTTGGGCGTGCACATCGTGACGGTAAACGACTATCTGGCAGCTCGAGATGCCAACTGGATGCGACCGCTCTATGAATTTCTTGGCCTGAGCGTCGGCATCATCGTGGCCGGCCAGACTCAGGAGCAGAAGAAGGAGGCTTACGAGGCATCGATTTCCTACGGTACGAACAACGAGTTCGGCTTCGACTATCTGCGTGACAACATGGCGTTCCGTCTCGAAGACAAGCTGCAGAAGACGCTCAACTTCGCGATCGTGGACGAGGTGGACTCCATTCTGATTGACGAGGCGCGTACCCCCCTGATCATCTCCGGTGCAGCGGAAGACAGCTCCAAGCAGTACCTTGCCATCAACGCCTTGATCCCGAGATTGGAGAGGGGGGCACCGAAGCCCGAGAAAACCGGTTTCGGCATGGATCGCGATAACGAGTATGTGGAGTCAGGTCACTTCATTATCGACGAGAAGGCGCGTCAGGTTGAGCTGACAGAGGCTGGTCACGAGTTCATTGAAGATCTGCTGATCCAGAAGAAGCTTTTGAATGAAGGGGAGAATCTCTACGCGGCGACGAATCTCGGACTGTTGCATCACATTCACTCCGCGCTCAAGGCACATTACTTGTATCACAAGGATGTGGAATACATCGTTCAGAGCAAGAAGATCGTGTTGATCGACGAGCATACCGGGCGCACGATGGAGGGACGCCGCTTGTCGGAAGGTCTGCATCAGGCGATCGAAGCGAAGGAGGGGTTGGCCATCCAGAGCGAGAGCCAGACGCTGGCTTCCACGACTTTCCAGAACTATTTCCGTCTGTATCGCAAGCTTGCCGGCATGACGGGCACAGCGGACACAGAGGCATTCGAGTTCAAGCAGATCTATGGTCTGGATGTTGTCGTGATTCCGTCCAACAAGCCCATGATCCGTATCGACAAGAACGATCTGATCTTCCTTTCCATGGAAGAGAAGTTCGAGGCGATCGTGCGCGATATCAAGGAAATCAGCGGCAAGGGAGCTCCGGTGCTGGTAGGTACGGCATCAATTGATACCTCGGAGACGCTTTCTGCCTTCTTGAAGAAAGAGAAGATCGAGCACGAAGTGCTGAACGCCAAGTTTCACCAGAAGGAAGCCTACATCATCGCGCAGGCTGGTCGCCCTGGTGTGGTCACCATCGCCACCAACATGGCCGGCCGTGGTACGGACATCGTGCTGGGTGGCAATGCCGAGCACGAGATTGCGGCGCTGGAGAATCCGACACCTGAGCAGATTGAGGAAGTCCGTGCGCGCTGGCGCGAGCGTCATCAACAAGTGCTCGATGCTGGTGGTCTGCACATCATTGGTACGGAGCGTCATGAGTCGCGCCGCATCGACAATCAACTGCGCGGTCGTTCCGGTCGTCAAGGTGATCCGGGATTCTCGCGCTTCTATCTGTCGCTGGAAGACAATCTCATGCGCATCTTTGCATCTGAGCGCGTGAAGAATTTCATGCAGGCTCTGGGGATGGAGCGCGGCGAGGCGATCGAGCATGGCATGGTGTCCAAGTCCATCGAGAAAG